>JACPVJ010000196.1 GCA_016191785.1 Myxococcales bacterium | reverse complement strand
CTGAGCTACGGCGCGACGACGTACACGTACACCGCCAACGGCGAGCTGCGGACGAAGACGGATACAGGCGGGACCACGACGTACACGTATGACGTGCGTGGCAACCTGGTGCAGGTGGACCTGCCGGGCGGCGACGTGATCCAGTACCTGGTGGATGGCCAGGACCGCCGCGTGGGCAAGAAGAAGAACGGCGTGCTCGAGCGGCGTTGGCTCTACCGGAATCAGTTGAACCCGGTGGCGGAGCTGGACGGCAGCGGGGCGCTGGTCGCGAGGTTTGTCTACGCTTCGAAGAGCAACGTGCCGGAGTACGTCGTGCGCGGTGGCGTGACGTATCGGGTGCTCAGCGACCACCTGGGATCGCCGCGAGCGTTGGTTGACGTCGCGACCGGGACAGTGGCATGGCGCGCGAACTTCGATGCGTGGGGGAAGCGGACGCTGATCGCGGGAGCAGCTGATTTCGTGCCGTTTGGCTTCGCGGGAGGGATGCTCGATCACGAGACCGGGCTGACGCGTTTTGGGGCTCGCGACTATGACCCGGTCGTGGGGAGGTGGGTGAGTAAGGATCCCGTGCGACTCGCCGGTGGGCTCAACGTGTACTCGTACACGGCGTCAGACCCGACCAACGCGATCGATCCAACGGGCCTCGAGGCGGAGCAATGTAAGGACACTAAGTGCCCGTCGCCGGCCGATTGCGACAACTTGTACGCGGAGTGCGGGTCGTTCTGCTTCGAGTACTTCGGAGCGTCCGGGGCACTCTGGACGCAATGCCTCAAATGCTGCGAGAGCAAGCTGAAGTCCTGCGTTGGGGGGTGCAAGCTGTTCTATCCGTCCTCCTGCGTGAAGTCGGTGTCTTACCCAGCGGCTAATCCGTAGCCGGAGCGAAGAGATGTCCGGAGCACGTGACTTGCTTGCGCTGGCAGTGATGTGTCTGACGGCCCTCGGCTGTGACCGCGCGTCCCGGACTGCGTCGCCCGCGGCAGACGCCGCGCTGGAGGACGCGCAGCCCGGGATCCCAAGCCCATCAGCGGGCAGCGTGGCGCCACCAGCACAACCTAGCGCGTCCGCTGCCTGGCCATGGCTGGAGCCACCTCCAGGGGACCCCAAGGCGATGAATGAAGCGCGCGACGCCTTGGTTCGCAAGCGGGATGCGGGCACCGCGAACGCAGAGGAGCTACGCATGCTCCGCGCGATGTGCCGACGGCTCGAGGACAAATCCTGCATGTAGCTGTTGCCGGCCGAATTGACATCGCAAGAGATCGCAAAACTGGCGTCGCAGAGATTTCCGGGAGGGACCGCGGTGCCATCTGTTGCCGGCCGAATTGACGTCGCAAGAAATTGCAGGACTGGCGTCGTAGAGATTTCCGGGAAAGGCCGCGCTGCCGTCGCAATTCGCGACCGAGGCGGTCGCATGTCGCCCAGAGCAAGACGGCAAACGCCGTCGCGAGCGCCCGCTTCACGGGGTGCTGGGACAGGGAGGCTCGGCGTGCGAGCGCGGCGCGTCCAGCCGCAGCGCAGCGCTGCGGTACCGCTTGGGCGCGCGAACGCTTCCGTGGTCGGCTCTAGGCTGACTCACAGCTGAGTCGGCAGCTGCCAGCGCACGATCTCGGCCTTGGTCGGCCAGCCCAGCGTCAGGTGATAGAGGTAGCCGTCGGGTGCCAGGGTGATACGCCCCAGCGCCGGGGCGGTCTGGAACGGCTTCAGATCCGAGCCGTCTTCGGCGAACGACACGATGCTCTTGTCGCCGAGCTCGGCATAGACGCGCCCGCTCCACGCGTCGCGCACCAGGCTGGTCATGTGGGTCGAGAGCGTGATCAGGGTCTTGGGTGCGCCGGTCTTTCCGAGCACCGGGATCAGCTGAACCTCGCCCCCCTCGAGCCCGACCATCATGCGGGCGGCGTCGAACGGCGCGCTGGCGATCACGCGCTTCGGGAAGGTCGCGACCACCTTGCTGGTCTGGGTGGTCAAGTCGAGCGCGTGATAGTCGCCGTTCGCGTCCACGTTGCCGACGTAGAGCACCTGGTCGAGCCCCCAGGTCAGGCCGTAGGGCCCGGTGTCCACGTTGGGGGTGCCGAAGGGCCCTGTGCCGGAGGAAAACTTCGCGGTGGGGATCTTCATCGGCAGCGAGCCGTTCGAGATGTCGAGCGCGGCGACGCCCTGGGGGTTGCCGCCGGAACCGGACAGCACGCAGCCGCAGGCGGCGCAGCAGATGTAGGTCAGCGCGATGTCGTCGAGCCCGCCGCCGAACAACCCGCCCTTGCCCTGAATCGCCGCGACCTCGCCCATGTTCAGGTTGGTGACGCCGGCGTACTCGGTCACCTTCCCCTGGGGGTCGATCTTGCGCAGGTAGTCGGTGCCCGAGATCATGGTCACGCCCCAGGCGTTGCACTTCTGATCGAAGTCGAGATCGAAGATGCCGCCATCGCAGCTGGCCAGGGAGCCGCAGCGCGAGAACTTGGGGTCGTTGAGCGTCCCGGCGTCGCCCACCTTGCCGAGCGGCGCGGGGGCGCAGGCAGGGGCCGGCCGCGTGCACGCGCACTCGGTGCCGTGACACGTTCCCCCGTCGCACTTCATGGCCTTGCACGGCAGGGCCGGGTAGCACGCGCCCGCGCCGTCGCAGCGCGTTCCCGGGCCGCAGGTGAGCGAGCCACAGGCTGCGGGCGCCGAGCTGATCACGCAGCCGCTGCCCGGCGCGACGCACTTGCCCGGGTCGTCGTCCCCCACGTGGCAGACCTTGCCGGTGGCGCAGGCGTTCGCGCCCGGAGCGCGGCAGTCCTCGACGCATGCGCCCTTCACGCAGGCGTGTCCGGGTGCGGCACAGCTGGTGGCGGTACAGCCAGCGTCGGTCCCGGCGTCGCCAGCGGATCCGGCGCTGCCACCGGTGACATCGCCGCCCGTGCCGCTCGCTCCACCACTGGCCACGATGCCGCCGGTGCCCCCGCTGCTGCTCGAGCCGCTCTCGTCGGAGCCGCCGCACGCCAGAACGGTCAGAGCCAGCGAGGCCGAAACTACGATGCGTCGCATTGGCAGATCCTACCATGCTAGCGTCTCGCCCCATGCCCGCACCGACCCGAGCCACGCTCGCCGCCGCGTGCACGCTCGCGCTCTGGGCGTGCAAGGGGCCGGCGAAGACCGACGCGGCCCCCAGCGCGACCGCCCAGGCCCAGCGCGGCACGGCCGAGAGCCCCTGGCTCGTCGGCATGAGCCAGTGCAACCTGGGCGAGCCGTGGCGCGTGCAGATGAACGCCGACGTGAAGAAGGCGGCAGAGAAGCACCCGAACCTGAAGCTGGTGTTCAAAGACGCGCAGAACGACTCGCTCCGGCAGCGGGCTCAGGTCGAAGAGCTGGTGGCCCAGAAGATCGACCTCTTGATCATCAGCCCCAAGGAAGCGGCGCCCCTCACCCAGCCGGTGGCCGAGGCCTACAAGAAAAAGATCCCGGTGATCGTGCTGGACCGCGCGGTGCAAGGCGACGACTACACGACCTTCATCGGCGCCGACAACGTGAAGATCGGACGCGAGGCCGGCAAGTGGGCGGTGAAGGCGCTGGGCGGCAAGGGGCTCATCGTCGAGCTCAAGGGCCTGATGACCAGCACACCCGGTCAAGATCGCAACCGGGGCTTCCGCGAGGGGCTCGAGCTCGACAAGCACCCCGGGCTCGAGGTCGTGTTCGAGGCCGACATGCAGTGGCTCGAGCCGAACGCGCGGAAAGAGATGGAATCGGCCCTGACCACCCGGAAGAAGATCGATCTGGTTTACGCCCACAACGATCCGGGCGCCCACGGCGCGTACCTGGCGGCCAAGGCCGCCGGCCGCGAGAAAGAGCTGAAGCTCGTCGGCATCGATGCCCTGCCCCACGAGGGCGTCGAGTACGTGAAGCAGGGGATCTTGGACGCGACCTTCCTCTACCCGACGGGCGGGGCCGAGGCGATCGACTCCGCGCTCGACCTCTTGGCCGGCAAGAGCGTGCCGAAGAAGATCGTGCTCGGTACGCGGGCCTTCACCAAAGAAAACGTGAGCCAAGGGGGCGAGGCCATCCCATGAGCCGGGTCCGAGCCATTCTGCTGGGCGGGGGCTTGGCGTTGCTCTGGGGCTGCGGGCCGTACATCGACGAGATCGTGAAAGAGCGCGGGGCGCGCGTGGAGCAGAAGCTCGCCGCGGTGAAGGCCGTGGGTGAGGCGCTGCAGAAGACACCCCTGCTCGACCAGGACGAGCCGGCCAACGTGAAGGCGTCGTTCCAGATGACCTCGGGCACGCCCACCCCGGCCAACGCTGCCCTGGTCTACGCCGAAGACCTGCGCGACCTCGACGAGCTGGGCCTAGTCTACGCGCGGATCAGCGGCACGACCCTGGTGAACACCTGCGCGGCCTTCGTCCACACCGAGCGGCACCCGTGGGATCCCCTCCACCCAGAGGCCGCCCCCGCCTCGGGGACCGGATACACGGCGACCAAGCACTTCGACGTGTGCGAGAAGCTCGACTTCTTGTTCGTGCTGCGCACGCGCGCGTTCGTGCGTCCGTCCGTCGGGCGGGCGGGCTCGAGCCGCTCCGAGTTCGACGGGGGGTGGGTCGACGCCGATCTGTTGGTGTTCGACCTCGCCGCCAAGAAGAAGGTGGGCGGCCTGCGGGTGCAAGCCGAGAGCTCCGCGCAGCTCGAGGGCGGCAGCGCGTTCGAGGTCGAGTTCGATCTCCAGTGGAACCTGCAAAAGGCCGTGACCCTGGCGCTGAAGAACCACATGCCGAACGTCACCGTGGTCGGGGGGCCCAGCTGATGTCGGGCGAGCACGACTGGCTCAGCGACGACGCCAAGCACCGGGTCGAGCGCGCGGTCATCGCCCTCGAGGCCAAGACCTCGGCCGAGGTGGTGGTCACCGTGCGCCAGAGCTCGGGCAGCTACCGCGCGGCGGATCTGAGCTTTGCCTCGCTCTTGGCGGGCCTCGGGCTCTTTGCCTACGTCTACCATCCCGCCGAGTTCGCCGACGACCTGGTGCCGCCCGCGCTCTTGATCCTGTACGGGTGCGCGGCCTTCTTCTGCGCGCAGGTGGCAGCGTTGCGCCGGCTGTTCGTGCCGAAGAGTGCGCTCCGCGAGAACGTGCGGCGCGCGGCGCTGACCGCGTTCCACGAGCAGCGCATCGACGGCACCTCGGCGCGAACCGGGATCCTGATCTATGTCAGCCTGTTCGAGCGGTCGGTCGAGGTCGTGCCCGACGTCGGCGTCGACGCCAAGCGCCTGGGCGCCGAGTTCGGGCGCGCCGTGGTCGAGGTGATGGCGGCCGTGCGCGGCGACGGTCTGAGCCAGCTCGAGCGCGGGCTGACCCAGATGTCCGGCCCATTGTCGCGAGTGTTGCCCCGGGCCCACGACGACGTGAACGAGCTACCCGACGGGATGGTGTCTTGAAGCGCGCCCTCGCCCTCGCCGCGGTCTCGGCGGCCGTGCTGCTCACTCACCCCTCACTGGGGCGCCCGGGCGGCGGCAGCTCGTTCAAGAGCAGCTCCTCCTCGTCGTCGTCGCGCTCGTCGTCGTCGTCGTCGTCCAGCTCGTCGCGCAGCTCCAGCTCTTCCAGCTCGTCGCGGTCCACCTCGAGCTCGGGTTCATCGTCGACGCGCAGCGGCAGCTCGACGCCCAGCACGCCGGCCCCCAAGGTCTACACCTATCGCGTGGGCAGCGCGCGCGAGCGCGCCACCACCTGGACCGCGGGGGCGCCGTCGGTCTACGGCGTGGTTCCTCCGCGCCCCGCCGCCACCCGCGTGCGGGGCAACAACGAGCGCGAGGGCGAGGTCGTGGCCCTCGGCTTCTTGGGTGTCGTCGGTCTGGTCGCGACCGCCATGCTGGGTCTGGGCGGCGTGCTGTTCTTGCGCTGGCTGCGGAAGCCCAAGGGCTGGAGCACGGCCGCCCCGCCGTCACCCGAGACGGTCACCTCGGCGCGCACCAGGCTGGAAGCGCTGAAACAGAGCGACCCGGACTTCTCGATCGTCAGCTTCGAGGACTTCGTCTACGCGCTCTACGCCGAGGCACACACCGCCCGCGGCGGCGGCCAGCTCGACACGCTGGGGCCCTACCTGCAAGCGAGCACGCGCAGCGCCCTGGCGTCGCTGGGCCAGATCCCGGTCAGCACCCTGGTCGTCGGCTCGATGCGCTACGACGAGGTGCGCGTCACGCCCAACGCGGCCAAGGTAGCCATCGAGCTCGAGGCGAACTACACCGAGACCGCGCCGGGGGCGCAGCCCACCAGCTACTGGACACGCGAGCTGTGGGTCTTCACCCGAAAGGCGGGCGCCAAGAGCCGCCCGCCGGATCGGGTCCGGGTGTTCTCGTGCCCGAACTGCGGCGCGCCCCTCGATCGCGTGATGGGCTCGACCTGCGGCTATTGCCAGGCCGTGGTGGACACCGGGGCCTTCGACTGGGTGGTCAGCGGCATCGCGGTGCTGGGTCGCGAGGCGCGCCCCCCCATGCTCACCGGCGCGACCGAAGAGCAGGGCAGCGAGCTGCCCACGCGGATCGACGCGGAGCTCGATTCTGCCCTCGCGGCGCTGCGCCAGCGCGACCCGGCGTTCGATCAAGACGCGCTCTTCACGCGGGTCGGACTGGTGTTCCAGACCATGCAGGTCGCGTGGTCGTCGCTGGCCTGGGACCAGGCCCGACCCTATCTGAGCGACAACCTCTGGACCGCGCAGACCTACTGGATCGACGCCTACCGTCGCTCGGGCCTGCGCAACATGATGGACAGCCCGCGCCTGGGCCGCATCGAGCTGGCGCGCGTCACGAGCGATCGCTGGTTCGACGCGGTGACCGTCCGAGTGTTCGCCGCCGGGCGCGACTACACCGTGCGGGACAGCGACGGCGCGGTGGTCGGCGGCGACAAGAACCGGGACCGTGAGTACACCGAGTACTGGACCCTGATTCGCGCCAGCACCGCCAAGGGCCCGGCGAAGAGCGACGGCGTGTGCCCGAGCTGCGGCGCCCCACTCGCGATCAACGCGGCCGGGCAGTGCGGCCACTGCCAGGTCAAGGTCACCTCGGGGCAGTTCGACTGGGTGCTGTCGCGCATCGAGCAAGACGAAGTCTACGAGGGCTAGCGCTTGCGCTCGGCGCGCGGCGCTGTCAGGGTGCGCGGCATGCGTTCGTTGCCCTCTTTCGCCTGGGTCTCTGCGTTCGGCTTTGCGCTCGCGGCCTGCGCCACCAGCGGTGGCACCGGGGGCGGGGCGGGCGGGGTGGGCGGGGCGGCGGGCGCCGGCGGCTCGGCCGGGGGCGCTGGCGGCTCGGGGGGCCTCTCCATCGACTCGGGGACCGACGGGTCGGCGGGCAAGAGCGCGCTGGTCTACGTGCACACGGACACGACCTTGTTCCGCATCGATCCGACGGCGGCCTCGCCCAGCCTCGAGCAGCTGGGGGACTTCGACTGCGTGGGGGACACCGGCGAAGATCCGGCCATGACCGACGTGGCGGTGGACAAGGACGGCAAGCTCTGGGGCATCAGCCACACCCAGGTCCACGAGCTCGAGATCGCGAACAAGACCGTGCACTGCGCCAAGTCGACGCCGCTCTCGGTCGGGTTGGACGTGAAGTTCTACGCGCTCACCTTTGCGCCGATCGGCGTGGTGTCGCCCACCGAAGAGGTGCTGGTCGCCGGGAACACGGCGGGCGAGCTGTGGGCCATCGAGAAGAACGGTGACGTGTCGCAACGCGGCACGTTCGGCGACGTGCCGGCCACCGACGGCAACGGTCACACCTACGCCAAGACCCATCAGGCCAAGCCGTGGGAGCTGTCGGGGGACATCGTGTTCGTCGAGAATGACGGCAACCCCATCGGCTATGCCACGGTGCGGGACTGCCCGAGCCCACCGGCCACCAGCAACTGCAACACCACCGACACGCTGATCGAGATCGACGTGTCGAAGCTGAACAAGGCCTCGATCTTGTCGGTGACCAAGGCAGTGCGCGGGCAGATCGTCAAGCACACCTCGTGCACCGACAACCAGAACACGGCCTACGGCAGCATGTACGGCATCACCGCTTGGGGGGACAAAGTGTACGGCTTCTCGCGCAGCGGAAACCTGGTCGAGATCGACACCAACGACGGCAGCGCCTGCCTCTTGTCGGCCTTTCCGAACGCGGACTTCGGCGGCGCCGGCGTGACCACCAAGGCCGTGGTGATTCCGCCCCCGCCGAAGTGAGCTAAGTATCTCCCCATGGCGAAACAGGTCGCGGTCTTCTGGCCCGGGGATGGTCGAGCACGCCCGAACGAGCTCGCGCTGCCGAACATCGAAGCGGCGACGCAGAAGCTCGAGTCGGCGCTGAAGAAGCTGGGGCGTGCGCCCTATCGCGTGCCGGGGTTTCTGACCAAGCCCCACGAGTCGATCGAGAAGCTTGGGCCGGTCTCCGACCCGATGATCGGCATGTTCGTGCACTGGGTGTACGGCCCGCACACCACCGACGGCGTGGTGGGCAAGGACAACCCCCTCTTGCTCGCCTCGAACTTCAGCGGGCAGTGGCCGGGGCTGGTGGGGCTGCTCAACACCGGCGCGTGTCTCGAGACGGTGGGGCGCGCCCACTCGCGCATTTGGACGTCGGCGGAAGACTTCGCCAGCGACGCCGCGTTCATGGCTCGCCTGGACGAGTGGTGCACCACCGGCAGGGTCGGCTATTCGGAGGCGGCGCTCTCGGGCCACGCGCCGGTGTCGGCCGAGGCCGCTACCCTGGCCAGCCAGGTGGCCGCGGGCATCCGCGCCCGCCACCCGCTGATGCTGATGCTGGGCGACACCAGCATGGGCATGATCAACGGCTACTTCGGGCCGCGGCTGCTCTCGCGGCACGGCTTCGCCGAGCACAAGATCGATCAGGCGTGGATCATCGATCGCGGCAAGACCGTCAGCGACAAGCGGATCGACGACGCCTTCCGGTTCGTGGTGGACAAGGGCGTCACCTTCCACTGGAAGGCGCCCGACGCCGGGGACTTCGACCAGACCGCCACGCGCGAGCAGCTGCGCGACTACCTCGCGGTGCTGGACATGATCGGCGAGTACAAGGCCGACTGCCTGGGCTGGCAGTACCAGCTGGGGCTGCTCTCGCTGCGCCCGCCCAGTGACTTCGCCGAGGGCCTGCTCAACTCGACGTGTCGGCCTGAGTCGAACGGCGACACGGTGGCGTGCGCCACCGAGGCCGACCAAGGCAACGCGCTGCCGATGGAGATGCTGAAGCGCCTGCTCTTGGCCAAGGGCCTGCACCAGGCGGTGATGTTCCACGACGTGCGCTGGGGCGCCGAGCACGACGGCCGCTTCTTGTGGGTGCTGCTGAACAGCGGGTCGTGCGGCGCGTACGCGTTCAACCACGACCCGAGCACGCTCTCGGGCGTGCACAGCTACCGTCAGCCCGCCGGCTACTTCCCGGTGCCGGGCGGCACCTTCGCGGGCGAGAGCTTGCCCGGCCCCATCACCTGGGCCCGCGCGTACCTGAAGGCCGACACGCTGTGGATGGACGTCGGCCGCGGCGAAGCCGTGTGCCTGCCCCCGGCGGTGCGGGACGCGTGGTGGAACGGCACCACCCGCGAGTGGCCTCTGATGGCCGCCGACCTCGGGGTCTCGCGTGACGATCTGATGGCCCATTTCCTCTCGAACCACGTGGCCGTCGCCTACGGCGACGTGTTCGGCGAGATGGTTGCGCTCAGCCAAGAGCTGGGCTTCAAGGTGCGGATCCTGGCGTCGCGCGCGGGGATCCCGGCCGCAGAGCCATAAGTTCGGCAGCCGCCCGGATTTCGCCTAAACTGGGCGCCCCTCGATGCCCCAGGAACCCGGCCCTCGCTCGCGGCAAAGCGTCCCGGTGTCGACCCGGAACCCGGATGCGCTCGACGTGGTGGTGGTGGACGACGACCCGCGGTGGCGCGAGTACACGGCCGATCCGTTCGTGCGCCGGGGGGATCGGGTGCGCTGCGTGGCCGACGGGCTCGAGGCGCTGTCGATGTGCATCGCCGATCCGCCCGACGTCGTACTGACCGACGTGAACATGCCGCGGATGGACGGCTGGCAGCTTCTCCGGATGATCCGCGCGCGCCCGAATCTGGGCGGCGTGCCGGTGGTGTTCTTGACCACCCTCGACGGCGACGAAGAGCGATTGAAGGGCTACCAGCTCGGCGTCGACGCCTACATGCCCAAGCCGTTTCACCCCGACGAGCTCTTGCTGCGCGTTCACCGGGTGGTGCGCCGCCGGCGCCAGGCCGCCGAGAGCGACACCGCGGGCACGCTGCGGGGCGATCTCGAGAACGTCTCGGCGGCATCGCTGCTCTCGTTCCTGGCGGTCGAGCGCAAGACCGGCATCCTGGTGGTGGTTGGCGAACGCGTCGCGCGCGTGTTCCTGCGCGAGGGCCGCGCCCTGCGGGTCGAGCTCGAGGGCGACGGCGGCGCGGTGCCCTCGCGCGAGGCGCTGCTCGACATTCTTGGCTGGAAGACCGGCCAGTTCGAGTTCACCCTCGAGCGCGTCGGCGGCGCCGACGAGATCCGCGCGGCGATCTCGGCGCTCTTGCTCGAGCACGCCCGGCAGGCGGACGAAGGCGGGCGCTGAATCGGCTCAGACTGCCACGTCGCGGCCCGCCGCGGCCCGGCCCGGCGCCATGCTCACCGGCTGACCGTTCTTCTCACGGGCCTTCAGGGTGAGCACGAACGCGCTGCCACGCGGCAGCGCGACCTCGACCCACGCTCGCCCACCGTGCGCCTCGGCGATGTGCTTCACCAGCGCGAGCCCGATCCCGCTGCCGCGGATCTGCTTGGACTGCACGCCTCGGCCGCGCTCGAACCGCTCGAAGATGCGCTTGCGGTCTTCCGCCGGGATCCCCGGCCCCTCGTCCACGACGCGGATTTCGATCTGGTCGTCCACGCGCCGAGTGAGCACCTGCACGCGCCGCCCGTCGGGCGCGTACTTGAGCGCGTTGTCCACCAGGTTGATGACCGCGATCTCGACCGCGCGTTCGTCGATCTGGGCGCTGAGGGCGTCGTCGGACTGGACCAGCACCAGCTCCACCTGGTCGCGCTGCGCGCGGGCGCGGCAGACCTCGACCGCGCGGGCGACCACGTCGCGCACCTCGGCAGCCGAAAAGTGGTACGCCGCCTTGCCCCGCTCGACCTTGGCGAAATCGAGGACGTTCTCGATGAGCGCGCCCAAACGCTCGCTCTCGGAAACGATGATCTTCAGGTATTGATCACGCTTCTCGTCGTTTTCCACCCGGCCGCTCTGCAAGAGCTCACCGAACATGCGCACCAGCGAGAGCGGCGTCTTGAGCTCGTGGGAGACGTTGGCGACGAAGTCGCTCTTCAAGCGAGACAGCTTGCGCTCGCGGGCGGCGGCCATGAGCACGACCGTGAGGCCGACCAGCACCACCAGCCAGGAGGTGCCCACCAGCGCCAGCTCGAGTGACCGGCGGCGGGCCACGGCCGCGGTCAGCTCGGCGGCGCTCACCAGCGTGACGTTCACGCTCCACTTGTAAAGCGTGGTCTCGAAGCGACGACCCAAGGTGAAGCTGCCGCGACTCAAGCTGGGGCCGAACACGACGCGCGAGCTCTCGTCCACCACGTTGACGCGCGCGTTCTGGTCGCGCTCGTAGAGCGCGGGAAACAGATCGTGCACGACGCGCGGCACGTCGTGCCACGCGCCCAGGACGAGCCTTCGACCGCGGGCCTCGCGCTGCCAGTAGCTGAGCAGGTAGCTCTGCCCGTCGACCGTCTTGTGCAGATGCCTGAGCTGGGCCCGGGGCTCGCCCAGCTCGAGCTCGGGCAAGAGCTCGCGCACCAGCAGCCGGCGCTCGCTCTCGGCCTGCAGCGGGGGCACGCGGGTGGCGAAGGCGACCACCTCGCGGTCCTTCGAGTCGAGGTCGATCAAGAAGACGTTGCTGACGGTCGGGGTCTGCCGGGCCGCCACCGTCAGCCATTGCTGACCGAAGGTCTCGCGGTCGGCCACGTCGACCAGCGACAGCACCGCGTTGTCCTGCTCGATGATGCGCTTGTCGAGCCGGTCGGCCTTCTCGTTGGCGAGCGTCAGCGTGGCTTCGACGACCGACTGCTCGCGCAGCTTCTCGAGCTGGAAGCTGTTGCGGAAGGTGACGCCGAGCAAGACCACCACCGCGAACACCAGTGCCGGCACGAAGAAGAACGTGAGCACACGTTCGCGTCGGGTCCGCACGGGCATGGCGGATCGAACATACCTTCAGCGCTTGCCGAGCACCACGTCGGCGTCCACCACGATCGGCCGCGCCGCCAGGAACTCGGCCAGCTGCTCGCAGATGTAGTCGAGCGCGTGGGACTCGTGCTCGGTGTACGCGCCGCCGCCTTGCGGGTTGGCGAGCTCGATGGCGCCAAGGTAGCGGCCGTGTTGCTGCACGGGGCTGATGATCGCGACTTCGGGCGTGACGCCGAGCAGGGTCCAGCGGTCGGCGCGGTAGGCCTCCTCGCTGGAGGCGTTCCGGGTCACGACGGCACGGGTGCCGCGCATCACCCGACGGAACAGCGCCTCGCGGTCGGGCGTGCGGTGCAGCACGACGGCCTGCGGCGACACGCCGAGCGCCCGCACCACCACGAACTGCCGCAGGTTGATGTCGAAGATGTGGATCAAGATCGCCTCGCTGGGCAGCGTCTTGACCAAGATGCCGAGCACGAACTCCACGCCGGACATCATGTCGGGCATGAAGTGGAGGTCGTGCATCGACTCGAACAGCTCGCCGATCAGATCCTCGTCGGCGCGGCGCTTCTGGACCGCTTGCGCGGGTGCTGCAGCGGGCGGGGGCGTGGCGGGAGGTGCGGGCGCGGCGGGCGCCGGGGCGGCGACTGCGGGTGCAGGGGGGGGCGCCGGCGCGGCGGGCGCGGGCGCGACGGCTGCGGGTGCCTCGGGAGCGAGGAGCGGCGCCGGCGCGGCCATGGGTGACGTCGCGGGTGCAGAGGGCGGTTCCGGCGGCGCGGACGGAACGGTTGCGGGCGACGATGGCGACGACGGCGCAACGGCGGTTGGCACCGGCGCGGCGACCGGCGGCGCCGGCGCAACGACCGGCGGCGCGACCGGTGGCTCGAGCGGCTTGGAGGACGCGATCGGCGACGAGGGCGCCGGCGCGAAGGGTTGCGACACGACCGGCGCGGGCTCGGGCTTCGCCGGGACCAGATCGGTGGGCGGCGACGCGGGCTCGGTGAGCGCGGCCGCGGGCTGGGTCGTGCTCGGCGGGAGCGTGACGGCTGGCGGTGGCGCGGTGACCGCGGGCGGCGACAGGGTCCCCACAGGCCCTGAAGGGTCGGGGAACTGGAGCATCGGATCGCCGCGCCAGTCCTTCCACATCAGCGTCGCGATCGGGGGACGAGCGGGCTTCTTCTCGAAGACGTGGTCGAACACGGCCAACTGGAGGAACTTGCGCTCGGTGCGCCCCTCGAGCGCCGTCCGGATCTCGCGGAACCTGAGCCAGAGCAGCACTTCGACGCTCGCGCGCTCGGTGCCCGGCCGAACCGCGTACGAGTACTCGCGGTACAGCATCGGCGTCTTCTCGGTCGGCTCTTCTTCGCGCTTCTTGACCACCTGGAAGTCGGGCTCGCGGGCCGCTTCCAAGCTGCGCTGAGTCAGCTGCACGCTCGCGGGCCGCGGCGGCGCCGCGGGTGGGGCGGCGGCCTGGGTACCCGGCGGGGTCATCGGTTGAGTGGTCGACGACGGCGACCCGGCGCCAATCGGGGGCACTTGGTCGGGTGGGATGGTGACGGTCGGCGGCGGGTGCGGCAGCGGGTCGGTGCGCGGGGCATGCGACTCGGGCGGGAGCGCCGCCATCGGATCGGTCTTCGGAGCCGAGGCGAGTGGGTCGCTGTGCGGCGCGGGGGACGCCATCGGGTCGGTCGACGCCGCCGGCTCCGGGGCGGACTTGATCACCGGCGCCGTCGGGACCTGGGGCGACGGAAACGAGCCCGGCGCAGCGGCGGCCGCGGGCGCAGCCGGCGGCTGCGACAGGGACGCGTCGGGCGGCGCCTTGTTGACCACGTAGCGGATCTTCTGGGACGGATCGACGGCGCGGTACCCCTGCTCGAGCAGCTCGATGGAGAACTTCGAGAGGGGCCCGGCGTCACCACGGCGCTTCCGCGCTTCTTGCAGCGCGGCCTGCCATTGTTTGGCTTCGAGGCAGTACTTCTCGAGAGGCGTGTCCTCGCCGAGGCGAGACACCTCAATGAACCAGCGCATCGTCATCCGGCGAAGCGGGGGGTGGGCAGAGAGCGTTCCAAAGCAGGAATTGCTTGGGGAGGCAGGTAGTAGAGCGCCTCCGCCCCCTCTGGGCAAGCATCGATTTGTACGGGGGAATACCCGGGGCAGGGGACGCAAATGCTAGAAGCGGCCGCGATGGACTCGGGCCCCGAGAGCGGAAAGCCGCGCGCTCGCGTCGGCTTGGGGGTCGGCTCCGAGCGTGTTCTGTACGCCCTGTTCGCGGGCGCGCTGACGCTCTGGGTGGCGTGCCTGTTCTACGGGTCGATGCGCCAGCAGATCCTCTACACCTCGAACCAGCCGCTGGCCGCCGCCAGCGACTGGTCGGGGCCGCTCGACGACGTGTTCATCCACTTCGACTTCGCCCGCTCGATCGCGCGAGGGCACCCCTTCCAGTGGTCCGAGGGCAACGGTTACTCTAGCGGCGGGACGAGCCTCTTGTATCCCTTCGTGCTGTCGCTGGGATACTGGGTCGGTTTTCGCAAGCTCTCGCTGATGATGTGGGCGGGCGTGGTGGCGTGCGTCTGCACGTTCGCGCTCTTGCTGGCAGCGCGTCGACTGTTCCGCGACTTGCCCCGATATGCGAGCTGGCTGGTGCCGCCCGCGCTGCTCGGTACGGGCGTCCTGTCGTGGAGCTTGTTCAGCGGGATGGAGGTCGCGTTCTTCCTGGCCGTGTGGGTGGCCGCGCTGATCGCCTGGGACGACCTGACCCGGGGGCCGCCCGAGGCCGTCGGCCGACCGCGGCCCTGGCTTTGCGCCGGGCTGCTCGGCTTCTGGTGCGCGGTGCTGGTGGCGACGCGACCCGAGTCCGCGGTGGTCGTCCTGGTGTTCGCGCCATCGGCCGGCTTCCTGGTGCGACGGTCCCTGGGAATGCGGCGCGCGCTCTGGATCCCGGTCATCGCCGGCGGTCCCGCGCTGGCCGTGCTGATGGCGCAGACCCTCGCCAACAAGCTCTTGACCGGAGACGGCACGGCCGCCGGCGCCCTGGTGAAGCTCGAGCTGCACCACCCGCACTTGAGCGCGCAAGAGGCATGGAATGCCTGGAAGTTCCACGTCGAGTACCAGGTGCGGCGCGTGGCCGAGTACCACTTGAGCAGCACCTTCGCGGTGGGCTATTTGCCCTTCGCGCTCGGCGCGGTCGCGCTGTTTTCCCGCCGCACGCGGCGCGTTGCGCTGCTGCTCTGGGCGAGCGCCGTGCTCTGGGTGCTGACGGTGGCGCTCAACGGCCAGGTGCGCTGGCAGAACGAGCGCTACACCATGCCCGCCCTGACGTGGGTGCTGCTCGCGGCATGCTTGGGGGTGGGCGCGATGGTGAGCAAGAGCTTCGCGCTGGGTCGGCGCGGCCTGGTGCTGCGGGTGGCGGTCACTTCGGTGGTGGTCTCGGCGGTGGGGGCCTTTGCGTGGCAGCACCAGCCGAAGTTCCGCGATCAAGTCTGGTTCTTCGGGCGCGCGTCGCGGAACATCCGCGACCAGCACATCCGCACCGGTCGGCTGCTGCGCGACATGCTGCCGGCGCCACCGAAACGCGTGCTCCTGGGCGACGCCGGGGCCATCCCGTACGCCGCGGACTTGCCAGCCCTCGACATCATCGGGCTGGGCGGGATGCGCGGGCTGCCCTTCGCACGGGCCACCCGTCAGGGCGTGGGAGCGGCCGTGGAGTTGATCGAGCGCATGCCCCCCGGCGAGCGGCCGGACATCATGGCCATCTACCCGTCGTGGTGGGGCGTCTTGCCGCTGTGGTTCGGCGAGGTGGTCGGAGAGGTCCCGGTGAGCGGCAACGTGATCTGCGGCGGAGCGGCCAAGGTCTTGTATCGCCCCGACTGGAGCGCACTCGAAGGCAGCGCCCGCCCTTTCTCGACGCGAGAAGGCGACGTCGTCGTGGACGAGATCGACTTCGCCGACGTGGTCAGCGAGACCGATCACGGTTATCGAACCGAGTTCGGAGTCCCTCACGTGGACCTGAAGCGGCTGGCACACCCGAAGGAGCCGCACCGTGACCTGTTCGACGCCGGCCGGATCGTTCCTGCGGGAAAGAGCCAGCAGTTCTTCCTGTCGTCCCCCGGCGGCGGCGCCCGCCTCGTCCTTCGGATGGCGCCTGCCCGGGCGGGCAAGCTGGCCGTGACCGCGGGCGGCCGGAGGGTGGGCGAGATCGCGTTCGATCGAACCGAAGGCTGGGTCGAGCGGGCGCTCGATCTCCCCGCCGACCTGCCCGTCGGCCGCGTGACGTTCCAGGTCGAGGCGCTCGAGTCCGAGCACTCGGTGCACCACCTCTGGCTGGTGCAGCCCCGGTGAGCCGATGACCTTCGGGCTACCGCAGGAGACACTGGCCTGGGCGGTGCTGGCGATCGGCCTCGGGGCTCTGGCGGCCGGTGCGCTGCGCGCCGATCGTATCGCCCGCGCGGCGAGCGACCGCCCCAGGCTGACGCTCGCGCTCCTCGCGCTGGGCGCCGCGCTGCTCTCCGCCGGGTACCTGTACCACTACCTGCGCGGCGGGCCCCGCATCATCGACGCGACCAGCTACTACTTGGAGGCGCGCGCGATGGCCCGCGGGTACCTGGCGTTTCCGGTGCCCGATCCGTCCGGCTCGTTTCGCGGTCGCTTCCTGCTCACGCCACCGGCACAGGCCTCGCTCGCGGTGCTGTTCCCACCGGGCTACCCGGCGCTGCTCGCGCTCGGCTTCGTGATGGGCGCGCCGCTGGCGGTGGGCCCGGTGCTCGCTGCCGCGCTCACGTGGGTCACCTACGCGCTGGCGCGCGAGCTGTTCGGCAAGACCGAGGTCGCGCTCTTGGCGGCGGTCGTGTCGGTGCTCTGCGCGGCGCTGCGCTATCACACCGCCGACACCATGTCCCACGGCTGGGCGGCGCTGCTCTTGTGCCTGGCGCTGCTCGGGGCCCTGAAGGGCGGGCGCTGGCTGCTGGTGGCGGGGCTCGCGCTCGGGTTCCTGATCGCGACCCGCCCGGTCACCGGGCTCACCGCCGGAGCGTTCGCCGGGCTGCTCTGTCTGCGCCGGCGGCGCGCCGAGCTCCTGGTTCTCGGCCTCGGAGCGCTGCCGGGGCTGATGCTGCTCCTCGCGCACCAGCACGCGGCCACCGGCTCGTGGCTCGGGTCGACGCAGCTTCGCTATTACGCCCTGGCCGACGGCCCCCCCGGCTGCTTTCGCTACGGATTCGGCGCAGGCATCGGTTGCGTGTTCGAGCACGGTGACTTCGTACAGAGCCGGCTCTCCGAGGGCTATGGCCTGGTCGCAGCGCTGGGGACCACCGGGCGGCGTTTGTGGATGCACTTCGGCGACGTGATGAACGCCTGGCCGCTGTTTGCCGTGGTCGTCGCCACACTGGTCGTGGGGCGACACGAGCGTGGGGTGCGGCTCGGGGCGTTCGTGGTGATGGCGCTGATCGCGGCGTACGCGCCCTTCTACTTCGACGGCAACTACCCGGGCGGCGGGGCGCGGCTCTTGGCCGAAGCGCTGCCGGTCGAGCATGCGCTGACCGCGTGGGGGCTCGTCCGATTGCGCATCGGTCGCTTCGCACCGGGCGCGATGTGCCTCGCGTTCGGGTTGCACGGTCATCGAGCGCACGAGGCGCTGCGCGACCGGGAAGGAGGTCGGCCGATGTTCGAGGCGACGGTGCTCGAGGCGGCGGGGGTCGATCGCGGCTTGGTCTTCGTCAACACCGACCACGGGTTCAACCTGGGACACGTGCCCGGCGCGCGCGACCGGGTGGTGGCGCGCTTCCGCGGCGACGCCCACGACACCTGGCTGTGGAACGCGCTCGGGCGCCCGCCGGCGTACCGCTACGTCTTCGACGCGAGCCCGCGCCCCGAGCCGCCACGGGTGGAGCGTTACGTGCCGACCGAGATTGCCTCCGTCGAGGCGGGCGCCGAGTGGCCGCCCCTCGAGGTGCGGCGCGGGTACGCCCACCCCGACTACCCGGCCGCTGCCTGCGCGGGGGGGCGCTACGGGCTCCGCCTCCGTGACGCCGAAGTCGAGCTCGAGCTGATGGCGGCCGCCGAGGGAGCCCACCGGATCGTCCCGCGATGGGTCATCGATCGGGACGGGCCAGTGGAGGTCGAGCTCGAAGCCGAAGGGGTCCGCTGGGCCGCCCGGTGGGACGGGCGGGCGGGCGAGTGCACGGATACGCCGGGCCCCCTCATCCCGTTGCGGGAGGGGGTTTTCCGCGTGAAAATCTCGGGGCGGGGGGGTGGCTTGGTCCTGGGCGGTCTGGCCGCCCGATCCACCCCAGCCGCCGGCGCGTCACGAAAAGGCGTTGACAATTGAGGCGTTAGGGCGAAGCATCGTGCCTTGTGGAGGAGGCTCGAGGGGCATGACCAAGAGCGAGCTCATCGAAGCCATCGCAGCCCGTGGGGACCTGACCAAGGCCCGTGCCGAGATGGTCGTCAACTGCGTCTTCGACGCGATGACCGAAGCCTTGCAGAAAGGCGAAGGCATTGAAATCCGTGGCTTCGGTAGCTTCACCGTGCGCCCGTACAAGCCTTACGACGGTCGCAACCCGCGCACTGGGCAGCCAGTGCCAGTGCCAGCGAAGCGCTTGCCGTTCTTCAAGGTCGGCAAAGAGCTGAAAGAGCTGGTGAACGCCAGCCGGCACACCGCCATCAGCGGCGGCGACGACAGCGACGACGACGACGACTGAGCCACCCTCGCATCCGGAGTAGCTTTCCGGAGCAGGACGCGGCAAGGAGAGCGAGAAATCACTCTCCTTCCGGAGCCTTTCGTATGCCGAGCGCCGAAGAGCAACTTTCCGAGCTGACCCGCGGAGTCGTCGATCTGGTGCAGCGCGACGAGCTGCTCGACCGGCTGCGCGAAGGGCGGCCGCTCAAGGTCAAGGCGGGCTTCGATCCGACCCGCCCGGATCTGCACTTGGGCCACACGGTGCTGCTGCAGAAGATGCGTCAGTTTCAGGACTTCGGTCACGAGGTCACGTTCTTGATCGGTGACTTCACGGCCATGGTCGGCGACCCGACGGGGCAGAACGACATGCGCCCGCGGCTGACCCGCGAAGAGGTGCTTTCCGCCGCCAAAACCTATCAAGAACAGGCCTTTAGGGTGCTGGACCGGTCGAAGACGCGCGTTCGGTACAACAGCGAGTGGCTCGCCAAGCTGTCGCTCGACAAGGTGGTCGAGCTGGCCGCCAAGCGCACGCTGGCGCGGACCCTCGAGCGCCGCGACTTCCGCGAGCGCTTCGAGCAACACCGCGACATCTATCTGCACGAGCTGCTCTATCCCCTGCTCCAGGGCTACGACTCGGTGGCGCTCGAGAGCGATATCGAGCTCGGCGGCACCGACCAGCTCTTCAACCTGATGGTCGGTCGCGATCTGATGCAGCGCTACGGTCAGAAGCCGCAGCTGGTGCTGACCACGCCGATCCTGGAGGGCATCGACGCCCGGATCGAGGACGGTCGCGTGACCGGCAAGAAGATGAGCAAGTCCGCGGACAACTACGTCGGGCTCACCGAGGCGCCGGTGGACATGTTCCGCAAGTGCATGCAGGTCGACGACCAGGTCATCTGGCGGTTCTACGAGCTGCTCTCGGAGCGCACGACCGCCGAGATCGCGGTCCTTCGCCAGAAGAACGACCCGATCGGCGCCAAGGCCGCGTTCGCGACCGAGGTAGTGACCCGATTCCACGACGCGGCTGCGGCCAAGAGCGCGGAGGCTACCTTCCGCGCGACCTACCTGGGCGATGGCATCCCCGACGAGGTCCCGGAGACCAGCGTGCCGTCGGAGGGTGGCAAGCTGCTCTTGGCGAAGGCGTTGGCCCACGCCAAGCTGGTCACCTCGAACGGCGAGGGCCGGCGCTTGATCCAGGGCGGCGGCGTCGAGGTGGACGGGGCGGTGGTCAAGGACGCGCTGTTCGCGCTGGAGGCGGGGGGCAGCTACCTGGTCCGAGTCGGCTCGAAGAACCGGCGTTTTTGCCGGCTTCGGGTCACCCCGTGAAGGCCCTCGGCGCGCTGTGCCTGGGCGCCGCCCTGACTCTGGGCTGCGGCGGGACCGCGACCCCGCGACCGGCCAAGCCGGCCACGGCCGAGGCCCCGCCGCTCCACGATGGTCCCCTCACCGACTACGTTCCGTCCGCCGGCCTGCGCTGGCTGGTGGTGGGGCGCCCGAAAGAGGTGGCCTCCGACGCCGAGCTCGCCAAGGCCATCGAGCTGATCCTCCCCAAGTCGCGGAGGGGCGCCTTCTCGAAGTCGAGCGGCGTCGAGCTCGACACGCTGGACGCGGGGCTGATCGCCGGCTTCGATCACGCGACGCTCTACGTCGCTGACGCGCGCGCGTCCTCTACCCTGGCGGAAGAGCGCTTTGCAGCTCGGCTGATCGCCGGGACGCGGGTCGCCAAGCCGCACCCGCGGATCCATCGGCTCTCGGGGGTGGTGGGCCAGACCCCGGAGACGTTGGTGCGCATCGACGAGCGGCTGATCGCAGTCTCGGTGGGGTCGGCCCTGCCGGCACGCATCGTCGAGCTGTACGCGCGCCAGAAGCTGACCAAGTCGCCACCGGCGCTGAAGGGCTCGGCGCTCTCGTCGCTGCCGATCCGCGAGCTCGAGTCGGCGCCCATGCGCTTCTACGCCCCGGGGCCGTTCACGGGTGACTGGACCCGCGGTGCGGGCGGCCTCTTCGCGACGGCCACCGCCGTCGGCGTCGCGGTGCGACCGGTCGCGGGCGGAAAGCTGTCCGCGGTGATCGTGATCGCGGGTGGTTTCGCGAGCGACGGGCCTGACGCCGCCACCCGATTCGGGAAGGCGTGGGAAGACCTGACGCAGAGCGGGCTCGGCAAGCTCTTGGGACTCGATCGCGCTCCTCCCCCATCGATCGTCGCCACGCCGGATTCGATCCGACTCGCCGTCGAGGTCGACGCCATGCCGCTGGCGCAGGGGCTGCGGGCAGCGGTGATGGCCGAGGTCTGGGAAATTCTCGATTTGAGTCCCCCGACCGAGAAGGGCACGGACTTGCCGTGATTCCTCGGGGTTCGGCCGTCGATTCTCGCGGCGAACGGCGCGTCGTGATTGACCCGGACAGCCGGCTCGTAGTAAGCGCCTCCGACTCGTCGATCAGGGGGACCCCGATGAGCCGAGCAGGAGTGGATATGCAGTCGCAGGTGAATGGTTCGACCGCGCCCAGTTTCAAGGTTGGAGACAGGGCCGTGCATCCAGCGCACGGGGTTGGTGAAGTGGTTCAGCTCGAGGATCGCGATTTCGGGGGGCGCCGCACCAGCTGCTACGTCCTGAAGATGGTCGACTCGGATCTCAAGGTGATGGTGCCGATGGAGGCTGCGACCCGCGTCGGGCTCCGCGCCGTGATGAAGAAGAAGGAAGCCGAGAAGATCCTCGACATTCTTCGGGCGCCAGAGGTCGCGGTCGACGTGCAGCCGTGGAACCGCCGGTTCCGCGCCTACACCGAGATGCTCAAGAGCGGCCTGCCCGCCGAGATCGCCAAGGTCTTGCGAGACATGTACCGGCTCAAGTTCGACAAGGACTTGTCGTTCGGTGAGCGTCGCTTGCTCGACCAGGCTCGTTCGCTCCTGATTCAGGAGCTCGCGCTGGCGAAGAAGGTGACCGCCGCCAGCATCGAGGGCGAGATCCAAGAGATCTTCTCTGCGTGAAGCTCTACACCAAGACCGGGGACTCCGGCTCGACCGGGCTCTTCGGCGGGACACGTGTGGACAAAGACGATGCCCGGGTGGACACCTACGGCAGCGTCGACGAGACCAACGCGTCCATCGGTGTGGCTCGCGCCGCGGAGCTGCCGCTTGGTGTCGATCGGGTGCTAGCCGAGGTCCAGAGCGATCTGTTCACGCTCGGGGCAGAGCTCGCGTGCGTGCCGGGGCACGAGTCCCGCATGAAGATGGCGCTGATCGGCGCCGCGGACATCGAGCGGCTCGAGCACGCCATCGACGCGGCCGATGAGGGCCTGCCCGCCCTCGGCAGCTTCGTGCTTCCTGGGGGCACCGCGGGTGCGGCCGCGCTGCACGCCGCGCGCACCGTCTGCCGGCGGGCCGAGCGTCGCGCGGTGGCGTTGCGCCGCGGGTCGCCGGTGCGAGACGAGCTGATCGTGTACTTGAACCGGCTCAGCGATCTGCTGTTCGTGCTGGCACGCCGGGCGAACCACGAGGCGGGCGCGGCCGACGTGCCTTGGGTGAAGCGCCAGGGCTGAGGCTCAGCGCCCCGCCGCGAAGCCCTCTGCCGCCTCCCACACCCTGAGCACGTTACCCGCGCAGATCTTCTCGATCTCGGCTTCGGAGTAGCCGCGCTCGAGCAGCACCTTGAGCAGCCCGGGGTAGGCTGACACGTCCTTCAGACCGGTCGGCAGCGAGTCGCCGACGCCGTCGAAATCGCTGCCCAGTCCGACGTGGTCCACGCCGGCGAGCTTCCTGACGTGGTCGATGTGGTCGGCGACCTGCTCCACCGTCGCGAACATCGGCGGGCTCTTCTTCTCGAAGTCGTCCAGCAAGGGCTTGGCCTTCGGGTCGCTCGAGTCGAGCTTGTGCTTGGCGAGCAGCGCCGCGCGGGCCTTCCAGCGCTGACTCTCGGCCTTCTGGATCTTCGCGTCGATGAAGCCCGAGCCGAAGTTGATCTGGATCACGCCGCCCTTCTTGGCCAGCGCGGCGATCATCTCGTCGCTCATGTTGCGCGGCCACCCGGGCGTGAAGTGGCGGCACGACGAGTGAGAGGCGATGACCGGCACCTTGCTCGCGCCGAGCACGTCCCAGAACGCGTCGTCCGAGAGGTGCGAGACGTCGACCATGACCCCGAGGCGGTTCATCTCGGCCACCACCTTCTCGCCGAACGGGCTGAGCCCTTGGTGCGTGTGCCGCTCGTCGTACGACGAGTCCGACAGGTGGTTGTCCTTCGAGTGGGCCAGGGTGATGTAGCGCACGCCGCGCCCGTGGAAATGCCGAACGTTGTCCAGCTTCTTCTCGATGGGCGAGCCGTTCTCCATGCCGAGCAAGAGCGAGAGCTTGCCTTGCTTGCTGTTCTCCCGGACCTCGGCGACGGTTCGCGCGATTCGGGCCTGATCCGGGGCCTTCCGGGCGATGCCCTCGACCAGATCGATCAGCTGGTCGGCGCGCTTCTTGGCGCCCCCGCCCTCGAGCTTGGCAGGCACGTAGATGCTCATGAAGGGCGCGTCGAGCCCACCGGCCCGAGCCCGAGGAAAGTCGAAGTCCCCCTTCTCGGTCCGGGTCGTGACGTCTTCGGTGAGCTTGCCGGCCTTGTCGCGGGACGACCAGAGGCGATGCGGCACGTCGATGTGACCGTCGAGGATGATGAAGCGCTGGGCGAGCTCTTTGGCCTTCGCGTCGAGATCGACGGGGGGCGCCGGCGCGGGCTCGGCGGACGGGGCGGCCGACGGCGACGCGACGGCACGAACGCTGACCGCAGGGGTCGGGGGCGGGGGCGGGTCGCCAGTGCGTGGCGCGCTGGGTGCGCACCCGAGGGCCAGGAGCGCCGGTGCAAGACGAACGAGCGACCTCACGCCTTCACCAGCGTCCAGACCCCGACCGCCACGAAGCCCACTCCCGCCACCCAGTGCAGCACCTTTTCGGAGACGTAGCGCGAGATCACCGTGCCGCCCAGGACCCCGATCGCCGAAGTGGCCACCAGCGCCAGCGAGGCGCCCGCGAACACCGTCCACTTCGAGATCTTTCCGTCGGAAGCGTAGAGCAGGGTGGCAAGTTGGGTCTTGTCGCCCAGCTCGGCCAAAAACACCGTGACGAAGACCGTGGCAAGCACCTTGGGGTCCATCGGCCCCAAGTACCACCCGAAGGCCCCCCTTGGGCAAGACCCGTCGGGTGGTTACCATTCGCTGACGATGCTCGACCGCGGCTCCCTGACCGTCGCCCGTCTGCGCGGCATTCCCATCCGGCTTCACTGGACGATCCCGCTCGGCGCCCTGGTGTTCAGCGGGTTCCGCTTCGCGCCGGGCTTCTGGGCGGGCTTCTTCCTCTTGGTGCTGATCCACGAGCTGGGCCACGCCGCGTTGGTCCGCGCGTTCCGGCTGCGCGTCGAGGGCATCGACATCACCGGCTTCGGCGGCCTGTGTCACTGGTCCGGGCGCGCGACCGCCACCCAGCGCGGAGTGATCGCCTGGGGCGGCGTGCTCGCCCAGGCCCTGTTGCTCGGCGCGACCTTCGCCGCCTTGGCCTTCTTCGGTCGGCCACGAGCACCGTTCGTGGCCGAGCTGGTGAGCGTGTTCACCCTCACCAACTTGTGGCTGATGGCCATCAATCTTCTCCCGGTGCCGCCCCTCGACGGCCACGAAGCGTGGAAGCTGCTCGGTCACCTGGCGCGGGGCGGCGGGCGATCGCGGCCGCGCTCGAGCGCCGAGCGGGTCGACGCCGTTGCCTGGCGGCCCCCGCCGACGTGGTCCGGCTGGCGCGCTGCGGGGAAGAAGCCACCGTCCCGACCGCCGCCGCCGGAGGGCACCTCATCGGCGCCGAAGGCCAAGGCCAGCCCCGAGGCGATGGCCGAGCTGGCACGCATGCTCGAGAAGGTCGGAGAAGAGGCGAAGAAGGCGCGCAGGAACTAGGCGCTGCCTACTTCTTGACCAGCTTCATCTTGCACTTCGGGCAGGCGCTCGGCCGGGTGTCGGTGACCTCCGGGTGCATCGGGCAGACGTAGACGTCGGCGGCATCGGCCCGCGAATCGCTGGTGGCGGCCGACGTGGTGCCGGGCGCGGCGAAGACTCCGACCACGCCAACGGCCAGGGCGACGGCTGTGAGCTTGCGCAACATCGTGGGTGAATATTGTCAGGATCGGCGGCCCGCGCCAGTGACGACGATCAGCTCAGATCTGCGGCGGTTGCGCAACGTCTGCGCCAAGCAGGGGATCTGCCTCGGCCTGGCCGGCAACGATTGCGAGGGGGATGACGCCGGCCCAGCACTTCGCGTCGAGATCGGAGGCAAGATCCACCGGGGGCCCGGTGCGCACCTTCGCCGAGGCCTCTTCGATCGCGAAGGCCACCACCCGCGTGGCCGTGAGCTCGGCCTCGCTCGGCGGACGCACCTCGCGCGAGCGGCCGGGCACGAAACGCTCGACCAGCGCGGCGAGCACCGCGAGCTTCTCGTCCGACGCCGTGACGTCGCGACCGCGCGCGAGCACCACCACGGAGCGGTAGTTCATCGAGTGGTGCATGGCGCTTCGGCCGAGGACCAACCCGTCGAGCAGCGTGAAGGTCAGACAGGCCCCAGCAGCGACCGCGTCGAGCATCCGCCCCCGTAGGGCCCCGTGGAGGTACACCGACTCGCCGACCCGCACGTGAGCCGTCGGCATCACGAACGGATAGCCGTCGTGCACGAACCCGACGTGACAGACCAGCGCCTCGTCGATGACGGCGTGGATGGCGTCGCGGTCGTACGAGCCGCGCTCTTTGCGGCGACGAAGGGTGGTGCGGCCGGTGGGGTCGAACGAGGTCATGTTTGACAATGTTACCCCAGTGCGCCGCCTGCGAGTTGCCCGGCCGTCGCGACGAGGCTAGGTTGCCGGCCGTGCGCGAAGACGAAGCCGACGGCGAAGATCTGGTCTCGCGCAGCGACAAGAAGCGCGCCCGGCGGGTGCGCGAAGACGCGCTGTCGCGCCTGACCAAAGAGCTGGTCGAGGTCAGCGACGGAACGCTGAGCCG
The DNA here is from genome assembly GCA_016191785.1 of Myxococcales bacterium. Lineage (GTDB taxonomy): Bacteria > Myxococcota_A > Polyangia > Polyangiales > Polyangiaceae > JADJKB01. The sequence goes on along the minus strand of JACPVJ010000196.1, from coordinate 70,218 downwards.
GCTCGGGCTCGACGAGGGCCTGGTGGATGCCGTCCGCGACGCTCGGCTGATCAAGAGCGCCCGGGCGAAGGACCGCCAGCTGCGCGTGGTGCGTGGCTTGCTCCGGAGCGGCGAGTGGGGCGCGATCGCCAGCCGGCTGGACACCCTGCTCTTGCACGGAAAAGCACCGCCGAAGGGCCTGGAGCCCAGCCCGGAAGAGGGGCGGGCCCGGCAGTGGGCCGTGCGGTTGATGGGCGAAGGCGCGCTGGCGCTCGACGAGCTGCTGTCGGCCCACCCCGCTGCCGACCGCAGACACTTGCGCGACTTGATCCGGAACGCGACCCACGGCTCGCCCGCGAGCCGGAAGCGCGCAGAAGCCAAGCTCGCCGAGGTGATTCGTCTACTGCTAAGGTGACGCTGGCATGGAAGAGTTGTCGTTCGACGACTTCGCGCGCTACTTCCCCTTCGCGCCGGCGGCCCTGTGCGTGAAAGAGTGCGCGCGGCTGACCCAGATCCGCCGCTACCCGTGCCCCGGTCCGATTTTGGACGTGGGCTGCGGCGACGGGCTCTTTGCCCGCATCGCCTTCGCGGACGCGGAGATCTGGGGCATCGACGTCGACGCGAAAGAGGGCGGTTGGGCCCTCGCGAGCCGCGCCTACGCGCAGATCATCCTGGGGGACATCACTCGGGCCAAGCTGCCCCACGGGTTCTTCGCGACCTGCATCGCCAATTGCTCGCTCGAGCACGTGCCGGACCTCGGCGCCGCACTCGCCAACATCCGCGACAGCCTGGCACCCGGCGGCCGCGCCTACTTGTTCGTGCCGAACCGGGACTGGGCCAGCTGGTTTCTCAGCGTCCGCGCGCTCGGCGCGCTCGGGCTCGAGGGCCCTGCCCGCAGCCTTCAGGGCGCCGTGGACGGCGTCTTCAAGCACCGCCACCTGTACGACGAAGCGGGTTGGCGCGCGCGGGTCGAGCAGGCGGGGCTCCGGGTCGAGCAGGTCGACCCCGTGCTGAGCACGGCGACCACGGTGACCTTCGAGCTCTTGCTCTTGCCGTCCCTGCTTGGTCTGGTGAACAAGAAGCTGACCACCCGCTGGACGAACTTTCCGCGCTGGCGCCGCCGCGCGGCGCGGCCTGCGTACGAGCTGGTGCGCGCGGCGCTGGCCGCGGACGGCGAGACGGCGCCGACCGCCGAGCTCTTGGTGGTGTGCTCGCGACCGGAGTGAGCGTGCCCGAGCCCGTCGACTACTTCTCGAATCACCAGCTCAAGCTGCGGTTCCCGTGGCGTTTGTACCACGCCCCGATCGTCGCGGCGCTGGCGCGGGCGGTGAGCAGCGTCCCGGGTCCGCAGGTGCTCAACCTGGGCTCGGGACCGTTCTTCGAGCTCGATCAGATCGAGACGGCGGGCAAAGAGCTGACCCTGGCCGACATCGACCCACGGGCGATGCAGCTGGCCCGAGAGCTCCACCGCGCTCGCATCGCGCACGCGGACGTGATCGAGCCCGGGGCTCCGTTGCCCTACCCCGACGCCCACTTCGACGGCCTGGTGTCGATGGATGTGATCGAGCACGTTCCCGACGCGGCAGCGTGGCTGGCCGAGGCGTTCCGGGTGGTGCGACCGGGTGGGCTCGTGTTCTTGACCACACCCAACTACGCCTCGCGTTCGCTGGTGTGGCTCGAGCGCACCGTGCTCGAGCTCGTCGCCCAAGCGCAGGGCTTCAGCCGGCGCGACCTTCACCCCTCGAAGCTCGACGAGCCCGCGCTCCGAAGGCTGCTGGCCGGGGTCTCGGCCCGTCGGACCCGGATCGAGCCGTTGGCTTTCGGCTGGGTCCTCGCCGCCACCGCAGAGCGGACCTGACGGATCCGAATTGACGATGGCTGTACGGCCGGCTTCACTTGGTGAAATGGCCTCTCGCTGTCTGGTGCTCGCGGCCTTGGTTCTGACCGCGGCATGCTCGGGGAAAGAGTTCTCGACCGACGCTTCGGGCGGGAGCGGCGGCTCGGGTGGCGCCGCGGGCGGCACGGGAGGGGGCGGCGGCGCGGGCGGCAACCCGGCGGCGGCGAGCTGCAAGCAATTGCAGGCGGGCGGCGTCACCGCCAGCGGCCTGTACACGCTGACGGCGAAGAACGGAGCGCCGTTCGCGGCCCGCTGCGAGATGACGGTCGACGGCGGCGGCTGGACGCTGGTCGCGCGTTCTTCGGATGGCGACCCGGCGGGCAGCGGCTTCGGCTGGCGACACGCGACCGGGGCGCCCGACAGCCCCGGCGCGCCCTACTCGATGGACGTGGCCGGCAGAGGCGTGCCGATCGGGGAAATCATGTTGGCCGAGCGCGACGACGGCTACGGCATCACCAAGGCGTTCGTGGCCAGCGTGCCCGCCGGCTTCTTGAAGAGCTACCTGAACGCGCCACTCCAGCTGTCGCCCCCGGTGAAGACCGTGGTGGGTTCGTGTCCGCCGAGCGGCGACGTCTCGATGATGACTCACGTCGGCTACACCGATCAGCCCGATGTGTACTTCGTGCGCGACCACCCCAACTTCGAGCCCTTCGGCCTGCGCGCCGACGGCTGGGCGTTGGGCGAGTCGACGGAGTGTCAGTACAACGCCGACCTGAACTGGAAGCACGGCATGCTGTTCGTGCGCTGACTCACGCCGGCGGCTTGCACTTCACCCCGACCACCGTGCCCTCGTTGTTTCCCTCTTTGCACTCGGTCTTGGCCGCGTCGTCGTCCGCCATCACCTTGATGTCCACCGCGGTGCTGGTCGGGGGCGTGGCCCACAGGCAGGTGACGGTCTCGCACTTGCCGGGGGCCAGCGACCCGGTGGTGCTCGCCTCGCAGACCTTGGTCGCGCCGTCGTAGAACCCGACCTTCACGCCGGCCCCGATCGGGGCGGTGCCACGGTTGCACACCGGCGCGTTCAAGAGCGCGCCGCCCGAGCCGCAGCTGAAGCCCGCGATGCCCGCGGTCATGTCGGGGATGTCTTGCCCGCTAGCGTTGCCCGGCACGTTCTGGCGGAAGTTGTTCAGCTTCGGATCGAGCCAGTTCTTCTTCCACGCGCTGGTCTTGGGGATGGTGCCGTCTTCGTTCACGTGGGTGACCGCGTAGGCGTGTTGGTTCCAGATGGTGCGCGATCGGACCCAGCGATCGGTCGCGTCTTGATACACCCGGATGCCCGACACGCCCTTGGGGTGGTTGGCACGACAGGTGTTGCCCGTGCCCGGCAGGCCGGCGGGCGGCGCGGCGCACTTCACACCGGCGTCGAGGCAAGCCGCGTCAGTGGCCGCGGCGCAGCACTGCGAGGTGGTGGTGCAGCGGCAGTAGCCGTTGTCACAGATGTTGCTGACGCAGTCTTTGTTGGTGAGGCAGCCCGCCCCGGCAAACTGCGGGTCCACGCCGTCGGCGTTGAGCATGTTGCACGCCATGCCATTCACGCCGTCGGAGCACGCCAGGTTCGAGGGCGTGACCAGATCGGCTCGGAAGTTGCCGTCGGTGTCAGCGACCACCGGGTTCTCGTACCAGGTGCACGACGAGCGGTACTGGCTGAACAAGACCTTCCCGTTGGTCCCGTCGTACACCCGCACGAAGCACTCGTCGCCGTAGACGACCTCGGCCTTCCCGTCGTCTTCGAAGTCGAACACGCTCGAGCCTGTGATGTTGCTCGAGATGTCTTGGGTGCGGCGGGACCAGAGGATGCCCGTGGGGCACGCGCCGGGAACGCCGCCGGCGTTGTCGCACCCGTTGGTGTTCTGGCACTTCCCGCTGGGTCGCGGGGTCGCCGTGCAGTCGATGTCGAACACCGTCAGGAATGCTTGCCCGGCGACGCCGAGCTCGGGCAGGCCGTCGCCGTCGTAGTCCGCGATGGTCGGCGGCCCACCGCCACCGCCGGGAACGGTCAGCGCCGCCAGGGGCAGCGAGCCGTCGATTGCGTAGATCATCGCGTACCCCGAGCGCACCACGGCGATCTCGGGATTGGTGGCCGGCGTGCTGGCGCCATACGCGCCGAAGTCCGCGATCGCCACGAAGCCCGGGGCCGACGGCGTGGCACCCGGGAAGTAACTCTCTTGCACCCAAGCCCCGCCCTTCCACTCCCAGATGAACTGGCCGTTGGTCAGCTCGACACCCGGATCTTGGTCGAGGTCGGCGAGCACCGGATCGAGACCCTGGCTGTAGGTGGCGTAGCCAGCGGGGTTGGCACTCTTCAGCGCGCCCGTCTTGCCGTCGAGCACCGCGCCGTGGCGGACGACCTCCGGCACGCCGTCGTCGTCCAGGTCGTGGATGGATGGCCCGGCCCACTGACCGCCGCCCAGGCCCGTGGGTGACTGCCAGAGCTTGCCCCAGGCGCCCGCCTTGCGCGTGAACGCCACGAGTGAGCCGTCCGCCGCGTTGGCGACGATGTCCGCCGCGCCGTCGCCGTCCAAGTCGCCGGCGGCCACCGAGGACGACGAGATCAGCCAGCCCGCATATCCGCTTTGCCCGCCCCCCAGGTTGGCCTCGAGCTGGCAGGTGTCGCCGCGCAGCACGCGCACTACGCCCTGGTTCTCGGTGTAGCCTCCGACGACCGTCGCGGTGAACGGCGCGACGATGCTCGGCACCCCCTGCCCCGCGGCATTGAAGTTGACCACCACCGGAGTGGCCTGCACGTCCTTGTGGTTCGGGAACGGATCGCCCGCGGGCGGAGCCGAGAACTCGCACTTGATGGCGGGCGCAAAGTTGCCAGGGGGCAGCCCGACCTGGCAGGTCGGATCGTTGTCTTTGCCCGCGGGCGTGCCCCACGGAATGCAGCCCGTACCGGGCTGGCAGTACGTGTCGTTCTTGCAGTCGTCGTCGGCGGTGCACGCGGTCACCGTCACGCAGAACCCGTTGCTGCAGATCTGGCCCTCGGGGCAGCCACCGGGACAGGTCACGCTGCCCTCGCCTCCATTGCCGTCGGGGAACACCAAGCCGTCGCTGCTCGAGTCCCCCGCGCTGCCGCCGGTGCCGCCCGTCCCCGGCTGGTTGGAAGCCTCTTCGCCGCCTTCGTCGCTGCAGCTGCAGGCCTGCACGAGGGCCAGTGTCGCCACCGAAATTCCAACTACCAATCTCGAGCGCCGCGCCATGGGCACCTCCGCTTGGGTGAGCATATCACCCGGCGCTATTGCGGCTCTGGCTTTCGCTCCCGCGCGAAAGCTTCACTCGCTCCGGGCGAGCGTGTAAGGCTTCGACGATGGCGACCCGTCGAACACCCCTCTTCGTGATCAGCCTGGGGCTGCTCGCAGCCTGCGGCAGCTCGGGCGGCGGAAGCAGCTCGTCCGTTGGCGGCACCGGCGGTTCGAGCACGGGTGGCACGAGCACGGGCGGCTCGGCGGCCACGGGCGGTGTCGCGGGCACGGGCGCGGCGGGGGGCTCCGGTGGCGCGAGCACTGGCGGTTCCGGTGGGGCAAGCTCGGGTGGATCCGGCGGGGCGGGCTCGGGTGGATCCGGCGGCAGCAGTTGCAGCCCCGACGGGAAAGCCTGCTCGTCGAACAGCACCTGCTGCAGCGGCACCTGCTGGAACAGCCTGTGCGCCTCGTGCGGCGACCAGTCGGCCGCTTGCGCGAAGGACGGCGAGTGCTGCTCGGGGCTTCTGTGCGACGACGGCAAGTGCAACAGCTGCAAGGCGCTGGGCGCCAGCTGCAATCCAGGTGACGACTGCTGCGGCAGCTCGGGCTGCATCTCGGGCAAGTGCGTCTCGTGCTCAGCCACGGGCTCGGCCTGTGGCACGTCAGTGGGGTTCTGCTGCGCGGGGAACGACTGCGTGAAGGGCACGTGCGCCACCTGCAAGGCGGTGGGCCAGGCGTGCGCGAAGAGCAGCGAGTGTTGCCCGGGCATGGGCTGCGGATCGGGGGTGTGCAGTCCCACGTGCCAGCACGAGGGTAAGCTGTGCACGGGCGACAACGACTGCTGCTCGGTCGCGGGCGACGGGTTCTTGTATTGCGACATCGCAACCTGCAAGTTCAGCCCGGGGACCTGACCTTCCTGCTCGCGCCGCGGGCCCCTTGGCCCAGGTGCACCGCGTCGTAGCCGAAGCGCCTTCGAACTTGGTCCATGGCGCAACCGATCGGGCGCGGGCGCTCGAAGCAAAACGAGAGCTGTTCGGGATCGCCGTCGGCGATCAGGTTCGAGAGCTGCACCCCCAAGAGCCGGATCGGCAAGCGCCGCTGGTGCGCCGCGCGGAAGAGCTCGGTCAGTGTGGTCATCACGGTCCCTTCGTCGGAGGTGGGCTCGACGGTGCGGGAGCGGTTCACGGTGTGAAAGTCGGTCGTGCGAAGCTTCAGCGTGATCGTGCGGGCGCGCACGCCCCGCTTGCGGGCGCGGTGACAGACGCGCTCGGCCAGGCGCAAGAGCTGCTCGAGCGAACGTGCGTCGCTGCCACTTCCGTCGAAGAAGGTCCGCTCGTTCGAGATGCTGCCTACCCCCAGGCCCTGCGGATCGTGCTCGCTGAATGCGGGACGCTCGCGCGCGAGGGGAGCGGCGCGGGGCGTGCCCGCGCACTCGCGTTCGACTGCCGCGAGCACACGGCCGTAGCGCGCTCGCGTGAGCCCGCTCGGCAAGCGAACCAGATCCCCGAGCGTCTGGATCCCGTCGGCGGCCATGCGCGCCTCGGCCTTGGGACCGATGCCCGGGAACTTCCGGACCGCCAGGGGCAACAGGAAGTCACGCTCGGTGCCCACGGGAACCAGCAGCACGCCCGCCGGCTTGGCCCGCCCGCTGGCGATCTTGGCGATGATCTTCGTTCCGCCGATGCCCGCGCTCGCCGGCAGGCCGGTGTCGATGCGGATCGCCTCGCACATCTCGCGCACCGTGCGCTCGATGCAGGCGTCGCCGCCCTCTTCCGGGGACCGCTGATAGAGGCCCTCGCAGCCCGAGAAGTCCATGTAGAACTCGTCGATGCTGGCGGCGCGAACCTCGGGGCTGTAGCGATCGAGCACCGCGCGCACGCGCTTCGAGTACCCGCCATAGACGCCGTGCCGAGTGGGCAGGAAGACGGCGTCCTTCGGCGCCAGGCGGCTGGCGTCGCGCATCGACATGCCCGAGCGCACGCCGAACGCCCGCACCTCGTAGCTGGCGGCCGTGACCACGCCGCGGGCGCCGCGCGCGCCGCCCACCACTACCGGCCGCCCGACGAGGGACGGGTCGAACAGGCGCTCGACCGACACGAAGAAGGTGTCGAGATCCAGGCAGCAAGTCCGGGCTGGCATCGACTACTGAACTAAGATACAGTACCAAGCCCGCGTGACAAAACCCTGAGCCCCGCCGTTCAATCCAGAGGTGAGTGCCGAAGGGTTGGTCCAGCTGGCGACGCGGGCGTCCGAGGGCGACCGACGCGCGCGGCATGCCCTCTGGCAGGTGCTCGAGCCGCGAATCTGGGCGCTCTCGGGCCGCTCGCGGGGCCGCTCTGCCAGAGCGTCGACGACCGTCGTGAAATCGTGCTCCGGGTCATGCGAAGCTGCGCCACGCGGGGTTTCGCCGGCTCCGAGCTTTCGCGGAGTCCGCGGCCTCGACCAGTGACGCCGCGTTCGTGGCGTGGCTCACCGCGGTCACGACGCGGGTCGCGATCGACGCGCAGCGCGCTCACCCCGAGCTTCAGGGCGGAGTGGGCAGCGAGCCGCTGCCGGACCAGTTCTGCTGCGCGCACCAGCCCGGCGGGCGCTGCGGCACCGTGCCGTCGTGCATGGCCACGGTGAGGGTCTTGGGCTTGGCGGGCAGCGCGCCGCAGCTCGCGGTGGACGTACCCAGGTAGTTCGGCCGAAGATCGAAGCACAGCCCGCCCTCGGCGGTGCGGATGTTCGGGTCGGTGCGGATCTCGTCGAGGTACGGCTTGTCCTGACAGACGAAGAGCGGGTCGAGGGTACGGGGCTCGAGCCCGCGGGGGTACTTGTCGTCGATCAGGTTGGCCAGGGCGGTGCCGCTGGCGCCGGCGGTGCGAGCCGGATCCCAGTGGGAAGCCATCCACGCGTCGTCGAACTTCAAGCCCTGCTCGAGGGTGCTGACCACCTGCTGGAAGGTGATCTTGCCGTACTCGACCCGGGTGTCGCTGGTGGTGATGTCGATGGCCTTCTCGAAGTTGCAGCCCTGCACGACCTCGTAGTCGGTGTTCTTCAGCTTCTTCATCACGGCAACGTCGCCGACCAGTGGGTCTCCGCCCACCATCACGAGTCGCACGTCGGCTTCGGTCGCGTCGATCACCGAGCGCTGGGCCGCGCCCGGCCGCTTCTTGTAGACCGCGATGTCCGCCCAGAGGCCGGGCTTGATGCGGCCCACGTGCTTGGTCCAGCCGATGGCGTCGGCCGGATTGGTGGTGACCATGCGCAACATGTCGTCGTCGGTGAGCTCGCCGCCCCACGCCTGCTGGTTCAGCAGGGCCAGCGTCTTCAGCTCCGAGAGCAGGTTCTTCGAACCCGCCGGGGACCAGTCGCTGCCGATCGACACGTTCACTCCGGCGCGGTGCGCCTCGATGATCTCGGGGACCTTGCCGTAATAGAGCAGGTTGTCGACCGGCGAGGCGATCAGCTTGCTGCCCGCCTGGGCCATGCGCTTCAGCTGATCTTTGCTGAGCGCGGTGCCGTGGATGATCACGGTCTGCTCGCGGACGAGCCCCATGGCGTCCAGACACTCGAACTCGTCGCTGCTCTCTTGATCGGTGCCCTCGGCTAGATGCACCAGCCACGCGTCCACGCTGTTCGCGTCGAACTTGGCCACCAGCGGCCGGGGGTCGAAGTTGTAGACCAAGATCCCGAGCGCGGTCTGGCTGACGCGCTTGACCCCGAAGTTGGACGAGTCGACGTTTCGTGCCAGGTGCAGGCCGTAGCCCGACGGCAGCTTGATGCCGAAGAACGAGCCCTGCGTCGACGTGGTGCCGCTCACCAGCTCTTTGACCTCGGTGTAGCGGCCGACCACGCCGGCCAGGCTGACGCGCTTGGTCGACCCCGGCAGACCGAACTCGGCGGGGGCCGCCGTCGAGCTCTCGAAGACCTTCTTCGGGTACATGATGTGGGTGTCGTAGTACTTCTCGTCACGCCACTGGTACGTGTTCTCGTACAGCGACAGCTCGCGATAGATGTGCGCCGTGTTGTACGCCAAGTGGTTGTGCAGGTTGATCAAGCCGGGCGAGATCACCCAGTCGCTCGTGCCGGTGGCCGAGGGCAACACGGTGACGCCGCTGCCACTCGGCAGCGCCTCGCCCGAAGTGAGCACCTTCGAGATCTTCCCGCCCTCGATCACCACGGCCCCGTTGGTGATCACCTGTCCGTTGCCGCGGGCCTCGTCCATCGTGAGCACGGTGCCGCGCAAGACCAGCTTGGTACCGGGGGTGCTGCCCGGGCCGTCGAACTTCCCGTCGCTGGGGCTCTGGTCTTGGGCGTCGTCGCCCGGAACCTCGCTCTCCGACGAGCCGTCATCGTCCGGGTCGCTTGCACAGCCCGGCATGAGCGCCGCGAGCCCGATCCCCAGCGCAGCGAGCGAACCCAGAAATGTCGAGTGCCCCATTGCTCGTCATTTACCAGCAAAAGGCCCAGCCGTACAGGCGCACCCGTGAGCGCAGCTGCATCACGAAAACCGTGACTACGACGCGGCGCGCGGTGGCGCACCTGCGCACCCCCGATCACCCGCGAACGACGCAGATCTATTTCAACGTCGCGGTGCGCGCCGACACGAAGGGCTGCGTGGCCTTGCCCGCGTCATCGAGCACCGCAGCGGGCCAGGCGCCGATGGCCACCACCGCGGCCAAGCAGAGCAGCACCGAGACGAGCAGCGTGGGCGGCGCACGGAACGTGCCCTCGCGCGCGGGCGCCAGCATGTACATCGAGCGAGCGATCTGCATGTAGTAGAAGAGGCCCACCACCGCGAGCACGGCGCCCAAGATCACCAGAAGGTAGAGCCCGCTGTGCCAGGCCACGATGAACACGTAGAGCTTGGCCCAGAAGCCCACCACGAACGGGATCCCCGCGAGCGAGAGCAGGAAGATCAGCATCGCGAAGGCGAGCAGCGGCGACCGCTTCCACATGCCGGCGAACGCGCCGAGCGAGGCGTCACCCGTCTCTCGCTCGACCGCCTCGACCACCTGGAAGGCGCCGATGTTCGTGACCAGGTAGGCCACGAAGTAAAAGAGCAGCATGGTGGTGCCCCCGGCGCCCGAGATGAAGGCCATCAGCATGTAGCCGATGTGGCCGATGCCCGAGTAAGCGAGCATGCGCTTCACGTTGGTCTGCACCACCGCCAAGAGGTTTCCGAGCACCATGCTCACGAGCGACAGCCCGAAGAGCAGGGGCTGCCACTCGCTCCGCACCTGATCGAAGCCGTGGTGAAACAGGGTGGCCAGGGCCGCGAACCCGGCCAGCTTGGGCGCCACCGAGAGGAAGGCCACGAAGGGGGTGGGCGCGCCCTGGTAGGTATCGGGCACCCACATGTGGAAGGGCACGACGCCGATCTTGAAGGCCATGCCCGCGAGCACCAGCATCACCCCCAGCACGAACAGCGGGGTCACCGGCGCCTGCGCGATGGCCTCGATGCGGGTCGCGCCGGTCATGCCATACACGAACGACATGCCGAACAGAGTGATGGCCGCGCTCACCGCGCCCACCAGGTAGAGCTTCAGCGCCGCCTCGGGGCCGTCTTTGCCGACGCCCTTCGGATCTTCGGTCTTGGCGAAGGCCGCCAGCACGAACAGCGGCAACCCCATCAGCTCGAAGGCGACGATCAGCAGCACCAGATCCCGGGCGCCGGGCAAGAGCGTCATCCCGAGCACGCTGCACATGAGCAGCAGGTAGTACTCACCCTGGCGGTGGGGCTGCCGACGGGCCACGTGGTCCATGCTGCCGAGCGTGGTGAGCAGCCCGGCGGCCAGGAACGCGCGCTTGAAGAACAGCGTCCAGTGGTCGCCGACGTACACGCCGCCGAAAGCACTGCCGCTGAGATCCATCTGGAAGGAAGCGATCAGCGCCCCGGCAAAGGTGGCGACCGCGATCACGCCGATGGCGCGGTTGGGCTTGGGCCCCGAGAACAGGTCGGCCAGGAAGGTGAGCAAGATGCCGGCGCACAGCGCCAGGTCGAGGCTGAGCGGCAAGAGGTCGGCGAGGGTGACGTTCATCGCTCACCTCGCGGCGGAGCGGCGGCCAAGAGGCGGAGCGTGCCCTTGGCCTGCTGCAGGTACCCGGGCGTGGCCTTGTCGATGAAGTCGAGCACGATCACCGGGTAGCAGCCGAAGACCACGATGCAGGTCCCGAGGATGATGGGCGCGCCCCACTCGGTCCGGGTGGCGTCCGACAGGTCGTGGAACTTCTCGCTCGGACCCGGACCCCAGAAGATCTGACGCACGGCGCGCAGCACGTACACCGCGGTGATGAACGCGCCCAGGATGCCGGGCAGCGCCCACCACCAGTGGGCGCTCTGCCAGGCGCCGATGAACACCAGCATCTCGGCCACGAAGCCCGCGGTGCCCGGCAGGCCCAGCGACGACAGGCCGGCCAGGGTGAAGAACACGGCCACCACCGGCATGGTCTTGGCGAACCCGCCCATCCCCGGCACGTGGCGCGAGTGGGCGCGCTCGTAGACCAGGCCGACCAGCGCGAAGAACAGCCCGGTCATGATGCCGTGGGCGAACATCTGGTAGATGGCGCCGTTCCAGCCGTTGGGCGTGAGCGTGGCGGCGCCCAGCATCACGATGCCCATGTGGCTGACCGACGAGTACGCGATGATGTACTTGAGGTCCTTCTGGCTCATGGCGCTGAGCGCGCCGTAGACCACGTTGATCACCGCCACGCCGCCGACCCAGGGCGCCCAGACCTCTGCACCCTCGGGCAGCATGACCATGCCCACGCGCATCACGCCGAAGGCGCCGAGCTTCATCAGCACGCCCGCGTGCAGCATCGAGACGGCGGTGGGGGCCGAGGCGTGGCCGTCCGGCGACCAGGTGTGGAACGGGAACACGCCGCCCAGGGAGCCGAAGCCCAGCCACAAGAACGGGAAGGCCCAGAGTTGCAGGTCGCGGCTGTAGGGATGGCTGCCCAGCACCTGCATGTCGAAGGTGCGAGCGCCCGCTGCCACGTACATCGCGAAGATCGCCACCAGGATGAAGGCCGAGCCCACCAGCAGCATGAGCGTGAGCTTCATCGCGGCGTACTCGCGGCCGCCGATGTCGAGCAGCTTCCACACGAAGCGGAAGGGCCCAGCCTCGGTCACCGCGTGGCTCGAGCCCCAGATGCCGATGAGCAGGTACATCGGCAAGACGGCGATCTCGTAGAACAGGAAGAACACGAACAGGTCCTGCGCCACGAACACGCCGAACACCCCGGCCACCAGCACCAGCAAGAAGACGAAGAACTCTTTGCCGCGCTCTTTCAGGGTCCAGCTGGCCAAGACTCCGGCGAAGATGATGATGCCGGTGAGCAAGAGCAGCGACACCCCCCAGCCGTCCACCGCCAGGCTGAGCTCGATGCCCAGGCTGGGCACCAGCGGGTAACGCTCGGCCAGCTGCAGCCCGCCCTTGCCCAGGTCGTACAGCCGCGCCACCTGCACGCTGCCCGCCAGGGCCACGGCCGCGCCGATCAGCGAGACCCAGCGCACCAGGGCGCGCTGCGCGTCGGGGATGACGAACAAGAGCACCGCCGCCACGAAGGGCGCCGCCACGATCAGGCTGAGCAGCGGCACGCCCATCATCGGAGGATCCCCCAGGTGGCGAGCACCACGGCGCCGGCAATCACCGCGTAGACGTAGTCCGAGACGTTCCCGGTCTGGAGCTTTCGCACCCGGCGGCCGCCCATGATGGTGGCCCAGCCGAGGAGGTTGATCAGGCCGTCGACCACGTAGCGATCGAACCAGCCGATGGCTCCGGCGAGCCCGAGCGCGACCTTCTGGAAGCCGAACAGGTAGAGCTTGTCCACCGCCCCCGAGCGCGCGAGCCGCCCCACCGGCGCCAGGAACGCGAAGCTGGACTCGGGCACCGAGCCCTTGCCGTACACCAGGTACGCGAGCAAGAGGCCGCCCAGACCGAGCGCGGTCGCGACGCCGCCGACGGCGCCCAGGTGGAAGTGATACGCGGTGCCGTACATCTTCGCGAGGCTCTTGCCGAAGTAGCCGGCCGACGCCGCCACGGCCGCGAGCAAGATCAGCGGCGCGACCATGGTCGGTCCGCTCTCGTGGGCGCGCTCGGTCTTCTTGGTGCGCTTGCCGAAGAAGGCCAAGAACACCACGCGCCCCATGTAGAACGCGGTCAAGAAGGCGGCGGCCATCAACATGCCGAGGGGCCCCCAGAGCTGCTTTTCGTACAAGGCCTCGAGGATCAGATCTTTGCTGAAGAACCCAGCGAGCCCGGGCACCCCGGCCAGCGCCAGCGCCCCGACGATGAAGGTGAGCGCGGTGACCTTCATCTTCGGCCAGAGGTAGCCCATGTCGCCGAGCTCGTTGGAGTGCACGGCGTGGATCACGCTGCCCGCTCCCAGGAAGAGCAGCGCCTTGAAGGCCGCGTGGGTGGTCAGGTGGAAATACCCGCCCATCAGCGACCCGGCGCCGAGCGCGCTCACCATGTAGCCGAGCTGCGAGCAGGTGGAGTACGCGAGCACCTTCTTGATGTCGGTCTGCACCACCGCGATGGTGGCCGCGAACAGGGCGGTGAACGCCCCCAGCCAGGTCATGAGCTCGCGCACCTCGACCGCCTGGAAGAGCGGGTTCGCGCGCACGATCAGGTACACGCCGGCGGCGACCATCGTGGCCGCGTGCAAGAGAGCGCTGACCGGCGTCGGACCCTCCATCGCGTCGGGCAGCCAGACGTGGAGCGGGAACTGCGCGCTCTTGCCCATCACCGCCAGGAACAGCCCGAGGCCGATCCACATGTGCAGCTTGGGGTCGCTGGGCGCCGTCCAGCCGAAGCCGCCGGTCGCCACGAACAGGAGCACCACCCCTGCAACGAAGCCCATGTCGGCGAGCTTGGTGGTCCAGAACGCCTTCACCGCGGCGCGGGCGGCGCTGGGCTTCTGCCAGTAGAACCCGATCAAGAGGTAGCTGGTCAGGCCCACGAGCTCCCACCCCGCGAAGAGCTGCAGCACGTTGGGCGCCAGGACCAGCGTGTTCATGCTGAAGATGAACAGCGAGTGGTAACCGAAGTAGCGACCGAAGGCGGGCGGCGGCTCGTCCGCCATGTAGCCCAGCGAGAAGACCTGAACGCAGGCGGCCACCAGCGTGACCACCAGCAGCATGGGCACGCTGATGCCGTCGAGCCGGACGCCGATCTCGGCGAGGGTCTGCCCCGAAGACGGCAGCCAGCGGGTGGTGGCGACCAGCACCTGGCCCGGGGCGCCGAGCTGGCGGACCAAGAGCGCGATGGCGGCGAAGAGCGACAACGCAGCCACGCCCACGGCGAGGTACGCTGCCGGCTTGCCCTGCTTGCGCAGCGGCGCCACGACGCCGATCACGAGCGCCGCCGCCGCCGGTGCAAAGAGCGCGATCAGCGCCCAGGTCAGGGGAGGAAGGCCGAAGATCATCACGCTACCCGCGGAGTGCCTCGGCGCTGTCCACCGCGATGTCCTTGCGCGCGCGGGAGAGCAAGATGACCAGGGCCAGCCCTACGACCACCTCGGCCACGGTGAGGGCGATGGAGAACACGGCGAAGACCTGACCCACGTGGCTCGCGTGGTAGTGCGCGAAGCCCACCAGGTTGATGTTCACGGCGTTCATCATCAGCTCGACGCTGAGCAAGATGCCCACGGCGTTGCGGCGCGAGACCACGCCGTAGATGCCCACGCAGAAGAGCGCGGCCGAGAGCAAGAGCAAGGGCTGGAGCGACATCACGTGGCCTTCTCGCCCCGAACCGGGATCACCCGGCTCTGCTCTTTTCCGAAGTCGGCTTTGCGCGCCAGCACGATGGCGCCGATCATGGCGATCAGCAAGAGGACGCTCAGCACCTCGAAGGCGAGCAGGTGCTCCCCCAAGAACGACCTGCCGATCTCGTCGGCAGGGACGGTGCGCCCGGGGCCGGCGGGCAAGCCCGGCGTGCGGTACGTGGCCGAGGCGATCACCCCGAACAGGACCGACGCCGCCAAGAGGGCCGGAACGCGCCGGCGGGGCGCGGTCTCGTTCTCGATGAAGACCCGCTCGTGCCGGCGGGTCAGCATCACCCCGAAGAGCATCAGGGTGATGACGCCGCCGGTGTAGAGCAAGATCTGGATGCCGGCCAGGAACGGCGCCTGCAAGAGCACGAACAGCACCGCGGTGGTGGCCAGGGTGAGCGCGAGCCACAGCACCGCGTGGACCAGGTTCTTGCTGGTCACCACGAACAGCGCCGCCAGGAGGAGGCAGGCGGCGACGATGCCGAAGGCGATGGGGTCCATGACCGGGGCGGCCCCCGCCGGGGGGGCGGGGCGGGGCCGAAACGGGCGCGGAGGGTAACTCCCCGAGTCGGGGGCCGTCAGCCCTTTTCTTCGGGTTTTTGCGGTCGCGGCGAGGCGGAAGGGAAATGCCCGGACAAGGCGGTCAAGGGCCGGGTGGATACGCGGGGAGGAAGGCGGATTCGGCGACGATGTCAGTCGCGAAATAAGCAGCGCGCGTGGTTACCGAAGCGTACACGGGCGACACCACGCAGTGCCGGGATCCGCACGCTTCGGTCACGAAGCCGACGTCTGCGACCGGCCAGAAACGATTTCCGCTGCCGGTGTTCGCCCCGTCCGATGGAGCAAAGGTCACGGGCTTCGCCGGCGTGTAGAAGCCATCGGGGCCGAGGTCCGCCCGCAGAGCGCCGTCGCAGAAGACCTTCACACGAGGGTGAACATCGTACCCGATGCCGCCGTTCGAGTGGTAGTGCACGCCGATCCTCATCCACTTGCCGATGGGCGGGAAGTCTATGTTGACGTTCTCTGGACTGCAGAAGGCCAGACTGTCCGGGTCTTTGACGTCGGACTTGCAGCTCGTCCGTTCGAGATCGAGACGCGGATTGTGGCAGCCCTTTGCGTTCTGCTTCCACGCCTGGCCCTTCCCCTGCGGCGCGTAATAGCAGGTGTTCTGTTCCCCTACCGGATCCAGCCACCACCCGACCGGCGCCGGCGGCACCGCCGGCGCACCGGGGAACCAGGAAGGCACGGCGGAAGTGGAAGTCAGCTGCTTGATGCTGCAGTTGCCCCAGCCGCAATCCTGAGCCGCGGCCACACCCAGCGCCCACGGCTTCGAGTCGCCGGGCTGATGGAGATGCAGGTCGAGGTCGGCACCATCGTCGGTCGCCTTGTGTTCCCAGCTCAGCTCGACCCGAAGCCCCGGGCCCCGCACGAAGAGCGGGTATTTGCACGAGCCAGGCAGAGAGCCGGCGCCGAGCTTCGAATAGGTCACCGTGTACTCCCCCGACTCGAGGGGCTGAAACTTGTCGAGCCCCGTCAGCTGAGGACACTGGGCCGAGCTCGGTGGACATTGGACGCTCCAGCTCTCTGAGCCGGGCACGGCGTCGGCGCCGAACCCTTTCGACCCGTCGGCGAGCTTCACCGGAACGAACGGCAGACCAGTCAGGGGAGCGCAGTCGGCGGGGCTCGGCGACGTGAAGCATTGGTCCGTGCCGTGCAGCCCGCCGGCGCAGAGGCCCCACGTCGCCTGGGCAGAGCACACTTGCACTCCATCGTGGCAGCCCGATGTGCCGCGGTACGTCGGATCGCCCTTGAAGCATGCTTGGGCGGTGCCCACGACACACGGGCAGCCCTCGTCCACCTCACCGTCGCAGTCGTCATCGAAACCCGCATGGGCAAGATCGCAGAGCTCGGTGGCGCCACACTCGATCTTGCACGCGGCCGCATCGGCGTCGTTGGCAGCATCGCTGCCAGAATCACTGCCCGCGTCCGCGTCCGGCACCGAGGCGTCTGCGGCCCCGCCCGCGGCTCCGCCTGAGGCTCCCCCGCCTGCGCTTCCGGCACTCCCGCCGCTGCCGGCTGCACCCCCGCCCCCGCTCCCGCTGCTTGCGTCAGTGCCACCTCCGGTGCCGCCTCCGCTGCCACCCGTTGCGCCGCCCGTTCCGCCCGTCGCGCGCTTGCCGTCGCCGTCCTCGGAGCAGGCATGTATGCCGAGCCCCGCGAGCGCGAGCGCCAGCAGCTGCGCCGGCAATTGCTTCTGCTTCATCGGTCGTCCCGCCGCCGCCTCAACCCCCGTCGCCCGACGGCGGCAGCCAACAACACCTGAAGCCCAGCGTCGGCAGACCGAGCTCCTTCGCCGTCTGGGTGTTGCCCTTGCACCTGGCCGAGCCCGAATCGTCGGCGTAGCTGCCGCCGCGCGTGGCGCACTCGCTGGTCTGCGAGCTGCCGGTGCAGGCGTCGACCCATTCGCGGGCGTTGCCGGTCATGTCGAAGACCCCGGCCGGCGTCTTGCACTCTTTCATGGTGCCGGCGCCGACCAGCGCCTTGGCCGAGTGCGTGCTGTCGTTGCAGTAGCCGGTCTGGTGTTGGTCCGAGTAGGGATAGTCGTTCGCGTCGTTGGACGAGCAGGCGTCGTACCACGCGCCCTCGTCGGCCGACTTGGTGCTGCCGGCGGGGCACAGCGTCTTCCCAGCGTGCTTGCAGAACATCTGCGCGTCACACCAGTCGACGCAGGTCACCGGGGCGTCGCTCGGGGGTACAGCGGCGTCGGCGCCCGCGTCGGCCCATTCGCCGGGCCCCAGGCACGAAACGGTGGTGTTCTTCTTCTGCGGCGCGCCCATGCTCGAGTTCCACTCACACCCGCTCGGCGGCGTGATCGTCGTCTTCAGGATCTGCTCGTACTCCGAGTGCTTGACCTCGTAGGGATCGATCCAGAAGCACACGCCATTGGGAGATCGCACTCCGATCATTCCGGCCGGTGCGCTGGCGTTCATGCACGGGCCGGCCCCCGCGCTGCCGCCGCTGCCGCTGGTGCCGCCGGTTGCCCCACCGCCACCGGTCGCGCCGCTGCCGCTGGTGCCGCCGCTGCCGGTCGCGCCGGCCGCGCCTTCCTCGAAATCCTCGAAGCCCCAGACCTTCTGGCAGCCGACGGTCGCGACGAAACTGAGGCCGAGCAGCCAACCCGCGCGGGCCATCAGAACATCACCCCGCTGAGCGAGAGCCCCGCCGCATCACGCCCTGCAAAGGGGCTCACGCTGATCGATTTGAAGCCGGCCGCGGGTGGCTTTTCCTTCGCCGGTGGCGAGTGGGTGAGGAGCAACACCGCGCCCACGCCCACGCCGACCACGCCCAGTCCGATGCCGATATTGGCGATGTTCGCCCGCGTCTCGGCCTTGTCGCGCGCGGCCATGGCGTCGCTCGAACAGTTGGACTTGGTCGGACATTGGTCCTCGGCATCGCCGTAGGCGCTCTTGGCCATGAACGCGAAGGCAGTGCCGACACCGAGCGCGACCACGCCGACACCACCGACCACATAGGCCAGCACCGGCGGGCCACCCGAGGCCTCTGCGGTCTTGGTGCCGGCGTCGGGCTGTCCCGGAGCAGGCTTCGGCCCGGGCTTCACTTCCGACGGTTCGCCTTTCTCGAGCCGGGGCACGTTCAGGGTCTGCGAGTCGTGCTCGGCGCCAATCTTGACCTTCATCTCCACGGTCTTGTGTCCGGGCGCGCCGATGCTCACGGTGCGTTCACCCGGGTCGACGGGGATCTTCGAGCCCAGGGCGGCGGATTCGAGGGTGACGTCGTCGATTTTGACCTGGATGCCCGGCGCGCGCTCGCTGAGCACGATCTTCAGATACGAGACCTTGGGCTCGAGCTCGGCCGCGCGCTGCCTCGCCTCTTCGACGATGTTGGTGCGGTTCTGCGTCCGCGCGAGCCGCCCGGCGGCCAGATAGCTGGCCCACGCGCTGGCGACCTTGCCCTGCTTCTCTTGGCACGACGCCAGGTTGAGCAACGTGCCCGGCGAGGGATCGAGGCGGTGGCTCTCGGCGAGCTTGGGACACGCGGCCGGATAATCGCCTTTTTCCATCAGCTCGCGCCCTTCGCGGAACAACCCCTCCGCGACGGAGACGTTGCCCTGGGCAGAGGCGAGAGCAGGGACGCAGAGCAGAGCGAGAACGATCAGAGAGCGCGCGGAGCTAACGTTCATTGTACGTGCCGGGGTCCTTCGAGGTCTGGGTGCTGGTCGGCTTGGAGGTGGGGGTCGGAGGCGTCTCGACGGGCTTGGTAGACGGGCCCGGCTTGGACGTCGCAACGGCGGTCGCGGCCGGCTTCGCCGACGCGCTCGGCGGTGGTGCGGCGGCGGTCGTGGCAGCGGGCGGCGAGGTGGGCGCGACCTCGACCGTCGCGCTCGCGGTCGGCGCGGTCGCGTGCCCTGGCACGAGCTCGCCGGTCGCCGCCGACGCTGCCGATGTGCTGCCGCCGCCCCGCGTCAGCGCGATGCCGCCGGCCACACCGGCGACCAAGAGCAGCAACGCACCCACCGCGAGGACCGGGACCAGCGCGCTGCGCCCCGGCGCCCCCATGTTCCCCGACGACACCGCCAGCGCGTTCTGTGTCCCCGCCGCAATCGGCCGCGCCGAGAGCAAGGTGGCTTCGTGGCCCGAGTTGCTCGTGATCGCCGCGGCCACGGGTGTTGCGTGGGGCGAGGTCCCGTAGCCGACCCCGGCCACGTTGGGCAGGCTGGGGGCCGAGCGCGAGCCGACCGGGACGATGCCGTACACCTCCGCCAGCGCAGCGATGGCTTCGCCCGCCGAGCGGTAGCGCAGGTTCGGATCGCGGTTCACGCAACCGGTGAACCAAGCGTCGAACGCAGCGGGAAACGGGCTCGCTACGCCCAGCTCGGCCATGCGCTGACTGGGCGGCACGATGGGCAGCGAGAGCACCTCCCCGAACAGCTGAGTGAGCGAGCCCTCGGGCAGGTGCGCGGTGCGCCAGTAGCTCTTGCCGGTGAGCAAGTAGAACGCGATGAGACCCAGAGCCCACACGTCGGTCTGCGGCGAGATGGTGCCGACACCGGCCTGCTCGAAGGCCATGTAGAGCGGGGTACCCTTCACCTCTTGCGACACGTTCGAGGTGGCCCCCAGCACCTTGGCGATGCCGAAGTCGAGCACCTTGATGGTGGTCTCGCCGTTGTCGCGCCGCGCGACGAACAGGTTCTCGGGCTTCAGATCGCGGTGCACGATGGGGCGCACCACGCCGTCTTTGTCCTTGTAGCCGTGGGCCCGGTCCAGCGCCGACGCGGTCTGGCGCAGGTACTCGACGGCCAGATCCGGCGCCAGCGCCCCCTGGCGCTCGACCATGCTGGCCAGGTCCTCGCCGGTCAGGAGCTCCATCACCAGGAACGGCATCTGGGTGGATTCTTCGAACCCGGCGTCGACCACGCGGACGATGTGGTCGCTGTTCACGCGACCGGCGATGCGCGCCTCTTGCTCGAACTTCTCGGCGGCGTCCTTCGCCTGCAGCACGTGGGGCCACAGCACCTTGACCGCGACCTTGGCCTCGGTGGCGAGCTGCTCGGCGACGTACACCGCCCCGAAGCCGCCCTCGGCCAGGAAGCGCTCGATCCGATAGCGACCGGCGAAGATCTGCCCCGCACCCAAGAGCTCCCGGGTCATTGGATCCGAAGATCTACGCCTGGTCGGCGGAGAGGTCCATGCGGTGGGGAGCCGGTGGAGCGCTGTTCCGAAAAAATGACCATTGATCGGAGTTCCCCCCCCCCCCGGAGACTCCGCGGATGGGCACCATCAAGGGTTTGGCGGGCTTGTCGTGGGCCGTGGCGTTGCTGGCTGGGTGGGCAGGGTGGGGTTGTTCGGACGCGGCCGCGACCGAGGACCCCGGCAAGGCTCCCCCGCCCGCGAGAGTGCGCGCCGTGGCGGCGGAACGCGTCGCCGAGCTGGCCGACGCGCTGCGCCGCGGCGAAGCGACGCCGGACCTGCACGTGCGCGCGGTGGACGGACCCCGCGGCGGGCTAGTGCTCCTCAACCGGGGCCGCTCGCTCGCGCTCGAGGCGCACGCGGAGGGCGTGATGCTCGAGATCTTCGGCGAGCATCAGGTGAGCTTGCGCCCGACGCGCTGGGGCTGCCGCGGCCAGCTCCGAGAGCTCGGCGCCGCACCGGCCGCGCGGGCCAGCGCGCCGAACCGTGTCGAGTATCGTCACGACGGAGTCACCGAGTGGTACGCCAACAGCCCGCTCGGGCTCGAGCAGGGCTTCGATGTCGCGTCACCGCCCTGCTCACAGCCCGAGGCGCTCGAGATCGAGCTCGACGTGAGCGGCGTCGATGCCGTCCGGGAGGGCGACGCCGTCGCGCTGCGCTCGGCGGGTGGCGAGACGCTGGCGACGATATCGGATCTGTACGCCGTGGACGCCAAGGGCAAGGCCTTCGCGGGTGAGATGGCCGTGCACGACGGGCGGCTCACGCTGAGCGTCGACGTGAGCGGCGCGGAGTATCCCGTGACGGTGGACCCGCTGGTGGCGACGAAGGTTCAGGAAATCGCGGGCGGTTACGGCTTGGAGCTAGACGGAACCACGCTCGCTACCGGCTGGAATTTTGGCAGTCCGGGGGCGAAGATCTATGGAGAGACGTCCGGATCGTGGTCGCTCAAGCAGACCCTGGGTGCGAGTAACGAGGAGGTCGTCTCGCTGGGTGGCGATGCGCTGCTGACCGCGGACAACGGATGCCGAAGCTACAAGCACAACGGCACGAGCTGGGGAACAGTAAGCGGCTTTGGGAGCCAGTCGTGCGCGGCCGCGGCCGTCTCGGGAGACTGGGCGGTGGAACCGTACGGCGGCAGCGTGATCCCTCTGAAGCGGAGCTCTTCAGGGCATTTCTCGACGTACTCACCGTGGCTGGACGGCGGCCTGACCAACGGCCAGGGGAACTCGTGCGTGGCGATAGACGGGGAGACGATCGCCGCGGCTTTCCTCGAAGCTGCGACCCAAAACGGCCGCTTGCGGGTCTGGGCGTGGTCAGTGAACAGCTGGTTGCTCCAATCCGACATCAGCTGGCCGATGGTGAAGACCACTGTTGGGTTCGACCGCCAGGGAATTGTGCGGCTCAGCGGTCCCACTCTCCTGTTCTGGGACTTGTCATCCACGGCGCACGTCTCGGAGCGCTCTGGAACGACCTGGTCCGCCCCAAAACCGTTGAGCAAGGGTCAGAAACTGGACGTCGACGGCGACGTTGCCGTCGTGTGCGGAGCCGGCGCAGGCCTGACGTGCCAGGTCCACGACCGCCCCAGTTCCGGCTGGTCCTCCACTCCCGCCTACACTTTCACCCCCGCCCCTCAGTTGTCCGTCCGCCCCAGCGGGAGAACCGCCGCGGTGGCTACAAATCAGGGCAAGATCGAACTGTGGCGCATCAACGGCGCCACCGGCACGGCCTGTGGCACCCTCGGTGAGTGCCTGGGCGACCGCGTGTGCGCCAACGGCACGTGCTGCACGACGGCCTGTAGCGCTCCCTGCGACGTCTGCAGCGTGGCGGCGGGCGGCAGCAAGGACGGCACCTGCAGCGTCGCCGCGAAGGGCACGGTCCCGTCGCCCGGGTGCGGTGGGCTTGCGTGCGACGGCACCACGAGCGCATGCCCCGCTTCCTGCACCGCGGACTCCGACTGCGTCGCCGGCAAGTACTGCACCTCCGCCGGGGCCTGTGCCGACAAGAAGGCGCAAGGTGCGGCCTGCTCGGTTGCAACCGATTGCAAGAACCCCGCCGCCTGCGGCCTGTGCCAATCCGCAAACTGCGTGGACGGCTTCTGCTGCAACAGCGCGTGCGGCGGTTCCTGCGACACCTGCGCGCAGAGCCTCGGCGCCAGCGCGAACGGCACTTGCACCGTGCTGGGCAAAGGCGCGACACCCGTTCCCGCCGGCGGCTGCAACGGCCTGCTCTGCGGCGGCGGAAGCGCCACCTGCCCCTCCAGCTGCTCGGGCAACGGCGACTGCATCACGGGCAACGTGTGCACCGGTGGAGTGTGCGTCGGCCCCAAGCCCAACGGCGCAGCCTGCACCACGGGCAACCAGTGCTCCAGCGGCTTCTGCGCCGACGGCTTCTGCTGCAACCTGGCCTGCACCGGCCAGTGCGAGGCCTGCGACACCGGCAGCGCGATCGGCAGCTGCGTGCCGGTGGTGGGCAAGCCCCACGGCACCCGCACGGACTGCACCGGCACCGCGCTGTGCAAGGGCGCGTGCAACGGCGCGAACCCCACCACCTGTGTGTTCCCGAGCCTGGGCACGCCGTGCGCGCTCGCCTCGTGCACCGGCGACGTGCTGCAACCCGAGGGCAAGTGCGATGGTGCCGGCGCCTGCTCGACCCCGGGCACCGCCAACTGCTCGCCCTATGGCTGTGACTCGTCGACCAACAGCTGCAGCAAGACCTGCACGTCGGACGCGCAGTGCAGCCAGGGCGCGGTCTGCGACACCAACACCGGCAAGTGCGCGGTCGGGGGCGCGACCTGTGCCGACGCCTACACGCTGAAGCAACCCAACGGCCAGACGCAGTCGTGCTCGCCCTACAAGTGCGTGGGTGGCGCCTGCCAGCAGCAGTGCGCCGCCGAGAGCGACTGCGCCCCCGGTTGGGCGTGCGTGGCCAGCGCGTGCGTCGCCGCCGAGGGCGGCGCGGGCGCGGGCGGCGGCGGCGGAGGCGGCAGCGGCGGCGGCAGCGGCGCCAGCGGAGGCGCGAGCGCGTCCGGGGGCACGGGCGGAGGCGCGGGTAGCTCGAGCGGAGGCGGCAGCGCGGACGAGGGTGGCTGCGGTTGCCGCACGCACCGTCGAAATCGCGGCGCGGCGTCCGCGGGGTGGCTGGCGGCCGGCGGGCTGCTCTGGGCATTGCGGCGACGGCGGCGTGGACGAAGCCGCGCGGCGTGACTCACCGTTCCACGCTCGTCGTGGCGCCCCGTGCAACTCCCCCGGCGAGACCGAGAGCTGGCACGAACGGAAGTCGCAGCTCGGACTACCGGATCCGCTGGCGCAACTCGCCGCTGTCAGCGGCTGCCGCGTGCGCGAGCGGGTCTGCGGCGCCGGCGGAACCCGAGCGCCACGGCACAGAACGCAGCGAGCCAGGCTGAATTCACGCGCGCAGGCGTGGCGCCGGCAAGCCGGCATCCGCACCCCCCCTCGTCGGGGCTGTCGCTGCCCGACTTGCTGCCACCGGCGTCGGGACCAGCGTCCGAGGTCGAACCACCGGCCCCAGCGCTGCCCGCGCTACCGCCGCCCGATCCACCGGCGCCCCCGTCCTTCGGAACGCAACTCGACGCGACGCAATCGTACCCTGCTGCGCAGTCGTTGCCGTTCACGCATTGCTGCTGGCATGCGCCGCCCACGCACTTGTAGGGCGAGCAGGACTGGGTCTGGCCGTTGGGCTGCTTGACGGTAAACGAATCGATGCATGTCGCGCCAGTCACGGCGCACAACCCCTTGTTGGTGTCGCACGTTGCGCCGGCGGCGCAGTCCCCGTCGTTTGCGCATGTGGACTTGCACGCCCCGTCGGCACAGGAATAAGGAGCGCAGCTCTTTGTCACCGGCACCGAGCACCCGCCGCTGCCGTCGCAACTACCGGCGGGCGTGAGAGAGTCACCCGTGCAAGAAGGCGCGCTGCATTGCGTCGACGCCCCAGGCGCCACGCAAGCGTTGGGGTTCGCGCCATCACACTGGCCAACGCACGCGCCGGTACCGGCGCACGCAGACTTCGGCGCCTTGGGCGCGCCCGTCCGAGGCTTGCACTGTCCCACGCTACCGGTCTCTGCGCAGCTCTCGCACTGGCCCGTACATGGCGAGTCGCAACAAACCCCGTCGACGCAGAAGCTCGACGTGCACTGATTCGCCGACTGACACGCCTTGCCATTCTCGATTTTCGGCACACAGAACCCGCCCTGGCAGTAGTGGGCCGGGTTTGTGATGCAGTTCGCGTCGACGGTGCACGGGCTGGTACACGCGCCTCCCTGGCACACGTAGGGCGAACACTGCGCGTTCGTTTGGTCCACGCAGTTGCCGTTGCCGTCGCATATCTTTCCGCTGACGGCAGTCCCGCTACAGGTCGTGGGACCGCAGCTCGTGGTTGCGGCTGCGAGCGCGCACTGGCCGACGACACCGCTGCACGTCGCCTGTTCGCCGCACGGGTCGGTGGCTTTCACGCAGATATTCCCGGGGTTCGTGCCCTTCTTGGCCGCGCCGCAGATGCCAGAGTCTGCACCAGACTCTTTGTTCGCGGCCTTGCAGGCCTCGCACTTCGAGGTGCACTGGGCGTTGCAGCACACTCCGTCCGAGCAGAACAACCCGCTGCCGCACTGTTCCTGCGCGGTGCAGTCCGAGCCCTGGGCCTTCTTGGGTAGGCAGCTGCCCGCCGAACAAAAGTACCCCGACGCGCAATCGGAGCTCGACGCGCAAGTGCTCGGGCACGCAGCCGAGCCCCCGCCGCAGAGGAAGCCCGGGCAGCCGGGCGGAGCGGGTGAAGCGCCCTTCGGCAGGGTGGTGCACGTGCCGTTGGCCGACGCGCCGGCAGCTTGCGCGCACGTGTCGCAGGGCCCGCCGTTGCACGCACTGTCGCAGCACACGCCGTCGACGCACTGGTTCGAGGTGCACGCCCGGCAGCCCGCGACCAGGCAATCGGCACCCGCAGCCAGGTTGCACGACGCCCCATTGGCCTTGCGCGACACGCAGGCGCCGCTCTGATCGCAGTACTTGGTTGCCTCGCAGTTGGAGTCGTTTTGGCAACCCGAGGGGCATGCACCGCTGGTTCCGTTGCACAGCACGCCGCAGCTGCCCTTCGATGCCTGCGGGGTGCCGTTCGCCGGCAGCGGCGTGCACGTCCCGCTTTGGGTAGCCCCCTTGGCTGCGCTGCACACCTCGCAAACGCCACCGCAGGCGCTCTTGCAGCACACGTTATCCATGCAGGACAGGCCGCTCGAGCAGTCGCTGGTGCCCACGCACCCCTGACCCACCAACCCCTTCAGGCGCACGACGTAGGCGGCGCCGATGTCGGTTCCGAGCTCGAAGCTCTTTCCAGGGGCCCCGACCAACAATCCGTCGTTCGAGAGCGAGACGGACGTCCCGAAGCGATCGACTGCTCCGGGGTCCGAGGGACCGATCGCCGGCGTTTGTTCCGCCCATGCGCCGGTGGCGTCACGAACGAACACCTGCACACTTCCCGCGTCGCTCATCGCGCTGACGTCGTCCAGCGCAGCGCCCACTGCGGCTACGTCGGCGCCAAGCGCAACCGACGTGCCAAAGGCGTCGCCAGCTGTCCCGGTGCTCGCGAGCAGTTGGGTCTTGTACGTCCAGGTGGCGCCCGAGCGCCCGAAGACGAGCGCAGACCCGCGGTCGGGCGTCCCGACGTCGTCCTTGGGCGCGCCGATCAGCGCGTCACTCCCGAAGATGGCGACCGCGCGGCCCAGTTCGTCGCCGGCGGCACCGCTCGGCCCCGTCAGCTTCTGCTGCTGGCTCCAGGTCGTGCCGCTCCGAACGAAGACGTAGGCCGCGCCCTCGTCGACCTTGCTGGCAACGTCGCAGAGCGGCGCGCCAACAATCGCATCGTTGCCGGCGAGGCCCACGGCAGCCCCGAAGTTGTCGCTCGCTGCCGCGTCGCTCGCTGTCAGCTTCTGTTGCAGGGACCACACGCCGGCGCTGCGCACGAAGACAATCGCCGCGCCTTGCGATGAGGCACCGTCGCCCGGCATCCCGAGGAGCGCGGTGTCCCCACTAATCGCCACGGACTCACCGAGCCGGTCGGATTCCTGCGCGCCGGCGACGGTGAGCTTCTGCTGCTGGGGCCACGAGGACCCGCTCCGGACGAACACGTAGGCCGAACCGGCAGCAATGGCGTCACCGGGGGCGCCGACGAGCGCAGTCGTCCCACCCAGGGCCACTGCCGAGCCGAATTCGTCGCTGCCGCCTCCGTCGCTCGCGACGATGCGCGCCTGTTGACTCCAGGTCGCGCCGCTCTTGACGAACACGAAGACCGAACCCTGCCAGCCGACCCCGTCCACAGTGTCGTGCGGCACGCCAACGAGTGCGGTGTCTCCGTCGATGGCCACCGCCTGACCCATGAGCTCGTCCTGCACCCCCTCGGCTGCTACCAGCTTCTGCCCCTGCGACCACGTCGAGACGACGCGGGTCCAAAGGTACGCAGAGCCGCGGTCCGCCGACCCTCCGACATCGTCTTGGAAGGCCCCGGTCAGAACCGTGTTGCCGGCCCCCGAGACCGAGTATCCAAGACGGTCGCCCGCCACGCCGTCGCTGGCGATCAGCGTGCCTTCCAGAGGCCACGCCGTCCCCGAGCGCCTATAGACGTAGGTCGCCCCTTGCTGCGACGCCAACGCGACGTTCGTGCCGTCTGCGCCGACTGCCATTGTCGGGTTCGACGCATTGAAGAGCGCGGTCGATCGACCGAAGGCAAACGCATCGGCTGGTTTGCTCTGCTTCTGCTGGAGGGACCACGTCGTTCCGCTGCGTGCATAGACGTAGACTGCCCCTTCCCCGGGCCCGCCGATGGCCAGGGTGTTGGCGAGCAATGAGACGCTCCGTCCAGAACCCCCACTCGGGTAGGTCGACGGGAAGATGCCCTGCTGCTGCGTCCACGTCGTCCCCGATCGGGTGAAGACGTACGCGGCCCCAGAGCCGGAGGCCGTGTAGTAGTTTCCCGGCGCGCCGAAAGCCGCGTCGTTGCCGAGAACCGCCACCGACGAGCCGAATTGGTCTTGGGCGTCCGGGCTGGTCGCCGCCACCACTTTTTGCTGCTGCGTCCACGACGTGCCGCTGCGAACAAAGACGTAGCCGGACCCCTGGTTTGCGTTGGCGCCAACATCGTCCAGTGGCGCACCAACAGCGACAGTGTTCCCGTCGATCGCAACCGCAGTGCCGAACAAGTCCAGCGCGGTCGCATCGCTCGCGGTCAGCTTCTGCTGCTGCGACCACGCTGTTCCGTTTCGCACGAACACGTACGCGGCCCCCGCTTGGCCATTCGCGTTGCGCGCGCCAGCCACTATGGTCGTACCGCTGAGGCCGACGGACGTCCCCAGTTCGTCCGACGCAGCCCCGTCCGCTGCGACGAGCACGGCGGTCAGACCCCAGGTCGCGACTTTCTCGAACACGTAGACAGCGCCCTGGTTCGCGTTGCCGGCCACGTCGCGCCCCGGCGCGCCGATCGCGGCGATGTTGGGAAACGACGCGGCCGGGTCGACGGCAACACCGCTTCCGAACCAGTCGTTGGCCGCGCCGTCGCTGGCGCCAGAGGCTGCAAACTTCGCTTCTTGGGTAGCAACGAGTGGATCGATCGCGACCGGCCACTTCGCACCGGCCGTGTCCACGCGGATCGCAATCCGCGAGTCGAACGCTTCCATGCGCACGCCGAGCGCGCGCCCGGCGGCGTCGCGTGCAAACAAATCGGTGTAGTGAAGCTCCGGCAGCGAAAGGCCCGGCTTGGCAAAAGCGATGCTCCGTCCGTCGCTGCTGGCAACCGGCGTTCTCCCGGCAACCGTGATCGAGAGCACGAGCTCGGTCTTGGCAGCCTCACAGGGCGGTCGCTGCACATCCCAACCCTGCTGGAGGCCCAACGGACCATTGACATACCACTCGTCGACCTTTGCCTCCCCGGCAGTCCCGGCCAGCACGATCCGGTTGGAGACCGGCAGAGCGTCAGCCAACGTCAGTTCGACCTGAGCGTCACCGCAAGCGATGCCCGTCGTTTCCAGGCCCAACTCGAAGGCGCCCTCGGTCGAGGTCAGCTGGGCACCGCGGGCTCCCAGCTCGGCCACGAAGCGGTGCCGGGGATTGGGCGCCTCGAACTTACTATCTGGGCGCTGGCGCAAGTGAAAGTCAGAATCTCGGTCACCTTCGCGCTGGCGGGCCGCAACGTACGCGGCGCGTACTTCAGCGGGGTCGCCGGGGTCGGCTAGCGCCGAAGGCTCGCTCGGCCCGGACGAGGCTACTCCGAGCTCTGGCGACTTCGACTCGCTACAGCCAACGACCAATACCAAGGACAGGGCACATCCAACATAAGCCGCGCGCATCCGGTCACCTCGAGCCGACATGTTACCCATTCGGATAGGCCGAGGGAACCGCTCGGGCGCACCCGCCATGGCGCCCGGCCGCCTCGTCGTGGCAACCTCTTGGACATCCCATGACCCGTTGGCTCCTGATCCCGATCGCGATCGTTGCTGCCGCCTGCTCCGGTCCCGACGACGGCCCGGAGCCCATCCGCACCGCGACTGGCGCCGCGAAGGCGGCGGGGCAAGCGTGCACCGCCGGCAGCGAGTGTGACTCGGGCTTCTGCGTCGACGGCGTGTGCTGCACCACCGACTGCAAGGGCACGTGCCAGGCCTGCGCTGCCGAGAAGAAGCAGTCGCTCACCGGCAGCGGCACGTGCGGCGCGGCGCTCGACGGGCTCGACCCCCACGACGACTGCGCCGCAGACCCTGCGGGCACCTGCGGGAAGACGGGGGCCTGCGACGGCAAGGGCGCGTGCGCGCTCACTCCCCAGGGCGCTGCATGCGCCACCGACGCAGGCGCGGGCAACAGCTGCAACGTGATGAGCGCCAAAGGCGCGATCTGCTCGGGTGCGGGCGTCTGCTACTTCGAGAACGCGCCGGCCGGAAAGCCGTGCGCGCCCTACGTGTGCAAGAACGGCTCGTGCGCGTTCCCGTGTGCGAACGACACGGACTGCCAGCCGCCGAACCGCTGCGAGCTGGGCGTGTGCAAGCCCAAGCGCGCCAACGGCACGCCGTGCAAGGACAAGCTCGAGTGCGACTCGGGCAACTGCACCGACGGGGTGTGCTGCGACAGCAACTGCTCGGGCCAGTGTCAGGCCTGCAACCTGGCGGGCAAGGTCGGGACGTGCGCGTTCGTGACCGGAACGCCGCTGCCGCCGCGCCAGGACTGCGCCGGCAGCGGTGCGTGCAAGGGCAGCTGCGCGGGCAACGGCGACAAGTGCAGCTATCCTGGCAACGCGACCAGCTGCGGCGCGGCCAGCTGCACCGGAGACGTCTCGACCTCGGCCGCGACCTGCGACGGCACCGGGGCGTGCGCGGCCGGCCAGACCTCGGCCTGCTCACCCTACGGCTGCGACGCCACGAACGGGCTCTGTCGAAAGGGCTGTGCGAGCAGCGCGGACTGCGCGCAGGGCGCGACCTGTGACGGCAACACCGGCAAGTGCGCCATCTCGACGGCGAAGTGCCTCGACCCGACCACGGTGCAGCTGCCCAACGGCCAGACCGAGAGCTGCACGCCGTACGTCTGCAAGGCAGGCAAGTGCCAGCAGCAGTGCACCACCGGCGCGGACTGCGCGTTCGGGTACGCATGCCAGGGGGCGAGCTGCGTGGCCGACGCCGACGGGTCGGCCGGCGGCGCGGGGGGTGGCGGCGGAGCCAGCAGCTCCGGCGGCGCGACTGCCACGGGTGGCAAGTCGGGCGGCGGCGACGGTTCGAGTGACGACGCCGGGTGTGGCTGTCGCACGGCGCCCAAGCGCGAGAACGGACTCGCCGCGCTCGCGCTCTTGGCGCTCGTGGCAACGGCGCGCCGACGGCGCTCACGGTGACGTGCGGGGGTCAGGGAACTAGGTAGAGACTCACGCCCCCGACGACCTGGCCGGCCGCGTTCTTCTGAATGACGTCCACCAAGAAGCGATCCGTCTTCTTCACCCCGGCGGGGACCGGGATCTCGAGATAGAGTGGCAGGACACTGCCCGGCGCCTTCGGGAGTCGCACCCGAGTGTGCGCGCCTCGTGTCTCGACCAAGCGCTTGCCACCGGACGTGATCACGCTGCCTCCGGTCACGCGCACGTCGCCGCGGGCACCGCCCGAGCAGTCGAATTGCGTGCCCGGCGGCAACGTCGCGATCCCGATGGTGTCACCGCAACCGATGGCCACGCGGGCGCGATCGAGCAGCGTGAGGCTGGCGTGGCCCGCGCGCGGGGCGGCGGCGGCGCGCGGCGATCGGGACAGTGCGGACAGGTCCAGATTGGGCGCGGCCCGCTCGGGCTCGTCGAGGGCGAGGCGCATGAGCGTTCCGGACGGAAGCGACTTGGCTTCGATCACCAGCTCCATGGTCTCGTCCTCGTCCACGACGTTGCCGGCCAGGAACGGGAAGAACCAAGGGCTGGCGGCCGTGACCACGTGCAGGTTGCGCTGGCAGAGGTTGTTGCGCCGCGCCTGCTCGCTCGACACCGGCACGGCAGGTGCGAACATGTTGAAGGCGTGGTCGTTGTTCGCGGTGACCTTCGCCAGGCCACACACGTGCGAACCCGGCCAGGCGAGACCCTTGTCGGCCTTGGCCTTGGTGATCTCGAAGCGCACGATCTTCGCTGCCCCCGCCGCCAGGCTCCCGACCACGTATTCGTCACCGACCGCGGCAGGATCACCCGGCCACGGGTTGGGCGACATCACGAAGTGGTTGACGTCGTCGGCGGCGTTCCAGTCCGTCGGATACATGAAGCCCGTTGCGCAGGCCGCACCCACCGCGCGCACGCGCACGTTCTCGGCGCTGGCCGGGCCCAGGTTCTGCACGCGCACGTACGCGTAGCACGACGCTCCGCTGGTGCTGGCGTAGATGCGCGTGGACTGCATGGGGTCGGCATGCCAAGTGTCGAAGCTGGCCTCGACGATCGCTTGGGACTCGGCTGTCTGGCGGATGACCACGGCCGAATCGCGCCAGAACACTCCGGTGGACGGCTCGACGCCGCGGTCCGCCGGATCGTCTTTGATCATCACATCGGCGAGGTCGACCGCCCAATCGGCGCGCAGGCGCCCGAAGCCAAGCTCCGGCGTCCGCGGGTTGATCTCCGAACCGTACCCCGTCCCGACCTTCTGGGCCGTCCGCTCGATCACGCTCTTGAGCTTCTCGGGGTTGGTCGATCCGAACGGGTAGCTGGCGAGTCCGGCGGCCGAGCGACTGAGCACCAGCGCGACGGCGCCCGCGACGTGCGCTGCGCCGCAAGAGCTGCCTTGGAGAAGGCCGTAGGTGGTCGCGCCGAGCCCAGGTCCCGGAACGGCCACGGGAATGTCCTTTCCCGGCGCGACCAGGCTGAGGAACGAGGGGAACTTCGAGTTGTACCGCGCGTCGACGTCGTCGCTGGCGCCGCACACGATGGCGCGGGGGTGAGATCCGTCTGCGGGGTAGGTGCTCGTGTCCGCGTCGTCACCGCTGGCGCAGACGACGGTCAGCCCGCTGTTCAGCGCGGTCTCGACGGCGTCCTTGATCGGCCCGATGGCGAACAGGTCGTGCACGAAGGGCAAGAGCAGTACTCGTTGGTCGAGCGCGACCGTAGCGGCGGTCGGCGGTTTGGTTCCGTCGAAGGCACGCTTGATGGCGGCCTCGACCTCGGTGTCGAGCCAGTTGGGGACGGCCAGCGCCAGCAGGGCGGCGTCGCCAGCCAGGCCCGCGACCCCCCCCGAGTCCCAAGCGCCGGAGGTGACGCTGGCCACGCCCGTGCCGTGCGCCGAGGTCGTGTTGTCGGAGACGTCCTGGGTACCGGTGGTGATGTAGCCGCCGTGATCGACTCCCGTCCCCGCGTCGTGGCCGTAGCTGCTTGCCCGATTGAGCTCCTCATGAGCTCGCTGTACGCCCTTGTCGACGACGCACACGCACACCGACGTCGAGCCCTTGGTCCGATCCCAGGCCGCCTCCGCACCGATCCGGATCATGTTCCACTGGGGCCATTGCGACTCGCTGCTCGGCGTCGCGCACTCCGGCGAGCGCAGGGGGATGCAGACCGGATGCGCGCTGAAGGTGCCGGCGAGCGCCTCGGAGAGCTCGGCTGCCGCGGCAATGGCGTGTCTGTTGCCGAGATTCGTCGCCTCGACGAAGCGCGTCGGCGCGATCGCCTTCGACAGCTTGGCGTTGGGTTCGAGGGCGAGCTTCTTCAAGAGCTTGGAGAGCTTGCCATTCGGATCGTCTTTGACCGGCGCCGTGGGCGTCAGCCGCAGACTGTCGATCACCACGCCGAGCAAGCCGGCGTCCGTCGGGTTTCCGACGAAGCGGTAGACCGGGCCCACCCACTTCAGTCGAGGCTTCCGCGCGGGCGCATTCCCCAGCGCGGCCATCAAGTCCGCGGGTGCGTTGCGCGGCACGGGCTCGCCGTTCTTGGAGCGCACGAAGCAGAACCTGGGAGTCTGGTTGACGCGGGCCTTGGGTTTCCCTTCTACCGGGGCGTCCTCGAGGAGCAGCCCGGCGTGCGCCAGCACCTTCTCGAAGTTCGCCGGACGACCGGGGGGATCGAACGAGAGCAAGAGCCGCGTCGAGTCGAGCTCGAGGGGACGACCAGATCCGTGAGTCAGCGTGCTGGGGAAATTCGCCATGGGGAGCCTCCGGAAATCGAGCGAGTGCGGGGAATGGCCCGAGAGGAACCAGCGCTCGCTGCTCGTCGCTGCCGCCCCTGGGTCGGGCGGCATCATCGTCAGACGGCACGTTCGGAGTCAATCTCGAGGGGTCTCGCGAGTCTCGCGAGTCCCACGTTGCCGAAGCCGACCGCTCGCGCCTAGACTGCACGGGCTAGGGGCGGCTCGAACGGAAGGGTGAGGCGGAGATGGGATCGCACGTGTGGCGTCTGGTGGCGTGGGCGGGGGCCTTGCTGATTCTCGGGTCGACGGCGTGCAGCGAGGTGGCGCCCGAGACTGGGCCGCTCGTGGCGAGCCCCGATGGCGGCGGCGTGCGAGCGCCGCTCGGCCTCGAGACGGCCATCGCCGTGGCGCGGGCCGACAGAGTGCTCGATCGCTTCTTCACGGAGTCGCTCAACGGGCTGCAACCCGCTGGCGAAGCCTTCGTTTCGCCGGGGCATCGCGGCGTCGGAGCGAGCACCGCGCGGGTCGCCGCAAGAGTCGGGCACCGGGCGGAGCTCGCCTTCGAGGTGGGCCCGAGCCCGAGCGCTCGCCATGCGATCCGCTTCTGGCGTGAAGGCGCGGCCGGCCGCGAAGCCGAGCTGATCGATGGCCGCCTGTTCTACGCGGACGCGCATCCGTCCACGCACCTGGTGGTCGCCGCTACCGCTCAGCGCTTCGAAGAGCTGTTCGTGCTCGAGAGCGACGCGGCTCCCACCCGCTTCAGTTGGCGCATCGAGCTGCCTGCCGGCATCTCCAACGTGGCCGAGCAACCGGACGGCGCAGTGCTGTTCTTGGACGACGCCGGCATGCCGGCACTGCGCATCCACCGGCCCTTCGCCCTCGATGCTCGGGGCAAGCGGCGCGATGCGCGCTTGAGCGTCGTGGGCGACCGTCTGGTGGTCGAGCTCGATCGCACGGGGCTCGAGTACCCGATCGTGCTCGACCCGGCGTACGAAAACGCCGAGTGGACCCTGCTCAACGGAACTTCGCCGCCTCCGGGCCGGTACGGGCACGCGATGGCCCACCACGCCGCGACGGGCGTGACGCTGGTGACGGGAGGCACGGATGTCGTGGGGGGCGTCGCGTATTTGGCCGACGCCTGGACCCTCAGCGGCTCTACCTGGTCCGTGGCGTCGAGCCCGAGCGGGGGGCGTCGCTACCACGCGATGGCCCACGACGCAGCTCGCGGCGAGACGGTCCTGTTCGGCGGCTACAACGGGAGCCCGATCGACGAGACGTGGATCTACGCTTCGGGCTCTTGGACCCAGAAGTGTGCCGGGTCGTGCACAGCAGGCGTCGACAAGCCGTCTGCTCGCTATGGGCACGCGATGGCGTACGACTCGGCGCTGCAGCGCGTGCTCTTGTTCGGTGGCAACCCGGGCTCGGGGTACAATAGCGAGATCTGGGAGTGGAACGGCACGACCGCCAAGTGGTCGAAGCGCTGCGGCTCGGGGTGCACGGCGCCCACGGCCCGCACGATGCATGGGATGGCCTACGACGCGCAAAATGCGCGAACGGTGATCTACGGTGGAACCGCCTCGGGCGGCATGGCTGACATCACGGTGCTCTACAACAGCAGCACCGACAAGTTCGAGCCCGCGACCACGCCCGCGGGTCTGGGCCAGCGCACCGGCTCCGGCATGGGCTACGACAGCGTTCGCAAGAAGGTGTTGCTCTTCGGCGGCAAGCCCGGCGCGAGCCCGTCGAAAGAGCTCTGGCAATGGGATGGCTCCGCGTGGGCGGAGATCCAACAGGCGGGCTCGGCCGCCGCGCCGACCGCGCGCAGCTCGACGCCCCTGGTGTTCGAGCCGGCGAACAAGCGCTTCGTGATGTACTCGGGCGACACGGTGTCCCCGGACCCCGCCGACCCCAAGGACACCTGGGCGATGATAGTGCGCGGAGACGCCTGCTCGAACGGCACCACCTGCGACACGGGCAATTGCGTCGACGGCGTGTGTTGTCTCACGCCGAGCTGTGGCGTGTGCCAGCGCTGTGACTTGGGACAAGCGGGGACTTTCTATTCGGTTGGGAAGTGCACCTCGGTGGTCAGCGCCGACGACACCGACACCTGCACCGGCGCGAACACATGCAGCGCGAGTGGCGCCTGCAAGAAGAAGAACGGGCAGACCTGCACCTTGGCGACGGATTGCGCCAGCAACAACTGCGTCGACGGCTATTGCTGCGCAGACGCCTGCGCCACGCCGTGCCGGTCATGCGCCAACACCGCGGGGACTTGCACCACCTTGGTCACGAACCAGGACGATGGCGCCCAGTGCCAGGGCACGAGCACGTGCAGCGCGGGCGCGGATTGCAAGAAGAAGAACGGGCAGACCTGCACCTTGGCGACGGATTGCGCCAGCAACAACTGCGTCGACGGCTATTGCTGCGCTGATGCCTGCACCACGCCGTGCCGGTCATGCGCCAACACCGCGGGAACTTGCACCACGCTGATCACGAGCGGCAAAGACGGGACCGCGTGCGGTGGGGTCAACAGCTGTGACAGCGCCGGCAACTGCAAGAAGGACGACGGTCAGGGTTGCAGCGCGAACGGCGACTGCCTGAACGGGCACTGCGTCGACAGCTACTGCTGTGACTCGACATGCGGCAACGGCTGCGACGTGTGTTCAGCTGCGCTCGGGGCCACCCAGAACGGAAAGTGCACGGTCCTCGGCACGGGCTCGGCAGGTCAGTGCGGCGCGTATCTCTGCGGCGGTGCAGCCAGCTGCCCCCAGAGCTGCGGCTCCGACGCCAACTGCTCTCCCGGGAACTACTGCAAGGGCGGCTCTTGCATACCCAAGGAGCCACTCGGGCAGCCGTGCGCGAGCGCCTCCGTGTGCGCCTCGAACCTGTGCGCCGACGGCGTGTGCTGCGACGGGACCTGTACCGGCAAGTGCATGGCCTGCGCCGCGGGCAACAAGGAAGACGGCAGCCTGGCCAACAACGGCAAGTGCGGCGCGGCCAAGAAGGGGGCCAACCCGGGCAACCAGTGCGTCACCGGCAGCGACCCGTGCGGCGACCAAGCCTCGTGCTCTGGGACCCCCGGTGAGTGCGCCAAGGGCGCGGCAGGGACCAGCTGCGGCCCCACCACCTGCGTCAACGGCTCTGTCTCGGGCAAGGTGTGCAACGGCGCGGGCCTCTGCACCGATCAGAACAACGCTAACTGCTCGCCGTACGTGTGCAAAGGCTCCGCATGCGCAAGCCCTTGCACGGCCGATAGCGACTGCGTGACCGACAACTACTGCTCGAACGGGGTGTGCATCCCCAAGATCGACAACGGGAAGACGTGCACGGTAGCGAACGCCTGCAAGTCGAGCTTCTGCGTCGATCAGGTGTGCTGCGATGCGCCCTGCAACGGTCAGTGCGAGGCCTGCGCCGAGACCGGGAGCCTCGGGCAGTGCAAGCCCGTGGCGGGCAAGCCGCGCGGCACCCGGACCGATTGCTCGGGCACGACCGGCGACAAGTGCAAGGGCGCCTGCGACGGCGCGAACAAGAGCGCTTGCGCCTACCCCGCAGCGGGCACGGCGTGCAAGGACGCGAGCTGTAGCGGCGACGTGTCGCAACCGGCCGGAACCTGCGACGGCGCCGGGCTCTGCTCGCTGCTCCCGACGCAGAACTGCTTGCCCTACGCCTGCAAGGCGGCGACGGGTGTCTGCGCATCGACCTGCGCGTCGGACACCGACTGCGCGCAGGGCGCGAAGTGCGACACCAACACCGGCAAGTGCGCAGTCACCTCTGCAACCTGCAAGGACGCGACCACAGTGCTGCAACCGAACGGCCAGAGCGAGTCCTGCGTGCCATACAAATGCGTTGGCGGCGCCTGCCAGCAGCAGTGCGCGTCGGGGTCGGACTGTGCCCCCGGCTACACGTGCCAGGGCAACGCGTGCGTGTCGGCAGACGGCGGGATCGACTCGGGCGTCGGCGGGAGCAGCGGCGCCGGCGGCAGCGGTGCCGCGGGCGGCTCGTCCGGCGGCGCGTCGGCAGGTGGTACCTCATCGGGAGGCGGCGCCGGCAAGAAGGCTGACGGCGGCGGAGATGACGGGGGCTGCGGCTGTCGCGTGCCCGCCAAGAGCGACCCGACCCACGCAGGCTGGCTCTTGGCCGTGGCATTCGCCGCGCTGCGGCGCCGGCGCGCCGCCTGAAATAAGACCCGTCCCCGCCCCGAATGCTCTCTGACCGCGCCCGCTTCGGGTCGCGACGAAAGGAAGCATTCGGGAAAATGGACGCCCTCCCCTCACCCACCCTCTCGACCCCCGGCGAGCTCGACGGGACCGACGTTCTGGCGATCATCGTCAGCGTGCTGGCGCCTGGCCTCGGTCACGTGATCTTGGGTCAGGCGGCCAAGGGCCTGCTGATCATGGCGCTGGTGATTGCCTCGTGCGGCGTGGGCTACATCGTGTCGGCCCTCGTCGCG
This sequence comes from Myxococcales bacterium, assembly GCA_016191785.1. GTDB lineage: Bacteria > Myxococcota_A > Polyangia > Polyangiales > Polyangiaceae > JADJKB01. The sequence goes on along the minus strand of JACPVJ010000196.1, from coordinate 32,639 downwards.
CTCGACGCCTTCTTGGTGGCCAAGGCGCGGCGGCGGCGCGCGGTCGGGCTGTGGGAGACGTTCCCCGAGTGACTCACGCCGGCGCGACCGCCAGCTTGCGCCGCCGGCGTCGGATCACCCACCACGCCACCATCACCACCAAGAGCAGCGACACGACCGGCACCACCACCGCCAGGACGAAGAGCGCGAGGGCCACGCCGTCTTCGATGAAGCTGACGATCGGGTTCGCAAAGCCGGCGGTGGTGGCGGACGACGCCGCGCGTAGCGCCGACTTGGCCGCGTGCGGACCCAGGGCCACCGGCGCGCCGACACAGATGCCGATCACCGCCGCGATCAGCGGGTCGTTCACCTGGTACAGCGCCGAGGCCGCCAGCAGGGCGCCCGCGGCGGGGCGCACCACGGTGGAGATCACGTCCAGCACGTGATCGACCGCGGGGATCTTGTCGGCGACGATCTCGACCACGGTCGCGACCGCGAACAGCACCAGTGCGGGGGTGGACGACAAGAACCCGAAGCTCTCGCCCAGCGAGACCACGCCCAGGCGGGCGAGGCCGCCCGCCAAGAGGAGAGGCAGCCAGGCACGAAGGCCGGCGGTCGCCGCCAGACCGACCCCGAGCGCAACCGCAGTGACCCAGCCCCAGATCTCGCCCAGCTGCATGACCACTCAAGCTGAGGCCGCGATCCGGGGCGGGCAAGCCCCGACGGCACGATGGCCCCCCGACCAGGCCAGGGCCGCGATATTCTGGGCCCGCCCCGGAGGCACCCCATGACCATCAAGACGACCCTGTCGTTCGGACTCGCGCTCGGCGCGCTCGCGCTGGGCTCTCGCGCGGAGGCCGCCACGGGGGCGTGCGACGCCAACCCACCGACGTCGCCCCAGGCGTGCATCAACGCCATCCAGAGCGCCGGTGGCGTGGTCCACGACATCTTCAAGGACAAGAACGGCCTGACCGGACCGCAGCTGCCGCTGCTCGCCAAGTTCTTCAACAACTGGCCCGGCTGCGACACCACCAGCCACACCGGCTGCGCGGGCGAGTCGACGCCACCCTACGATTGCCCGGGCCAGTATTCGTGCAACGGGACCGTGACCAACACGGTGGCGAACGCCACCAAGTATCTCGAGAAGCTCGATCACACCTGGTGGCACCCCTGCCGGTTGCTCGATCACACGCTGGTCGGCGGGTGCCCGAATCGCGCGGTCTCGAACTGCGTGCCCGACGGGACGCCGGGCCACTACTTTCCGTGGGAGGGGTTGGTGTTCGATCTGGGCGGGCCTTCGAACAAGGTCGCCATCTTCGCCCAGAACGATCACGGCCCGCAGCCCTGCGAGTCCGTCGAGTACACGGTCTATCTGACGGACAACCCGTTTGCGAAAGACGCGGTGGAAGATCCCGCGACCACCGGCACCGACCCACAGAAGTGGAACCGGGCCGTCTTGCAGCAGATCTTCACCCATGGGTGGTTCACCACGCGCCCCCCGTCGCCGTCCAACCCCACCTGGGCCGCCTGCGGCGACACCGCGAACTACGCCGTCGAGGACGACTCGTTCACGCAGGTGCACGGGCTGCCGTGCGGGATAACCTTCCGCTACGCGTCGATCGTGGCTGGCTACGACGGCAAGGAGTTTCCGGCGTGCTCGTACCACTCTCAAGAGGGTGAAGTGGACGCCGTTGCGGGGCTCACCGAGCAAGGCACGGGCGTGTGCCCCGACGCCGACAAAGACGGCTTCGTCGACTGCAAGTGCCCCGGCGCGGCCCAGCCGTGCGACTGCAACGACGCCGACAGCAAGACCTACCCCGGCGCGCCCGAGCCCTGCGACTCGGCCCAAGATCTGGACTGCGACGGCAAGCCCGGAGCGTGCCCCACAGGCCTGTTCTGCCACGCCAGCATCTGCGTGCCGCCCTGCAAGGGCGGCGAGATCGGCAACTGCCCCCTGGGGTCGACATGCAAGCCCACTGACCAGGGGTCGATCTGCATCCCCGACGATTGCACCACCGGGGGTTGTCCGCCGGGCTCGGTGTGCGACGCCAGCAGCAAGACGTGCAAGCCGGCGTGTGATGGCGTGGTCTGTCCCTTCGGACAGGCCTGCAAGGACGGCAAGTGCGTCGACCCCTGCGCCGGGGTGCAGTGCCCGGCGCCCAAGCAGTGCTCGCAGGGCGAGTGCAAGGCGCCGTGCGATTGCTACGCCGGCGACATCGGCTGCAACGCGGGCGAGGTCTGCGACAAGACGGGCTCGAAGAACTGCGTGCCCCCGGCGTGCAAGGGCAAGACCTGCCAGAGCGGTGAGCACTGCGACAGCACCGGGGCGTGCGTGGGAATGTGCTCGGGCGTGACCTGCCCGACAGGTCAGAAGTGCGACGCGACCAAGGGCTGCGTCCCGCTGTGCGAGGGCGTGACCTGCGCCACCGGCGAGGAGTGCGACGCGAAGACCGGGCAGTGCGTGCCGGAACAGTGCAACCCCGTCTGCTTCCCCCCCAAGACCTGCGTGGGCGGGCAGTGCGTGTTCCCAGAGGCGGGCACCGGCGGCTCCGCCAACGACGCGGGCAACGACGCCGCCGCCGGGTCCGGAGGCAACGTGCCCACCGGCGGGACCACGGACGCCGGCGACGACGGAGGCTGCGGGTGCCGCCTGGTGCCGGAGCGTGACAGCCGGCGGATCGCGCTCGCGCTCGCGCTGCTCGCGCTTGGGCTCGCCGCGCGGCGGCGGCGCTCACGTGCGTGATCAGGCCCCCGCATCAGGAAGGCCCGAGTCCGATTGCAGGCCTCGCGCCCGCGCCGGGAACTCGGCCGGGCTCGATCGCCACAGCTGATGGAGGGCCTCGTAGCCGCCCGCGCGATGAGTGAACACCGCCTGGGGGCACTGCTCGCGGAGCAGCTCGAAGGCATGGCCTCCGGTGCTCGGCGGGAGAACGAAGCGTCGCGATCTGCCGGCCGCATCGTGGACCGTCAGGATCCCCAGCGTCTGGACCCGGGGCCCTGACTGCACCGTGAAGGTGACCCAGACCACGTGACCCGGCTGCTCGATCACCCCGCGGACCGCGCGGGCGTGCAGCCCGAGCTCGCGGGCGCAGAACGCGGTGAAGCCGGCGAACGTGCAGGCCAACAGGGCCCCGAGCACGCGGCCGGTCGTGTCCGTCGCAGCGAACAGCGTGCCGGCGGCGATCCCGGCCGATGCGAGCCCCATCGCGAAGACTGCAGCGAACAGGCGCCGGCGTGCCGGGTCGAGGGCGTCGTGGATTTCGGCGGGCGACGGGGCGGACATCCGATCTCACTCTGCAGAGTACCAGAGCCCGCACGCGCCGCCCTGGACGTCGCGCGGGCCTGCAGCGTACCCTCGGCCGCGATGAACCGAGGCGTGGGCAGGGCGATCGCGCTCGTTTTGGCGCTGGCACTTTGGGGCTGCAAGCGCGAGACACCGGCGCCGACCGCTGGCTCGGAAGGGGGCCGAGAGCCCCTGCGGATCGCGGTCATCCCCAAGGGCACGACCCACGAGTTCTGGAAGAGCGTGCACGCCGGCGCGGTCAAGGCTTCCCGGGAGCTGGGGGTCGAGATCGTGTGGAAGGGCCCGCTCAAAGAGGACGACCTGAAGCAACAGATCGATCTTGTGCAGAGCTTCACCGCCCAGGGCGTCTCGGGGATCGTGCTCGCACCGCTGAACGACAAGGCCCTGGTCTCGAGCGTGAAGGCCGCGGCCGGCGCGAAGATCCCGGTCGTGATCTTCGACTCGGATCTCGCTTCGGAAGACCACGTGAGCTTCGTCGCGACGGACAACCGCGCGGCGGGCAAGCTGGGCTGCGCTCACCTGGCGCAGAAGGTGAAAGACAAGGGTGGCGCCGTGGTGCTGCGCTACCAAGAGGGCTCGGCCAGCACGAACCACCGTGAAGAGGGGTGCCTCGAGGCGCTGAAGGCCGAAGGCGTGAAGATCCTCAGCGACAATCAGTACGGCGGCGCGACGACCGAAACCGCGCACAAGGCCAGCGAGAGCCTGCTTCTCGCCCAGGGGGCCACCGACGGAAAAGTCGCCGGCGTGTTCACGCCCAACGAGTCGACCACCTTCGGTATGCTGCGGGCGGTCGAGAAGGCGAACCTGGCTGGCAAGCTCGGCTTCGTGGGCTTCGACGCCTCGGACAAGCTGGTGGCCGGCGTCGAGGGCGGCGCCATCGACGGGTTGGTGCTGCAAGATCCGTTCAACATGGGCTACCTGGCGGTGAAGACCATGGTCTCGCACTTGAAGGGCGAGAAGGTCGACAGGCGCATCGACACCGGCAGCAAGCTGGTCACCCGGGCCAACATGAACGAGCCGGCGATCAAGCAGCTGCTCCGGCCCGAGCTGGATCAGTGGCTGAAGTAGCGACGCCGCGCCTCGAGATCCGCCGGCTCGAAAAGACCTTCGGCGGCACCCGCGCGCTCGCGGCCGTCGATCTCGCGATCGCACCCGGCGAGGTCCACGCGCTGCTCGGCGAGAACGGCGCTGGAAAGAGCACGCTGACCAAGATCGTCTCGGGCGTGTACCCGGCCGACGGCGGCAGCATGCGGCTCGACGGAGCGCTTCACGCCCCGCACTCGCCCGCCGAGGCGCGCCGCGCCGGAGTGGCCATCGTGCACCAAGAGCCCTTCGTCTGCCCCCACCTCTCGGTGGCCGAGAACGTGCTCCTGGGCGCGGAGCCCACGCGCCTCGGGCTGGTCGATCGCGCGCGGCTCCGGGCCGACGCCCGCCGCGCGCTGGCGCTGGTGGCGCCCGAGATCTCGCCCGACGCCGCGCTCGGCTGCCTTGGCCCCGCAGAGGTGCAATCGGTCACGCTGGCCCGCGCGCTCGCCCAGAGCGGCTGTCGGCTCTTGATCTTGGACGAGCCGACGGCGAGCCTGGCCGCGCCCGAGGTCGAGCGCTTGTTCCAGGTGGTGCGCCGGCTGGCCAGCACCGGCATCGCCATCGTGTACATCTCGCACTTCCTGGAAGAGGTGCAGCGCATCGCCCAGCGCTTCACCGTGCTTCGTGATGGCCGACGGGTGGGCACGGGGGACATCGAGGGCACGGCGCCCAGCCACCTGGTCGAGCTGATGAGCGGTCACGCCCTCGGAGGTCGACGCCGCCGAGCGCCGCGCACGGGCGGCGACGTCGTCCTCTCGGCGCGTGATCTCGCGGGCCCACGCCTCCCGTTGAGCGCGAGCTTCGAGCTCTGCGCGGGCGAGGTGCTGGGGGTCGCGGGGCTGGTGGGCTCGGGGCGCACCGAGCTCTTGCGCGCGATCTTCGGGCTCGAGCGCGTGGTCCGCGGCGAGCTCAGGGTGCGTGCAAAGGTCGGACCCGCCTCGCCGACGCGGCGGCTGGCGCAGGGGGTGGGGCTGGTCAGCGAAGACCGAAAGCGTGAAGGGCTGGCCGGCGAACTGTCGGTGGCCGAGAACCTCACCCTGTCGAAGCTGCCGGCGTGGGTGTGGCCGGCGCGGGAGCGCGCCACGGCGCGGCGCTTGATCGAGCGGCTGGGCATCAAGACCTCGGGCCCCGACCAACCGGTCCGCGCGCTGTCGGGCGGCAATCAGCAGAAGGTGGCCTTGGGCCGCCTGCTCAACCACGACGTGGACGTGGCGCTGCTCGACGAGCCCACGCGCGGCATCGACGTCCGGAGCCGGGCCGACGTGTACGCGCTGATCGACGAGCTGGCGAGCCAGGGAAAGGCCGTGCTGGTGGTGTCGAGCCAGTTCTCCGAGCTGCTCGAGATCTGCGATCGGATCGCGGTCATGCACCGCGGCCGGCTCGGGCCGGCCGTGCCGGCGGCCGAGCTCACCGAGCACCGGCTGATGCTCGACGCGGCGGGGGTGGCGTGAAGCAACTCTCGCGCGCGCCGTGGTTCGGACCGCTCTGCGCGGTGCTGGCGGTGTACGCGCTGTTCGCGCTGCTCGCGCCCCAGACCTTCACTCGCTCGGCCAACGTGCTGACCATGGCGCGGCAGACCGTGATCGTGTCGCTGGCGGCCATCGGCATGACGCTGGTGATGATCCAGGGCGGCATCGACCTGTCGGTCGGCTCGACGGTCGCGCTGACCACGGTGATCGTGGCGCGCACGCTCGACGGCGGCAGCGGGGCGTGGACCGCCGCCGCGGCGGGCGTGGCCCTCGGGGCGTGCGTCGGCGCGCTCAACGGCCTCTTGGTGACGGGCCTCCGTCTTCTGCCGTTCATCGTCACGCTCGGGACCATGAGCGCCCTGCGCGGCGCGGCTAAGGGGCTGGCGAACGAGCAGAAGGTCGACGCCGATCCCAAGGGCCTCGACAGCTTGATGGCGCTGCCCGGGGGAGCCCACGGGGGCTTCCTCTTGCCCACCGGGGTGTGGGTCGCGCTGGCCCTCGCCGTCGTCTTCGCGGCGTTCGTCGCGTACACGCGCCCCGGGCGGCACGTGGTGGCGGTGGGCTCGAGCCTCGAGACTGCGCGGCTGTGCGGCGTCCCCGTCGGGCGGATCACGCTGATCGTGTACGTGATCGCCGGGGCGATGGCGGGCCTCGCGGGCGTGATGGAGTTCGCGACGCTCACCGTAGGGGACCCCACCGACTCGATCGGGCTCGAGCTGGAGGTGATCGCCGCGGTCGTGATCGGGGGCGGCTCGCTCTCGGGCGGTCGAGGTTCCGTCGCCGGCGCGCTGCTCGGCGCGCTCTTGCTCACCGAGATCAAGACCGGGTCGACCCATGTGGGCCTGCCCAACTGGGTGCAAGAGATCCTGACCGGCGCGATCATCCTGGTCGCCATGGCGCTGGACCGCTGGCGCGAGCAGGGAAGGGGCTCGGGATGAGGCGCGCGCTTTCTCTCACGCTCGCCGGGCTCTCGTCCGGCTGCATGTCGCTGATGGCCGACGCGCAGGCCGGCGCCGTCGCGTCCACGGGGCTCGAAGAGGGTCGTTACGGCGTCGCAGCGCAGGTCGCCGGGGGAGCCGCCCTGAGTGAGTCTCGCGCCACCGAGCACCTGGGTCCAGGTGCCGACCTCCGCGTCAAGGTCACGCGGGACATTCAGCAGGTCGGGATCGGACCCCACGTGTACCTTCTGGCGTCGTCGTGGACCACGCCGTACGCGCGGATCGGGTCGACACTGATCGAGCTCGGGAGCGTCGACGGCGACGTCAGCGTCGGCGCCCTGGGGCCGCACGCCGAGATCGGTGCGTTCTTCGACTGGTTCGTGATCTCGGCCTTCGCGGAATATGACCTGCGCTGGACTCGTCAGCCGCACGAGGGCTTCTTCGGCCTGACCGTGGGCGTCGGCGAGGCGATGTCCACCGCGCCGCTGCACCGGGACTGAGCCTGGCGCCCGCTCCCCCGCCCGAATAGACTCGCGAGCATGATGCGCGGCGCCTCGATCTCGGTGTGTGTCCTGTCACTCCTGCTTTCCGCCGGCTGCGGCGACGACGCGAGCAGCACGTCGGGAACCGGCGGCGGCGGCGGTGGTAGCGGCGGCGGCGGCACGGGTGGCGGCAGCGGCGGCGGGGCCACCGGGCCGGGGCCGAAGTTCCAGGGCTGCCCGGTGTTCCCCGCAGACAACGAGTGGAATCGCGACGTCTCGAGCGATCCCGTCGATCCCAACTCGGCGGCGTACATCGCGCACATCAACGGCAACGGCAGCGGGACAAAGCTGCACCCCGACTTCGGCTCGAACCCGGAGTACGGCATCCCGTACGTGGTGGTCGACGCCTCGACGGCGAAGGTCCCCGTCACCTTCGACTACGCCGACGAGAGCGACCCGGGGCCCTACCCGATCCCGCCGGATGCGCCGATCGAAGGTGGAGCGAGCGCCTCGGGGGATCGCCACGTGATCGCCTTCGACAAGGACGCCTGCAAGCTCTACGAGCTGTTCGACTCGCACTACCAGGGGCCGGGGTGGACCGCCGGCTCGGGCGCGGTCTTCGATCTGAAGTCGAACGCCCTCCGCCCCGAGGGCTGGACCAGCGCCGACGCCGCGGGCCTGCCGATCTTCCCGGGGCTCGTGCGCTACGACGAAGCGGTGACCGCCGGGAAGATCGAGCACGCACTCCGCTTCACGGTGAAGACCTCGCAGAAGGCATACATCCACCCGGCCACCCACTGGGCCAGCAGCGTCACCGACGCGGCCGCGCCGCCCATGGGCTTGCGCCTGCGGCTGAAGGCCAGCTTCGATCTCTCACCCTACTCGGGCCCGGCGCTGGTGGTGCTCACGGCGCTGAAGAAGTACGGCATGATCGTCGCCGACAACGGCTCGAACTGGTTCATCTCGGGCGCATCCCACGCGAGCTTCGACGACGATCAACTCGGTCAGCTCAAGCAGGTGCCGGGCGACGCTTTCGAGGTCGTGCAGGCGGGAGCGATCGTGAAGCCATGACGCGCGCGGCGCTGCTCCTGGTGCTGTTCACCGCCGCGTGCGGTTCGGAAGAGGAAGCGGCGAAGCCGGCCAGCGGCGGCAGCGGTGGCAGCGGCGGGACGTCGGGCAGCGGCGGCAGCGCCGGCTCCGGTGGCGGCGCGGGGGCGGGCGCGAGCGCCGGCGACGCGGGCGTGGTCCCTGCGGGCAGCCGCGTGCTGGCGATGGAGGTGAACCCGCCGAACCCGGCGGATCACGCATCCAAGCTCGACGTGGCGATGGGCATCGGCGTCCGCGGCATTCCGCCAACGCTGTCGTGGTCCGTGCTCGAGCCCACGCCGAACAAGCCCGAGACCACCTGGGTCAGCGCGATGAACAGCGTGTATGTCTCGCGCAAAGTGGACGTGATGCTGACCATCCCGACCATCGACACGGTGAGCGTGCTGGTGCCCAGTGACCTGACTCAGGCGTTGGAGCTCGGGCCCGGCGCCGGTGGCCTCGCGTGGGACGACCCCTACGTCAAGGCGCGCTTCGAGAAACTGCTCGGCGCAGTCCTCGACGCAGCCGATCCCAACCTCAGCCTGAAGTACCTGTTGGTCGGCAACGAGGTGAACGTCTACCTGGCGGCGAAGCCCGACAGCGTGTGGCAGGCGTACCGCGGCTTCATCGAGGCGGCGAAGACCGTGATCCAGACGAAGCGCCCGAAGACCCAGGTGGGTGTCAACGTCTCGTACAACGGGCCGAAGGGGCAAGATGCGAAGATCGCTGCGCTGAACACCAACATGGACGTGTGCTTCGTCTCGTACTACCTGAACGGCAACGACTTCGGCGGAATGCAGAAGAACGACGTCGCCACCGACGTCGACGGAATGCTGACGTTGTGCGGGGACAAGCCGGTGGTGCTCAAGGAATTCGGGTACCCCACGGGGGTGAGCACGGGCTCGCTTCAGGGCCAGGAGCAGTTCGTCGGGCAGCTGTTCCAAGCCTGGGACGTTCACGCCACCCGCATCCCCTTCGTGGTGCTCTCGCGCATGTACGACGGCAAGCTCGAGGCGTGTCAGACCGAGGCCGTCGCGTACGGCATCAAACCCGGCGACCCCGCCTACGGCGAGTTCGTGCAGTTCCTCTGCACGCTCGGGTTCCGCGGCTACGACGACACGCCGAAACCGGCCTGGAAGCGGATCGAAACGGACGCGAAGGCCCGGGGGTTCTAGTGAGAAATGGCCCCGACGAGGCCAACGCCCTCGTTCGCATCCCGTTGAGCTCCCTCGGGCCGGACATCCCGCCGGATTGAGCGTGCCAGCGCCGCAGCCGCGACCCGATCTGCCGCGAGAGCGGCCGCAAATAGCAATTAAACTTTGCATTTAACCCACAAACAGCTATTTTTATTGCATGCCAAAGCGCACGCCCCCCGTGTTCCCGGCGGCCGCGAGGCAGCTGGTCGCGCTCGGTGAGCGGCTCGCCGTGGCACGCAAGCGCCGTCGGATGACCCAGGGCACGCTGGCGGCTCGGGCGGGTCTCTCGATCCCGACGCTGCGCAAGCTGGAGAAGGGCGAGGCGGGGGTCAGCATCGCCGCGGTCCTGCGGGTGTTGCAGGTGCTCGGGTTCACGGCTGACATCGACCGCCTGGCTCTCGATGACGAGCTCGGGCGACGGCTCCAGGACATCAACCAGAAGGGCGCTCCGCGCGGCCGGGGGCGGAAGCCGTCATGAACGCGGACCAAGTCGCAATCGTGCTCGACGACGCGCGCCTCGATGCACCCGTCGAGGTCGGTCGCCTGTCGCGCGATCGCAGAGGCAGCACCGAGGTCGTGCGCTTCGCCTACTCGGAGCCGTGGCTCGCGCGCGTGCGTGACGCCTTCCCTCTCGATCCCGAATTGCCCCTGGGCCCCGGCGACTTCTTTTCGACCGCCAAGAGCGGGCTGTTCGGCATCTTCCGGGACACTTCTCCGGACAGGTGGGGGCGTGTCCTCATGGAACGTCGCGAAGCTCTCGAGGCGCGTCATGAAGGGCGCAGACCCAGGCAGCTCGGCGAGTGGGATTTCCTGCTTGGCGTCTCCGACATCACGCGCATTGGTGCGGTCAGACTGCGCGAGGTCGGCGGCGAGGGTTCGTTCCTGGATCACCGCGTGCTCGGCGCGCCACCCGCTGCGCGCCTGCGGGAGCTGCAGGCCATCACCCTGGCCCTGGACGAACCCGGCAGTGAGGAGCGCCCCGAGTACGAAGCCTGGCTACGCCAGCTTCTCGCGCCCGGCACGAGCCTCGGCGGCGCGCGCCCGAAGGCGACCTTCAGCGCCACCGATGGCACCTTGTGGATCGCCAAGTTTCCCGGGCGCCAGGACCGGCGGGGCGCCAAGCTCGATCAGGTCGACTTCAACGCCCTGACCGACCGGCAGCGCGCGGTCACCTGCGCGAGAGCACCATACCTTCGCGGTGCGACGCTTCGATCGCGAGGCTGACCGCCGTCGGCTCTACGCCTCCGCGAAGACCCTGGCCGCGACCGCGTCACCGCATCAACTCGCGATACGCCATCTGATCGGCGTACATGCGCTGGAACACCGCGTGCTTCTTCTGGTGGAAGGCGCCGACCTCGGCGCCCGTGGGCTCGATCACGCGGCCGGCCGCGTTCATCTCGGCCATGGCGTCGAGCACACTCGGGAAGTCCCCCGCCGCGACCGCACCCAAGAGGGCCGAGCCCAAGAGCACCGCCTCGGGCTCTCGGGGGAGCACGATGCGACAGCCGGTGGCGTCGGCGTGCTCCCGCAAGAACACCGGGTTCTTCGTGTCGCCCCCGCAGGCCATCATCGTGTCGATGCGGTAGCCGTGGGCGTTCATGGTATCGAGGATGTGCCGCGTCCCGTGGGCGATCGCCTGGATCGTGGCGAGGTAGAGCAGCGCGAGAGAGTCCACGCTGTCCGTGAGCCTGAGCCCGCTCACCATGCCGCACAAAGTCGGATCGGCGCGCGGCGAGCGATTGCCGTGGTGATCGGGCAGCACGTGCAGACCGCGCGTCAGCTCGGCGGGGAACGCCGCGCCGACGGCCATCGCGGCGAGCCGCTGGTTCAAGAGCGCGTAGACGCTCGTCCCCTGACGCCCTGCCTCGGCAGCCAGCTCGGCGCCGCGCGCGTGGCTCTGCACCACGTGGTCGATCAGCGCACCGGTGGCGCTCTGGCCCCCCTCGGTCAGCCAGAGCCCCGGGATCATCGCCGAGAAGTACGGCCCCCAGATCCCTGGAACGAACTTGGGCTCGCGGCTCACCGCCATGTGGCAGCTCGAGGTGCCGCCGATCAGCGCCACGCGACGCTCGAGCGCCGCGGCGTCGGGTGCAGAGCCGTCGAGTCGAGCTCCGAGCAGGCCGAGCCCTCCGGCGTGGGCGTCGATGATCGCCACGCCGACCGGCGTGCCCGCAGCAAGGCCGAGCTCTTCGGCCGCCGCTCGCGTGAGCCCACCCGCGAGCTCGCCCATCGGCCGCACGCGCGTGCCGATGCGCGCAAAGCCTTCGTCGGCCAGCGCGCCCAGCCCAATCTGCCGGAAGTAGTCCGGGCGATAGCCGCCCTCGTGACCCAGGTACGTCCACTTGCAGACCGTGGTGCAGAGCGAGCGGACGTCCTCGCCCGTCGCGCGCCAGACCAGGAAGTCGGGCAAATCGAAGAACCACCTCGCGCGAGACCACGCCGCTGAGTGATGCTCGGAGAGCCACACGAGCTTCGGCGACTGCATCTCGGGTGAGATCACGCCTCCGACGTAGCGCAGGACCTCGTGCCCGAGCGCATTGATGCGCGCCGCCTGCTCGGTGGCGCGATGGTCCATCCAGACGATGACGTTCTGCTCGTCGCTGCCCGTCGGGCTGACGCTCACCGGACGACCCGCGGCGTCGAGCGCGACTAGCGAGCAGGTCGCGTCGAACCCGATGCCCGCGACGCGCTCGGGGGCGAGCCCTGCCTCGCGCAGGGCCGCCTGCACCGCGATGCGCACCGCGCGCCAGATGTCGTCCGACGATTGCTCGACGAAGTCCTCGCCGGGTCGGAAGATCTGGATCGGCTCCACGCCAAGGCCGAGCCGGGTGCCTGCCGCGTCGAACAGCGCGGCGCGCACGCTGCCGGTGCCCACGTCCACCCCGAGATACGCTCGCCCGCTCATCCGCACAGGATAGTGGCGACTCAGATCCGGCTGCCACCCGCCCGCTCGAAGCGCTGATTCGCTGCGGGCCAGGGCACGGGGACCAGGCGGCCATCGACCCACTCGAGCAGCGGCAGCTGGTCGGTCGCGGCGTCGAACCGCACGCGCGTCGGCACACCGTCGGCGGTGACGGCTTCGACCGTGAGGGCGCCGCACGGGTGCTCGACGCGTGTGTCGGTCGGGAAGGGGCGACCCAGAGAACGAGTGAGCAGCCCGATGTCGCCGGCGCCGTAGAACCCTTCGCGCGCCTCGACCGACAGCGCGGCAGCGCCGACGCGTTGGATGCGCACGGGGCGGTCCGTCGCGGACAGGTTCAAGCTGAAGCGCGGGCTCGACAGCCCGCGGGACTCGCGCTGGACCAAGAGATACCCGTTCACCAACATGGGCGCGTGGACGAACACCACGCAGCTCGAGCCCTGCAGACCCAGCGCATCCAGATCTGCGCTGGCCGAGCCCAGGCGCTGCTCGACGGCGTAGAGCCCGAAGGTGGATCCCACGAACGCGACTGCGGCCAAGGGCCCGTGCACCACCGCGAGTAGTCCGCACGCGACGCGCGAAGCGCGCGACCGACCGGGCCGGCTCGCCGCCACCAAGCCCTCACCCAAGAGGCCCGCCGCCGCCACGCTCGCGAGCACCAGCAAGCGACCGGCGGGGAGCGTGCCACACGCGGGCAGCGTGGCAAGCCCGAGCGAGAGCAGGAAGAAGCGCGCGCTCGCGGACTTCGCGAGCGCTTCGCGGAAGAGCCAGGCCACTGCCAGCGCGAGCGCCAGAAAGAGCGCCGCCGCGAGGGGCTGCTGGCCCGGTGGGAGCATCGAGAACGTCTCGGGGGGCACTCCGGTCAGGGCGCTGCCGGTGAGCGCCGCGAAGCGCGTGGGCAGCGCCTGGAGATAGCTGAGCGGATCGGCCCCGGGATCCAGGTACATGCCGGAGCCGCGCACTCCGTAGCCGAGCCCGCGGTAGATCGCGGCCCAGACCGCGAAGACCAGGGCTTGAGGCAACAGGCGCAGCGCCCGGCGCCGAAGCGCGTCTCGCGCCAGGGTCAGCTCGGCGGCCAGGAAGAACCCGGCAGCGCCCAGCGCCATCTCGCCGCCGCCCAGGGCGAGCGCGAAGGCGCCCGCGGCGAGCAGCGCCTGGCGCCCTCGCCGCAGGGCCGCGACGTACAGCCCGATGGCGACGACCGCGCACACGCTCGAGACCACCGCGTTGCGATTGGAGATCCAGGTCGCGGGCAGCGAGTGCCCCGCCGCCAGCGCGAAGATCAGCGAGCCAAGGGCCGCCGCGAGCCTGCTTTTGGCCACGCTTCGGAGCACCGCCGCCACGACCCCGACGAGCAGCGCGTACCAGACCAAGGACTGCGCGTGCTGCACCAGGGCCGAGCCGCCCAGCAGCGCGTCGAGCCAGTGGGTCACGCTGGCGAGGGGGCGAAAGAACCGGATCCGAACCTCGGTGTCGGTCCACCAGGGCGCCACCCCGAGATCTCGCAGGAAGCGCGTGCTCGAGTCGGCGGTGTAGAAGCTGAACAGGTCCCACATCGGGCGCAGCGCGGGCCGAAAGCGCGTCGCGTCGTGGGCGTGGGCGGCGATCCAGTGGTCGTCGAGGCAGAGGCCGAGAAAGCAGCTCGGCACGGCCACGAGCGCGCCGACCAGCGCGGCGGCGCGCGGGCTGGCGCGGCGCAGGAAGCGCCGCAATCGCTGGGTTCCCGAGGCCACGACCCGGGCAGGCTGCCCGAGCCCCGCCCGGCGGGGAAGCGAAAGCGCCTCGTTCGAGGCTACGCTGCCCGCCGATGACCCCCCTCGCAGCAGGCCACCGCGTCGTCGTCTCCGAGCTCGGCGAGACCCCGCCCGACGCCATCGAGCACTTCGTGAGCGTGGTCGACCAGCCCGCGCCCGACCCGGCAGCGCTCGCTCCCGGCGACGTGATCGTCGAGGTGAAGAGCGCATCGGTCGGCTGGGTCGATCTGATCATGAGCAGCGGGCAGTACCAGCACGTGCCGACGCCGCCGTACACGCCGGGGCTCGAGTACGCCGGCGTCGTCCGCTGGAAGGGCAGCGCGGCGGGCGACCACATCCAGGTGGGTGACGAGGTGATCGCCAACGGAGCGCTCACCGGCCCGCGCTCGCTGGGCGATCACCGCGGCTGGGGCGGGTGGGCCACGTGGGCGGTCGCGCCGGGCGCCGCGCTGATGCGCATCCCCGGCTCACTCACCTTCGACGAGGGCTGCAACCTGCTAGGAAACTACGAGACCGCGTACCACTGCCTGATCGCCCGCGGTCAGCTGAAGGCAGGTGAGACGGTGCTCATCTTGGGTGCCTCGGGCGCCACGGGGCTCGCCGCCCTGCAGATCGCCAAGCTGGTGGGCGCAACGGTGATCGCGACCGGGCGCTCCGCTGACAAGCTGGCGCTGGTGCGCGAGCACGGCGCCGATCACGTGATCGCCACCCAAGGCGAATTCAAAGATCAGGTCAAGGCGCTGACCGGCGGCCGTGGCGTGGACGTGGTCTACGACGGCGTCGGCGGCGCGATCTCGGCCGAAGCGCTTCGGGCCACCGCCTTCGGCGCGCGCTTCTTGATCGTGGGCTGGGCCTCGACCCCCTTCGTGGCCAAGGGCAAGGGCGGGCGCGGCGCGCCCAACGTGAACCAACTTCCGACCAACCTGATCATCATGAAGAGTCTGGACGTGCTCGGCTGCCCCACCGTGATCGCCACGCTGCGCGACCCTTCGATCCGGGCGCCGCGGCTGAAGCAGATCTTGGAGTGGGCTGGGCAGGGCCAGCTTCGGCCCCACGTCTCGCACCGGTTCCCGCTGAGCGCGATCCGCGAAGCGATGCGGGCCAAGTGGTCGGGCGAGGTCACGGGCGGGTGCGTGGTGCACCCGTGACTCACTCGGCGACTTCGCCGTCGTCGCTCGCGCCCTGGCTCTTGAGCAGGTCCTTGTCCGTCAGGTAGACGGGATTCCCGCCCTTCGGCGGCGCGGCCTTGTCGGCGGCGGGCGCAGGCGACGCGGCCGGAGTGGGCTCAGGGCCGCCGGTGGCAAAATCGTCGTCTTGCTTCGCGGACTCGGCGCTCGGCGCCGCCTTGGGCGTTTCGGCCAACGGCTGAGGCAGCGCGATCGCGTCCAGGAGCTCGTCGTATTGTTGGCGGCCCTTCGCGAACGCGTCGCGCTCGTCTTTCCCGATCACGCGCATGCCGTCCAGGTTCAGCGTCTCGGCGTCGAAGAACTCGCCGTTCTTCTTGGCGGTGAAGTGCAGGTGCGGCCCCGTCGAGCGACCGGTGGAGCCCACGTACCCGACGAGCTGCAAGCGCTTGACCTTGTCGCCGACCTTGAGGCCCTCGGCGAACCGCGACAGGTGCGCGTACCCGGTCTCGATGCCACCCGGGTGCTCGACCTTGACCAGGTTCCCGCTCGGGCCCGCGGGGCCGATGAAGCTCACGGTGCCGTACGACGAAGCGCCGACCGGCGCACCGCTGGGCGCGCCGAAGTCGGTGCCAGTGTGCGGCATCACCTTCTTCAGCACCGGGTGCATGCGCTTCGGGTTGAAGTGCGAGGTGATGGGGGCGTCCTTCACCGGCTTGCGCCAGCCCCCTTCGTAGGGTGACCGTCCCTTGTCGTCGTAGTAGCCGCGCTCGCTCTGCCCGCGGTGAAAGTACAAGCGGAAGGGCTTCTCTTTGCCGTCGCCCTTGCGGATCTCGAGGGCCTCCAGGCCGGCGTAGCGCGAGAACTCGCCGAGCACCGTGACCTCTTGCGCGACGACCCGCACCACGTCGCCGCGGTCGAGCTGGTCGAGGCCCATGTGACCGTCGAGGGCCTTGGCCAAGACTGCGCTCATTCCGCGCTCGAGGCCGCCCTTCTCGGCCGAGCCGTCGATGTCGCCGTCGACCACGAAGGACCCCGAGACGCGGGCCCGCTCGATCTTGAAATCGAGGCGCAAAGTCGCGAGCTCCCCGTTCGGCCCCTCTTTCGATTGGTACACCTCTTCCTTGGTGACCACGTACTCGAAGGCCTTGACCCGCGAGCTGGCGCGGTCGACGAGGGCCAAGAAGGTGTCGGTCTTGTCGCACTTGTCGAGGTTCTTCAGCTCCTTGAGGGCGTTGAAGACGCGGTACGCCTCTTTCTTGTCGATGCCCGCCTCTTCGATGGCCTTGAGGAACGAGCTCGTTCCGACCTTGCCCTCGAGCACGCGCGTCGCGGCCTCGGCGCGAGCGTCAGCGATGCGCCACGGGCCGGGCAGCTTGGTACGCTGCTTCTTGGTGGTCGCCGCGGGAGCGGCTGCCGGCGCATCCGCCAATGCGGTGACCGCCGGCGCCGAGCTCGCGAGGGGGACCGAGGCGGGCCCGATGCGCATCACCAGCGCGATGATCGAGGCCACGGTGGCCAACCCGATCAGGGTGCCGAACAGCGCGATCATGTTGGGCGAGAGAGGGCCTCGAACCCGGGGCGGCAGCGCGCCGCCGGGGACCGGCGCTGACGGCGGCCCGCCCAGGGGCGCTCCGAGCGCGTCCAGGTCCCCGAGGGAATCTCGAGCGCGCAGGCCGACGTCGTCCAGCCGGCCCCGGCTCGGCAGGTCCTCGGCCTCGACCCGAGGCGTGCGGGCCCGGACGCCTGCTGCGCGTGCGAGCAGTCGGGCTCGGACCGGATGGACCCCGTCGAGCCCCGATTCGAGGGCCTCCGCCTCGGGGCCGGGCGATGGATTTTCCTCTTCGATTTCGTGGCCTTCAGCCTGCAATTCGGGCGCGGCGGTGGAGCCGGGCGCACGTTCGCCCGAGGAAACATCTGCCTCGAGCTCGAGCTCGGGCTCCGTCTCGCCATCGTCGCGCGCGAGGGGGTCGGTGACCCGGCCGACATGGCGCGTCCCTGAAGCCGCCACGGCCCAGGGCCTAGCAGCGGGGCGTTGACGGAGCAAGCCGGGCGAGAGGAGTGTTAGAGGAGTAGGGCGAATGGCCCCGCCAATCCCCGGGGTCGCGGAAGAACATGGATGACCACCTGAAGCAGCTGTTGCTGCTCGGCCGCGAGCACTATCAGAAGCGTGAGTACGACCGGGCCGAGTACCTGCTCCGCCAGGTGGCCGACAAGGCCGACCAGTTCGCGGACGTCCACCACATGCTCGGCGTGATCGTGCACAGCCGTGGCGACTTCGCCGAGGCCGAGCGGCACTTCGAGCGCGCGGTCGAGATCAACCCGAACTACACGGAAGCGCAGCTCAACCTGATGGTCACCTACAACGACCTCGGGAAATACGACGAGGCGCGACGGCTGTACTCTCAGATGCGCAGCCGGGGTACGGAGAAGGGGCGCGAGCTCGACCCGTTTGCCAAGGGCAAGATCGCGAACATGCACGCAGAGCTCTCCCAGGCCTACCAAGACGTCGGCATGGCGGTCGACGCGATCCGCGAGCTCGAGAAGGCAACGGTGCTCTGCCCGACGTTCGCCGACCTGTTGACCCGGCTGGGCGTGCTCTACCGCGACAGCGGCGACACGGCCCGCGCCCGCGAGAAGTTCCAGGCGGCGAAGGCAGCGAACCCGAAGTACGTCCAGGCGCGCCTGCTCTTGGGGGTGATGATGCTGTCCGCCGGTGAGAACGAGGCCGCGGTCACCGAGTTCGAGACGGTGGTGGCGCAAGACCCCGAGAACAAGAGCGCCCAGACCTACCTCCGGATCGCCAAGAACCCGAAGAAGAGCGAAGCGCCGCCGAAGTCCGACGGCTGATCGCGACACTCGCGTCGCCCGCGATGAGGTGGAAGCAGCTCTGGCGACGCCTGCGGGGAGGCCACCTCACCCGACGTCGCGCCGCCGGGTCGGTGGCGGCCGGGTTGTTCATCGGATCGTTACCGCTCTACGGCCTGCATTTCCCGCTGTGCGTGGCGGTGTGCGTCCCGCTCTCGCTCGATCTGGTCACCGCCTACGTCGCCGCCAACGTCTCGAACCCCTTCTTGGCGCCGTTCCTGATCGCCGGCGAGGTCCAGATCGGCGCGCTGATCCTGGAAGGTCACTTCGTGCCATTCAGCATCGAGCAGGCGCGGGCGGCCGGGGTCGGCGGCTTCGTGGCCCAGGCCGCGGTCGGCTCCGTGGTGGTCGGGGCAGGCCTGGCTCTGGTGGGTGCCCTGCTCGCGCTGCTGGTCGTGAAGCGAGACGCACTCCCGCCGGACGACGACCTCGACCAGGCGATTGACCGCACGGTCTCGCGGTATGCGCGAGCGTCACGGGGGGACCGCATCTACGTCGCCACCAAGCTCCACACCGATCCGGTGGTCCGACAGCTCGCGGGAATCAGTGGCGGCTTCGGGGAGGTGCTCGACGTCGCGACCGGACGCGGACAGCTCGCGCTAGTACTGGTCGAGCTCGGCCTCGCGAGGTGCTTCACGGGGCTCGACTGGGACGCCCGCAAGATCGCGGTGTGCCAAGCAGCTGCCGGACCGGACGGGGTGGCTCGCGTCGCCGACGTCACGGAGGCAGAGCTGCCCCCTTCCGACACGGTGCTCTTGATCGACGTGCTCCACTACCTGCCGCTCGAGCAGCAACACGCGCTGCTCGAGCGCGCCGCGGCGGCGGTGAGACCGGGCGGGCGACTGCTGATCCGTGAGCTCGACCCGCGGAGCCGCATCGGGCTCTGGGCGGAGCGGATCGGCGCGCGGCTGGGCGTGAACCGCGGCGTCATCGCCGACCGGCGCGCGGCCACCGACCTGATGGACGCGCTCGTCGGGCTAGGCCTGCTGCCCCGTCTGGTTCCGCACCCCGACGGCAGGTCGTCGCCGAACTATCTGGTGCTCGGCGAACGCTAGCCGCCGGGCTTCCCCGCGACCGGGAGACGAACCGAGAAGGTCGTCCCCTTCCCGACGCAAGTCTCGAAACCAATCTGACCGCCGTGCTTCTGGGTGACCACTGTCCACGCGTTCGAGAGCCCCTGCCCAGCGCCCTGGCCCACCTCGCGTGTGGTGAAGAACGGGTCGAAGATACGGTCGCGAATCGCCTCGGGGATCCCGGTTCCGGTGTCCGCGACCGAGATCACCACGTCGCTGCCGTCGCAGCGCGTCTCGACGGTGATGGTTCCCTTGGCGTCGGTCCCTCGAACGACGTCGGCGATGGCATGGGCGGCGTTGACGACCAAGCTCAAGACCACCTGACTCACGTCGGCGACGAAGCAGACCACCGGCGGGAGCTCGCCGAGCCGGGTCGCGACTACGGCGTGCGCGCGCCACTCGCTCGCGGCGAGCGTGAGCGCGTTCCGGATCGCGTGATTCAGGTCCACCGGGGCCATGACGTCACTCGGGGGCGCGGCGAACTCGCGCAGCGATTGCACGATGTCGCGCACCCGGCCCAACCCCTCGGAGCAGCGCTCGACGGCCTTCGGCAGGTTCTGGTCGAGGTATTCCAGATCGGCCTCTTCTTCTGCCAGCCGCGCCCGGGTCGCCGCGGCTTCTAGCACTTCAGGCGGCGCTCCGGCTTCCACCAGTCGCCGCACGTCACGGTGCGCCTCGATCAGCGCCAGGAGATCGCGGGTCGCTCCCCCCAGGAAATGGACGCTGTCCCCCACGAATTGCACCGGGGTGTTGATCTCGTGAGCCACACCGGCCGCGAGCGTGCCGATCGACGCGAGCTTCTGGGCGCCGGCAGCCTCTGCCTGGGTCCGCTTGAGGTCGCTCACGTCTTGGGTGACCAGCAGCACTCCGGCACCGGGCATGTTCACCATCTGGCACGAGAACCAGAGCAGGGCCCCGTCCGGCCCGGGGGTCGTGACCTCGTAGCGCTCGGCCACCCCGGTCCGAAGCACACGCGCCAGGCGCGCCTGGTGCATGGGATGCTCGTGCTTTGCGACGTAGCTCAGCCACTGCGAACCGATGACCTCGTCGCGCTCGTACTGCGCCAGCACGCGGTTGATGAAGCGGATGACCCCGTCCGCGTCGATCATCATGATGTGGACCGGCGCGTGGGTCATCACCGCGTCGAGCAGGGTCCGCGCTTCGGTCTGGGCGGCGATCGCCGCCTTCAGCTCGGCCTCGGCCCGTTTGCGCTCGGTGATGTCGCGAAGCAGCGCGACCGCGTGCCCCTTGCTCCCGAGGCGCACGGACGAAGCGTAGTAGGAGATCTCGACGGGGAACTCGTCGCCACCTTTGCGCAGCGCGGACAGCTCGATCGTACGACCCAGCAGGCTCGCCCCGCCGGTCCGTTTGAAGCGCGCGATCCCCTCGTCGTGCTGCGCTCGATAGCGCTCGGGCACGATGAAGTCCGAGAGCTTCTGCCCCGTGATCTCGATCGCTGGAAAGCCGAAAAGGACCTCGGCCGCCCGGTTCCACAGCACCACCAAGCCGTCGTCGTCGATCATCACCACGGCATCCAGGGACGACGAGGTCAGCGCCTCGAGCTTTTTCTTCACGTCGTCGTGGAACGCCTCGCAGCGGGCGCACTCTTGCGCCAGCACCTCGAGCTGGGCAACGGGAGCGTTGCTCAGGAGTCGCAGCCCTTGCACGACCGTCATCGGCTCACCGGGATCTTGCTGTTCCGCACGCCCCGGAAGACTACCGTTCCGGCAGGTGCTCGTCGAGCGTCAGCGAGTTGACGCAAAACGCGACCCCCGCCTCTGGCGTGGGCTACGATGGTCGACGCAGTGACGGGGCCCGCCGACTTCGAGGGACGCTTGTTGGGAGGACGCTACCGTCTTGGCCGTCTGCTCGGCCGGGGCGGCATGGGCATGGTGTACGAGGCCCATCAGGAAGATCTCGGACGCCGGGTCGCGATCAAGCTGGTGCGGGACGGCGACCTCGGGCCGCAGGCCCGCGCCGAGCTGCTCGATCGCTTCCAGCGCGAGGCCCGTGCGGCGGCCGCCCTGGGCAACCCGCACATCATCCAGATCTTCGACTTCCAGGTCCCCGCGAACGAGCCGCCGTTCTTGGTGATGGAGCTCTTGACGGGCGAGACCTTGGCCGACGCGCTGAAGCGCGAGGGCCCTCAGCCCGAGCCGCGGGTCGCTCGCATCGGGGCACACGTGCTGTCGGCCCTGGCCGCCGCCCATCAAGCCGGGATCCTGCACCGCGACATCAAACCTGGAAACGTCTTCCTCACGCAATCGCCGACCCTGGGCGAGATCGCCAAGGTGCTCGACTTCGGCATCGCGAAGCTCGCCTCCGGGCGGCAGCTCACCCAGGCGGGGGCCGTGATCGGCACCGCGCTCTACATGTCGCCCGAGCAGGCCACCGGCGGCGAGCTGGACGGCCGCGCCGACGTGTATTCCACCGCCGTGACGCTGTATCGCGCGCTCTCGGGCAAGAGCCCGTTCGCGGCCACCACCGCCAGCGATCTGCTCGCGGCGATCCTCGCGGGGGCGGCGATCCCGCTCCACGCAGTGCGCTCCGACATCGACCCGCAGCTCGCGCAGATCATCGCGCGAGGGATGGCCGCGGACCGGAGCCAGCGTTTTCAGAGCGCCGACGAGATGGGCCGGGCGCTGGAGCACTGGATGGCCGGCCAGGTGCCGATGGCTAGGCACTCGGCCGTGTCCTACCCTGCCCAGTCGTTCGGGCCGCCGCCCTCGCTCACGGCGGCGCCACCGTCGCGCGAGTGGCTCGATCCACACGCCGGCGCTCCGATGCCGCTTTCCCTGCGGCCGCAGCCGCCGGTCTTGCCGCGCAGCCGTTCGAAGGTCCCGTTGATCCTCGGCGCGCTCGCGCTGCTGGGCGTACTCGGGGTCGCGCTGGCCGCGGGCGGTTTTCTCGCGGTGCAGAGCGGGGTGTTCGAGTCGGAGCCAAAGGTCGACTTCGCGGACGCCGGGGTCAACGACGCTCGCCCGAGCGCGGCGTCGCCATCGGCCCCCGAGCCCAGCGCGGAAGCCAGCGCGGTCGCGAAGACCAGGCCCGCGACGGGCGCGCGAGGAAGCGTCGCCGACGCCGGGGCTTCACCCGGGCCACCCCCCGCAGCCGACCCGACGGTGAAGCCCGACGCCGAGGCGCCTCCGCCGACCAAGGGCGGCCTGGGCGCGAAGTGCACGCTGCCCTCCGACTGCGTCACGGTGAACGCCACGTGCCAGTCGGGCGTCTGCGCGTGCGAAGCCGGGACGCAATGCGGGCAAGTGTGCACCCCGCTTTTCGCGGATCCCTACAACTGCGGCAAGTGCGGCAACCAGTGCCAGGAAAAACAGATCTGCTCAGCCGGCAACTGCAAGGACTGCGAATCGATCATGAACCGCGCCTGGTGCAAGGGCAAGTGCGTCAACACCACCCTCGACTTCAACAACTGCGGGGCGTGCGGCATCAAGTGCCCGGTCGGGGTCCAGTGCTGGCTGGGGAAGTGCAAGACCGGGTAGTCAGCCGAGGGGCACCGTCGAGCGGTCGTCGAAGCTCGCCACCTCACCCCCGAGCACGTCGGCCAAGAGGTCGAGCGCATGCCTCGCTTCGGTCTCGACCTCGGGCGTCTCACCGGTCAGGTCTTGTACGCTGGTCACGCCGTGCTGCGTGATCCCGCAAGGCACGATCATTCCGAACAGCTCGAGGTCGGTGGTCAAGTTGAAGGCGAAGCCGTGCATCGTGACCCAGCGCGAGATGCGCACGCCGATCGCGCCGAGCTTGGCCAGGTGCAGGGCGCCGCTCGGTCCCCGGAACTCGGTCGGTGACTTCTTGTCGACCCACACGCCGATCAGTCCTTCGACGGGGCCCGCCGAGATCCCATGCCGCGCTGCGAGCCGGCGCATGGTCTCGGCCAAGTCAGCCACGTAGCGACGCACGTCCTGGCGATCGGGCGAAAGGCTGACAATCGGGTAGCACACCAGCTGCCCCGGGGCGTGCAGCGTGACGTCGCCGCCCCGCCCGGTCTCGACCAGATCCACGCCCGCGGTCGCCAAGAGCTCGCGCGGCGCGAGCACGTTCTCGCTCTTCGCGCCGCGCCCCAGGGTGATCACCGGCTCGTGCTCGAGCAAGAGCACGGTGTCGGGGATCTCGTCGGCCTGCCGCGCGGCGTGCAGCCGCTTCTGCAGCTGGTGCACTTCTTCGTAGCGGCGGCGACCGAGCCAGCGCCCGTGAAGCGGGCGGCGCACGCTCATTCCGGGATGGTCTCGCCGGCGTCCTGCATCTCTTCGCGCAGCGCCTCGATCTTCTCGGTGAACGTACCGGTCGCGTCGGGGTCGAACTGCGAGCCCGAGCAGCGGGTGATCTCGTTGACCGTGACCTCGTGGGGCAACGCCCGCCGATAGGCGCGGTCGCTGGTCATGGCGTCGTAGGTGTCGGCGATGGAGATGATGCGGGCGATCAGCGGGATGTCGGTGCCCGCCAGCCCGAGCGGATAGCCGCGCCCGTCCCAGCGCTCGTGGTGCAGGTACACGCCGGGGATCACCGGCTCGAGGAACTTGATCGGGTCGAGGATCTCGCGGCCGTAGACCGGGTGCTTCTTGAAGATCTCGTACTCGTCCTGGGTCAGCTTGCCGGGCTTGTTCAGGTTCATCACGCAGCCGACCTTTCCGATGTCGTGCATCAAGGCCGAGTGACGCACGACCTCGATCAGATCTTCTTGCAGCCCCAGCCAGCGAGCCAGAGCCACGGCATAGATCGCCACGCGCTCGGAGTGACCGGCGGTGTAGCGGTCCATCTTGTCGATGGTCCGGGCCAAGCTCTTGATGGTCTGCTTGAACGTGGCCTGCAGGTCTTCGTACAGGCGCGCGTTCTCGATGGCGGCGGCGGCCCGCGAGGCCAAGATGCTGAGCAGCTTGCGCTGCCCCTCGTCGAAGCGCTTACTCGACGTGAGCGAGACGGCGCCAATCCAGCCGATCAGCCGCTCGCGCATCTTCATCGGCACGACCGCCACGCTGGACACCGGGCGGCTCGGCAGCTCGGCGAACAGCTCGGCGGCGCGGGCGTCGTGCTCGACGATCGGGCCCCCCAGCTTCAGCCGCTTGACCACGGCGTCGGGCATGAAATGGCCGATGGACTCTTCGCAGGGGAAGGGCGAGGCGCGGTTGTTGCTGCGCTCGAAGAAGCTGCCCTCGCCGTCGTCGAGCCAGGTCGAGACCACGTCGGCCCGCACCTCGTGCAGGCTGCTGTCGGTGACGGTGGCGATCACCTCGTCCAGCGACAAGCTGGCAGCGATGGCCTCGCTGACTTTGTACAGCGACAGCGCCTCGCGCAGCCGCAGGTTCTCGGCGGCCAGGCGGCGCTTCTCGAGCCCGCGCTGCACGATGTGGATGATCTCTTCGACCTTGAACGGCTTCAGGATGTAGTCGTAGGCGCCGCGCTTCATCGCGTCGATCGCGGTCTCGACCGTGCCAAAGCCGGTCATGATCACCGCGATCGTGTCGGGATGGGCGTGGGACAGCTCTTTGAGCAGCTCGAGCCCGCCCATGCGCGGCATCTTCAGGTCGCTGATCACGATGTCGTAGCTCGCGCGGGAGAGCTCGGTCACCGCCGCCGAGCCGTCCTCGGCGGTGCGGACGACGTACCCCTCCATACCCAGGAAGTCGGCGAGGATGTCGCGGATGAATTTCTCGTCGTCGACCACGAGCACGCGGGGTCGTTCTTCGAGCGGTCCGAGATCGAGCTGAGCCATCGCGGTGAGCGGGCTTCCAGCGTAACAGAATCTGGCCGCTACGGTTTCGGGTCGTAGCCCGGGAAGGCGCGGAAACCCACGCATTGCAATACTGCAATGCAGGCGGGCGGAAGAGGGCTCGAAACCACGATTGGCCCGTCGCCCCCAGGCATCGCGAGCTCGATTCGTGACAAGTGCAAGAGCTGCCGGTCGAGCCCGTGTTTCTCCTCGAAATGGCGATTTGTTGGCGCGTGACCGTAGCGGGTGTCGCCCACCACCGGGTGTCCGAGACCGGCAAGGTGGCGGCGGATCTGATGCTTCTTGCCCTCACGGGGCTCGACCTCGAGCAAGCTGTGCCCGCCCGCGACCTCGAGCCGCCGGTAGCGCGTGTGCGCGGGGCGCTCGCGCCCTGCCTCGAGCAGCGGCCGGTTCACCGCCCCCTTGCCGCGCGTGATTCCGCGCACCAAGGCGAGGTAGCGCTCAGAAGCGGCAGGGATCGCGGGCTGCCAGCGCGAGACGGCTTCCCCCGACTTCGCGAAGACGGCGACCCCGCTCGACTCGAGATCGAGTCGGATCAGTGGCTCGGCGTCGGAACACCCGGGGAGCCGTCGCACACGCTCGCGGAGACTGCCGGCGTGCTCGCCCTGCGGCAAGGTGGGCTCGTGGGCCGGCTTGTCCACGATTACCAGGTCGTCGTTCTCGAACAGCACGTCGGGGGCAGGCCGGGGTGCGGGCTGCAGCAGCGCGAGCGCTTCGACCTGGTCCGAGAGCGGGATCATGTCGAACGGCTCGACGCGCGAGGTGGAATATCCGAGCAGCGCGAACGCATCGAGATCGCGCGCCAGCGTCTCGGGATTGCACGAGACATAGGCGATGGCGCGTGGCGCGGCCCTGGCGACCGCCGCGCGCGCGCGCGCGGACAGGCCTCGGCGCGGAGGGTCGACCACGATGGCGTCGGCGCGCCCCGGGAGCAGCGCGGCGTCGTCGGCAACCACCTCGAGACCCGCGCGCGCCGCCAGCCGCGCCGCCGGGGCGTACGACTCGACCAGCGTGACCCGAGCCCCGGCCTTGGCCAGCGCGAGCCCGATCGCACCCGACCCACCGTACACGTCGAACACGCGCTGCCCGGCGAGGGAGCCCAAGACGCCTTCGAGTCCCTGCGCGATGGCCTGGTGCAGCTTCGCGGCTTGCCCGCGGTGGGTCTGCACGAAGGCACCCGGTGCGGCGAAATGGGCGACGCCTCCGACTTCGTCGATCGCTTCGCGCTCGCCCAACACCACTCGCGGCGGAGCACCCAGCACGCGTGGACCTGCGGAGTGCAGGCTGAGCGCCACCGAGCTGACCCGAGGCTCCGCCTGCACGATGGCCTCGGCAGCAGCTCGAACCTCGTGCTCGGAGCCCACGCGACGCGCATCCACGACCAAGGACACCAGGAGCCGCAGCTGCTCGGCACGGGCCTCGCGCACGTCGATGGCCGTGAGCGCTCCGCCGTCGGCCCGCGGCCTCAGGGTCGCGCCGCTGCCGGTGGGCGGGTCACGAACCAGCCGACGAAGCGCCGCCACCGCGCTCGCGACCGCCGGCGTGAGCACACGGCAGCCGGGGATATCCAGCACTTCGTGCTCGGGCCCGGCGAAGAGCCCGATCGCGCCGCCTGCGCCCACCACGAGCTTCGCGCGCACCCTGTAGCCCATGATCGGCTCGGCGGCTGCCACCGGCGCGAGCGCGGTACCGTCGAGCGACGGGTACCGCGCGAAGGCTCGGGCGACGGCGCGAGACTTGTGCTCGAGCTGCGCGGCGTAGTCGAGCGCGATCAGCGGACAGCCGGTGCAGCGCTCCGCGTGCGGGCACGGCTCGCGCATGGCGTCCGCGCGCTCAGCCGAGCAGCCCGCCGAGCGCGCGGCGCGTGGGCTCGGGGTCGTGGCTCTTCAGATAGGCCAGGTTGAGGCCATTGACCACTGCGTGAGCCATGATCGGTCCGAGCAGCGAGCCGGTGATCTGGAAGATCGCCCCGAGCACCAGGCCGACGGCGGTCGCCCACGCCATCCACACGTAACGGCTCGGACCCCGAACCTGGTGCAGAAAGCCGAAGGCGAGGGCCTGAGGAACGATGCCGACCCAAGGCTGCAAGAGCCCACGGAACAGGAGCTCTTCACCCAGCGCACTGAGCACCGCCAGCACCAGGATGCCAGGAGTGGTCATCGCCCGCGCAATCGGTCGGAGCTCGCTGTGCAACCGGCGGGCCCACTCGAAGCGGGCCACGGTGATGCGGGTCGAGACCACGATCAGCGCGCCGATCGTGATGCCCATCATCAGGCTATAGGTGTGGCGAGCCGGCTCGGCCAAGGAGAGCAGCGGCGTGGGGTGGGCGAACGGCGAGCCCGAGCGCAGCACGACCGCCACCACCGCCGAGAGCACCCCGAGGAAGGCGTAACCGAGCGCGAAACGGCCCCAACGCAACACCGGGGGACTATGGCACAGCTTCGCGGGGGCGGCACCGGCCTACCGGGGGCCGCCGATTTGTTGCTAACCTCGGGGGCGGGTGAACAAGACCGACGATCCGCCGGAAGTCCTCGCGCGTTTCCAAAGCGAGCTCGAGCTGGTCGAGATCCTGGCTCGCCAGGTTCTCCGCACCCTCGGTCCGCACGCCGAGCTGGGGGAGCTCTTGAGCTTCGGGCAAGAGGGCTTGCTCGACGCGGCACGGCGCTACGACCCGGAGCGCGGCGTCCCGTTCCGGGGATACGCCAACTTCCGGGTCCGGGGCGCGATCTTGGACGGGGTCCGCGACCACGCCCGGTTGCCGCGGCGCATCCACGCGCGGCTCGAGGGGTTGGCCGCGGCCGCGCGGTTCAGCGAGGGCGCCGCCGACGATCTGTCGGCTCCACCGGTGCCCGGAGCGACCCGTGCCGACGCGGACGACGCGCTGGCCGATCACCTGGCCGGGATGGCCACGGCTATGGCGATGGGGCTGGTCGCCATCACCGGCTACGGCGACGGGGGCGAGGCCTCGGCCATCGACCAAGGGGACAGCCCCGAAGAGGCCGCGGCCCGATCCGAGCTCCAGAGCATCGTGCGCGAGACCATCGCCGGCCTGCCCCAAGAGGAAGCCGAGCTGGTGCGGCGTCATTACCTGGCGGGTGAGCGCTTCGATCGCGTCGCACAGGATCTTGGGCTCAGCAAGAGCTGGGCGAGCCGCCTTCACACTCGAGCCATGGGCCGGCTCACCAAGCGGCTGCGCGGATTGTGATCAGCCGCCAGAGCCCTGGAGCGTGGTCTTGACCGCGGCGCCCGTCCGGTCGACCAGCTTCGCCGCCAGGTCGACGGCCTCGGTGTAGCGGTAGATGCCGGCCTGGAGCGCGATCAGGTCGCCGGCGTCCATGCTCGAGTGACCGCCGCGGACGGCTCGCTTGACCAGCGCCTCGCCGCGATCGATCTGCGACCCCAGCCGCTCGAGGACCTCGGAGAAGGACTGACCGTTGAGCTGGGCGATGCCGCTCGGGCGGGTCGTGCGTTCAGCGACGGAGGGGGCGTTTCGGGCCTCGCGCCCGGCGTTTCCGCGGGTCTTCTCGATCATGGGCGCCATTCGGCACGGGGGCGCTCACAGTTTCGTGATTTCTTCGGGTCATAATGCGACCGATGCCCGGTCGCGCCCTGATCGCCATGAGCGGAGGAGTGGACTCCTCGGTGGCGGCGGCACGCCTCCTGGCCGACGGGTGGGAGGTGGTCGGCGTGACGCTGCACCTCTGGGACTATCCCGACGACGGCAGCGTTCGAGGCCGATGTTGTGCACCCGAAGACGTCCACGACGCGCGGCGGGTCGCAGACGTCCTCGGCATCCCTCACTATGCGTTCGACCGCCGGCGCGAGTTCGACCAAGAGATCGTCGCCCCTTTCGTCGAGAGCTACCTTCGAGGCGAGACGCCGAGCCCCTGCGTGCGCTGCAACCGCGGGGTCAAGGTGAAGGAGCTGCTGCACCTGGCAGACCAGCTCGGCGCCGAGCGGGTCGCCACCGGCCACTACGCCCGCATCGCACGGCAGGGCGGCGTGCTCCAGCTACTCCGGGCTCGCGACCTCGCCAAAGACCAGAGCTATTTCTTGCACATGCTGGGACAAGCGGAGCTCGGCCGGCTGGCGTTTCCTCTGGGTGACAGCGACAAGCGCGAGATCCGAGCCGAGGCCGAGCGGCTGGGCCTTCCCGGCGCGGGTAAGGGCGAGAGCCAAGAGCTGTGCTTCGTTCCCACGGGCCGCTACGATGAGCTGGTGAGCGCGCGGGCTGCCGACCGGATCCGACCAGGTGTCATCGTGGGCCCGGACGGGCGCGTGGTCGGCACCCACGAAGGGGTCCACCGCTTCACCCGCGGACAGCGAAAGAACCTGGGGGTGGCGCTGGGCGAGCGGGCGTTCGTGGTGGACCTCGACGCCGCGTCGGCGACGGTAGAGCTCGGCTCGCGCGAGCAGCTCTACGCCACGGGTGCCGACCTCGACGAGCTCAGCCTCGCGGCGGACGTGACCCTCCCGCTGCGCGCCGGGGTGGCCGTGCGCTATCGCGGCGAGGCCCACCCCGCCGAAGTCCGCCCCAACGGGGCCGGCGGCGCCATGGTCACGTTCGACGCGCCGGTCCGCGCGGTGGTGCCGGGCCAGTTCGCGGTCTTCTACCAGGGGGAACGCGTGCTCGGTGGCGGTCGCATCACCCAGAGCTCGCGAAGGAGCTCGACGTGACTCGCCTGGGGCTCGTGCTCTTGGCCCTCGCGAGCGTGGCGTGCTCGACGGCGGAAGGCGAAGGCGAAGTCAGGAGCGATCGGCTGTACGTCAAGGACTGCTGGAATGGTCCCTTCGACCTGGCGCCGACGTTCTTCGGCGCCAATCCGTATCGCGACACGATGACGATTCGGGTCCAGCGCGGTGACAACCTGGAAGAGGTGTCCGACGGGCTGATCGTTCTGGTGGACGACGTGGGTGGGATCCGGAACGAGTCGCTGGGGGCCGAGCTCGACGTCGGCCTGCCGCTGGGCGTCAGCCCGCCGGGAGTGCCGGTGACCTTCAATCCCGAGCCGCCTCGGGTCCACCTTTCGCTCTACCTGCACGACAGCTGCCACGAACAGAACGGAAGCCTCCACGCCATCGACGGCAAGATCACCTTCTCCTCGCTGTTCAGCGGCGACCCCAACGAAGGCGACGCCGACGACCGGCTCACCGAGGCGCAGTTTTCCGCGACCTTCGCCGACCCGAGGCACGTCTCGCCGAATGGCCAGGTGGATCCCGAACGCACCAGCCTGGTGACCGGCTGGTTTCGCTTCTTCTTCCAGCGCGGCCAGCCGGCTCAGCCGTTTCCTTGAGTCGTCCATACACTGTCGCACATCTGGCCCGCGCCCCCCGGCCAATGGCGCGTGCTAAGCTGGCTGGGCCGGTGCGGCTTGGTTGATCCAGCCGTCTGGCCCCAGTAGGCTGATCGAAGATTTCCGATGCTTTTCCGAGCACAAGCCTCGCTCCGGGCCGTGCGCGTCGTGGCCGCTCTCTCGCTCGCGGTCGCGCTGGTCTCCGGTCCAGCGGCGGCAGCGCCCAAGTCGTTTGGTCAAGCCGACGCTGCCTGGCACCAAGGCGAGCTCGAGAAGGCCAAGGACATGTACGAGCAAGCGCTCGCGGGCGGTGGGCTCGAGCCCGCCGACGTCGTGCTCGCGCACTCGCGGGTGGGGACGGTGAAGGCGGCGCTCAACGACACCAACGGCGCGCTCAGCTCTTTCCGGGTCGCGGCCGCGATCGATCCAGATTTCGAGCTGCCAGCCGAGAGCGGCCCGAAGGCCAAGAAGCTCTTCCAACAAGCCCGCAAAGAGGCGAAGCAGCAAGGGAGCGAGAAGCTCAGCATCACGCTCAAGGCGCCCGACACGGTGCCGGCCAATCAGGGCTTCACCCTCGAGACCGAGATCCCTCCCGGCTTCGCCGTGTTGGTGTCCGAGGTGGTGGTCGCCATCGAGGACCCGGTCAGCGGCAAGAAGTGGAAGCGCAAGAAGAGCGCCGAACCCTCCCTCACGTTCGACTTCCCGAAGCGCGTCGCCATGTCGGGCGCCCGGCTCAAGGTGCGAGCGTCGGCGGTCGACGCGCAGAACAACGCCTGGACGGTCACCGACGGCAAGATCCGCGTGGAGGGCATGCGCGCGAGCGAAGGCGGGATGGACGACGAGCCCGCGCAGGAGCCGACCAAGGCGCCCGAGAAGGACAAAGACGGCGGGTTTCTCACGGGCCCCTGGCCCTGGATCATCGGGGGCGCGCTCTTGGTGGGGGGTATCGTGACCTACGCGGTCACACGGAAGCCGGACGAGGTGAGCGTGGGCGCTCCCGCCTGGAAGAAGTGAGCGATGGCGAACGACGTGGTCCCCGGTCATCCGCAGCGCCCGAAGTTGGGCGGAGCGTCGGGGAGCGACCGCGAGCAGCGTATGGCCGAGGGCAGCGAGCCCAGCGTCCCCTCGGGCGGCACGTACTTTCTCGGTCGCTATCGCGTGGTGGACGAGATCGGCGTCGGCGGCATGGCCGCCGTGCACTTGGCCCGCGCCGACGGCCCGGGCGGCTTCCAGAAGTGGGTGGCGATCAAGCGCATCCACCGCCACCTGGCCGAGGACGAGCAGTTCATCCGGATGTTCCTGGACGAGGCGCGCATCGCCGCGCGCATCTCGCACCCGAACGTGGCGCAGGTGTTCGACCTGGGCAAGCAGCGCGACACGTACTGGATCGCCATGGAGTATCTCCACGGCGAGCCGCTGCGCGAGATCATGCGCTCGGTGGAAGAGGGCGGCGCGCCGACCATGGGCCCCCAGCTCGCCGCCAAGGTGATCTCGGACGCCGCGGAAGGGCTGCACGCCGCCCACGAGCTCCGAGACAAAGACGGCAAGCTGCTCAACCTGGTTCACCGCGACGTCACTCCACACAACCTGTTTTTGACCTACGACGGCGCAGTGAAGGTGGTGGACTTCGGCATCGCGAAGGTCACCGGGCGGCTCTCGACCACGCGCGCCGGCACGCTGAAGGGCAAGCTGGCGTACATGAGCCCCGAGCAGGTTCAGGGCATCTCCATCGACCGTCGCACGGACATCTTCGCGCTGGGTGTGGTGCTGTGGGAGCTCACGACTGGCCGCCGCCTGTTCCGCATGGACAGCGATCTCGAGACACTCGAGCGCGTGCAGTCCTGCGTGGTTCCCCCGCCGTCGAGCATCGTCGAGAACTACCCGGTCGAGCTCGAATCGATCGTGATGCGCGCGCTCGCCAAAGATCCGAACCGACGCTTCCCGTCGGCGCGTGACATGTCGAGAGCGCTGCAACAATACGTGATGCGCTCGGGCGCCTTCGTCGGCCCGGAAGAGATCGGTGCGTACGTCAAGCACGTGCTCTCCGAGCGCTTCCAGAAGCGTGAGGCTCACTTGCAGTGGGCCGCCGAGGTCACGCAGACGGTTTCGCTCGGAGCGCTCGAGCGGTCCGGCGCGATCAGCGAAGAAGAAGCGTCGATGCTCACCTACGAGTCCGACGTGAAAGAGGTGCCGCGGGGCCCGCGGCCCGCTGCGGGCGCGCCGGTCCAGAGCGGCGGGCCGACACCGGCCGCCTCGCATGCTCGCGCGGTCCCGGCCCCCCTGCCTCGCCCGGCGCCCGTGCCCGCCCCGCGCCCGGCGCCGG
>JACPVJ010000195.1 GCA_016191785.1 Myxococcales bacterium | reverse complement strand
CAGCGGGACCGGCGGCAGCGGGACCGGCGGCAGCGGGACCGGCGGCGGCGGAACCGGCGGGACGGGCTCCGTCACCTGCAGCGATCTGGAGAAGTCTTACCAGACCGCGCTCGCGGCCGCCAAGACCTGCAATCCGTTCCTCTCGGTAGAGCAGTGTACCAAGTCGACCGACGACGAGCTCCCCTGCCCCTGCCCCACCTTCGTGAATCCGACCAACTCCAGCGACCTGACGAAGCTCTCGGATCTCAAGACCGCGTGGGTGAAGAACAAGTGCAACGTCGGAGTCGCGTGTCCGGCGGTGATGTGTCCGCAGCCAAGCGGCGCCACCTGTTCGCAGTCCGGCGGCTCCAAGGCCGGCGCCTGCACCGACAAGGCGAACTGACGCCGTTCACTTCGCGGCGGTGCGCTTGTCCGCCGTGACCTTCGACTCGGGCTCGGCGGGTGGATCGACGATCCGATAGACCAGCTCGCGCTGTCGTCCGCCGCGCTCGTACCGAACCCGAAGCTCGGACGCCTTCTTCAGCGCTTGAAACGCCTCGTAGGCTTGGGTCTCGCGCTCGATGGGCATGCCGTTGACGCTCAGCACGACGTCACCGGGGCGGAGCTCGACGCCCTGCCAGAAGTCCGGCGGGGTCAGGCGCACCACCCGAAAACCGCGAAACTGCCCCGCCTCGAGGGCGGGCTCGACGTCGACGCGCTGCAAGAACCAGCCGAGGCCGGCGTCCACCATGGCGTTGACCTCGTCACGCCACAGCGACCCGGCTGGCGGCGCGGGTCGTGCCGGCTCAGCGTTGGTCCGCGCCTCTTCTTCGTCGGCGTCGGCGTCGGCGACCAGCACGTCGCTCGAAGGGGGGTACTCGGCGTCGCTCTCGCGCCCTGCGCAGGCGGCGAGGAACAGGACCAGGGGCAGGACGGTCGCGCGCTTCACGCCCCGAATATGGTCCCGGGCCCCACACCCGGGCAAATTCCGGCGCGTGCACGCGCCCGACCCGGATGAAAAACGCGTGTAGACTCGCGACATGTGGCCCCGATTCGGGCTCGCTCTCGCGTCGACCCTGGTCCTCGGGTGCGGCGCGCCCACCGAGATCGAAGACGTCTCGTACGACTCCCGCTACGGCGACTCGACCAAGCTCGACCTGTACCTTCCAGACGAGTCCGGACCGCAGCCGGCGATCATGTTGATCCACGGCGGCGCCTGGCGCTGGGGCGACAAGAGGCATTTCGACAACGCGGCCCGCCGCTTCGCGCGCTCGGGGTACGTCGCAGCCAGCATCAACTACCGTCTGGTCCCGGGCGGCGAGTTTCCGAACGCGCCCCGCGACACCGCCTGCGCCCTCGCCTTCCTCCAGCAAAACGCCGACGAGTACGGCATCGACCCCAAGCGCATCGCGGTGATGGGCTACTCGGCGGGCGGTCACCTCGCGTCGCTCTTGGGCGTCGCCTACGATACGCCGAGCCTCGCGCCGGACTGTGGGTGGGGTCGCCCCGAGCGCCCCGCGGCGGTGATCCCGGGAGCAGGCGCCCACGACCTGCGCGAGCGCGCCGACGCCGAGTGGATCCAGGACTTCATGGGCGGCACGTTGGGCCAGCTGCCCGAAGAGTACGAACAAGCGTCCCCCATCGCGCAGATCGATGCCGGTGAGCCGCCGTACTTGCTGGTGAGCGGCGGCGGCGATTGGATCGGAGCCCCCGAGCAGTCGCGGTGGATGCGCGACGCCCTGCGCGCTGCCGGCAACGAGGCCGACGAGCTCGGGCTCGCGGGGGGAGGTCATCTGCTGCAACCGGGCGCCGATCCGGGCGAGCTCGAGCTCGAGGTGCTGACCGAGACCCCGGAGGCTTGGCTCGTGATCGCGGATTTCTTGGCGCGGCAGATCGGTGAGCCATGAGGCGCGCGCCGCTCTTGGCGTGCGTGTTGCTCCTGGCCAGCGCGGCTCGCGCGGAGCCGAAGGGCAAGCGGAACGCGGTATCGCACAAGCCCTTCGCGATCGCCTCGAGCGGCGTCGTGGTGCAGTACGAGCGCTACCTGGCCGAGCGCTGGAGCGCGCTCGGGGGCCTGGGCGGCCGGCGCGCGGCCCGCGAGGACTTCCGCTCGTACACCCTGAGCTTCGTCAGTGAAGGTCGATTCTGGCTCACGCGCCGGGACTGGGCGTCAGGCCATCGAGGGATGGCCGGGCCGTACCTGGGCGCCGCCGCAGATGCCGCCCGCACCAGTGTCACCTACGTGCCGACCGATCGCCACGTGGGCGCCGCCTGGCGCATCCAGGAGTCGCTGCGCTTCGGCAACCGCTTCGTGATCTGGAACCTGCAAGAGATCACGCCGGCAGCGTCGCTGGACGTGATCCACGAATTCGACGAAAAGGGGCGGCTCGCCCCGAACACCCGCACCACGCTCGGGCTCGACCTCAGCGTGGGCTGGGTATTCTGAGCTCGGCGTCGACCAGCGCGAGCAGCCGTGCGGTCACCTCGTCGGGGTCACCCAGGCCCGAGACGTGGCGCACCCGATCGCCCGGCACCAGCGCCTCGCCCTGCGCGTAGATCTCGGCCAGCCGGCCCTGAAGCTCGGTCTTCTCGTACAGCTCCGCGTCGCCGCCGCGGGCCCCACGCCGAGCCGCCGCGGCCTCCGCAGGCACGTCGACGATCACGGTGAGATCCGGCCGCAGCGCCCGCACGTTCAGCTCGCGGATCCAGCCCACCACCTCGGCGCTCGGCGCGGTCGCGGACTGATAGGCCAGGCTGGACAGATCGTACCGGTCCGAGATCACCCAGCCGCCCCGCGCGAGCGTCGGCTCGATCTCGCGAGCCACGTGGTCGAGGCGATCGGCAGCGAAGAGCAGGGCCATCGTGTCCCACGCCGCGGGCCCCAAGAGCTCGTGGCGCAGGTACTGGCGGATCAGCGTGCCCACCGGCCCCGTGCTCGGCTCGGCGGTGCGGTGAACGTCGAGCCCGCGGGCTTCCAGGGCCTGCGCCAGACGTTCGAGCTGGGTGCTGGTGCCCGAGCCGTCGATGCCCTCGAGCACGACGAAGCGCCCGCGGTCACCGCTCACGGCGACGCCCCGGGGGCCGCGTCTTCACCCAGCACCACGTTGTCGATCAGGCGCGCGCCCCCGACGCGCACCGCCAGCGCCAAGAGCGCCCGGTCACCCACTTCTGCGTCGTCGCCGATGGGCTCGAGGGTCTCACTGTCGCCGAGCGTGACGTAGTCCGGAGCGAGCCCCACCGCGCACAGGGCCTCTTGCACCGGCAGGCGCAGGGCGCCAGCGGCTCGCTCGCCCGCATCGAAGCGCCGCACCGCCGCCCCGAGGGAGCGCGAGAGCACCAGCGCGCGCGCGCGGTCGTCCGCAGACAAGTAGGCGTTCCGCGACGAGAGCGCCAGACCGTCGGGCTCGCGGACCGTCGGAAAGCCCACCACCTCGACGGGCAAGAGCAGATCCCGCGTCATGCGCTGGATCACCTTGAGCTGCTGGTAGTCCTTGCGGCCGAACACCGCCGTGCAGGCACCGGCGACGGCGAAGAGCTTCGCCACGATGGTGGTCACGCCTTCGAAGTGACCCGGGCGTGATCGACCGCAGAAGTGAGCGGTCAGGCCCTCGACGCGCACCCGCGTCCGTTCGCCGGCCGGGTACATCTCGCCGGCTTCGGGCGCGAACACCAGCGCGGCACCCGCGGCCTCGCACTTGGCCAGATCCGACTCGAGGGTGCGGGGGTACTTGGCAAAGTCTTCGGTCGGACCGAACTGGGTCGGGTTGACGAAGATGGTGACGGCCGCGTCGTCCGCCCGCCGCCGCGCCTCGGTGACCAGAGCGACGTGACCGGCGTGCAACGCGCCCATGGTCGGGACCAGGCCGAGCCGGCGCCCGCTCGCTCGAACGCGGTCGCAGGCGGCGCGGAACTCGGAGGCGGTCCGACAAAGCTCGAGCGGCATGGAGGTCACGCATTGATGCACAGCTCGGGCGCGGCGGCCATGCGCGCGCGCACTTCGGCAGCCCCGCCGGCGGGGGCGACGCGGTCAGTCCTCGGTCGGCCCGTAGGCGGGCGGCTCCGAGGCGACGACCGGTTTCGCGCCGGTGGGCTCGCCGGTGCTGTGGGCCTTGCCCATGCCGAAGCTGTGCGCCACGCCCGGGAACGTGCCGGCTTGCACCTCGCCGACGTAGCGTCGCGTGGCGTCGATCACGAGGTCGCCCAGCTCGGCGTAGCGCTTCACGAACTTCGGCTGCACGTCCCGGTACATGCCGAGGAAGTCGTAGCAGACTAGCACCTGACCATCGCAGTGCGGCCCCGCGCCGATGCCGATGGTGGGGATGCCCACGGCCTCGGTGATGCGCTGTGCGACCGGTGCGGGCAAGCCCTCGAGCACGATCGAGTACGCGCCCGCCTGCTCCAGCGCCTTGGCGTCGGCCAGCACCGACGCGGCGGCGTCCTCCCCCTTGCCTTGCACCCTGAAGCCGCCCATCGCGTGCACCGACTGCGGCAAGAGCCCGACGTGGCCCATCACCGGGATCCCCGCTTGCACGATGCGGTGCACGTGCTCGGCGACCACCAGGCCGCCCTCGAGCTTCACCGCCTCGAAGCCGCCGTGCTTCAACATCGCGCCGGCGTTCTCGAGCGCCTTCTCGGGTGATACCTGGAAGCTCATGAACGGCATGTCGCCGACCAAGTGCGCGCGGCGCGCAGCGCGAGCCACGGCGCGGCCGTGGTAGCAGATGTCGTCCACGGTCACGGCCAGGGTGTTGCCGTGCCCCTGCACCACCATCCCGAGCGAGTCGCCGATCAAGAGGATGTCGGCGCCCCCCTCGTCCAAGAGCCGCGCCAGGGTCGCGTCGTAGGCGGTGACCATCGCGATCTTCGGGCCGACCCCCTTTCGGGCCCGAAGGCTCGGAACCGTGACTTTGTCCGCGGGTTTCATCAGGGCGGCGAGCCTACCACGCCCCCCTCCGGCCCGTGGGCCGGCCGGAACCACGCTCGGCGCGGAACACAATCGGGGGGCTCGCTCGTAGAAAGAGGCGGGCCGAGGCCCCAGAATAGGACCGCATGCCGCCCGCGAACACCGAGCTCGGCCGATTCCACCGACTGTTCCAGCGCTGGGCCCGTCACGTCCGCCTGCGCCTCGCGGCACGCGCGCTCTTGACCGGGCTCGCGGTGGGCTTCGCCGTCGCCGGCGTGGTCGCGGCGGCCCTGTGGTGGCAACGCCTCGGGACGTTGCGCCCAGCCGCCGCTGCCCTCGGCGCCGTCGGCGTGCTGGTCGCGCTCTTGATCGCGACGCGCCGCCGGATGACTGACACCGACGTGGCGCTCTACCTGGATGCGCGCCTCGAGTCGAAGGAAGCGATCAGCACCGCCCTCGAGCTCGGCTCGGAAGACGACGCCGGCGCGGTGGTGCTGGGGGACGCCGTCCACGCGCTCGACAAGGGCGATCGGAAGCGCGCACGCCCGCGCGTCCTCCGCGCCCTGCACGCGCTGACGCCGGTGGGCATCGGCGCAGTGATCTATCTGAGCGTGATCCCGCTCCCGCCGGGCCCCGCGGCGGCGCCCGCCGCTCCGGGCTCGTCGCGAGTGCAGCTCGCGAACCTGCAGGGGCTCGAGAAGATCGAGCGCCTCGAGAACCTGGACGCCCGCGACGCCGAGCAGCGCGAGCGCTTGAAGCAGATCGCCGAAGAGGCCAAGCGCCTGCGCGAAGAGCTCGCGAAGGGGATGGAGAAGCGCGAGGCCCAGTCGAAGATCGCCAAGCTGCGCGACGACGTCGCCGCCGAGCGCCTGAAGCTGGGAGATCAAAAGAACCGGGCGGGGCTCGAGGCCGCGGTCGGCAAGCTGGCCGAGAACAAGAGCACCAAGGACGCGGCCAAGGCCCTGGGGGACGGGGACCTGGTCGAGTTCGACAAGAAGATGCAAGAGCTGGCGAACAAGGCCGAGAAGGCCGATCGCGAAGCGGCGAAACAAGCCCTCGACGAGGCGCAGAAGGCAGCCCGCGAGAAGGGCGCGAAGGAGCTCGCCCAAGCCCTCGAGGAGCAGAAGAAGCTGTTCGAGAAGCGCGAAGCCAAGGCCGAAGCGCTGCGTGAGCTGGCCCGAGGCATGAAGGGCAAGCTGAGCGAAGAGGCCCTCAAAGACCTGGAAGAGTTCGGCCAGAGCGGCAGCCCCGAGGCCCAGAAGCGTCTGGCCGAGTCCCTCGAGAAGGCCCTCGGGGGCATGACCGAAGAAGAGCGCAAGCGCCTGGCCGAGCGGCTCCAGAAACAGATGGAGCAACAGCCGGGGGGCGCGGCTCCGATGACCAAAGAGCAGATCGACGACATGGCCAAACGGCTGGGCACACCCGAAGGTCAAAAGGCCCTCGAAGAGCAGCTGAAAGACCTGGCCAAGCCGGACGCCAGCAAAGAGAGCGAGCGCGACAAGGGCCTGGGCGATGCCGAGCGCGGCGGCGCCGAAGCCGAGCGCGGGCGCGGCGGCGTGGCGCCGGGGCCGGCCTTGGGCAGCGAGGGCGGTCAGCCGGGCGGCGCCCCAGGCAACAAGGGCGACAAGGGAAACAAAGGCGACAAGGCCGACGGGGCG
This sequence comes from Myxococcales bacterium, assembly GCA_016191785.1. Classification (GTDB taxonomy): domain Bacteria; phylum Myxococcota_A; class Polyangia; order Polyangiales; family Polyangiaceae; genus JADJKB01. The sequence continues at coordinate 28,564 of JACPVJ010000195.1, read as the reverse complement.
GGCGGGCCGGGCAGCAAGAAGGACTTCGGAACCGGCGACCACAAGGGCAACACCGCGAAGCTGGACGCCAAGGGGTTGCGCTCCAAGGCGACCGGCAAGATGAACGCGGGCGCGCCGATGCAGGGCAGCACCATGGGCCGAGCGCCCTCGCGTCCCGGCGAGACGGCGAACCAAGCCGGCACCGGTGCGCTCGGCCAGGCCGGGCCGAGCGAGCTCGGCGGGGTCGAAGGCGCCGAAGTCCCGGAAGAATACCGCGAGCAGGTCGGCCGGTATTTTCAGCCGTGAAGCGCTGACCCGCTCGGACTACGCTCGGCCAGCCCCATGACGCAGAGCAACTTCGAAGCGCGCCTCGCGCAAGCGCGCGAGGCGTCGACCCGACTCCGAGAGGCCATCGCCACGGTCATCGTCGGTCAGAACGCGGTCGTCGATCAGGTGCTCTGGGCACTGATCGCCGGGGGGCACGTGCTGCTCGAGGGCGCGCCGGGCCTCGGCAAGACCCTCTTGGTGCGGACGCTCGCCAGCAGCCTGGAGCTCAAGTTCTCGCGTATCCAGTTCACGCCCGACCTGATGCCGAGCGACGTCACCGGCACCAACGTGCTGGTGATGGACGCGACGGGCGGCGCCACCGGGCGCTTCGAGCTGCACCGCGGCCCGATCTTCGGTCAGGTCATCCTGGCCGACGAGATCAATCGCGCCACACCCAAGACCCAGAGCTCGCTGCTCGAGGCGATGCAAGAGCACGCGGTGACCATCGCCGGCATCCGGCACGTGCTCGACCAGCCGTTCTTCGTGCTGGCCACCGAGAACCCCATCGAGATGGAGGGCACCTACCCGCTGCCCGAGGCTCAGCTCGATCGCTTCTTGCTCAAGGTCATGGTGCCCAATCCGAGCGAGGACGAGATGACCGCGATCTTGGCCCGGACCACCGGTCACGCGGTCGAGGCGCCGAAGAGCGTGCTCCACCGCGACGACGTGATGGCCCTGCGCGCGCTGTGTCGCGACATCGCCGTCGCCGAGCCGGTGCTGCGCTACGCCGCGCGACTGATCGCGGCCAGCGTGCCCGACTCGCCGACCGCGCCCGAGCTCGTGCGCCGCGGCCTCCGCTACGGCGCCGGCGTGCGTGGCGGGCAGTCCCTCGTCCTGGCGTCGAAGTCCCTGGCGCTGCTCGAGGGGCGCGCGCAGGTCGCGTTCACCGACATCCAGCGCGTGGCCCTGCCCGTGCTGCGCCACCGCATGATTCGAAGCTTCGAAGGCGAAGCCGACGGCGTGACCACCGATCAGGTGATCGAAGAGCTCTGCCGCGTGGTGCCCACCCGGCCGGGAGCGGTGGAGCAAGTGGTGCAAGGCAGTCGATGATCGTTCGCCGGGCCGTCGTCCTCGTCGCCGCGCTCGTGCTCCTGCTGGTCGGAGGGCGCGCCGGCGCCGAAGAGACCGAGGCGCCCGCCGCACCCGGCGCGCCGGCGGGCCCCGCGCCGCTTTCGATCGACGCGGTCCCCTTGCTCGGCCCGGGGTCCCCCGCGGGCCCGCGCTGGCTCACCGTGGTGGTCCGACTCTTCAACACCACCGACCAGCAGCTCGAGGGGAACGTCGAGGTGACCAGCGAGCTCCGATGGAGCGGCGCCGATCGCCGCCTGCGCACCCGCGCGCCCTTCGCCGTGGCCGGCAAGGGCCGCGTCACGCTGGTGCTTCCGACCCACGGGTTCATGCACACGCCGCCGCAGCTGTCCTTGCACGCGTTCGACGCCAAGGGCAACGAGATCGCTGCGGTGAACCTGCCAGACCCCCGACCCCTCGAGCCGACGCTCTTCGACCTGACCCTGCCCAGTCGCGTCGGGCCTGGGCTCCGGGGCATGCGGGTGGCCGCCCAGCACACCGCGCCGTTCCGCGCGAGCTACAGCTACAGCGCGCCCTCGCTCGGAGTGGCGTCGCCGCAGGTGAACGCCGCGACCGGCGATCCGGTCTTGCCCGATCGGCCCGCGGGCTACGCGCCGAGCACGCTGGTGCTGGCCAAGAGCGAGCAGTTGACCGCGCTGCAGGGGGCCGAGCTCGACGCGCTCGCGAACTGGGTGCTGGGCGGCGGCTCGTTGGCCGTAGTCATCACCCGCCCGGAAGATCTGCGTTCGCCGCTGCTCACCGCCATGGCTGGCGGTCCGGTCACCGCCGGCAAGCCGGCTCGCGAGCTCTCGGGTCAGGCCGAGTTCATGGTGCCCACCGACACCGGCGGCGGGTACGGTTATTCTCCGCGCAACGTCGTCAAGCGGGCCTCCCCGAGCAACGTGGTGTCGAGCGCCCTCACTGGCTACGACGGGGGCAACCTCACGGCGAGCCCCTGGGGCGCGACCGCCAGCTACGGCATGGGCGAGCTGACCCTGCTGGCGTTCGACGCCACCCGGGACCCGGCGGCGAGCGACGAGTGGGTGCGCCTCAAGCTGGCCGACCTGACCCGCCACGCCTGGGACCGGCAGGTGTCGCTGGCGCTGCCCCACGGCGTCAGCGCCCTGGACACCGCGTCCCTCGACGGCATCCGCAAGCACCTGGATCCCAACGAGGGCGCGCGCTGGGCGGTGGTGGTGGCGCTGCTCTTGCTCATTGCCTATTCGATGCTCGCCGGGCCGCTCAACTTCTATTTGGCTTCGAAGAAGGGCAAGCCCCTGCGCGCGCTCTGGCATCTGCCGATCTGGTCCGGCGTCACCATGGGCGCGATCGTGGTCCTGGGCGCGTTGGCCAAAGGGGTTTCGGGCCGCGCCCGTCACCTCACGGTGATCGAGGCCGCGGCCGGCATGACCCGCGGCAGCGTCACGCGCTTCCGAGGCTTCTACGCCTCGGCCGCCGAGCAGCTCCTGGTGCGGGCGTCGGATCGGCAGAACGTGCTCGACGTCGCCGGAGACGACGCGGCCGAGACCTCTCGCGAGCTGGTGGTCGATCGCGACGGCGCGCGGCTCGAGAAGTTCCAGGCCAAACCCTGGCAGACGGTGGTGGTTCGAGAGGACGGCTTCACCTCACTGGGGGGCGGGGTCAGCCTGGTCGAACGCGGCGGCGACATCGAGGTCACCAACCGCATGGCCCGTGATCTCCTGGGTGTGCTGGTCTGGAACCCGAAGACCGAGGCGACCTATTTCCCCCGCATCAAGGACGGCGAGCACGTGCTGGCGTCGGCCGGCAAAAAGCTACCGAAAAAGATCGGGCGCCGGCGATTCGTGGGCACGCTGAACCTGCGAGATCTGGACGCCGCGGTGTTCGCCCCCACGGTCGAGGCAGACGTGAAGGGCGCCGGCGAGGCCTGGCGAGCCCTGGACAGCCTGATCGACGACAACGTGAACTGGTGGCCGGACGACGTGCCCGCGCTGATCGGCCAGGTGGAAGGCGGCGAAGGCAAGACCTCCGACTCGGGGCTGTCCCTCGACTTCGATCGGGTGCTGGTCCGGGTCGTCGGCGTCGGAGGGGTGCCATGAGCCAGAGCGAGCTCTGGGTGCCCGCCCCCGCGCCCGCTCTGGTCGAACCGCCGGCGATCCGGGTTCGCCACCTCTGGCATCGCTACGGCCAGATGGACGTGCTCCGGGACGTGAGCCTCGAGGTCGGGCACGGCGAGATCTTCGGGTTCATCGGGCCGAACGGCGCGGGCAAGACCACGACCATCCGCATCATGGCCACGCTGCTCGATCCAATGGCGGGCCGGGTGGAGATCGACGGCATCGACGTCTCGGTCGATCCCGATCAGGTCCGCAAGATCATCGGGTACATGCCGGATCACGCCGGCGTGTACGACCGGATCACGGTCCGCGAGTACCTCGAGTTCTTCGCCGATTCGTACCGGGTGCAGAACCTCGGCATCGTCGACACGGTGATCGAGCTCACCGATCTGGGCAACCTCCAAGATCGCCTGGTCGCAGCCCTGAGCAAGGGCATGAAGCAGCGCCTGGGGCTGGCGCGCATTCTGCTGCACGACCCCAAGATCCTGATCTTGGACGAGCCGGCGAGCGATCTCGACCCCCGCGCGCGGATCGAGATCCGCGACCTTCTGCTCGAGCTCCGCGAGCTCGGCAAGACCATCTTCCTCTCCAGTCACATCCTCACCGAGCTCAGCGACGTGTGCACGTCGGTGGGCATCTTGGAGCGCGGCAGGCTGGTCGTCTCGGGCCCGATCGGCGAGATCGCCGAGCGGCTGGAGCACCAGCGCGCCGCGCAGGCGGTGGGCCTCGCGCCGGGCGATCCGGCCGCGCCGCGCCCGATCCAAGCGTTCGTCCCGGCACCCTCCGAGCCCGCGCCCGCGACGGGCGAGGGCCAGGCCCCCGCCCCCGAGCCGCCGCCCACCGGCGTGATTACCGCGGGCGGCGCCGAGATCCCCGCCACGACCCGAAAGCGCCTGCGCCTGCGGGTCCTCGGGGACTCTCGCGTCGTCATGCCGCTGATCGCCGGGGGCACCGGGATCTTGGGCGTCGAGCCCGGACCGGGCGGGCAGCTCACCGTGTACTACGTGGGCAACGATCGCTTCGTGGCCGACGTCGTTCGCCACCTGGTGGCCAGCGGCGTGGGCATCGTCGGCGTCGAGCCCGAGCGCAACGAGCTCGAGCGCATCTTCCTGGAAGTCACCCGGGGGGATCTGCAATGAGCGCGCAGACCGGTCGCCCGACCCTCGCCGACGCGCCGCCGTCGTCGCGTCGCATCGACCGGGCACGCATCCGGGTCGAGAACCTGAAGAACGACCCGAACCCGATCTGGATGCGCGAGATGCGGCAGGCGGCGCGCCTGGGGCGGACGCCGATCATCCTGGCGGTGATCACCGGGCTGATGGCCCTCTTGATCTGCGCGGTGGGCGGCGTCGCCAGCGTCAAGGCCGAGCCGGCCAAGGTCGGCGTCGCGTTGTTCCACACCTTCTTCTCCCTGGCCTTCGCGGTGGTCACCTGGATTGGCCCCGCGGTCGCCGCCAGCACCATCGCCAGCGAGCGCAGCGGTCGCACCTGGGAGGCGCTGTCGCTGACCGGCCTCGGCCCAACGACCATCGCCCAAGGGAAGTTCCTGGCGTCGCTGACCTACATCTCGCTCTACATCGTGATGTTGGTACCGGTCGGGGCCCTGCCCTTCCTGTTCGGCGGCGTCAGCGCCACCGAGGTGCTGGCCGCCTTCGCGCTGCTCTTTTGCTTCGGCGTGCTCTCCGTCGCCTTCGGGCTCAGCATCAGCTCGCAATTCTCGAGCTCGGCCGTGGCCATCGTGGTCACGCTGCTGGTCGCGATCCCTCTCTCGCTCATGGTCTACCTCCTGGGCGGCGTGGCGCTCTCGGTGGCGGTGCACGAGCTCTGGCCGGCCATTCCCAAGGGGGCGCCGGTCTGGCTGCCCACGGCCTACGTCCGCGCCGAGCTCGGCCTCGAGTACCTGGCCTTCCTGGTGCTCGCCCCGCTGGTCGTGATCGGTGTGCCCGCCTGGTTCCTGTACGAGGTCACGGTCGCCAACATGGGCGGCGTCAGCGACGACCGCTCGAGCGGGCTGCGGCGCTGGTTCCTGGCGTCCGCCCCGGCCTTCTGCGTCGCCACGGTGGTCCCGACGTTCGCGGTGCGCTCCGATCGATGGGCGGCCACGGCCATCGCCCTCGGCGCGATGGCCGTCTTCCTGACGACCCTGGCCTTCGTCTTCGCCGGCGAGCCGCTGGGCCCGTCGCGCCGAGTGCTGATCCACTGGGACCGCCGCAAGGTCGGCAAGCTCCGTCGCTACCTGGGCCCCGGCATCACCCGCGCGGTGTCGCTCTTGATGGTCGTCGGCACGCTCTGCCTCGGCCTGCAGATGGCGGTGGGCGTCGCCGCCGAGCTGACCGCCGGCGGACCCAAGGCCGAAGAGAACGCCATGCGGGTGGTGGCGTTCGGCGGGTACTTGGTCGGCTACTGCCTGTTCCTGGCCGGGTTCGCGGCCTGGACCCGCGCGCGCTCGGCCACGACCAGCGTGCCGCGCGCGCTCCTGGTGGCGGCGCTGTTCTTGACCACGGCGGGGCCGTGGCTCGCGATGGCCGTCGCCGGAGTGCTGACCGAGGGCAGCGACGGCGCGTTCGTGTTCGCGTCGCCCTCGCCCACCTACGTGTTCGTGATGATGAAGCACCTCGGCAGCGCTTCGGCCGATTCCGAGCTGATCTTGGCGGCCGGCGGGGCCTCGGCCTTCGGCTGGGGCCTGCTCGGATTGGGCTTGTTTGGAGCTGCGGCGACCCGCGCCCGCAAGGTGGTGCGCGCGCACCAAAAGGCTCAGCACGAGCTCGACGCGCTGCTCGCCGCAGAAGACGAAGCCGCGGCGCGGGGGCCCGAGCCGGTGGTCGAAACCGAGCAGGGTCCGGAGCCAGCACCCACGGTCGAGGGACCCTGACCGTGGCGCTCGGCGCTTCGCTTCTGAACCCGGAGTTCGTTCGCGAGCTCGAGGCGCTCCGCCGCCGCCTCGAGATCCGCGCGCGCTCGGGCGCCGCCGGCGAGCACGTGGCCAAGCGCCGCGGTGGCTCGGCCGAGTTCCAGGAACATCGCAACTACGAGCCCGGCGACGACCTGCGCCGGGTCGACTGGTTGGCCTTCGCCCGGACCGGCACGCCGGTGGTCAAGCTGTTCCGCGCCGAAGAGGACGTCGTCGTGCGCCTGCTGCTCGACGCGTCCGCGTCCCTCGACTTCGGAGACCCACCCAAGATCGAGGTCGCCCGCCGCCTGGCCGCGGCGTTCGGCTACATGGCGCTGGCGGGGTCGCAGCGCGCGCAGGTGCTGGTCGCCGGTGCGCGCGAGTCGACCACCGGGCTGTCTCGCCGAGCGAGTGCTCGCCGGGGGCGCGGCGGCCTCGCCGGGCTCCTGCGGGACTTGCAGAGCGACGCGCCGAGCGGAAAGGTCGAGCTCGCTCGGGCGCTCGACGACGTCGTCGCGCAGTCCTCGCGCCCCGGCATGCTGGTCGTGCTGAGCGACTTCTTCGATGGCGGACCGGTCACCGCCGCGCTCACGCGCGCAGTGACTTCCGGGCACGACGTCGCCCTGGTGCAGGTGGTGGATCGAGGCGAAATCGAGCCAAAACTAGAGGGCGACTACGAGCTCGAGGACGCAGAGACCGGCCAGACACTGAGCATCACGATGGACGCCAGCGCCATCGACGCGTACGTGATGCGCTTCGCCGGGCTCGTCGAAGAGCTCCGCGCATGGGCGCGTCGCCATGGAGCGAGCTACACACGGGTGTGCACCGACGAGCCGCTCGAAGGCGTCGTCCGCAGATTCGTCGCCCGTGCCGTCGACTGAACGCCGGGAGGGCCCGACGGACGACGGTTAGGGATCAGCGGGGCACGAGCGCAACGCCCGAAGGCAGCTGCGCTCGCCACCGCTCGGCCCCTCAGGCACCAAGTCGCTGAGCAAGCTCAGCGACCAGGCACCGAGAGAGACTCACTTCTTGGCTGCCTTCTTGCGACGCGCCTTCTTCTTCGGCTTCGCCGCGGGGGCCGCCTTCTTGGCTGCCTTCTTGGCTGCCTTCTTGCGACGCGCCTTCTTCTTCGGGGCCGCGGGAGCCGCTGCCGCCGGAGCCGCCGCCGGAGCCGCTGCCTTCTTCTTCGATGCCTTCTTCTTTGCCGCCATGATCTGTTCTCCGTATCAGCTCATTGAATGAGCAGGGTGAACACACTTTCATCCATCAGCATGCATCTCGTCAAGACGATCTTTTCATGCATGTGCGATCTCGATCGTCACGCCCGCGCTCGAGCTCGTCACGATCGCATGACTCGATCACGCAGCGCGGTCGTGCTCGAGCGTGCTCGAGCGAGAGCGCGCGACCACGCGCGACGACACGCTCCCGAGCGCGTTCACTGCGCGCGCACCCACCGCGAACCACGACGCGCTCGCACCGACTCTGGAGGGCGCGAACGGCTGTTTTCATGCCGATTTCGCGGAGCGCAGCGGGGCCCCGCGCGGGGTGAGCGCAGGGCTCCGAAGGGTCCCGATTCTCGGTGGCAGACCGGCACGCGAGTCCAAGCTAAGCTGCCCGCCACATGCCGTTCGAGCTGCGTAGCCCCGGGGGTCTCTGGCTGCTCGGTCTCGTGGTGCCGCTCGTGGTGCTCTACGTCTTGAAGGTTCGGCGCACGCGCCTGCGCGTTGCCTCGACCTGGCTGTGGGCGGTCGCCGAGCGCGATCTTCTGGCGAAAAACCCGTTCAAACGCCTGCTGGTGCAGGTCCCGTTGCTGATTCAGCTCGCCGCCTTGCTCTTGCTGGCCCTCGCGTTCGCTCGGCCCGCGACGCGCGGCGGAGCGATCGTGGGTGACCACGTGGCCATCGTGGTCGACGTGAGCGCCTCGATGGGTGCCAAGACCCCCGAAGGGACCACTCGCATTCAGTCGGCGCGGGCCGCAGCCATCAACGTGGTGCGTGCCCTGAGCCCCGGGGCCGACGCGCTGGTGATCGAAGCGGGTCGCGAGGCCAGGATCGCCTCGCCCCTGGACCGGGACCCCCGCAGGCTCGAGGCCGCCATCGAGCGGCTCGAGCCCACGGACGTCGAGGGCAATATCGGGCGCTCCTTGGCCATCGCGGCGGACCGCCTGCGGCAGCTCCCGGGGGACAAACGCATCGTGGTGGTCACCGACCGGGCGCTGACCGATCCCGAGGCCCTCGCTGCGGTCTCGTTGCCGGTCGACGTGGTGGACGTCGGAGGCGAGACGCCGAACACCGCGCTGGTGCGGGTCGACGTGCGAAGTGGGGTCGATCCGGCCACGAAACGCGACCAAGTGCAGGCCTTCGCGGTCCTGGCCCACCACGGCAAACAGCCCCGAGACGTGTTCGTCACGCTCCGTCAGCGCAACGTCAGCGAGCCGCTCGCGTCTCGCAAGCTGACCCTGGCGCCGGGGGAGCGAGCACCCGTGGTGCTGACCTTCGAGCCCACGTTCGGCGACCGTGGCACCGGGTTGGTGGTCGAGGTCTCACCCGAAGACGCCCTGGCCACCGACGACCGCGGGTACGCGCGGGTGCCCATGGGGAGGAAGATCCCGGTGGTGCTCGCCCCGAGCGACGGCGCCCCGTGGGTGAAGCGCGCGCTGTCGGCCGACCCAGATGTCGAGCTCCTGGGCGCGACCGTCGCGGGGCTGTCGACCGCCTCCGTCCCCGAAGACGCGCTGGTGGTCGTCGAGGGTGCGTGTCCGGCCCCCTTGCCCGGCGGCGACCTGGTGCTGGTCAATCCGCCGGCCGGAAAGTGTCGCACCGCGACCGTGGCCGAGCCGGTCGAACGGCCCAGCATCACTTCTTGGAGCGAGGCTGACCCGCGCTTGCGTTTCTTGACCCTGGACGGGGTCGAGGTCGCCCGAGCGCGCAAAATCGAAACTGAGGGCCAAGCAGACGCTCTGGTGAAGACCCGGGACGGAGTCCTGATCAGCGACGTGTCCTCGCCGGGTCGCACCGGCACGCTGATCGGGTTCGATGTGGGCGAGAGCAACTGGCCCCTGAAAGCGTCGTTCGTGCTCTTCGTGCGCAACGTGGTCGAGCTCGCGCGGGCCCATCGGGCTCGAGGCGTGACGGGGCCGGCGCGGACCGGCGAGCCGATGACGGTCCGCGTGCCCCCCGACGTGACCGCCGTGGACGTGGAAAACCCCGCAGGAAAGACCCTCTCGATCCCGGCCAAAGCGGGCCTGGCAGTCGTGCCAGAGGTCGCGCACGCGGGCTTCTATTTCGTGAGCTGGAAGGGCGAGCGCCCTGGCAGCGTGCTCGTCGCGGCGAACCTGACGAGCGAGGCCGAGAGCGACATTTCGCCCAAGCCCCTGCCCAAGGCGAGCGCGACCTTGCGGGTGGCGGACGCGGCGTCGGTGGCCGACTCCCACACCGACTGGGCCTGGGTGCTGGCCGCCGTCGCGCTGGGCTTGATCGCGTTCGACGCCTGGTGGCTCACTCGTCGACCTCGCGTCGCGGGCCCGACCGCGCTGGCCGCGCCCCGGCTCCCCGATCGTCCCAACCCGAGAGGGGCCGGTTGATGCCGCCCGCCTTCGCCGCCCAGCTCCCCTGGGTCGCGCTCGTGCTGGGCGCGCTCGTGTTCGGCACCTACCTGGCGTTTGCGCTGCGGCAGGCCGGGCTCGGGCGGCGCCCCCTCCTGCTATCGCTCACCCTGCTCGGCGCGCTCCCGGCGTTCTACCTCGGGCTGACCTGGACGCGCCTCTTGCCGGAGCACTACGTCCGCTTCGAGCGCCCCTTGTTCGCGCTTCCGGTGGCGGTGGTGGTCGCAGCCATCGCGCACCGCCTGCTGGCGCTGTCGCCCCGGCAGGGCGCCTCGCGCCGGGTGCTGACCGAGCTCTTGATCGGCGCCTCGGCGCTGGCGGCGGGCCTGGCCGTCGTCGGCGCCGAGCTGGGCAAGCCGCTCGACCGGCTGGCGGTGGTGATCGCCATCGATCGGAGCCGCAGCATCGACCTGGTGCCGGAAGCCGACGCGCGGGTGCGGAGCGAGCTCCAGCTGGCCGAGCTGGGGATGCGGGACGACGACCGGATCGGCACGCTGGCGTTCGCGGCGGAGGCCGCGATCGAGGACCCACTGCGTCCGCGCACCCGGCTGCCGGCGCCGCAGAAGGTCGAGCTCGGTCGGGACGGCACCGACATCGCCGGCGCCATTCGCCGGGCCCTGGCCGAGGTGCCCGCCGACTCTGCCGCCCGGATCGTGGTGCTCAGCGACGGCGTATCGACCCGAGGCGATCCTCTCGAGGCGGCGGCGGCCGCGGTCGCTGCGGGGATCCCGGTCGACGTCGTCCCCCTCGACCAGGCCAAGGTCCCCGACGTCCGCCTGGCCGCGCTGCGCATGCCCCCGCGGGCCAGCGAGGGCGAGACCATCGAGATGCGAATCGTCACCTCGGCGAGCGCCGAGACGCCGGTCGAGCTCCGGATCTTCCGCGACGGCCAGCTCTTGCGGAAGGGCAGCGCCAAGGTCGCCGCGGGCGAGGACGTCCTGCGCCTGCGCGAGCAGGCTCCCGGGCCGGGGCTGCACCGCTACGACGTCGAGATCACCTCGCTCGATCCCAAGCTCGACGTGCGGCCCGAGGACAACTCCGGGTCCACCTTCGTCCGGGTGCGCGGGCAGGCCGCAGCCCTGGTGATGGAGGCAGATCCGAAGCTCGCGGCCGCCATGGTCAGAGCCCTCGAGGGCGCGGCGTTCCGGGTCGACACGGTCGGGCCGAGCAGCGTGCCGGCGGACATCGCCGGGTTCGCCGCCTACGACGTGCTCGTGCTGTCGGACATCTCCGCGCCGGACCTGTCCTCGACGCAAATCGACGCCATGGCCAGCTACGTGCGCGACCTGGGCGGAGGCCTCTTGCTGATGGGCGGCGACAAGTCGCTCGGGCCCGGCGGCTTCGGCAAGACCCCGATCGAGGAGATCAGCCCGGTCTCGTTCGATCTGAAGCAAGAGCGGCGGCGCGCGAGCCTGGCCGAGGTGATCGCCATCGACTACTCGGGCTCGATGGCGATGAAGGCCGGGTCGCACACCAAGCTCGAGCTGGCCAACGAGGCCGCCGCGCGCTCGGCCGAGCTCCTCGGCGCCGGCGATCGCCTGGGGGTGATGCACGTCGACACCGTGGTCAGCTGGACCGTCCCGCTCGGACCGGTGACCGACAAGGCAGCCATCGCCAAGGCCATCCGCGCGGTCGGCCCCGGCGGGGGCGGGATCTACGTCGATCTGACCCTCAAGGACGCCTACGCGGCGCTGGGGCGCGAGAAGGTCAACCTGAAGCACCTGCTCCTGTTCGCCGACGGGGCCGACGCCGAAGAGCGCAGCGGCGCCTTCGCTTTGGTGGCCGGCGCCAAAGCGCGGGGCATCACCACCAGCGTGATCTCGCTCGGCCGCGGCGGCGACACGGCCGATCTCGAGAAGATGGCGCGGCTCGGTGACGGCCGGTTCTACCTGGTCGAGGACGCCGGGCGGCTGCCCGCGATCTTCGCCCAAGAGACGGTGCTGGCGGCCAAGAGCTCGATCAACGAGACGACCTTCAAGCCCGCCCCTGGCGCCCCCGGCGCCGCGACCCGGGGCATCGACATCGGGGGGCTGCCCGCGCTCACCGGCTACGTGGTCACGATTCCGAAGGGCCGAGCCCAGGTTCACCTGAAGGGCCCCGAGGGCGACCCCATCCTGGCGACGTGGTCGATCGGCATCGGCCGCGCCGGCGCGTTCACCAGTGACTTCAAAGATCGGTGGGGCCGAACCTGGACGGCCTCGCCGGAAGCAGCCCGCATGTTCGGGCAGCTGGCCCGGGACCTGACCCGGCGAGCCGACGACCCCCGCGTGCGCCTCGAGGCCGACGCGAGCGGCGGCGAGCTGCACGTTCGCGCGAACCTGGTCGGCGACGACGGTCGCGCCGAGAGCTTCCGCCGACTAAAGGTGCGGGTGGGCGGCCCCGACGGGTTCCAGCGCGAGATCCCCCTCGAAGCGGTGGGTGCGGGAGCGTACGCCGTCTCGGTCCCGCTCTCGCGACCGGGCGCCTACATCGCGACGGCCATCGACGAGATCGCCGGGGACCCGGTGGCGACCACCGGCGCGGTGCTCAGCGCCGGCGAAGAGCTGCGGCCCACCGGCACCGATCGGGGTTTGCTCATGCGCATCGCCGAGATCACCGGCGGGCAGACCCGCGACACCCTGGCCGGGATCTTCAAAGAGCGCAGCGCGAAGCGCTTCGCCTACACCAGCTTGGTCCCACCGCTGCTCTTGCTCGCGGCCCTGACCCTCTTGTTCGGGGTCGCGGCGCGCAAGGTGGCGCTGCCCGAGCGCCTGAGCGCGCTGCCGGAGCGGGTGCGAGCGCGGCTGCGTGAGCGCGAGGCCCGGCGCGAGGCCAAGGCCGCTCTGCGCGCAACAGCGGCACGGTCCGCAACGACCACCCTGGACGCGCTCCGCGAGCGCAAGGCCGAGCTCGGCACCGAGCTGCACCGGCCCAGCGTCGCGACCGACGCTCCTCCGCCGAGCGTGCCGAGGTTCGGTCACCCGTCGCCCCCTCCGCGGCCGGTCGCCGCGCCGCCGGCCGCTCAGGCCCACGCGCCGGGCGCCCGTCCCGACGCCCCCCCGCCGTCTGCCCGCGGGCTGAGCGCCGCCGAGATCTTGCTCGCGCGCCGCCGCGGTCGACGAGGGTGATAGACTACCGCGGCTCGATGAGACGCCTTCTCCTGTCGGTGATCTTCGCCGTGGCCTGCTCCCGCGGCCCGGAGCCCTGCGCGTCCGCGGGCACCTGTCCCGATGGCCAAGAGTGCATGGCCAATCGTTGCGTCGTGGCCGGCGGCGATCCGGTCCCCGCGGACAGCCAGCGCCTGGTGGTCGAGCCCGAGGCCCTGGCCGTGGTCGAGGGCCGAGAGCGGGCGCCAACCGAGCTCCCCGCCTCCGTCACCTTCGGGAGCAGCGCAGGCACGACCGCGACCTTTTATCTGCGTTTCCCCGACGTCTGGCGCGACAAGCGCCGCATCGAGGCCGCGTTCGTGATCCTCGAGCCGATGCCCGCCACCTTCGGCTCGAACGAAGACGTGGCCGTGGACGCCTGGCGTGTCGGAGCGCGCTGGGAGCCCCGCTCGCTCAGTCTGGCCGAGCAACCCGAGCTGACCCTGCCGCGCGGCCGCGGCATCGCTCGCTCTGCCCCGCCAGGCCCGCTCCGCATCGACGTGACGGCGCTCGTCCGGCACTCGGCGAAGAACGCGGCCAGCGACCACGGCATCGCGCTCCGGGCCTCACCCGGCGACGCCGCCGGCGCCAGCTTCGCCACCGGCGTGGCTGGCGGCCGCAGCCCGCGGCTCGAAATCTACGTGCGCTAGCCGACCCGACTGTGGTGTAACCCGGAGAGCGATGAGTGAGCCGTTGCTCCGGGTGGAGCACCTGACGACCGCGTTCCACACCGACCGGGGGGTGCTCCGAGCGGTCGACGACGTGTCGTTCAGCCTGAAGAAGGGCTCCACCTTGGCCGTGGTGGGCGAGAGCGGCTGCGGCAAGAGCGTGACGGCCCTGTCGATCATGCGGCTCATCCCCTCGCCTCCGGGGCGGCTCGAGTCCGGCAAGATCGACTTCTTGGGCACGGACCTGGCGAGCCTGCCCGAGCCCCAGATGCGCAAGGTGCGCGGCGCCAAGATCTCGATGATCTTCCAGGAGCCGATGACCTCGCTCAACCCGGTCTACTCGGTTGGCGCGCAGATCATCGAGGCGATCCGGATCCACCGCGACGTCAGCCGGCGCGCCGCCCGCGAGCGGGCGGTGAAGATGCTGGAGCTGGTGGGCATCCCCAGCCCGGCCGAGCGCATCGACGCCTATCCCCACCAGCTCTCGGGGGGCATGCGGCAGCGCGTGATGATCGCCATGGCGCTGTCGTGCGAGCCCGAGCTGCTCATCGCCGACGAGCCCACCACGGCGCTCGACGTGACGATCCAAGCACAGATCCTCGATCTGCTCCGGCGCCTGCAAGAAGAGCTGGGGATGAGCATCCTGTTCATCACCCACGACCTCGGCGTGGTCGCCGAGTTCGCCAGCGACGTGGTGGTGATGTACGCGGGGCGGGTGGTCGAGACGGCGAGCGTGCGGCAGATCTTCGCCCGTCCGCTCCATCCCTACACCCAGGGTCTCTTGGCCAGCGTACCACCCATGAGCTCGTCGCGGCTCGAGGGCAGGCCACGCCGGCTCGCCACCATCGACGGCGTCGTGCCGGACCTGGCGCACCTGCCGACGGGCTGTCGGTTCGCCGACCGCTGCGCGGTCTTCGCCTCGGGCCGCGAGGGCGTCGAGCGCTGCACGCGCGAAGAGCCGAAGCTGTCGGAGCTGGGCGACGGGCGCGGGGTGCGATGTCACTTCGCGGAGGGGGAACCGTGAGCGACGACGCGCGACAGGCCGAGAAGGGCGACCCCGCCCTGGGCAGTGCCGCCCAGTGGGAGCCCCCCGCGGCCGACCCGGCCGACGGCGCCGAGCCGGCGGCTCCCAAGAAGCGCAAGACCTTGCTGCAGGTCGAGCGCCTGGCGAAGTTCTTCCCGGTCAAGCAGGGCCTGCTCGGCCGCACCAAGCTGGTGCGCGCGGTGGACGGCGTGACCTTCTACGTGCGCTCGGGCGAGACACTCGGGCTGGTCGGCGAGAGTGGCTGCGGCAAGAGCACCCTCGGCCGGGCGGTGCTGCGGCTGGTCGAACCAACCTTCGGGCGCATCGTGTTCGACGGCAAGGACATCACGCCGCTGTCACAGGCACAGCTGCGCCCGCTGCGGCGCAAGATGCAGATCATCTTCCAGGATCCGTACTCGTCGCTGAACCCGCGCATGACGGTACGCGCCATCGTGGGCGAGGCGCTGAAGATCCACCAGCTCGCCAGCTCGCGCTCGGAAGAAGAGGCCAAGGTCGAGGCGCTGCTCCGGCGCGTGGGCCTGCGCCCCGAGGCGATGCACCGTTACCCTCACGAGTTCAGCGGCGGGCAGCGCCAGCGCATCGGCATCGCGCGGGCGCTGGCGGTCCAGCCCGACTTCATCGTGTGCGACGAGCCGATCAGCGCGCTCGACGTCTCGATCCAGGCGCAGATCGTCAACCTTTTGCTCGATCTTCAGGACGAGTACAACCTGTCGTACCTGTTCATCTCGCACGATCTGAAGGTGGTCGAGTACGTGAGCCGGCGCGTGGCGGTGATGTACCTGGGCAAGATCGTCGAGGTGGCCCCCGCTGCGGCGCTCTACGACAGGCGCCACCACCCGTACACGCGCGCGTTGCTCTCGGCGATCCCGGTCCCGGATCCCGAGCGCCGGCGCCTTCGCATCTTGCTCGAGGGCGACGTCCCGAGCCCGATCGATCCGCCGGCGGGCTGCGCGTTCCACCCGCGCTGCACCCGGGCCGAGAAGGGCAAGTGCGACGTCGAGAGCCCGCCGCTCTCCGAGCTCGAGAAAGACAGCCACCACCGGGTCGCCTGCTGGAACCCGTACGTGTGAGCGCGTCAGGGCGCGCCAGCGTCCTTCACCGGCGGCGGACCGGGCTTGCACTCGATCAGGCCGAGCTCCATCGCCATCCCCCGCGGACGAGCGAGCAGCATGCGACCGCGTGAGATCGCGATCAGCTCGCCGCTCCGCACCACCGGCTCCGAGCCCAGGGCGTCGAGCAGGTTGCCGCCGGGGCCGAGGGCGCCGAGGCGCGTGGCGTCGGACACGCTGCCGAGCGCGAGCCAGGTCTGGACCGCGCCGGGCTCTCTGGGTGCGTCGTCCACCAAGATCGCGGGCACACCCACCCCGGGGCTGCCATCGTCGAGGAGGTGTCGCTCCACCGTGCCGTCGGCCTTGACGCTGCCGAGGTGGATCTGGCGCTCTTCGGTGCCCGGCGCGGAGTCGTCGTTGCGCCACGAGAAGAGCAGCGAGCCATCGGGAGCGGTGGCCAAGTCGAAGACCAAGACGTGGGCGTTCTTCGGAGTGATCGCCTTGGGCTCCGAGACGGCCACGCCGTTCGCGTCGAGGGGCACGGCGCTCAGGTAACGGTCGCCCAGCTCGACCAGCAAAGGCTCCGGAGCCTCGGCGCTGGCCGCCGCGCTCGGCAGCGCCCTCGCCGGCGCGGCCTTGGCCGCCGGAGCCTTGGCCTTGGGGCTGACCGCTCGGGAAATCCAGGCGGCCCAGAAGCCGCCGGGCCGACGGGTGATGCTCGGCGCCTCGGCGTCCTCACCGGGCAGCGAGACGAGGCGCTTCTTCGTGACGTTGGACAGGTCCTTGCGCGAAAAGCTCGAGGTGACGATCACGCCGTGCTTGTCCGCGACGCTCCATTCGTCCCAGATTGCCACGCCGCGTTCGGGTCCGAGCTCGAGGCCCGCCACCCGTGACTCGTCCCGACTCTCGGCGACCTCGGCGCCGAGCACCACGCTCGGCTGGTCGGGACCGGGCCGCACCTGAGCCAGCTTCAAGAGCTCCCCACCGGCATCGGAGTCGTGGACCAGCGCGACCAGATCGGACTCGAAGGCGGCCAGCTCGGGCGGATCGGGATCGCCGTGCAGCTTGCCGAGCTCGACCACCTTGCCGGCCCCCACCTGGGCGTCGAGCAGCACCACCACCGCACGAGTCTTGCCCCCCAGCGTGGAGAGCGCCGAGACCGCGAAGCCGTCGCCGAAGGGCAGCGCGCGACCCAGGTCGACGGCGAAGGGCAGCGCGGGCTGGTCCAGCCCGTCATCGTCGTCGTCCCCCGCGTCGACCCCGTCGCTCGAACGCTCGCCGAGGGTGAAGCTCTTGCCGGAGTGGGCCTCGGCACAGCGCGGGGCGACCGCGACCGGAGCCGGCGCGGCGCTCGGTTGGGCGCTGGGCGCCGGCTCGGGCGCGCGCCGCTTGCACGCCGGACACGCCAGGAGCGCCGCCGAAATGGCCAGCGAGAAAGCGGGGGCGCGGCGTGAATTGCAATGCATGGGTCGGCGGCGCATGATGCCTCGCCCGGACGAGCTGTGCCAGCGAATGCCGCGTGAGCTGACCCAACCGTACGAACCGAATCCCGCGCTCCGCGCGCTGTATCGTCCGTTCTTCGATCGCATCCAGGTCGACCCCAGCTGGGTGGACGAGGTCCGGCGCATGGCTCGCGCCGGCAGCGTGGTCTACGTGCTGCGCAGCCTCAACTTCATCGACTTCCTGGCGCTCGATCACCTGACCAAGCGCTTCGCCTTGCCGCAGGTCCGGTTCGCCAACGACCTCGGTCTCTGGATCCTCAACCCGATGGGCAAGGGCTGGCTCAACGCCATCTTCCCCCGCCGCCACGTCACGCCCTCGGACGAGCTCCGGGACGCCCTGGCACGCGGCGGGTCGGCGGCGCTGTTCCTCAAGCGCCCGCCGGGGGTGCTCGACGTGGCCGCCGGCGGCAGCCACGGCCGCGGGCTGAAAGAGGGCGACGACCTGATTCGTACCCTGATTCGCCTGCAACGCGAGCGCGAGCGGCCGATCTTGCTCGTTCCCCAGGTCTTCGTCTGGTCGAAAGAGCCCGACACGCGCGGCACCGGGTCCTTCGACTTCGTGCTCGGGCCCCGCGAGTGGCCGACCGCGATCCGCACCGTCGGTCAGTTCCTCTACAACTACAAACACGTCGCGCTCAAATCCGGCGCCCCCCTCGACCTCGGCTCGTTCCTCGCCGAAAACCCGGTGACCGAAGACGTAGCGGTGCGCCGCATCACCTACGCCATGCTCGCCCGAGTCGAGCGCGAGCGGCGCGCCGTGACCTGGCCCGCAGAAAAGCCGCCGGAGCGCGTGCGCATGGAGATCCTCCGGACCCCGCGCCTGCGCGGCATCATCGAAGACCTGGCGGGCGAGAAGGCCACCGACCGCTACGTGATCACCGCCCGCGCGCTCGGGATGCTGCGCGAGCTGCAGGCGACCCCGGACATGGCGGCAATCAAGGCGCTCGAAGCCATCTTCGATCGCGTCTTCCACCGCATCTACGCCGGCATCGAGTACGACAAGAGCGAGATCGAGCGCATCCGCGAGGCCGCCAAGCAGGGGTCGCTGGTGCTGCTCCCCAGCCACAAGAGCCACATCGACTACCTGGTGCTGAGCTACGTCTTCAACGAGTCGAACCTCCAGCTGCCGCTGATTGCTGCGGGCGAGAACCTCAACTTCTTCCCCCTCGGCACCGTGTTCCGCCGCAGCGGCGCGTTCTTCATCCGCCGCTCGTTCAAGGGCGACAAGCTCTACACTGCGGTGGTCGACGCCTACATCCGGCGACTGATCCGCGACGGCTATCCCATCGAGCTCTTCCTCGAGGGCGGTCGCAGCCGCACCGGCAAGCTCTTGCCTCCCAAGTTCGGCCTGCTCAACATGATCGTCGACGCGGCGCTGGCCGTGACCCAGCGCACCACCTACTTCGTGCCGGTCAGCATCGGGTACGAGCGCATCATCGAAGCGGCCAGCTACGAGAACGAGATGGCCGGCGGCGAGAAGAAGAAAGAGGGTGCCGGCGATCTCTTGCGCACCCCCGAGGTGCTGCGCCACCGCTACGGCCGCATCAACCTCCGGTTCGGCCAGGTCTTGTCGCTGGCCGAGGTCGCCCGCGAGCTCGGCACCGAGCTCGGCGACATTCGCTCACCCGCCAAGCGCCGCGCCCTGGTCACCCGTCTGGGCAACCGGGTGATGGACGAGATCAACCAGGTCACGGCGGTCTCGCCCGGCGCGCTCACGGCGCTGGCGCTGCTCTCGCATCCCCGGCGCGGGGTCCCCTTCACCGAGCTGGTCGACCGCGCCTCGCGCCTGGCGAACGTGCTCGGGTCGCTGGGGGCTCGCATCTCGAGCAGCGCGGCCACGCCCTCGGGCACCCTGCGCGCCGAGGCCATCCGCGAGGCGGCGCAGATGTACGCGGACGCCGATCTGATCGACGTCCACACGCCCTCGGGCGATGGCCTGAAAGAGAAGCGCTCGCGCGCGGTCGAAGACGAGTCGATCTTGACCCCGGTCGAGAAGCGGCGGCTGGTGCTCGACACCTCGAAGAACATCATCGTGCACTTCTTCGTCGAGCGAGCGCTGGTGGCGGTGGCCGTCCTGGTGGCCCCGGGCCCCCCCGTCTCGGAAGCCGTGGTGCGCGAGCGCGTGCAGGTGCTGTCACGCCTGTTCAAGCACGAGTTCCGCTTCCGCGCCGACGCCCCCTTCGACGCGATCTTCGACGAGACGCTGTTGGCGATGCAAGAGAGCGGCGCCCTCGCCCGCGACGCCGCCGGCGATCTGATCGCGGGACCCGGCGCCGAGGGCTCTGGCGGCCGGGAGTGGCTCGAGCTGTACGCCGCGGTGGTGACCAATTTCCTCGAGGGGTACCGGGTCGCCGCCCGCGGGCTGAGCCTCTTGCTGAAGGGCGCGCAGAGCAACAAGGACCTGACCAAGAAGACCCTGGCGCTGGGCAATCGGATGTTCTTCGCCGGCGAGCTCAGCCGCAAAGAGTCGGTCAGCAAGCCACTGATCGAGGGCGCGCTCGCCGCGTTCGTGGACCAGGGCTACTTGAGCAAGACCGACAGCAAGCTCGCGCTCACCGACACCTTCGCGGACGAGGCCGCGGTCGCCACCATCGAGAGCAAGATCGCGCTCTTCCTCGGGGGGAGCAGCGAGTGAAGGCCGCGCTCTTTCTGCCGCTCCTCACGGTGGGCTGCTTCGGCATCCCCACGCCGCTGGCTCCCAGCGTCGACGGCTCGGTGGGGGTCCCGCACGCGGGCGTGCTCCGCGGCGCCGAAGAGCTGCCGGTGCGCGGCCCGGGGTTCGCGCGCCTGCGGCCGAAGAGCCCCAACTACTGGGGCAACCCCCGGCTGGTGCGCGGCATCTCGGCGGCGGCCCGGGCGGTCACGGAAGCCGCGCCCGGCGGGGCTCCGCTCTTGGTGGGCGACATCTCGGCGAAGCGCGGCGGGAAGATCCCGGGCCACCGGTCGCACCGGACGGGTCGGGACGTGGACCTCTTGTTCTACCTCACGACGCCGTCGGGCGCGTCGGTGCCGAGCCCCGGCTTCGTCAAGGTCGCGACGGACGGCCTGTCGCAGGTCAAAGACGATCACTATTTGCGCCTCGACGTCGAACGCAACTGGATCCTGGTGCGCGAGCTGGTGCGCTCGAAAGAAGCCCAGGTGCAGTGGCTCTTCGCCAGCCGCAGCGTCGAGGCGCTGCTCGTCGACTACGCGCGGGCGCGGGGGGAGCCGCTGGACGTGATCTGGCGCGCCGAGACCATGCTGCTCGAGCCGGGCGACTCGAGCCCCCACGACGATCACTTTCACGTCCGGTTCGCCTGCTCGGCCGACGAAGAGGTCGCCGGATGCGAGGGCGGCGGGCCGCGCTGGGAGTGGCTCGACACGCTGCCGCCGCTCCCGGATCTCGATGGGCGCGCGCTGGGCGAAATCGCGAAAGAAGATCCGTTCGGCCTCGAAGCCGCGCACCATGCCACCCCCGCACTCGGAAGCGATGGCTGAACGACGGCGGCGCGGGCGCCTCTTCGCCGGCGACTGCCTCGAGCGGCTGCCCGAGCTCGGGCGCGAGCGCTTCGACTTGATCTACGTCGATCCGCCCTTCAACACGGGTCTTTCCCACCGCGCCCGGCGGCGCCCCGGTCCCCGCGTCGGCGGAGAGCGAGCCTACGACGACGCCTGGGGCGGGCTTCGGGCCTTCCTGACGATGCTCGAGCCGCGCCTCGCCGCGATGCGCGCGGTGCTCGCCGACACCGGCAGCCTGTGGCTTCACCTCGATCACCGTGCCGTGCACGACGCGAAGGTGGTCGCCGACCAGGTCTTCGGCCGTAACGCGTTTCGCGGCGAGATCATCTGGGTGCCTGGAAACGGCGCGCGCGGCCGCGGTGGCCCGAGCGTCACCCACCAGACGCTCCTGGTCTACTCGCTGACCGGGAAGATGGTCTGGAACCACACCGACCCGTGGCTCCGCGAGCCCTTCGCCAAGACCAGCCTCTCGATGCACTTCAAGAACGTCGACGAGGCGGGCCGGCGGTATCGCGAGCGCGTGATCGACGGCAAGGCCTATCGTTACTACGCCGACGTCGGCCGGCAGCTCGGCAGCGTCTGGACCGACTGCCCCGCGATGCGCGCCAACACGCCGCTCGATCCCGAGACCACCGGGTACCCCACCCAGAAACCCGAGCGTCTGCTCGAGCGCATCGTGCGAGCCACCACGGCCGAGGGCGATCGCGTGCTCGATCCGATGTGCGGCAGTGGCACCACCCTGGCCGTCGCCGAGCGCCTGGGCCGCAAGTGGGTCGGCATCGACCAGAGCCCGGTGGCGCTGGCGGTCAGCACGCGGCGACTGGGGCTTTGATCACACCCGCGGGCGCGAGCTCGCGCGGTGGACCGGCAGATCCCGGACGCAGCGAAACGAGAGCCCGGTGCCCCGGGTCAGCGCGTACAGCCCGCCGCGCGACGCGGACCGGGTCCAGGTCGCATCACCGCTCCAGAGGCCCGAGCGCACCATGCGAAACCCCGACTCGCCCCGACCCGTCGTGGGATCCGGCTCGGGCTCCGCGTCGAGCTCGGTCGCGGTCTTCTCTCGGAAGATGTCGCCCACCCACTCGCGCATGCCGCCGGCCAGATCCCGAACCCCGTAGGGCGAGGTGTCACCGGGGAACGAGCCGACCGGCTCGGGTTGCTGGATGTAGGGCCTCGAGTCGCGCATCTTGCAGAACGTCGGGTCAAAGCGATCGCCCCAGGGAAAGAAGCGCCGGTCCGCGCCCCGGGCGGCCTTCTCCCACTCGACCTCGGAGGGCAGCCGGATGGGCGCGCTGAGCCTCGCCGCCAGCCAGCGGCAGTAGGCGCGCGCATCGAACCAGTCGATCAGGTGCACCGGCACGCGCCACAGGTGCCCGGCTTCGGGGGGGAACGCCTTGCGGGCTTCGCCCTCGATGATCTCGGGTCTTGGCTCCCACTTTCCGCCGGCCCCGCGCACGACCGCCATGCCCTCCGACCCGCGCATGTCGTGCGGAGCCCGGCGAAACGCCATGGCGTCATCCAGCTCGTCCAGGTACTCGCAGTACTGCCGCAGGGTGACCGGGAACTCGGCGATGGCGAAGTCCCCGACGGCCACGTCTTGCCGGGGAAGCGGATCGATCGCATCGGGATCGCCACCGAGCGGAACCGTGCCGCCGGGCACGTACACGAAGCCCTCGCCGATCTCGTCGTCGCGGTACAGGTTCACGCGGCCCTCGTGCCGCCCGCCCCGCCCGAGCGACACGGGGTAGCGCACGTCGCGGAACCCCGGCGCGCGCAGCACGATCAGGTAGCTGCCCGGGTCGAGCCGTACGTCGGCCAGCGGCGTGCGGCCCAAGAAGCGCTCCGACCCGGCGACGAGCACGCGATCTTGCTCGGCATAGCGCTGCGCGAACACCTGCGCCCCGGTCGGGCTCGAGGCCAGGCTCAGCCGCGCGTCGGCGCGGATCATCGCACCGAACTCGCCCGTGTCGTGCTCGAGCACCAGCGCCTCGTAGTAGATCTGCGCAGCGGGTCGGCGCTCGGCCTCGGCCGAGATGGCTCGGGACCAATAGAGCTCCGCCAGGCCCCGGTGCGCCGGCTCACACTCCGAGTCGTACCCCAGCGCCTTGGTGTAGAGCTCGATGGCCTGCGCCAGCGCCAGCGCCCCCTCGCGATCCGCCTCCGCGACTCGGTCTTCGACCCGCCACGCGATGCGTTTCTTGTCCACCGGCTCCCAGGCGGCGATGTCCTTCCAGATCTCGCGAGCCACTCCCGTGAGCTGCTTCTTCTCGGTCTCGAGCTCCTGGAAGCGGCGCATCGGCTCGGTCGCCTGCTCGCACAGGCGCCGCGCTTCGTCCCGGCGCCGCTCCTTTTCCTTGGCGCCCTCCAGAAACTCTTCCACCCGCTGCGCGACCAGGTCCGCGGTCTTGGGCCGATCGCCGGGGCTCGGCGACATCAGCTGCATGCACAGATCTTCCAACAGAAGCGGGCACGACGGACTGATCTGACGCGGCGGCGCGGCGCCCTTTTCGTAGGCGGTCACCAGCGCCCGCGCATCCATCGCGAAGCCGAAAGGGTGCTTCCCGGTCAAGATCTCATAGAGGATCACGCCGAGCGCGAACAGGTCGCTGCGTTGATCGACCTCGTCCCAGTCGCCCAGCGCGACCTCGGGGGCCAGGTAGCCGGGCGTCCCGCCGGTGGGCGATCCGAAGGCCGGCGGCGGCTGCGAGCCGCGCAGGTGCTGGCGCACCGTGCTGTCACGGTGCACCTTCGCGAGCCCCCAGTCCGCCAGGTAAACTTCACCGAAGTCGCCGAGCAAGATGTTGTCGGGCTTGATGTCACCGTGCAAGACCCCCCGCGCATGGGCGTAGCCCAGCGCACGACACACCTGCACGAACGCACCGAGCAAGCGCACCATCGGCCACTGCTCACGCAGCACGGGACGGTCGAGCACGTCGCCCAGCGACTGCTTCTTGACCACTCGCATCGTGTAGAAGGGCTGCCCGTCGCTCTGCGCGCCCAGGTCGTACACCGGGACGATGTTCGGGTGCTCGAGCTGCGAGGTGATGCGCGCTTCGGTCAAGAAGCGCCGCGCCTGCGAGCGATCCGGGTTGGGATCCTGCATCGTCTTCAGGGCGACGATTCGGCCGATCTCCCGATCGAGCGCGGCAACGACCTTGCCCATGCCGCCCTTGCCCAGGATCTCGACTGGGGAGTACCGCGGCCCTTCGTACCGGCCGGGCAAGACGCCCACCTCGCGCCGCGACGGCCCGGTCCCGAGCTCGACGCTGGCGGGTGGCAAGAGCTCGGCGCCCGGGATGGTCGCGCGCTCGGACGCGACCGGCACGGCGACCTCGGGAAACGCCTGCAGCGTGGCCACCGGTCGGCGCTCGCCGGCCTGGGTCACGGCGATGACGCGCTCTTGGGGCAATACCGACTCGATCACCTTCTGGGCGGGTGCCTCGGGCTCGCGAGCGAGCTGAGCGATCTCCCACAGCTCTTCCGGGCTCATCAGCCCGCGCGACAGCGCTTCGAGCGCAAGATCACGCGCGTTGCGGAGCTTCATCTGAGAAGCAGGTTATCACGCGGGACCGCGCCCGCGGCGATCACAAGTCGCAGGCGACGGGTCGCAGCACGAGAACGCTGGCCTCCGAGGCCGCATCACCCGTGTAGCTGGTGTCCACGCAGCAGCTCGAGCGGGCCAGGTTGGTCAGCACCGACAGCGTGGCGTTCATGCGACCCGGGCCCTCGGGCACCTTGTCGATGATCTTGTTGTACACCGAGATGTGCGCGTTGCACGGGTTGGGCGGGTAGTTCGGGCCGCCGATGCCCGGAAGATGCAGCGTGGCCTCCACGCGCTTGAAGTACCCCGGATTGATCTCGGTCCCCGGCACCGCGCCGACCATGGTGTTCGTGTCGCGGACGAAGTCACTCAGCTTCACGCGAGCGAACTTGGTCTCTTCCGAGTTGCCGACGGCGGCCAGGGTCATGACTGAGGTCGCAACGAGCAGGGCAGAGATCTTCAGGTGTCGCATGGTGCTCCTCGAAATGGGTCCGGTGCCGAAACTCCCCCGAGACTTGTCCATGACAATACCCGAGTCACGAGCCGAGTCAACGGGCCGACGCTACGCGCACCGCCGCCTACACCCGGCGCGAGGTGGGGCAGCACGCGCGACCAACGAGCGACTACACGCTCATGAACGGCACGGTGGCCGGGGCCCTGAGCTCGGGCTCGGTCTTCGCCTTGACCTCGTCGACGGTGACCCCGGGGGCCACCTCGACCAGGGTGAGGCCGGTCGGGTCGACGTCGATCACGGCCAGATCCGTGATGATGCGGTGCACCACGGCCTTGCCGGTGAGGGGCAGCGCGCAGGCATTCAGGATCTTAGGCGCGCCGTTCTTGGCGGTGTGCTCCATGATCACCACCACGCGCTTGGCGCCGTGGACCAGGTCCATGGCGCCGCCCATGCCCTTGATCATCTTGCCGGGGATCATCCAGTTGGCCAGGTCGCCGGCCTGGCTGACCTCCATCGCGCCCAGGATGGCCAGGTCGACGTGGCCGCCGCGGATCATCGAGAAGCTGGTGGCGCTGTCGAAGATCGACGAGCCCGGCACCATGGTGACCGTCTCTTTGCCGGCGTTGATCAGGTCCGGGTCTTCTTGGCCCTCGAGCGGATACGGGCCGATGCCGAGCAGCCCGTTCTCGCTCTGCAGCATCACCTCGACCCCAGCGGGGATGTAGTTGGCGACCAAGGTCGGCATCCCGATCCCGAGGTTGACCGTGAAGCCGTCCCGCAGCTCTTGGGCGGCCCGCTGTGCAATTTGCTCTCGCGTCAGCATCTCTGGCTCCTCAGCTCTTGCGGACGGTCCGGCGCTCGATGCGCTTCTGGTGGGCACCGCTGCCCACCACCACGCGCTGCACGAACACGCCGGGCGTGTGGATCTGATCTGGATCCAGCTGGCCGACCTCGACCAGCTCTTCGACCTCGGCGATGGTGATCTTGCCCGCCATCGCCGCCAGCGGGTTGAAGTTCCGCGCCGTCAGCCGGTAGCAGAGGTTGCCGTAGCGGTCGCCCTTCCAGGCCTTGACGATGGCGAACTCGCCGGTGATGCCGCGCTCCATCACGTACATGCGCCCGTCGAACTCGCGCACCTCTTTGCCTTCGGCCACCTGCGTGCCGAAGCCAGCAGGGGTGTAGAAGGCGGGGATCCCCGCGCCGCCCGCGCGCATGCGCTCGGCGAGCGTGCCCTGGGGCACCAGCTCGACCTCGAGCTCACCGGACAAGAACTGGCGCTCGAACTCTTTGTTCTCGCCGACGTAGCTCGAGACCATGCGCTTGATCTGCTTGTTCTGCAGCAAGATGCCGAGCCCGAACTCGTCCACGCCGCAGTTGTTGCTGATGAAGGTCAGGTTCTTCGCGCCCTTGTCGCGCAAGGCCTGGATCGTCAGCTCGGGGATGCCGCACAAACCGAACCCGCCGGCGAGAACGGTGGCGCCGTCCCCGACGTCCGCCACCGCCTCTCGGGCGCTCTTCATCACCTTGTCCATGGCAGGGGTGTCGCTACCACCGTCGGCCCTGGGGCGGAAGTCAGAGCAGCGTCTCGAAGGCGTGGCCCTCGGCCGAGAGCACCTCTTCGGCGGCGCGGAGGCCGTGGTCCTGCGCTTCTTCGAACAGGCCGACGCCGGACAGGTCCGAGTGCGCGAAGTGAACGCGCCCCATCGGCTCGGCGGCGCGCTTGCGCGCGCTCCCCCAGACGAAGCCCGGCCGCGGCCGCACCATGGCGTGCCCCCAACGCACCACGTCCACCCGCTCGATCACCTCGGCGATGTCCGGATGCGCCGGCTCGAGCTCGCGCACCAGCTCGCTCACGAACTGGTGATGCTCCATCGCCAGAAGGCGCGTCCGCGCCGCACGCGCGTCGGAGTCTATCAGGGGCTGGTAATAGGTGAGCACCGTCGGGCCGTAGTCTTCGAGGCGCTGGTGGCTGGCGACCACGTAGCCGAGGGAAGCGCCGCCGTGGATCACGTTGTCCCACGCCAGGCGAAAGCCCCGGCTCTTGGGGCGGCGGCGCACGTGCGCGTTGGCCACCCACCAGGTGGCGTAGTCGAACGCGCGCAGGTGCTCGGGCGGCTGGTCGCGAAAGGGCCGGAGCACCCGCGACACCACCAGCTTGGGGAGCGCCAAGATCACGCGGTCGGCCGTCAACCGCTGCAGCGTGCCCCGGCGCGCGTCGAACACCGACAGCTCGACGCGGCTGTCGCTCGGCACCACGTCGGTCACCAGCTGGCCGGTCTTCAGGCGGCCGCCCACGATCGACGACAGGTGGCGCACGATGCGACCGTTGCCCTCGGGCCAGGCCAGAAACGGCGCGCTCTCGGCCCGGGGGGCCGGCACGCGCGAGCAGAAGTAGAAGAGCATCGCCCAAGCGCTGGTGTCGGCCAGCGACGCCCCGTAGTCGTCGCGACACGCGTACTCGACCCACCAGCGAAGCAGCTCCCCTTTCAATCCGCGCTCGTCGAGCCAGGTCGCGGCGCTGATCCGATCGAGCGCCGTCGCCTCGGCGTCGTCGCTCGAACGCCGGAGCGGCAGACTGAACGCGCGCCGCCCTTTGCCGTCCCGCCACGCGACCCAGCGGTCGATCTCTTGCTGGAACCGCGCGAGCTCGTCGCGGTCGTCGGCGTCGGCAAGGGCCGACGGCCAGAGCCCTTCGTACCAGCGCCCCTCGACGAACACCCGCTCTTCGGGCTCGCGGACCAGCAGCTCTTCCTTGCCGCGAGGTGTGCCGTCGGGGCCGGGCGCATCGAGGGCGCCCATCTCGTCCAAGAGCGCGACCAGCGCGCGGTTGTCGCGGGTGGGCACGGGCACGTAGTGCGCGCCCCAGGGGTGAGGCACGACGCCGTCGGTGCCGTAGCTGCTGGTGCCGCCCGGCTCGGGCTCGAGCTCGAAGAGCGCGTAGTCCTTGAAGCCGGCCCGCTCGAGCCGCCACGCGGCAGAGAGCCCGCTCGGCCCGGCGCCCGCGATCACCACCTTCACGTGCGCGGCCTCGCCGCCGGCGCGCTCGACGGTCGCGTCGCGCAGCCGATGGCCCAGGGTGACGCTGGGCCCGACCAGCTTGCCCGGGATGTCCCGAGGCGAGCGCTTGCAGCCCGGCGCGAGCGGCGCGGCGGCGCAGAGCGCGAGCCACTCGCGACGCGTCAGGGCCATGCGCTCAGAGGCAGCAGAAGGTGACGGGCCCCGCGGGGTCCGCCGATCCGGTCACGGTGCCACCGGTGGTCGGGCAGGTCCCTCCCGACGCGGTCCCTCCGACCAGCTTGAGCGAGCGACTGTCGCCGCCGGTGCTGTTGCAGCTCGGTGACGGGATCGGCGACGAGTCCACCTTGATGTTGGTGCAGCCGCCCATCTCCGCGGTCGCGATCGTGTCCTTCTCTTGGGTGCAGCTCCCGTCGGTGTAAAGCTCGAGGGTCGCGCCGGTGCAGTTGCCGGTCGGCGAGCCGCAGCCACAGGCGGAGCACGCGCGGGTATCGGTGGGGTTGGCGGTGTAGAACACCGACTTCTTCGCCCAGGCGCCGCCCGGGCAGGCCACGTCCCCGGTCTGGTAGATGCAGATGTTGTTGGTGAAGCCCGAGGGCGCGGGCGGCACGCAGGTGTTGGACGCGCCGCAGCTGCCCGTGGTGCCGGTGGGGTCACCACACGCCCGCACCGACTTGGTGTACTTCGGCGCGGTCTTGTTGAT
>JACPVJ010000207.1 GCA_016191785.1 Myxococcales bacterium | reverse complement strand
GCGACTGCCGACGTCGAGCCGCCTACCGGAACGTCCATCAAGACGATCGGAATGATCGCCTCGGGCGCGGTCGCCGTCATCGGCCTCGGAGTCGGCGTCGGCTTTTACATGAAGAAGCAGTCGGCGAAGGATGAGGCGGAGTCGCTGCGCAGCGACAACACGCTGGGGTCGAGCGGTTGCGCGAGTGGCACCGGCGGCTCTGTCTGTGCAGACCTCGCCGATGCGAACGACCGCGCGGAGAGCAGTCGCACGATTTCGACGATCGGCTTCATCGGAGCCGGTGTGGGCACGGCGGCGTTCGTGACGTTCGCGCTCATGCCGAGCAAGAAGCACTCCGCGGTGATTCATCCATTGTTGGACCACCACACGGCCGGCTTGGGTGCGTACGGTCGCTTCTAGGAAACCAAAGAGGGTGACATGAAAAGGTTAGGCTTTGCTTTCGTCCTGGCGGCTGCCGGTGTCGGTGGAACGAGCGCGGTCGCATGCGGCGGAGAGGACTTCGGCTCCTGCGAAGCCAACGCGACCTGTCCGCCGGAAGATGGTGGGACCGGCGGCAAGGGCGGAACCGGCGGGACCAGCGGAACCGGCGGCACCGGCAACACCGGCGGAACCGGCGGCCAGGGCGGCGCGAGCGGCAGCGGCGGTGACGGCGGTAGCTGCGACACGACCAAGAGTCCGAGCGAAGAGGCGTGCCTCGTCAGCGACGACAACGCCGTCTTCGTCTCGCCGACGGGTGCTGACACCGACGCGGGCACCAAGGCCAAGCCCCTCGCGACCTTCGCCGAGGCCGTGAAGAAGGCGAAGACCGCGGGCCACGGCCGTGTGATCGGCTGCAACGGCGACTACGACGAGAAGCTCGCGCTCGCGGCGGCGGCGGACGGGATCAAGATCTACGGGGGCTTCAAGTGTAGCGATTGGTCGTACGAGACTGGAGTCCGCGCCACGCTCAAGCCCAAGACGCGCGGCATCGTGCTCACCGTGGACACGCTCGCGACCGGCGCGACGTTCGAGGACGTTGGCTTCGTAGCGATGCCTGGCACCGACCCGGGCGAATCGAGCATCGCGGCTTTCGTGAAGGAGTCGGGCACGATCGCGATGAAGCGCGTCAAGCTCGAGGCGGGCAAGGGCGCGAAGGGCGCACCAGGAACCAAGACGGATTACACGTACCCGGCGCAGACGGCGGTGAACGGGAAGGATGCGAGCGGGGACACGGGGGCGGCGTTCAATCAGTTGACCTGCCCGGACGGAACGAAGACGACGGGCGCTAAGGGTGGCGACGGTGGCGCGGGTGTTGGTGGCGGTGGAGTGGGGCAGCCCGCGCTGGGTGGTGGAGTCGGCGGCACGGCGGGACAGCCGTGCAACGGTGCCGGCACGGGCAGCGCCGGAAACCCCGCGGCCTCGGTGGCCCCGGCTCTCGGCGCGAAGTCCTTTGGCGCGCTTCTCGCGACGGGCTGGGCGGGCACCGGTGGTGGAGACGGTTCGCCCGGCGGCCCCGGCCAAGGCGGTGGCGGCGGAACTGGCGACGCGACCAGCGGCGGCGGCGGCGGCGGCGGCGCGGGCGCATGCGGCGGCGCGCCGGGCAAAGGTGGCTCGGCGGGGGGCTCGAGCATCGCGATGCTCGCGTTGAACGCAACCATCACGCTCGACACCTCGGAGGTCGTCACCGCCGATGCGGGCGAGGGAGGCGCCGGCATCGCAGGTCAGCCGGGGCAGGCGGCGGGCGGCTTCCCGGGCAAAGGAGCAAACGCTGGCTGCAACGGCGGCAAGGGTGGCGCCGGCGCCGACGGCGGTGCAGGCGGCGGCGGCGCAGGTGGCGTCAGCGCCGGCGTGATCTGGAAAGGCAAGGCCCCCACGCTGAACTCGACGACCCCGAAGCTCGGCAACAAGGGCACCAAGGGCACCGGAGGTAAGGCGGGCGTCAACGACGGCATCGAAGGCGACGCGAAGGCGACGCTCGAAGTGCAGTGAGCACGGCACCTCTCGCCATGCCTGTGCCCACCTACGACCGGTTCATAGAGCCGATCCTCCGCTACCTGTACACGCACGCCGACGGCGCATCCGCTCGCGAGGTCCACGACGCCGCGGCCGCAGCACTCGGACTGACCGATGACGAGATGGCCGAAGTCCTGCCAAGCGGCGTGCAGCGGGTCTACAAAAACCGAGCGGGCTGGGCCCATGACCGCCTCAAGCGTGCGAGCTACTCTGAGAGCCCGCGACGCGGGTATCGGCGTCTCACGGAGGCGGGGCGCGCTTTCGCCGAGGCGAACCCATCACCGCTCACCGACGAACTTGTTCAGAAGGTCGCAACCGAGCACGACGACGTCTTGCTCAAGTGCGGACCCAAGCCCATTTCCGCGGAGGCCGCCGTCGTCGCGCCCACGCTGACCGCGAGTCCCGACGATCGGCTCGAGGCCGCGGTTGCGGAATTGCGCGCCACGACGAGCGCAGAACTGCTGGAGGTCCTGGGTCAAGTCTCGCCGAAGTACTTCGAGACGATCGTCCTCGACGTGCTTCACCGCATCGGCTACGGCACGAGCCGGAGCGACCTGCAGCGGGTGGGCGGGTCCGGTGACGGGGGAATCGACGGAGTCATCTCTCTCGACCGTCTCGGCCTCGAGAAGGTCTACGTGCAGGCAAAGCGTTGGCAGAACTCCGTTGGCCGTCCGGATGTTCAGGGCTTCTACGGCGCGCTCGCGGGCCAGCGCGCCGCGAAGGGCGTCTTCATCACGACATCTACGTTTACGCCACAAGCCTTGGAGTTCGCGAAGTCAGTCGAGAAGGTGGTGCTCGTCGACGGAGCGAAGCTCACCGAGTTGATGATCGACTACGAGGTCGGGGTAACCCTACGACCCATCCGCGTTCCGAAGCTAGACACCGGCTACTTCGACGAGTGAGGGGCGGCGGTGACAAGCGATGATCGATCCGTTGCGCCCCGATCACGCTCGGGCGTTGCCTGTCGCGCTTCGACGATCGTTCCGAAACGGACATTGGACTTCATCATCGGGCGCACCGGCGCGGTCCCCGCGCCGGGTGTCACCGTTGCCGGCCGTCAGATCCGCGCAGCAATCGACGCTGTCTTCTGGGCGATGCAAACCCAGGAAGAAGGAAGGCGTACGCTTCCGCGACTTCGCTTCGCTGAGCCGTTGGGTCCGCTGTGCCGGATCTCGCCGGTGCCGCTCTCCGCGGAGTCGCTAAGAAAGCTCTCGCCTATTCTGGATTGTGCGGAGAACTGGCTTCTCGTGGATGCGCGGGGCCAACTCTGTGGCGTTGCGCCCTACCCGACAGCTGGGCTGGGGATCGGTGCAACCTCTCGCGGCGAGATTGTCGTCGTTGACTGGACTGGCAAGGTGACCGCGCTGCTGCAGGCCGGCGAATGGCATCACGTTGACGGCAGTCGGACAAATATTGCCCTGCTCCTTCGCCGCGTCTTCGAGCCGTCGAGCTTCAAGCAATCGTTCAGTCTCGCCTCTCTGTTGCTGGACTTCGCTCTTTGGGCGAAACACCACGAGCGGGGCGCTGCTTTCGTCGTCGCTCCAGACGCGGACCAACTCGAACTGCGCTGCTCGGTGGGAGTCGAGGACTTCCCCGCTTTGCCCGAGTTGGAGGCAGGGTATTCTGCCCAGGACTGCGACACCCCATCATTGCTGGCAACCGAAGCTCACACGGACCGGTACAAGGCGGCAGCGCGGGTCGTCGGCGCGGGGTGCGGGGTCGATGGCGCCACTGTGTTGGCATGGCCGCCGCTGCAACTAGTGGGGTTCGGCGCGAAGCTGCCCTTCGAGACCGTCGATTTGGAGGTCCTGGCAGGCGAAGTCCCTGTCGGTGGTCCTGCGGGGGGATTCCGAAAGGTAAGGTTGAAGGAGTTGGGTGGAATGCGGCACCAGTCGGCCGCCGGCCTTGTTTCGCGCCACCGTGAGGCGACTGTCGTGACTGTGTCGCAGGATGGCGCGATCTCGATGTTTGCCTGGCTCCCGGCCGATGGCTGCGTGGTGGCACTCCGGAACATCGATCGCTACCTCGCAGCCGAGTCCCTGCGGCTTCAGCGGTGACCCACCACCCCCCGCACCCGCTCCACCGCCTGCGCCAAGTCTCGCCGCACCAGCTCGGCCTCCACGCGCACCACTCGGTACCCGAGCCGCGCGAAGTACCGGTCCCGCCGCGCATCCGCGGCGCGCCGCTCGGCGTGATAACCCCCGTCGACTTCCACCACGACCTTGACCGAGGCCGCGAGGAAGTCGGCCACGTAGTTCCCCACCGGCACCTGCCGCCGGAACACGACGCCCAGCCGCCCGCCGCGCAGCTCTTGCCACAGGGCTTCCTCGGTCGGAGTCAGGCTGAAGCGCATTTCGCGCGCTCGTGCGATGATGAGGGCAGAGCTTCGGGGATGATGGGCCATGGTTCTTCCTCTGCCCGGCGTGATGGTCGGGCTTCGCGACCCCACGGCGCACGATCTGTGACACGCCGCCTCGAGTCCGTTCCCACGCACGCACCCGCTTCCGCCTCGCGTCCGCGCGACTCGCACCCAGCGGCGTGGCGCAGAGCGTGCGCCATCGGAGCGGAGCCCGACCGGCACGCCGGAAGGAAGAGCGATGCCGCCCACCAACCCAGAGCTCGCAGCAAAGCCGCGCGCTCACGAGCTCAGCACGACGGAGCGGGTCGCAGTCCCTCCCTGCCGCGCGCAGCGCGCGCTCTCGCCGACCTCACCCGTGCTTCAGCCAAACCCTCACCGGCGCGCGCAAGCACGGCTTTGGGAGGGACCGGCGCCGCGAAGCGGCGACGAGGGTGGGCAGGAAGAGACGGCGAGGGCGCAGCAGTCGGACCGGCGGGGGCGCCGGCGGGGGCGGGCGGCGATGGAGGCGCGAGCGCAGGCGCGAGCGCGACTGCCGACGTCGAGCCGCCTACCGGAACGTCCATCAAGACGATCGGAATGATCGCCTCGGGCGCGGTCGCCGTCATCGGCCTCGGAGTCGGCG
>JACPVJ010000206.1 GCA_016191785.1 Myxococcales bacterium | reverse complement strand
CCCACATGGATTGACCGAACCGTGATGGCCCTGTCGCGTGCCCCACATGGATTGACCGAACCGTGATGGCCCTGTCGCGTGCCCCACATGGATTGACCGATTCGTGGTGCCCTGTCGCGTGCCCCACATGGATTGACCGAACCGTGGTGCTCTGTCGCGTGCCCCACATGGATTGACCGAAGCGTTGTGGCCCCGCTGCGTGCACGGTCCCTCACCAGGCGCGCGGCACGGGCGTGACCGGTCGGAGATGCGAGTCGGGCAGGAGCAGGCGCGGATCGCCGAGACAGAGCCGGGCTGCCGAGAGCGCTGCCGGATCCGGCGCCTCGTCGGCGATCCGGCGCACCGTGCGCGCGCTCAGCCCGGCTGCGTGGGCGATCGCCTCGGTGTCACGCCACCCCTGGTGCAGCGCGAGCAACACCACCTGCTGCCGCCGGACCGTCGGCGCGGACCAGGGCGTCGCGGCGAGGGCCGCGCGGCGGACCGTGTCCAGCGGGACCGTCGACACCTCGCGGGGCGTGCACGCGACGGGGGAAGGTGATCCGCCGACGTCGACCGAGGGGTCGCCCGACACGTAGCTGTGCAGCCAGCTCGAGAAGCCGCGGACCGGCCGGCCGAGCACCTTCGCCAGCGCCTCGTCGGTGACCCACGGGTCGAGCTCGGCGCCAATGGCGCCCCGGTGCGTGGACCACGGCCACGCGAGCGGGTCGCGCGCCAGCTTGGACCGGCACGGGTTCAGGTGCACGTACCGGAGCTGCCGCTCCAGATGCTTGCCGCTCGTCACGACCTCGGGGAGCGGCACCGGCTCGAACGCGCGGTTCGACGCGCGCATCGTGAAGCCCGAGAGGACGCGAGCCAGGTGCATCTGCGCGCACGCGGCGGTCGCCGCGGCGGCGATCAGATGAAGATGATCGGGCATCAGGCAGGCGGCCAGCGCGTTGGGGAACGCGAGGCGCAGTCGCCACCAGAGCCACCACGCAGCCTCCGGATCGGCGAGCGGCTTCTGTCCTCGGAGCGCGTGAGCGACGGCATGAATCAGCATGTCCCCCCATCGGCCCCGCGCCACGCGAGTTGCGTACAACCTTCTCGGGCGCGCCTGCGCCCACGTCATCGTCGACGGCGTCGACGATAGAAGCGTCAGCGATGGACGCGTCAGCGATAGCCCGCGGCCTGCAGCGTGAACAGCCGCGCGTAGTGGCCGTCTTGGGTCATCAGCTCGTCGTGGGTGCCGCGCTCGATGATGCGCCCGCCGGCGAGCACCACGATCTGGTGGGCCATGCGCACCGTCGAGAAGCGATGCGAGATCAGGACCGCGATCTGGTTCTCGGTCATCTCGCGGAAGCGATCGAAGATCTTGAGCTCGGCCTCGGCGTCCATCGACGCCGTCGGCTCGTCGAGCACCAAGATGTCCGCTTGCTTGCGCATGAACGCCCGCGACAGCGCGATCTTCTGCCACTGCCCGACGCTCAGCTCGCGCCCCTGATCGAACCACTTTCCGAGCTGGGTGGCGTAGCCCTTGGGCAGCTCGTCGATGAACGGCGCGGCGAGGCCCTTGCTCGCGGCCTCGCGCCAGCGGG
This sequence comes from Myxococcales bacterium, assembly GCA_016191785.1. Taxonomy (GTDB): domain Bacteria; phylum Myxococcota_A; class Polyangia; order Polyangiales; family Polyangiaceae; genus JADJKB01. Next base: position 5,956 of record JACPVJ010000206.1, on the reverse strand, counting down.
GCTCGTCGTCGAAGGCGCGCACGTCGCCGGTGCCGATGTTCTCGCCGACCACGAACTGATACCGCGCGAAGTCCTGAAAGATGACGCCGATGCGCTGGTGCAGCGCCCCCGCGTCCCACTCGTCGAGCGGCAGGCCGTCGAGCAAGATGCGGCCCGAGGTCGGGCGATACAGCCGCGTGAGCAGCTTGATCAGCGTGGTCTTGCCCGAGCCGTTCTCGCCCACCAGCGCCAGCTTCTCGCCCGGCGCCAGGTGCAGATCGACGCGGTCGACGGCGGGGGTCTCACTGTCGGGGTAGGTGAACGTGACCCGCTCGAAGCGGATGCCGTCACCGGGCTTCGAGCCCACGCGGGCCTTGCCGACGTCGGGCGGCACCGGGTGCTCGAGGAAGGCGTACAGGTTCGACAGGTACAGGTTGTCCTCGTACATGCCGCCGATGGCCGCGAGCGAGGCGGTGAGCGCGCTCTGGCCTTGCTTGAAGACCAAGAGATAGAGCGTCATCTGCCCGAGCGTGATCCGCGCGCCGACCGCCGCGACCGCGATCCAGGCGTAGGCCGCGTAGAACGCGGCGGTGCTGAGCAGCCCCATCACGAAGCCCCAGACCGAGCGGCGCAGGGTCAGCGCACGGTCCTCGCGGTAGAGCTTCTCGAAGATGCTCTTGAAGCGCTCGAGCAAGGTCGGGCCGAGCTCGAACAGGTGCACCTCTTTCACGTAGTCTTCGCGGGAGAGCACCGTCTCGAGATAGTTGCGCTGCCGGGTCTCGGGTGTGCGCCAGCGGAACATGCGGAACGCCTCGCCCGAGAAGCGCGCCTCGGCCAGCACCGCGGGCAGCGCCGCGATCACCAAGCCCACCACCGCCCAGCCCGAGAACTGCCAGAGCAGCGCGCCATAAGTGGTGAGCGAGACGCCGTTCTGGAGCAGGCCGAAGGTGCGCAGCACCAGCGACAGCGGGCGGCTCGACGCCTCTTGCCGCGCGCGCGTCATCTTGTCGTAGAGCTCGGAGTCCTCGAAGTGCTCGAGCCGGAGCGTCAGCGCTTTCTCGATGATCATCACGTTGACGCGGTTGCTGAGCTGCGCGCGCAAGAGCGACTTGACCGCGTCGAGCGCGCGTTGCAGCGCCGACAGCACCGCGACCAGACCGAGCTCGAGCGCGACCCACCCGAGCGCGACGTCGGGCGTCGCAGTGGCCGGGGCCTGGATGGCGTGGACCACTGCGTCGACGATCAGCTTGCCGACGTACGCGACTGCGCCGGGCAAGAGGCCGGCCGCCAGGCTGAGCAGTGACAGCGCGAGAGTCAGCCCGCGCGACGTGTCCCAGACCAGCCGGATCGCGCGGCCGCCGTAGCGGTAGACGCCGAGGGTTCGTCCGAGCACGGCGCCACTATATCCGCCCGCTCGACGCCCGGAAGATTCGTGATGTAATAGGCGCCTTCGGAGGGAACATGCGTCATCCTCACTGGCTCGCTCTGTCGCTCGTTGCGCCGTGTCTGATCGCCACGTCGAGCTGCTCGTCGGAAGAGTTCCAGCCGTCGGCCAGCGGCGGAAAGAGCGGCGACGCCGGCGTGGGCGGCACGGGCGGAGGCAAGGGTGGAACCGGCGGATCCGGCGGCACCGGCGCGGTCGGCGGCACGGCGGGCTCGGGCGGGCTGCCCGCGGACTGCAAGAACGATCCCGACTGCGACGACGGCAAGGCGTGCACCGGCAAAGAGACCTGCAGCGCCGGCAAGTGCGTCGCAGGCACCCCGGTCGACTGCCCGAACCCCGACGCCGCGCACTGCGACGGCGTGTGCGCAGAGGCCGCCGGCGGAACCTCCACGTGCTTGGTGAAGGGCAAAGACGCCGACGGCGACACGCACCTCGACAAGGCCTGCACCGGATCGAGCTTGGCGGCCGACGACTGCGACGACAGCAACAAGAAGGTGCACCCGGGCGCCACCGAGAGCTGCGACGGCATCGACAACGACTGCAACGGCAAGGACGAGATCGAAGAGGGGACGTCGATGTCGGGCAGCACCGCCGACTTCCTCAAGGGCACGAGCAACACCACGAACCCGCACCTGGCGTGGTCGCCGGTCAGCAAGCACTACGGCCTGGTGTGGCGCGACGACGCGGTCGGCATCCGCTACGTGCGCATGAGCCCCGTGGGCGCCCCGGTCGGCACGCCGACGGCCGTCACCGCCACTGGGGCGGTGCCGCACATCGCCTGGAGCGGCACGCAGTTCGGAGTCACCTGGCTCGACGGCGGAAAAATCTACTTCCGGCGCGTGGCCGCCGACGGCACGTTCCCCGAGGCTGCCAAGGTGATCAGCGACGCTGCGGCGAAGCCGGTCAGTGATCCGGCCATCGCGCCGACGCCCAATGGCTTCGCCGTGATCTGGACCGACTACCGCGTCTCTAACTGGGGGGCGCTGTACGCGCGCGCGGTGGCGTCGAACGGCACGCCGGACGCGGCGGACACTCCGGTCGGCACGCCGTCGGGGAGCAGCACTTTCCCGAGCATCGCCGGCAACGGCAGCAGCCTGTTCGTCGCGCACGAGCGCGGCGCCACGTCGCCCCCCAGCCTGATCCAGGTCTTTGGCCTCAGTCCGACCCTGGCGACCAGCGGCGAGAAGACCATCTCCGCCGATCCACCCCCCACCGGCTGGAAGCCCGAGCGCCCGGTGGTGACCGCCACCAGCACCGGCTGGGCCGTGGCCTGGCTCGAGGCGTCGGCCAGCGTGCACACCATGCGCTACTACGAGCAGCTCGCGAGCGGCGCGGCCGGTTGCACCCCCGTCAGCTTGCCGGCCAAGCCGCTCAGCTTCCCCGGCGACGTCCGCGCCCGCGGTGGCGCTCGCCTCTTCGCGTGGGCTGACGACCAGGGCCTGGCCTCGAAGTTCCAGCTCACGCGCTTCAAGGCCGGCTGCGCCTCACCGAAGACCGTCAAGCTGTCCGAGGCCGACAGTCCGGTCCTGAGCGGGACGGGCATCGCGCTCGAGTGGAGCGACCAGAGCGCGGTCGTGATGTGGGTCGATCAGTCCAGCGGCGTCTTCACGCTCCGCCGCTGGGTGTCGGGCCCGAACCTGTGCGACGCGCCGGTGCCCTGACGTGCGCACCCCGCGGCTCGCAGCCCTCTCGGTCGATCTCGACGAGATCCCCAACTATCACGCCATCCACGGCCTGCCGCCGCCCGGCGGTCGGGGCGCGCACGCGGTCTACGACGTGGCGCTCGACAGGCTCGAGGCTTTCGCCGGGGACCACGACCTTCCTCTGACACTCTTTGCGATTGGGGCCGATCTGGCCCGCGACGAGAGCGCGCGTCGTTTGCGGCGCATGGCCGAAGCGGGGCACGAGATCGCCAACCACTCGCTCGACCACCTTTATGATCTCACGCGCCGCGACGAGCGCGAGATGCGCCGCCAGGTCGAGAGCGGGGTGATGGTGCTCGAGGGCGCGACGGGTCGGCGGCCCACGGGGTTTCGCGCACCGGGCTACACCTTCAGTGACGCGCTGGCTCGCGTGCTCGAGGGCGCGGGCGTTCGCTACGACTCGTCGGTGTTCCCGTGCCCGGCGTACTACCTGGCGAAGGCCGGGGCCATGACCGCGATCCGCGCCCGCGGCCGGCAGTCGCGATCGGTGCTCGACACGCCGGCGGTGCTCGCTGCGCCCACTGGGCCGTATCGCCTGGGCACGCCCTACACGCGACGCGGCTCGGGCCTGGTCGAGCTGCCGATCCAGGTCACGCGGGGCCTGCGCCTGCCGTTCATCGGCACCACCCTCACCCTGGCCGGCGCCGCACGCGCGCGCTGGCTCACGCGGATGGTGATCGGCGAGCCCTTCGTGAACCTCGAGCTGCACGGGATCGACGTGCTCGACGCCGCCGACGATCTCGAGGCGCTTCGGCCCCACCAACCCGACGTGCGGGTGGCCGTGGCGGACAAGCTCGCGGCCCTCGCCGCGGTGGTCGAGACGCTCCGGGCGGCCGGCTACGCCTTCGTGCGCTTGGACGAAGCGGCGGAGCGGGTGGTGTGATGGCGGCGTTCGTTCACCCCACCGCGGTGGTCGACGAGGGCGCGCGGATCGGCGACGAGACGCACGTCTGGCATTTCTGTCACGTGATGGCCGGCGCGGAGATCGGCTCGCAGTCGTCGCTGGGGCAGGGGTGTTTCGTCGCGGCGGGGGCGCGGGTGGGAAACGGCGTGCGGGTTCAGAACAACGTCAGCTTGTACGACGGCGTGGTGATCGAGGACGAGGTGTTCATCGGGCCCTGCGCGGTGTTCACCAACGTGACGAACCCCCGCGCCGCCGTGTCGCGACGCGCGGAGTATCAGCGCACGGTGGTCAAGCGCGGGGCCACGGTGGGGGCGAACGCAACGGTGATGCCCGGTCGCACCCTGGGCCGCCACTCGTTCGTGGCCGCCGGCGCGGTGGTGGTGCACGACGTGCCGGATTTCGCGCTGGTGATCGGAGTGCCGGCGCGCCAAACCGGGTGGATGAGCCGACACGGCCGCAAGCTGACCTTCGACGCCGAGGGCTTGGCGACGTGCCCGGGCAGCGGTCAGCGCTATCGGTTGATGATCGACGGCAGCGTGGTCGAGCTGGAGTGAGGCGCCCCGGGCCGCTAGACTCCGGCTCGATGCGTGTCGCCCTTCTCGTGTGCTGCTCGATCACGGCCCTGGTCGGGACGGCCAGCGCGGCCGATTCCCCGGCCCCGGCCCCGGCCCCGGCCCCGGCGCTCCTCGCGGTCGAGAACGCCTCGAACGTGGACCTGGCCTTCGAGCTCGCGGTGGACGGTCAGAAGGTGCCGGGTTGCTTCTGGGTGTTGCGCGGCAAGAGCACGACCTTCGAGCTGCCCGCGGGCAAGCTCGGCTGGGCGTACATGGCGGCGGGCATGCAGCTGTCGGGCAGCGCGGTGCTCGGCGCCGACGCGCCGAAGATGCTGCGGTGCGTGGCGGCGCAGGCGCGCACCGGCGACGAGATCGCGAAATGCTCGCCGGCCACCGCGCCCGCTCCCGAGGCGCTGCCGGCGAAGGACGCCCGCGCCGCGTTGCTCACGCAAGTGGTCACGTTCTTGGAGGAGCTGAAGCAGAAGCTCGACAAGTCGGACGCGAAGGCCGCCGCGCCGATGATCGATCCGCCGTTCGCCATCGAGTGGGGTGGCGACAAGGCGGGCAAGAAGCAGGTCAAGACCGCGAAGCAGCTGATCGGTCTGCGTGCGCGCCTCGAGCTCGACGCGAAGGCGCTGGCCGCGGTCAAGTCCCGCGCCGACGATCCGCGCACTGGCGAGGACGACTGCGACAAGCACGAGGTCGATTGGTCGAAGGGTGAGCCGGCGCTGAGCTGCGACGGCCGCGACGTGGTCCTGCGCCTGCGACCCAGCAAGGCGTGCGGCAAGGCGCCGCGAATCGACACGTGGACCGCCCGCAACACCGGCGGCGGCTGGCGCTTCGCCGGCAAGGGCGTCGTGCAGCCCTGAAGTCGCGGTTCTGACTGTGCCGGCGGCGTGGGCGCCCGCGGCGGCCGCGTTGCCAGCGTTGTCCGCGCCGCGGTGTGCGGCGGGCACGCCGCCGGTGTTTTCCGCGCCGGGCGCGCCGCGGGCGTTGACCGCGCCGGGCGCGCTGCGGGCGTTGACCGCGCCGGGCGCGCAGCCGGAGTTGACCGCGCCGGGCGCGCCGCGGGCGTTGTCCGCGCCGGGCGCGCTGCCGGAGTTGACCGCGCCGGGCGCGCTGCGGTCAAGTCGTGGGGGTCACGGGGCGTGCCCCACATGGATTGTCCAAAATCCGGTCAAGTCGTGAGGGTCACGGGGCATGCCCCACATGGATTGTCCAAACGGCGCCCGGGTCGCGCCCCGAGGCGTGGATGCGAGCGCTGCGGCGTGGATGCGAGCGCTGCGGCGTGGATGCGAGCGCTGCGGCGTGGATGCGAGCGCTGCGGTGTGGATGCGAGCGCTGCGGCGTGGATGCGAGCGCTGCGGCGTGG
>JACPVJ010000205.1 GCA_016191785.1 Myxococcales bacterium | reverse complement strand
GGCACCACCAGCGGTGGCGGCACCACCAGCGGTGGCGGCACCACCAGCGGCGGCGGCACCACCAGCGGCGGCGGCACCACCAGCGGTGGCGGCAGCGGGGGCTCGACCACCGGCGGCGCGGGCGGCACCGGTGGCAGCACCGGCAACGTGTGCCCCGCGTCGCAACCATCGGGCTCGTGCAGCGCGCCGATCACCGGCTGCAAGTACAGCTCGACGCAGTGCTCGTGCTGGGGTGGGTCTTGGCACTGCAACAATTGCCCCGGCTCTGCGTCGGGCGGCTCGGGCTGCGGCAACGACGGCGCGGTGTGCACCTACGGCGGCACGGTCTGCGGCTGCGAGAGCTACGACTGGAAGTGGAACTGCGGCACCTGCCCCGCGAACAAGCCCGCCGACGAGTCGACGTGCAGCGCGTATCGCATCGTCTGCGCTTACGGCAACTCGTACTGTCGCTGCCGCTGGAACAACGGTCCTAAGTGGGACTGCCCCTGAGGCGGGGTCGTTCGAAGGCGCGGGGTCGAGCTTGCGCGAGAGCTGGCGACGGGCGAGGATCGCGCGGTGACATCGGCTCGCTGGGGCGTTTCCCTCGCGCTCGTGTGCTCCCTTGCCTGCGAGCCTCCGCAGCCCGCAGCGAAGCCACCCCCAGCGCCGCCGCCACCAGAGTCGCCCACGCCCCGGCTGGTGGGCGTCCCCGACCCGCCTGCTGCCCACCAGAAACTCTACGAGTTGGTCGGGCGGCTGTTGACCGACGAATACGCGCCGGCATCGCTCAAGCGCGGGAGCGTGGGGTTCGACCCCGAACGCGAGCTCTCACGGCTGCGCGAGGGGTTCGAGAGCACCTCGCTCGACAAGCGCGCGCGCCAGCGCCTGCTCTATGAGGTCTTCCGCTCGCCTCGCGACATCCACACCGGGGTCAGCTTCGGCAACGTGCGAGCGGTGTGGCTCGGCGTCCACCTGATGAAGACCGCCGACGGGCAGTACCGCGTCGCCTGGCGGGACCCTCTCAGGACCCCGGGAGTCACGCTCGGCCTGGGTGAGGTGGTCGAAGCCATCGACGGTGTGCCGATCGCCGAGGCCGTGTCGGCCGTGATGAAGGGCACGCTCTACAAGAGCACGCCCAGCTTCGAGCAGGCCTTCGCCGAGTGGTTCCTGGTGATGCGTGGCGAAGACGTCTGGCTCACGATTCCGGCGGCGGGCAGCGAGGTGAGGCTCCGCCTCGCCAAGTCGGGGAACAAGGCGGCGCGCGAGGTACGCCTGACTTGGCTCGACGCCGACGCCACGCCGCCCAGCGAGCGCTGCCCGTTCTGGGGCAAGACCCGCGCCAGCTACCTGCCCGACCTGGGCGCGGTGATGTGGCGCGCGGGCGACGACGCGCCGTACCCGGCCGCCGTCTTCGCCGCACACCGCTCGACCTGGGGCTACGTCCGGTTCCACAGCTACGCCCTGAGCGGCCCCGATCGCGCGCGCGCCCTCGATCACTGGAAGCGGGCCGTCGCCGCGTTCAAGAAGCACCAAGTACGCGGCGTCGTGCTCGATCAGCTCGGCAACGGTGGAGGCAACTTCCTGTTCGCGTACACGCTTTTCTCGCGGCTCACCGATCAGCCGCTGCACGTACCGGTCCAGCACTATCTGACACAGGGCGGGGGCCAGGTCGTCGGCTTTGGCGACGCGGCCTTCTTCGGCGCTCAGCGGACGGAGCTCGGCAAGATCGGCACGGACGCGGACGCGGAGGCGTTCCTGGTCAAGTACCCCCTCTTCTCCGGCGTGGACTTCATGCCCAGGACCCTGGCCACCGCCCAGACCCTCGGTCGTTACTTCGCCTCGCTGGGCGAGCTTGCGCGCTCGGGCTCGCCGGGGCTCACGGAGCCGCGCGCGTCCGTCGAGTCCGAGATCACCCCCAACCCGGATGGCGTCCGGTACACCGGCCCGCTCGTGATGTTGATCGACGGTCTGAACATCTCTGCAGCCGAGTACTCGGCCGCAGCGCTCGGCGACGCCGGGCGGGCGCGACTGATCGGAGTCGGAACCGCGGGTGCCGGAGGGGATCAGCGCGAGTACTCGACGGCTCGCGTCTGCGACAAGAGCCCGCCGAACCCGTTCCAGCCGTGTCTGAGCCCCGAAGCTTCCGCCGAGCTGGCGGCCTTGGACGTGCGCACGGTGAGCCACACCGTCACGGTCGGCCGCCGAGTCGACCAAACCGGCAAGCCGACGGGCTACATCGAGAACCATGGCGTCCCGCCTCACAGCGAGCACCGCATCACGGCCGTCGACCTGACCCACAAGTTTCGGGACTTCCGGGCCGTGATTTTCGAAGAGCTGATGGCGCTCGAGCGACGCTGAAGGGGCTGGCTGTGAGCGTCGCCGTCTCAGAGGCTGGCAAAGATGCGGCTCTCGATGGCTGCGGGGCGCGCGACCAACGCGCTGAACCACGGCTCGAGCCGCTGGCGCTCGATCAGCCCGCACTGGATCGCGAGGCGCGCGCCATAGCCGCCGACCACGTCGGCGATCGTGAAGCGATCGCCAGCCAGAAACCCCTGCTTCGGGAGCAGGTCCGCCAGGACCCCGAGCTTGAAGCGCAAGCCGTGCTCGTGGAGGCTGAAGTACTGCGGGTCCAGGATCCCCGCGCGACTGACAGCGCACTCGACCAGGCGCGATTCCAGCGTTTCGCCGAAGGCTGCGAGCCAGAACAGGTACTTCTGACGTTCCGGTTCGCCGCGCGCGACGAACAGCTTCGGCGCGTCGAAGGCCTCGGCCAGGGTGTGGCAGATGGCGGTGCTCTCGAACAGCGTCTGGCCGCGGAACACCACGGTCGGAACGTGCGCGAAGGGGTTCAGCTCGGTGTACGGGGGCCTGCGGTGATCACCGGGCTTCACCCTCACCTCCTCGACGCCGAGGCCAAGCTCGCGGGCTGTCCACCGCACCTTGCCGCTTCGGTCGTTGTCGCCGAAACCATGGAGGGTGATCGACTCGGTCATGGGCTCGACGCTAGGCGCGATGCGCCGGTGCGTCGAGCTGGCGCGTCGAGGGAGCTTGCACCCCGCTCGCCTGGGCACTAGATGCCGTTCCGAAGAAAGTGGGGGTCGAAGTGAAGAACACCCGAGGGTTGGCGCTGGCGGCGCTGTGCGCGGCCGCGACGTGGGGCTGCGGAAGTGACGACGGGCAGCCGGGTGGCAGCAAGCTCGAGCCCGAGCACGTCGACTTCGACGTCGAGTGGGCCGCGGGCGCCCGCGTGGTGGACGAGGCGAGCGGCAAGGCGCACCTCACCGGGGCCAAGCCGGACGCTTCGACGATGGTGTACACCTTCGACCACGACGCGACGGCGATCGCCGCGCTGAAGCCCGGCGACATCGCCGTTCTGGCCGGCATCGCCTATCGAAAGGTCGTGTCCGTCACCGACACGGGCACCGGCTTCGAGCTGTCGACCGAACGCACGACCCTGCCGGCCGCCATCAGCAAGGGCACCCTCGACTGGGCGCAGACCGTCGACTTCGGCGCGCTGAGCTCGGGCACTCAGGCGTACGCGTTCGGCGAGCCGCTCGGCTCGGCCCAGCAGGGCATCGTCGGCCCCATCACCTACGACGGCGAGATCAACGGCTACAAGGTCTCGCTCACGCTCACCCCCAGCGCAGGGCGGCTGGACGTGACCACCGAGGTGTCGCTCGAGGTGATGGGTGAGAAGCGCTTCGCGGTGGAGGGAACCGGACACATCGAGGGCTTCCAGTCCCGCGGTCACGCCGTCGTCGGTGAGGGTCAGCTGCTCGAGTTCGACGCCGGACAGACCCAGGTGCGCGGCGAGCTTCGAGTGAAGGCGGCGGCGTTCAACACCGGCCTCAGCGACGAGCTGCTCGACATCCCCCTGGGCATCGACATCCCGATCCAGGTGGGTCCGGTTCCGCTGATCCTGAAGGTGAAGGCCAACATCAACGTGCGCCTGGTGCTGAGCATCGCCGACAGCTCGGCCGAGGCCGAGGTGACGTTCGCCTTCAGCAGCGACCAGGGCATCGCGATGTCCGGCCCCTCGCTGCAGGCCACCGGGGCGCTCGGGACCGGAGACCTGGCCGGCTTCCTGGGCGGCAGCGCCGACGGCGCGGCCGCGGGGATGAGCGCCTGCCTCGAGTTCCCACGCTTCGAGCTCACCATGCTCGGAGAGTTCGCGTCCGTCGGCATCACCCAGAACAACTGCGCGTCCACGGTCTTCACCTTCGACCCCGCCTGCAACGAGGTCAACGGGACCATCACCGGCATCGCCCTCGCCAACCTCGGCTTCTTCGGCGTCACGCTGGCCGAATCGCAGGTCGAGCTCTACACGCGCACCGACGGCCGACACGTCGGCCAGTGCGACTGAGGGGCCCTCGCCCAAGCGGGTCGCGTCACGGACAGGCGGCCTGCCCGCCGCCGCTGGCGTAGGCCTTCACCTTGGCCACCAGGTTGCCGCCATCGGTGCTGGGCGTGGTCTGCCCGCCCATGCCCGCGCCGAACGCCGCGCCGATGCCGTGCGCGGCCGCGACCTCGTTCATGTGGGTCATGAAGTAGTCCACGCGGTTGTCCTTCCACTGATCGGTCTTGTTGGTCAGGGTCATGTTGCCGACGGGCAGCTGCCACCAGAGCACCGGCTTCTTGGCGGCGTCCCCCAGGGCCTTGGCCCAGGCAAAGGCCTGCGTGAAGTGGGGCAGCTTGGCGTTGGTCGCATCCCACCAGCGGTTCTGACCCTGCGACTCGTACCAGGCCGCGTCGCGATCGGCGGCGTCGACCGTGACGAAGTCGGCGTTCGGCCCGGCGGCGAGCATGAACTTTCCGAGCTTGGCCGCGTGGCCCCCCACGTCGAAGCTCGGGTCCTTGTTCAGCAGCACGTCGAACTTCGTCGCCCAGCCCGAGGCGTGGAGGCTCACCTTGGCGTTGGGTGCGTACTTCTTACTCATCGCGATCATGCACTGGCCCATGCCGGCGATGGTGTTGGGCAGCGAGCCGCAGTCGGTGGCGTTGGCGCTGGCCACCGCCGCCGGGATCTTCGTCGCGTCGTCGTTGACCTGCTGCGCGTACCCCCAGAAATCTGGCTCGATGTGCAAGAAGGCCAGATCGCTGCCGACCTGTTGTGTGACGAAGCGCCAGTCGGCGTAGTAGCGCGCCATGAACGCGGCGTCGTTCGCCTTGGTGACCTCCGCGGCGCCCTCGGCCACGCCGCTGGCCTGAAGCAGCATGTAATAGGTGAGCATCGGGATCTGCTTGTCGGCCTTCGCCTTGGTGATGAAGCCACGCACGTAGGCGCCCGGTGGATCTTTGTCGTATTGCCAGCAGCCCCACCACGCGCAACCCGGCCCGCTGTTGGCGCAGCTCGTCCCACCGGCCGTGCAGCCCGTGTCGCACTTCGCGCAGGGCCCAGCGCCGTCAGCAATGCCGCCGGACAGGTACTGGTAGCGCAGATCGAAGGGCGCGCTCTTGGCGACGCTGTCTTCCATCGATGCACCCACCAGCACCTTGCTCTTGCCGATGCTGGCCAAGAAGTCCCCCGCCATGCAGCCCGTGCTCGAGCCGCCGCTTCCGCCGCCCGCGCCCCCTGCCCCGCCCGCGCCGCCGACTCCGCCGCCGGCGCCCGCGCTGCCGGCAGCACCTCCGCCGCCGGCAACACCTCCGCTCGCCGCACCACCCGCGCCACCCGCGCCGCCTGCGCCGCCGCCCGAGCTGCCCCCGGTCGCGCTCGAGCCGCCGCCGCCGTCATCGTCGCCGCACGCGGCGAGCACGAGCCCCAGCACCAACGACAGCCCCACCCACCGAGTGATCGTCATCGTGCGAGCGTACCATTGCTCGCGGCTGCGACGAGAGCGTCGGGTGCGCCCAGCGCGATCAGCGCCTGCGCGAAGTCCGACGCGAGCGGCGCCACGACCCGGCGCGGGCCGCCCGGCAGGGGGAAGGCCAGGCTCGAGCAGTGGAGCCCCAGCCGCGTGAGCGGCGTGCTCTGCCGGATCTTGCGATTGAACCAGCCCGTGCCGTAGTTCGAGTCGCCGGCGATCGGGTGACGCAGGTGGGAGAGATGGCGACGGATCTGGTGAAAGCGCCCGGTCTCGGGGCGCGCTTCGACCAGCGAGCAGTGGTCCCCGGCCCATAGCCGCCGAAATGCGGTGCGCGCGGGAACGCGAGGACCCGCTTCGGACTTGGGAACCGGGTAATCGAGCTCGATCGCGTCGGGCGCGACGCCGCGGACCAGCGCGAGGTAGACCTTCACGATGCTGCCAGCGTCGAGCTGCTCTTGCCAGGTTCGGGCGGCCTGCTCGCTCAGCCCGAAGGCCAGCGCGCCGCTGGTGCCGCGATCGAGCCGGTGCAGGGGCCAGACCCACGCGCCGATGGCGTCGCGAGCTCGCGTCATGGCGACGTCCGAGTCCGGGGCGAGCTGGGTGCGGTGGGTCAGGATCCCCGCGGGCTTGTCGACGATCAAGAGCGAGTCGTCGCGGTACAAGATGGAGATCAACGGGTCGGCCGCTGGGTGTGCCGGAGGCCGAGGGCCTCGGTCGGCAACGCGATGCGACCCACCGTCCGCTCGGCAGCATCGAGTCGCTGGGCCACCTGCCCGAGCTGGTCGTGCAGCTCACGACGCTGGGACGCCGTCAGCTGCCCGTGCAGGGTCTCGAGGGCGCGACGGTTGAACGCGAGCCCGAGGGGCGAGCCCTTCTCGAGGTTCAGCTCGACTGACCCGCCGAGCAGCACGACCGCGCGCTCGAGGTCGCCGCTCTCGCGCGCGACCTCGGCCAAGGCTGCGCTGGTGCGCGCCAGACCGATCACGTCGGCGATGCGCTGCTGCAGCTGGGCTGCGGCGCCCAGGTGCTCGACGGCCTCACGGGGACGGCCGGCCGCCAGCTCGAGCCGGCCCAGCGTCTCGTACACCCGGCCGAGCTCGTGGGACTTGTCGAGCTCACGAAACACTGCCTCCGCGCGCGTGGCGTGCTCGATGCCGACCTCGAGGGCGTCGTGCTCGTGCCCCGGCCGCGGCGGCGCGTGGAGCACCAGGCGACCGAGCAGGTGGTCCGTTTCGGCCAGCTCGAGCCGCGCCGAGGGGTCACTCGGAGCGCGCTCGGCGAAGATCTCTCGCGACTTCATCAGCAAGTGGTGCGAGCGAACGGGATCGCCGGCGCGCACCCAGACGGCGGCTTCGTCGTTGAGCAGGCGCGCAGCGTCGAGCGGTTTGCCCGCCTCGAGCAGCGCGCGACTGGCTTCGCCCAGCTCGGCCAGCGCCTTGTCGAGCGACGTCGCATCACCCAGGTCGTAGTGCACGGCGGCCGAGAGCGCCGCCACCTCGGCGCGGAGCTCGACCGGATCGGTCGGCAAGAGGCGCGCGCGGCACTCGCCGATCAGCTCGAGCGCGTCGGAGAGCCCGCTCGGCTCGCCTTCCACCTGGGCGCGCCACTTCACCCGCGCCAGCGCCAGCAGCGCCATCACGCGAAGCAACCGCCGCTTGGAGGTCACGGCCGTGCGGCCCAGGAGATCGAGGGCGCGATTGGCGAGATTCGCGGCATGCTCGTGGGCGCCCTCTTCGGCGGCGCGGTGTGCCGCCGCCACGTACTGCTCGACCGCGAGATCGACGTCCCCCGCGGCCTCGGCGTGCCGCGCGGCTCGCCCGGGCTGCGCGCGCTGCAGCGGGGCAGAGGGCATCGACGGCGGCGGCGCGGACGGTCGCGGCATGGGCGGCGGGGGCACCGTGCCGGTCGGCGGCATCGACGGCGACCGAGGCGCCGACGGCGGCGAGGCGTCGGCCCGCCGCGAGCGCACGCGTTCGGCGAGCAGGCGCGCCAAGCGTTTGTGCCAGGCGCCCGAGAGCGACGGCAAGAGCGCGTTTCGTTCCGCCTCGGCATAGTCCTCGGTCAGCTGCAACCGGCCGCCGCCGGCATCGGTCAGCGGTACGCCCAGGTCCTTCGCGACCTGCAGCGCGTACAGCACCTCGAGCTCGGGCTGGTCAATCAGCGCGGCCACCAGTGAGACCTCGAAGCTCGGACCGATCACCGCGGCGGCGCGGACCACGCGACGCACGTCGGGCGGCAGGTCGATGCGCCGGGGCTGGGGCAAGGAACCCTGGCTCTTCGCTTCGCCCGCGATCACGGCGGTGTCGCCGTAGTGCGTGCGCAGACCTTCGACGACCCGCTGGCACTGGCCTTCCACGCCGGCTTCGGTGCAGTGCAGCACGACGGGCACCTGCAGCCAGCCGGGACGCTCGAGGATCTGCAGCAGCACCGCCGCCGAGGCCGCGTCGAGGGACTCGGCGCGCTCGAGCACCACCGCGATCGGGCGGGTGTCTTCGGTGCGCACGCGGTTGAGGGTGTCGACCAAGAGCGCGCCGGTGTCCCGGTCCGGCATGTCTCCCAAGAGGCGACGGCGCAACCCGGTCCAGACCCGCTGCGCGGCTTGATCGATCAGCGCCGGGGAGCTCGACTCGACCAGCTGACAGGCGCGCTCACGAAGCTCGGAGAGCGCCCCGAGCGCGGTGGAGTGCGCCTTGCAGTCCACACGCAAGACCACGAACGGCGGGTCGTGCGCGGGCTCGTCGGGCATCGGCCCGACCACGGCGCTGGGCAGACGATCGAGCACCCGTTGCCAGACGGCGTCCATGCGTTTCGCATAACCCGGGGTCGATCGCCGGACAACGGGGGTCGATCCGCAGCCGTTGCGCGACTAGGCTCCGCCCCGCTCACGTGAAGACCCCAGCAAAGCTCGGCCTCGGGTGCGCCACGGCGACGCCGCTCGTCTCGGCGGTCGTGCTCGGCTGCTACATCGGGTACGAGCTGATCAGCTGGGACATCCAGCACCGAGGGCTGGCCGCCCCGCCCGACCCGGTCGGCGGCCTGATCGACGGCCCCTTCGCCGCCGAGCACTGGATCGCCTTCGGAGTGATCGCGGTCTGCATCGGGTTGCTCGAGCTGGCACTGACGGTGGTGCTCGCGGTCCATGCCGCCCGCGACCCGCGCCTACCGGCCTGGGCCGTCGCGGTCTGGGTCGCGGGCTTCGTGTTCGCCGGCCCGCTGGCCCTGCCGCTCTACGTGGTGCTCTACGTGGTTCGACAGCCGCCGCCAAAGCGCGTGGCGGACCTCGATCGCTCGCCGATCGCCGCCTGAGCCGACATCGGGTATTTTCCGCGCATGGCGACCCCCCCTGGCTACCCACCCCCGCCTCCCGGCTATCCACCGCCGCCTCCCGGCGGCGCGCCGCCCGCCGGCGCACCACCGATGACCGCCGCCGATCCGTACGCCGCGCAGCGCGCCCTCGACGCCTGGGTGGCCGAGCGCGGGTACACGCTCAACCTGAACCCCGACTTCGCCTGGTATCAGGGCTGGTTTCCGTTCCAGTACGCCTTCCGCCTGGCGCGCATCGGCCGCGAGCTGCGCGCAGAGTTCGGAGAGGCCGCGCTCTTCCTGGTCGAAGCGTTCGAGGCCGACGAGGTCAAGCGCGTAGCCGGTGAGGACCGCCACCTGTACTGCCTGGTGACCTCGCCGAAGCTGACCGCTCGCGTGTCGATCCGCGCCAAGAGCGGCGGCGGGCTGGTGAACGAGGTCTCGCGGGGCCTCGGGTCACTGCTCTCGGGGTCGAGCGCCGGCTCGATGCTCGGCGATCCGACCTTCGAGCAGCGCTTCGACGTGACCACGCCCAGCCGCGACGAAGGCAACCGCGCCCTGCCCATGGCCCTGCGCCAGTTCCTGCTGCAGACCAGCTGGCGTGGCATCCTCGAGACCCGCCCGAGCGGGCTCTTGATGATCCCCTACGATCGCCGCACCTTCGACGTGCCCACCCTCGAGCCGGTGATCAACAACGTGGGCCAGCTCTACCAGCTGGCCACGGGCTGATCACATTCGTTCTGGCGCCTCGATCCCCAAGAGGCCGAGCCCGCGCTCGATGACTCGAGCCGTCAGATCGCACAGCGCCAGACGAGACTCGCGCTCGGCTGGGGTGCCCGCCTTCAGCACCGGGCAGCTCTCGTAAAACGCGCTGAACGCCGTCGCCAGCTCGAACAAGTACCCGCACAGCTTGTGGGGGTGCAGGGTGGTCGCCACGTCGCCCACCACCGTGGGGAACGCCAAGAGGCGCAATGCCAGCGCCTTCTCGGCGGGCTCGGTGACGACGATCGCGCTCGGGGGCGGCACCGCCGCCTCGCCCTTGCGGAAGATGGAGCGGATCCGGGCGTGGGCGTACTGCAGGTAGGGCGCGGTGTTGCCCTCGAAGGCCAGCATGCGGTCCCAGTCGAAGACGTAGTCCTTGATGCGGTCGCTGGACAAGTCGGCGTACTTCACCGCACCGATCCCGACCGCGCGGGCGATGGCCTCTTGCTCGACGGCGTCGAGGGACGGGTTCTTCGCCGCCACGATGGCCCGGGCGCGGCTCACCGCCTCGTCGAGCAGATCGATCAGGCGCGTGGTCTCGCCAGCCCGCGTCTTGAGCATCTTCTTGTCGGCGCCCAGCACCGAGCCGAACGCCACGTGCTCGGCCCGCGCCGTAGCCGGAAGCCACCCGGCCAGCTTCGCCGCCGAAAATATCATGCTCAGGTGCTGCGCCTGCGGCGAGCCGACCACGTAGATGATGCGACTGGCGCCCAGCTTTTCGACGCGGTAGCGGACCGCCGCCAAATCGGTGGTGGCATACCCGTAGCCGCCGTCCTGCTTCTGGATGATCAGCGGCAAAGGCTCGCCGTCACGCCCCGAGAACCCCGGCGGAAAGACGCACACCGCGCCGTCGCTCTCGACGGCCAGCCCCTTTGCTCGAAGCTCGTCGATGACCCCGGCGAGCAGTGGGTTGTAGAGGCTCTCGCCGGCGACGTCGGCGTCGCCGAGCGCGATGCCGAGCAGCGCGTAGACGCTGGCGAAATACGACTTGGACGCATCGACCAGCTTCTTCCACAGCGCGAGCGTCTCGGGGTCGCCGCCCTGCAAAAGCACCACGCGCCGCCGTGCGCGCTCGGCGAAGCCTGAATCGGAATCGAACTTCTTGCGCGCCGCCTGGTAAAAGGCGTTCAAGTCCCGCACCGAGTGCTCGGCGCTCTCGGTGCCCCCGTCAAGCAGGTGCTCGATCAGCATGCCGAAGGGCGTACCCCAGTCGCCCAGGTGGTTCTGACGCACCACGCGGTGTCCCTGCGCCTCGAGCACTCGCGCCAGCGCGTCGCCGATGATGGTCGAGCGCAGATGCCCGACGTGCATCTCTTTGGCGACGTTGGGCGACGAGTAGTCGATGGCCACGGTCTCGACGTGGGCCGCTGGCTCGAGCCCGAGGCTGCCGCGGGCCACCTCTGCCAGGGCGCGCGAGAGCCAACCCTTGCCGACGTGGATGTTGATGAACCCGGGACCGGCGATCTCGGTCTGCTCGACCAGATCGCTTTGCCCGAGCTCGGTCACCAGCGCACTGGCCACGTCCCGCGGCGGCCGCCCCAGGCGCTTGCCCAGCGGGAGCGCGAGGTTCGCCTGGAAATCGGCGTGCTGCGACGAGCGCAAGACCGGATCGGTGTCGCAGAGCTCGGCGCCGAAGGCCCGCTCGATCGCGGTCCGAAACAGCGGGCCGAGCGCCACCAGCGGGTCGGTCACGGCGCCACCACCGGCAGGCGCCGCTCGCCACTGCCCGCAATGTCGGCGAAGAAGTCGTTGCCCTTGTCGTCCACCACGATGAACGCGGGGAAGTCCTCGACCTCGATCTTCCACACCGCTTCCATGCCCAGCTCGGCGTACTCGAGGACCTCGACCTTCTTGATGCAGTCCTTGGCCAGGCGCGCGGCGGGCCCACCGATGCTGCCCAGGTAGAAGCCGCCGTGCTTCTTGCACGCGTCGGTGACGGCCTTGGAGCGGTTGCCCTTGGCCAGCATCACCAGGCTGCCGCCATGAGACTGGAAGAGGTCCACGTAGGAATCCATGCGCCCGGCCGTGGTCGGGCCGAACGAGCCGGAAGCGTACCCCGCCGGCGTCTTGGCCGGCCCGGCGTAGTACACGCACAGGTCCTTGAGGTAGTCGGGCAGGCCCTCGCCCCGATCGATGCGCTCTTTGAGCTTGGCGTGGGCGATGTCCCGCGCGACCACCATCGGGCCCGAGAGGCAGACCCGCGTCTTGATCGGATGGCGCCCGAGCGTCGCGCGGATCTCGCTCATCGGCCGGGTCAGATCGATGCGCACCACCTCGCCGCCCAGCTCGGGCGCCGTGACCTCGGGCAGGTACTTGGCGGGGTCGGTCTCGAGCTGCTCGAGAAAGATACCGTCGGCGGTGATCTTGCCGACCGCCTGGCGATCGGCCGCGCACGACACGGCGATGGCCACCGGGCACGACGCGCCGTGGCGCGGCAATCGCACCACGCGCACGTCGTGGCAGAAGTACTTGCCCCCGAACTGGGCACCGATCCCGGTCCGCTGCGAGAGCTCGAACACCTGCTGCTCGAGCTCGAGATCGCGGAAGCCCCGACCGAGCTCGTTGCCCTCGGTCGGCAGGCCGTCGAGGTAGCGCGCCGAGGCCAGCTTCGCGGTCTTCAGGGCGTACTCGGCGCTGGTGCCGCCGACGACCACGGCCAGGTGATAGGGCGGGCAGGCCGCGGTGCCCAGCGAACGCATCTTCTCTTCCAGAAAGCGCAGCATGCTCTCGGGGTTCAAGAGCGCCTTGGTCTCTTGATAGAGGTAGCTTTTGTTGGCCGAGCCCCCGCCCTTGGCCATGAACAGGAATTTGTAGGCGTCTCCGTCGGTCGCGAAGATCTCGATCTGCGCCGGCAGGTTCTGACCGGTGTTCTTCTCGCGATACATGTCGAGCGGCGCGAGCTGGCTGTAGCGCAGGTTCGAGCTCTGATACGTGTCGAACACGCCGCGGGCGATGGCCGCCTCGTCGCCGCCGCCGGTGATCACGAGCTGGCCGCGCTTGCCCATCACGATGGCGGTACCGGTGTCCTGGCACATGGGCAACACGCCGCCGGCCGAGATGCAGGCGTTCTTCAAGAGCTCGAGGGCGACGAAGCGGTCGTTGTCCGACGCCTCGGGATCGTCCAGGATGCGTCGCACCTGCGCCAGGTGCCCGGGCCGCAAGAAGTGGGCGATGTCGCGCATGGCCTCGCGGGTGAGCAAGGTCAACCCGGCCGGCTCGACGCGCAGGAAGCGCTGGCCGGCTGCCTCGAAGGTCGAGACGTGGTCGCGAGTCAGACAACGGTAGGGCGTGCTGTCCGATCCGAGGGGCAAAATCTCCTGGAACTCGAAGGCGGTCATGGTGCAAGTCGCCGCATAGCTGCTCGCCCCGCGCGCGGCAATTGCACTTGCCGGTGGCGCGGTTCTGGTAGGCTGAGCGGGCGTGGACGAGGACGAATCGCTCAAGACGAAGCTCGAGCGGCTCGAGCGCATCGCCGCCTGCGCCCCCGAGTTCATGGCCGAGGTCGATCGCGACGGCGTGCTCACCTATCTGAACCACCCGGCGCCCGGGCTCACGCTCGCGGACATGCTGGGCACCAACATCGCGCGCTGGCAGATGCCGGGGGCCGAAGCCGGCATCCGCGCGGCCCTGGCCAAGGTCTTCGAGCAGCACGAGCCGGCGAGCTTCGAATCCCAAGGGGGCGTCACCGGCGGGTGGTATCACACGCGCGTCGCCCCGGTGATCGAGAGCGGACGGGTCGACCGCGCCATCCTGATCACCCACAACGTGACCGAACAGAAACGAGCCGAGCTTCAGCTGCGCGAGCGGCAAGAGTGGTTTCGTCAGCTGGTGGACGGCTACATCGACGCGATGGCGGTGTCCGAGCAGGGCCGCGTGATCGAGGTGAACGCCGCCTGCGCTCGGATGTTCGGCTACGAACCGGAAGCGATGGTCGGGATGACGGCGGCGGCTCTGGCGACCCCCGAGTCGGTCAGCATGGTGCTGGACCGCATCCGTCGAGGCGACGTGACGGAATACGAGGTGATGGGGCAGCGCCGGAACGGTGAGACCTTCCCGACGCTGATCCGCCCCCGCAACGTGACCTACTACGGGCGCCCCGCGCGGATCTCGTTCTTCACCGATCTGACCCAGGCCCGGCGCGAGGCCGACGAGCGCCAGCGGCTCGAGCAGCAGGTGCACGCCGCGCAGAAGCTCGAGACGCTGGGCATGCTGGCGGGCGGCATCGCCCACGACTTCAACAACTTGCTCCAGGTGATTCTGGGCAATGTCGAGCTGGCCGCGCTGCAGCTGGGCGACGGGGCCGAGCGCGCCGAGATTGAGACTCAGCTCGCCCAGGCCAAGAGCGCGGCGATCCGCGGCAGCGAGATCGTGCACCAGATGCTCGACTACACCGGGCAGCGCCCCCGGGAGGTCAAGCCGGTTTGTTTGGGCTCGGTCGTCCGGGAAATGACCGAGCTCTTGCGGGTCTCGGTGTCCAAGAACACCGAGCTCGTGCTCGACTTGCCGGACCGTGCGCCCGAGACCCGCGCCGACCCGGCGCAGCTGCGGCAGGTGATCATGAACCTGATCACCAACGCCTCGGAGGCGTTGGCCGGGCAGCCGGGCGTGGTGCGGGTTCAGGTCGGCGCGGTCGAGCTCGGCGCGAGCGACCTCGCCGCCATGGCCGTCGCCCCGGCCGACCCCCTGAGCTCGGCCGTCTTCGTTGCCGTCAGCGACCAGGGCTCGGGCGTGAGCGCCGACACGGTCCACAGGCTCTTCGACCCGTTCTACACCACCAAGTTCGCGGGCCGCGGGCTCGGCCTCGCCTCCGTCGCCGGCATCGTGCGAGCTCACGGCGGCGCGATTCGCGTCGAGAGCACCCTCGGCGCGGGGTCGACCTTCACGGTGTACTTGCCCAGCGCCGAGGGCGGGCCGCCAGCCGCCCCGACCGCCGCTCCGCCAGCGCCACACCGCCGCTCGATTCGAGGCCGGGTGCTGGTGGCCGACGACGAGCCCATGCTGCTGGCCCTCTTCACGCGGAACTTGCAGGACTTCGGACTCGAGGTCACGACGGCTCGAGACGGCACGGAAGCGTTGGATCTGTTCACCGCAGCGCCGGACGCGTTCGACGTGGTGGTGCTCGACGTCACGATGCCCAAGCTCGGCGGCGTCGATGCCCTGCGCCGGATGCGCGCGCTTCGCCCCACGGTTCGGGCGCTGCTTCTCAGCGGCTACACCGACGTGGAGCTGGGCGACGACCTGGCAGGCGCGCGCACCCTGTTCTCGCAGAAGCCGTTCTCGACCAGTGCACTGCTCACGAACGTCGAAGCGCTGCTCGACCTGCCGTAGGCGTCATTCGCGCGGCACAGCCGACGGTCACTCGGCGTCGCGCGCCGCCGTGACGTAGCGCAGCACACTCTCGGTACCCTTGGCATCGAGGCCCGCGAGCTTGCCCATCTTGCGCGTGATGGCGACCCATTCGTCGGCGGTGTGCGCCCGGGGCGACGGCAGCGCGTGGCACTCTTTGCACTTCGCGGAGAAGGTTTCCTGACCGCGCTCGAGCTCTTCGCGCGAGGTCTCGGGCCAGCGTCGCTGGGCGGCGGTCACCATCCCGGGGGTCACACTGCCCCCACCGCAGCCGGCCCAGGCGACCATCAGCAAGCCCCCGGACAGCACTCTTCCGATCCGCATCGATGGCACCTCTTCGCAGCCAATTACCACGGCTTTGGCGCGATAGCGGCTCCCGCCCGCGCGCTCGGCCGGGCGGCCGATTGCAGCTCTCGTGGTTGCGTGCTAACAACGGCCCGTCGCGAACGTCTCTGGCACTCGGCTCACTGCTCTCTCTCTGGGAACGCGGAAGGTCGGTTTCATCGGGGCACGGTCACGAAACTGGGCGGCGGCTGGCGCCGCCACCCCCCCGGGCAGCGGCGGCTCGGGTGGGTCGAATGGACGCCCCGGCGTCTCCCGAGCCGCATACGAGAGAAGACAGAGCAATGAGCAATCGACTGTACGTGGGCAACTTGGCGTTCCACACCACTGAAGACGTCATCCAGCGCGCCTTCGCCGAGCACGGCGAGGTCGCGGAAGTGAAACTGGTCCTCGATCGCGAGACGGGTCGCTCCCGCGGCTTCGCGTTCGTGTCCATGGCAACTGCCGAGGCTGCCCAGAAGGCGATCGACGCCCTCAACGGTAGCGATCTCGACGGCCGGCCGCTGCGTGTCAACGTGGCGGAAGAGCGTCGCGGCGGCGGCGGCGGCGGCGGCGGTGGCTTCCGCGGCGGTCGCGGCGGCGGCGGCGGCGGCGGCGGCGGCG
>JACPVJ010000026.1 GCA_016191785.1 Myxococcales bacterium | reverse complement strand
CGAGTACCACCTGTACACGCTGAGCCAGCCGACGGACGTGCTGGAGAACGAGCAGAAGCAGGTGACGCTGCTCGAGGCCAAGAACGCCAAGGTGAAGAAGAAGCTGATCTACTTCGGTCAGCAGTACTGGTACCGCGGGAAGTACGGGCAGGTGCAGAAGAACCAGAAGGTCGGCGTGTACCTGGACCTACAGAACAGCAAGGACAACGGCTTGGGCATGCCACTGCCGAAGGGCACGGTGCGGGTCTACAAGGCTGACAAGAGCGGGTCCAAGCAGTTCATCGGCGAGGACCGCATCGATCACACGCCGCGGGACGAGAAGGTGCGCATCAAGATGGGTGAGGCCTTCGACGTGGTGGGCGATCGCAAGCAGATGGAGTGGCGCACGCTCGGGGCCTGCACCTCCGAGAGCACCTGGGAGATCGAGCTCCGGAACCACAAGGACAAGGCGAGCCAGGTCGAGGTCTACGAGCCCATCGGCGGCGACTGGACCATCGTCGAGAGCACCCACAAGCACGACAAGAAGGACGCCCACACCTTCAGCTTCGACGTGAGCGTGCCGGCCAATGGCAAGACCAAGATCAAGTACAAGGTCAGAGTGAAGTGGTGCTGAGCTTGGCGCGAGCTGCCTGTTGGCGCTACGGCAGCGAGGTGATGGCGACGTTGTTCAGGCTCGTTCCGCCGATCGGCACGGGTGTGGTCCAGCTGCTGCTGATCAGTCGGGAGTGATACGCCACGCCGTCGGCCTCGATGAACGCGATCTCGACGCTGGCGGTCCCGACGCCCTTGGCGACCGCAGGCGACGAGGTGCTGTTCACGTTGGGCGAAGAGAGGCCCGCTGGCGACGACCACGTGCTGCTCGCGTATTGTGAGACATAGAGCTTGCCGTCGGTGCCCTTGAAGGCCAGGGCGGCGCCACCGCCAGGCAAGGCCGCGACGGACGGGCGCGCGGCGGTGGTCGCGCCGGTGATGTCCGCCGGGGCCGACCAGGTGCCGCCGGTTCGGGTGGCGAAGCGCAGCTGCCCGCTCGAGCTCTGGGCCCACACCGCCAAGAGCTCGGGTCCGGTCGAGAGGGCGACCACGGCTGGGATCACCGAGAAGTCGACGCTGCCCGAGATCGACGCGGGCGACTGCCAGACCGCGGAGACGCGCTCGTCGGAGTAGAGATCGTTGCTGCTCGCGCCGTTGGCGTAGACCACAACCGGGTTCGCCCCAACCAGGGCGATGTCTGCACCGTTGGCCCCGAACTGCTGGCTGCCACTCGGTCCCACCGCCTCGGGCGTGGACCAGGTGCCGGTGAACGCTGCGAAGTAGTACTTGAAGTCCGTTCCCTGGAAGACCAGCTGAGCGCCGGCAGCTCCGCCGACTAGCCCGGGGCGCGTCCGCGTCGTGACGCCGGTTCCCACGTTGGCGAGCTGGGTCCAGATGCCCGGGGTCCAGGTCGCCCATTGCACCGCCTGGTCGTTCGCGTCGCCCGACGCCGTGAACCGCACGCCGGCCACGGCGAGGGCGGCGCCGGCGGTGACCAGGGACAGCCCGTCGGTGGACTTGCCGCCGAGCGAAGTGGTCACCCAGCTTCCCCCGACGGTCAGCTCGGCCCCAGCCACCGCGCTCGCATTGCCTACGATCGCGAGCACCGTCGGGCACAGCGGGCACGGCCCCCCGCAGTCGACCCCGGTCTCGCCGCCGTTCTGGACGCTGTCGGAGCAGGTCGCGGCGCTGCACGTGTGGTTCGTGGTGTTGCAGACCAGCGACGTGCAGTGGCTTCCGTCGTTGCACTCGACGCAGGCGCCAGACGCCGAGCAGACCTTGCCGCCGCTCTGTGTGCAGGCGGTGTTCAGCGCTTTGGTCGGATTCGACGGCGTGCCATTCGAGCACAGGTCGTCGGTGCACTGATTCCCGTCGACGGTGGGATCGGTGTCGTCGTTCTGACTGCTCACCGCGCCCGCCCCGTCGCACATCACCTTCTTGCAGTCGCCGGCGGTCTGCTGTGGCGCCGGCCCCACCGCCACGAAGCTCATCCCGCAGGCGCTCGAGACGCAGGTTCGGGTTTGGCAGGCGTTGTCTTGTCCCGGGCATTCCGAGGGAGAGGTGCAACCGCCCGAGCCGCCCGTGCCCCCCGAGCCACCGGTGCTTCCGCCCGAGCCACCGCTGCTACCGCCCGAGCCACCCGCGCCACCGGTGCTTCCGCCCGCTCCGCCTGAACCACCGGTGCCACCGCCGGAGCCCCCTGAACCGCCTGCACCACCGGTGCTTCCGCCCGAGCCACCCGCGCCACCGGTGCTTCCGCCCGAGCCACCCGCGCCACCGGTGCCACCGCCGGAGCCCCCTGAACCGCCTGCACCACCGGTGCTTCCGCCCGCTCCGCCTGAACCGCCGGTGCTACCGCCCGAGCCACCCGAGCCACCTGAACCGGCGGTGCCGCCCGTGCCACCTGAACCACCGGTGCCACCGCCGGAGCCCGCAGCGCCACCGCTCCCCGCAGTGCCACCGCTCGCTCCGCCCGAGCCGCCCGAGCCACCAGTCGTGGTTCCACCCGAGCCGCCCACTCCGCCCGAGCCCCCGGTCGCGCCGCCCGCGCCGGCCGCGCCCGGCTCTTCGATCTCGTCACGATCGACCTTTGCGAGGATGGAACAACCGAGCAGCGGCAGCGTGACTACGCCGACGACCCCCATGCGGATGAACGACGCGCGCATGGCGCACACGCTATCACCGCTCGACGAACTCGAACACCTCGCCGAGTACCCGCGCCCCGTCGGGACCCAGCTCCCCGTGGGTCGCCCCGGGCAGCTCCCAGTAGCGGGACGGGACGCCCGCGCGGTCGTAGTGCTCGGCCGCCATGCGGTACGTACGCTGGTACTCGCGGCCGCCGCGCAATACGGCCAGGCGATCGAGGCGCCGCACTCGGTCGAACACCGGCGGTTCGGGCGCGCTCATCAGCACCGCGCGGCGATAGCGCTCGGGGTACAGCCAAGCGAGGGACTCGGCGCGCGCCGCGCCCTCCGAGTAGCCGACGATGGTCACGTGGGACACATCGAGCTCGCGCCCCAGGTTTTTTCCCACCGAACGAATGGCGCGCACGATCCGGTAGTCGATGAAGCGAATGTCGTTGCCCCAGCGATGCCGGCCCGGTTGCCCGTCGCACCCCAGGTCACCGTGGAGCGCGATCAAGGTCGCGTGACGCTGAACACCCGGCGCCCACTCGGGCACACTGCCGGCGTCGCTGCAGAAGCCATGCAGGTAGATCACCGCCCGTCGCGAGTCGCCGTCCGCGGGGGCCACGCGGGCCGGGGCCTCGCCCGAGACCGGGACGAAACGGACCGCCGGGTGCGGGGGGGCCTCGAGAGCCCGCGGCGCTTCGGGCACGGGCGGCGCGTCGGGTGCGGCCGGCGGCTCGGCGAGGGGAACAGGGGCGCGCGGCTCGCTTGCGACGGACGCAGGCAAGTGCTTCCAGGCGGCGACCGCCAGGGCCGCGCCGAACATCGCGCCGACGACGAGGATTCGCCGCATACGAAGCATTTTGGCACGCCGCCCGCGCCAGCGCCGCTTTTCGGCGGTCAGCCCTGGGCGACCACCCGGTTCCGCCCGAGGTGCTTGGCCTCGTACATCGCCGTGTCGGCCTTGGCGAGGAGCTCGTCGGGTGCCGGGTAAGCGTGCTCGGGGCCGGCGAAGGCCATGCCGATGCTGACGGTGATCGTCGAGCTCTCCTCGAGCGGCAGCGACAACCCGGCGATGTGCGAGCGCAAGCGCTCGGCCAGGATGTGCGCGTTTTCTCGGGTGACGCTGCGGGCGACGATCACGAACTCGTCCCCGCCGAAGCGGGCCAGCAGATCTTCCGGACGAAGCACGCGCTGCATCGCGGCCGCGACCACCCGGAGCACCGCATCACCCACGTGGTGGCCGTGAGTGTCGTTGATCTGCTTGAAGTGATCGATGTCCACGAGCAGCACCGCCACGGTGTCGGAATGCCGCTGCGCGAACGAGATCTCGGTGGCCAGTCGCTCCACCAGGTACCGACGATTGTGAACCGACGTCAGCGCGTCCTTCACCGTCGAGTCGTACAGTCGACGGGCAGACTCTTCTTCCAATTCGTCGGCCAGCGAGAGCTTGAGCAAGGTGTGCCCGCCAAGACCGATGCGCGTGCCGTCTCCGATCGCGGTTGCCTCGCGGATGCGTCGGTCGCCGACGAACGTGCCGTTGGTACTGCCCAGGTCCTCGACCCACACCTGGCCGCCTTGCCGAAAGATCCGGGCGTGGGACCACGACAGGCCGGGGTCGTCCAGCACGAAGTCTGCGTTCTCACCGCGCCCGATGGTCACCCCGCCGTCGTCCACTCGGATCACGCGCCCGAGCGGGTCGCCGCGCAGGACGGTGAGCAAGAAACGATCGCCGCGCGCCTTTGCCTCTTCCCGAGCGACGGCATCAGCGATCTCGGAGATGCTGGGCACCGGGATCTTGGTCGTGCTGATCCTGCGCGGACGCCGCGAAGAGCGACGCGCCAGATCACGCGGACGACGGCTCGACGGAAACATGACCTACCCCCAACGATACAAGTCGCATGCCGACCCCGGAGCGTCCACCCAAAGCCACTGGTTCCGCGGTGATGTGCCAGCGGGGGTCGGCCCGAGCGCGCAACAATTGCAGGTGACGCGCGCGAAGCGGTCAGAGTTGCCGCGAAAAGGGTCACCAGCGACGGCCGGGTGGGGCGTTCTTCAACACTGCATCTCCGTGCACTTCTTCGTTGGGGATGGTCGCCGAGAGCTCGTCGTACAGCTTCCGCATGCGACGGTAGTCGTCGTGTCGAGTCTCCGTCAGCGTCGTGCGCTCTTTCGGGTCCTTGACCACGTCGTACATCAGCCAACGCTCGTCGTCGCCTCGTGCGATCAACTTCAGGTCGCCGTCGATGATCGCGCGGCGACGATCTTGCAAGTTGTCGCGGGACAGGTCGGCGACGATGGGCCGGGGCGGCAGCGACCCGCCGAAGAGCTCGGTCACGAGGCTCTGGCCGCGCAGCGGGGGAGCGATTTCGACGCCCATCAGCTCCAGGATGGTGGGCGCCAGATCGATGTGACTGCGCGGCGTGTCGATGCGCCGCGGCGCGGCGCCGGGCACCAGGAACAGCAGGGGCACGTGGATCAACGCCTCCCAGAGCTCGTAGCCGTGGCGGATCTGCCCGTGCTCGCCGAAGCACTCGCCGTGATCGGCGCTGACGATCACCGCCGTGCGCTTGCCCCACGGTTGCTTCTCGATCCAGGCGATCAGGTCGCCCACCGCACGATCGGTGAACCAGATCTCCCCGTCGTACAGGTCCCGCGGGTCGTCACCGAAGTCGGGGGCGTCGTCGTGCTCGATGTACTCGTGGTGGGGGTCCATGTAGTGGAAGTAGGCGAACATCCGGCGCTGACCGCTCGGGTCCGCGTTCTTCGCCAGCATGCGCTTGGCGGCTATGGTCAGCCGCTCGCTGGTCGGCTTGGGCTCGGGGTCGTCGTAGGTCGTGCCCGACAAGATCGAGTAGTCGTCGAAGCCTTGCTGCATCGACTTGTTGTAGAAGTAAGAGTGGGCGTGGGTGGCGACGGCCCGGTGCCCGGCGGCCTTCAAGCGCTCGCCCAGGAACAGGTTCTCCGGGTACCACTGGGTGAAGAAGTAGCCGTTCCGGGGCATCTCGCTGGCGTATTTCCCGACCAGAAGCGGCCCCGCCGAGCGGGCGGTCACGCTCGAGAGCGAGTAGGCACGGCTGTAGCTGACGCTGCGCTTCTCGAGCGCCGTCAGGCGAGGCGCGATCTTCCGCCGGTACCCGGCCCAGGGCATGTCGGCGCGCATGCTGTCGATCAAGATCAGCACCACGTTCAGCGGCTCGCGTGTGGGTGCGGGCGGCCCGGCGTCGAGCTCCGGCGCCGCGGGCGAGCTCGAGGCGAACGCAGCGGCGGACCGGGGTGGCTGCGGCGCGGGCGCGGTCGTCGATTGCGCGCTCGGCGCGCTCGGGCTGGTGCTGCAGGCGGCGGCCAGCGCCAGCAGCAGGGCGACGGAGCAGCGCAGGGTCACCACTCGAAGACCGCGTAGCTCTCGACCGGCGTGCGGTTCATCAGCCCGTCGATGAAGATCAGCGTCGCCTCTTCGCCTCGGGTCGCCGCGGGCAGCCCGGTCGCATAGCTCACGCGCTGTCCATCGGTCGTGAGGTGACGCAGCGCGCCGGGGGCGGGCTCGCCCTCGGCCCACGGTCCGAGCAGCTGGCGGCACTTCGCGTCGCTGATGTGGCCGATGACTTGAGTGAGGCCCTGTGGCAGTCGGCGCGGATCGAATCGCCGACCGAGCGAGCTCGAGGCGTCGTGCCCTTGGTTCTCTGCGAGGTCGGGGTGACCCGGCCGGTGATAGAGCATCCCGCCGCCCTCACCCCTCGCAAAGTCCCCCGGGCGATGGAGCGCCGCGATCTCCAGGGCGCCGCCGGCGTGGCTCTCGATCGCAGCGTCCAGCGCCGCGTTGAGGGCGCGCGCGGCGGCATGGGCGTCGCAGCCGTCGGGTGCCCCCGCGGCGGACAGGTGCTCGCGAGTCACACCGGCGTGACAGAACAGAAGGTCGTGCCTCCCGGCGTGGGCCAGGGGCAGTCGGCGGGCGCGCAAGAGCGACCAGACCAGCTCGCGCTGCGCCGCGCTGAACGCGCTGAAGTCTCGCGCGGCGACCTCGGCCGTCGCCAGGCTGGGGTACGCCTCGCACAGCGCCTGCTCGGCTTCGGGATCCGGTTCGCCACCGCGATACGCGGCGACCGCCTGGTGGTGAACCCGCTCGAAGGTCGCGTCGTCGAACGGCGCCAGCTCGCCCACGCGCGCCAGGTCGTGGTTGCCCGCGATCATCGTCACTTGATCTCGAGGGTGGCTCGCGAGCCAGATCGCGATAGCTAGCCCGTCGCTCGCGGCGCTCTGTCGCTCGCTGCTACCGCCGAAGTCGAAGTGGTCGCCGATGGACACGAGCTCGACCTCGGCGGCCAACCAGCCGTCCGGGCCGAGCAGCCCGTGCCGATCGAGCAAGCTCAAGAACACCGCTAGCGGTGCTTGTGGGTCGCCCACCGCTACCCGGCGCGACCGGGCCCGACCCTCCGCGGGGCGGGGCTTCCAAGGCTCGGACGCGAGAGCCCGAGCGCGGCGTTCGGCAAGCGCGGCGCGCACCGGGCGAAGGTTATCCGTTGCCCGGCGCTATGCAATCGATGCGGAGCCAGGCAGCCGGAGTCAGCGTGAGGGGCGGCAGACGAGCCACAATCCATGCGCTTCGGTCCGGCACGGAGGGTGCAACGGCGGACGGGTTTGGAGGTGCGCATGCGCGGGCGTTTCATCGTCGTGGTGGGGGCGGTCATCGGCGGGGTCATGGCGTGCGGGGGCGAGGACAACGCTGAGCTCTTCGGCAGCGGCGGGTCCGGCACCGGCGGTGCCACCACCGGCGGCAGCGCAGGTGCCGGCGGCTCGGTCAGCGGTGGCTCGGGCGGGGCGGCCGGAAGCAGCGGTGGCACCACCACGGGCGGCAGCGGTGGCACCACCACGGGCGGTAGCGGTGGCACCACCACGGGCGGCAGCGGTGGCACCACCACGGGCGGCAGCGGTGGCACCACGGGCGGCAGCGGTGGCACGAGCGGCGGCAGCGGTGGCACCACCACGGGCGGAACGGGCGGAACCGCCACGGGCGGCAGCGGAGGCAGCGGCGGCGGTTGCACGGTCAAGAAGTGGTGCAAGGACAACGACGGCGACACCTACGGCAACTCGTACGGGATGGTCTCGTCGTGCAACAAGCCGTCCGGCGGAAACTGGATCGAAGACGGCTCGAAGCCTCGGGCGTGCGAGGACTGCGCCGACTCGATCAAGGAAGCGTTTCCGAACAGCACGCACTGCTCGGCGACCGGGTGGTACACCACCGGCGGCGTGTCGTTCGACTACAACTGCGACACCCAAGACAACGCCTGCTCGGACTTCAAGAAGGCGGCGCAGTGCGGCCCCGATCCCAACGACCCGGGCAAATGCGTCGGAGCGGGCTACCTGCCCGCTCTGAGCGGCATCAGCCCGAAGAACAAGTACTGCGGCAGCACGCAGTGGCAGGACTGCCTGCCGACCTCGGTCTCGCTGGACGGCGGCACGTTCTTCGGCTGCAACCCGAGCGTGAAGACAGCGCCCGCAATCGCCTGCAAGTGACCGCGCTCACGCCGAGCGGCGCGCGGGGATCTGACAGGCGTCCGTACAGCGGCCGGTCCATCTGAGGCGGTTCGCTGCGAACTTCTCGTAGCCGAATTCGAGGGCCTGGCTGATCCCGGGCGCGCGGGACAGCCACACCAGGGGGCCGAACCCCACGGCACAGTACAGTCTGCGGAAGACCTCGACCCCGTCGATGACGCTGCCGTCCGGGAGCCGCGCGTGGATGCGGCGCATCAGCTGCTCCCAGCTCATGCCCACCGAGGCCGGGTCGAACCCGGGCGCGGCGATGTCCGTGAAGCGGATGCGCTGCCGCTTGCCATCGAGCCGCATCAACATGCGGATTTCTCTCATGCAGAGCGGGCAGTCCCCATCGAAGAACACCTCGACCTCGAAGTCGGCCATGCCCTCGGAGCTTTGTCCTCGACGAGCGCGCGTCAAGGGTGCATAGCCGGGGGGGAATGAGCGCGGGACCGTTCGGCAGCCTGTGGCGCGCGCGCGTGCGATGGGTGCCACACGTGCCCGCCGCCCTCGCGCTCGGCTGCGCGCTGCTGCTGATCGGGGACGCCTGCTGGTATTTCATCAAGCCCGGCGCTGCGGTCCTCAACGACATGGACGAGGGCTACGCCACCGCCTTCGCTCGCCGCATGATCGAGGGTCGCTGGTTGCCGTACGTCGACGGCGTGAGCCACCGCGGCCCCGTCTTCTACTGGGTGGCCGCCCTTGCGGTGCGGGCGTTCGGGGCCGAGAGCTGGCTGGCGATGCGCCTGCTCGCCTGGGCGCTGCTGGTCTCGACCGTGGTGCTCGGGGTTCTGTCGGCGGCCTTGCTTCGCCGGGGGTTGATGGGCGCCATCATGGCGCTCAGCTACGTCGCGGTGTGCCTCGGCTCGCTGAGCCTGCACGACGGGCTCGCGACCAACGCGGAGCACGTGCTCAACGTGTTCGTGCTCGCCGCGCTGCCCTGTTTGATCATGGGGCTCGCGCGCGCCGAGCGCCGCGCCGCGCTGGGCTGGCTCGCCGCCGCCGGGGTACTGACCGCCCTGGGCGGGCTGTCCAAGCAGGTCGGGCTCGTGGCCTTCGGTCCCTACGGCCTCTGGCTCGTGTGCGCCGCCGTGGCGCGGCGCGAAGTCCCCGGGCGCCAGCGGTTGTACTGGCTCCTGGCGTTTGGTCTGGGGGCCGCCATGCCCCTCGTGCTCGTCGTCGCGCGCTATGCCCTGGCGGGCGAGCTGTCGACGTTCTGGTACTTCTTCTTCACCTACAACACCCAGGTCTACGTGGGAGGCATCGGACCCCACGCGCAGTCGTTGTTCGAGCTGTTCTGGACCCGCAAGTTCGATCTCTTGGTGATCGCAGCGCCGCTGATCGGCGTGGCGCTCTTCCACGCGCTCTCGCGCGCACGCGGCCTCCGCGACCTTCCACGCGCGCTCGACGCCCGCGGCGCCGAGGTCACCATCATGCTCCAGGCCGTGGTGGCGCTCGCCGCCTCCAACGGCGGCCGGCGAGACTTCGGCCACTACTACCTGCAGGTGCTGCCCTGGGCCGGGCTGTTCGGCGGCTGGGTCATCGAGCGCGTGCTCGAGCAGAGCGCCTTCGTGACGCGCAAGCGCTGGCTCCGGACGACCGCCGGCCGGCTGCTGGTGATCGTGCCCGCCGCGGCCATCGCCATCGCGGGCTGGACGGTCCGCGTGCGGCAGTACCAGCAGAAGGGGCACGGCGGCTTCCGGACCCACGACTGGCCGATCTGCAAGTTCGTGCGGGCCAACAGCCAGCGCGGCGACTCGATTTTCCTCTGGGGGTTCGACCCCGCGCCGTACACGGCGTGCCAGCGCAGGCCCGCGTCACGCTACCTCTACACCACCTTTCCGAGCGGCTTCATCCCGTTCCTTAGCCGGGCGCCGGACGTCGAAGCCGCTCAAGTGGCGCCGGGGTCCCAAGAGATCTTGCTGCGTGAGCTCGGCGAGTCGAAGCCCGCCATCATCTTCGACTCGGCCATGACCATGGGCAACCGTTCGATCATGCAGTACGAGCCGTTCGCGCGCTTCGTGAGGGCGGGCTACTGCCGCTCGAACGTCAACGTGGGCGGGTCCACGCCGTGGGTGCGCAGGGTCGGCGAGACGTGTCCGTAGCGGTGAGTGCGCCGGCGTGCTCTCGACCGTGCCGATCCGTTTCCGCAAGTGAAGGGGTGGCGCGCCAAGGACTGTGTCACCGGCTCGGCGTGTGGGATTCGGTATGCCGATTCACACCCTTGACCGGTGCGCGCGTGGGCTGGTCTAGTCACGGCCAGCGGGAGGTGGATCATGGCGAGCGGAGCGACTTCGTCGATAGGAGTGTCGGTGGCACGGCGTTCGCAGGGGGGGGCACCCGGCCGTCGAATAGCCCAGGCTGTCACGCTGCTTGCTGCTGCGCTCGCAAC
Source organism: Myxococcales bacterium (assembly GCA_016191785.1). Lineage (GTDB taxonomy): Bacteria > Myxococcota_A > Polyangia > Polyangiales > Polyangiaceae > JADJKB01. Next base: position 34,128 of record JACPVJ010000026.1, on the reverse strand, counting down.
GGCCTGCAGCTCGGCTGAGCCAAGCGGGCCTGGGGATATCGTGCGTGCAATTGCTTTGCATTGGACGGGGCACCTCGGCCGCTGCACCAGTGCGTGCAACAATCCAGCCAGTGTAGCTACCTGGATCCGATGAACGATCCGAGCAGCTGGAAAATCCCGAGCATCACGCTGCTCACGGACAATCCGATCCTCGGCTCGGACGGGGTCACGCTCATCTCTCAGCCGTTCTCTCCGGGCGTGGCGGGGTCGATGAACCTGCGCTGGCGCTGGCGTGACGATCTGACGAGCGCGAAGCTCCTTGGCCAGGGTGTGTGCGGCGCCGGGGTCGAGTCCTGCAAGGCGCACGCTGCCCTGTTCACCACCACCCAAGGCCCGGCCGCCAGTCCGCGCGACGGCAGCGCGGCGCTCAGGGACGTGTTCCAGATCGTCGACGCACCCGCGATCAAGACCTACATCCCGAAGCCCAATCCCATCCTGCCCAGCGACTGCTTCGGGATCCCCTGCCTCGAGTGGTACAACCCGAAGCTCTACCTGCTCGAGCCCGCGCTCACCGACTTCTCCCAGGCGTTCACCGGCCCCGTGCTGCTCTCCAAGTCCGGTGGCTCGGTCGCGGCGCTGTCGCAGCCCGCGCCCGCCCACGACGTGACCGGCGCCCTCTCGCCCGGCGTTGTTGCGCTGCTCGGCGACCCCAGCAGGATGTGGCTCACGCCGACCGAGCCGGCGCATCGCATCCGCCAGCTGCCCGAGCGCGGCAACGTCCAGGCCGTCTCCTTCCCGAGAGACTTCAGCGCGTCGGCTGTTGTCGAGATCGTGCGGGGCACTGCCACCGGGCTGACGACGGAACGACGGGTTGGTGATGGCGACGTCCCAGCCGCCGTCGCGGTCGCCGCGCCGGGCGGAGGGTCGATCCCACGCGCGCGCTCCGACGTTCGAGCGGCGCTCTCTGGGGTCGAGGAGGCTGTCTACATGGTCGGTGGTCGGTCGGCGGGCGGGGACGCGAGCCAGGCGATCTGGCGCTACACCATCGCCGACCGAAGCTGGCAAATCGTCGGTGAGCACGCTGACGTCGTGCCGTCGTCCCAGGTGCTCGCCGTCACGTACGACGAGTCCAGCGCGAGGCTCTACGTGCTCGATCTCGACGACGAGGTGAACCTCGGCGGGAAGCTCCGCCGGGCCCGGTTGACCGCCTACGACGTGCGCGAGGGGACGGCGGAGGAGCTCGTCAGCTGGCCGTATCTGGGCTTCTTCGACCAGCTCTGGCTGTCGGCGACCGGTGACGGAAGACTGTTGCTCCTCGGCGCCCAGAAGCATGCGTACAAGGTGTGGCGTCTCCTGCCGAAGCCCACTGGTGTCCACTATGCAGGGAGTCACACCGGGCTCGGGAGGCTCATCGGACAGCCGGCGATGGGCGAACGCGATCCGGTGATCGCGGTCCGGAGCGCTTCCGGCAAGGTCGAGTACCGCACCCTCACGGCGAATCAGTTCGTGGGTCCGCTCCCGTGCTCCGGACTGTGACGCGACGGGTGGGCCTGGGGCTCGCTGCGCTCGGCCTGCTTCGTTGCGGGGCGTGCGACGGCGAGCCCAGTGGCCGGGGCAGCCGGACCGGCGGAGACGCGTCGCTCGACTCGCCTGGCGGCGGCGGGGCGCCTCCCGACGCGGCGGGCAACGGGGGCGGAAGCACGGATGCTCCCGCAGGTGGAGGCGTCGCGGGTTACGTCGCGAGCGACGGCGGCCTGTCGCCCGAGCAGGCGTGGCTCTCCGACCCGCAGGCGTGGAGCCTGGTACCGGGGACGGAGTTCACGCGGCCAGACTGCTACGTCTACGAGGCGAAGCCGGACAAGATCGGCTTCGCGAAGCTCGCCTGGCAGGGCTGCGGCAGCGGGTGCGAGCGCGCCGAACTCGCCGAGGGCTTCGCTTGGAAGGCCGGACTGCCGGTCGCCGCCACACACCAGCTGCCGGGCGGGCCGGCGGCGTTCATCGTGTACGACGTCTGGGTGAACACGCAGGAGGTCAACCACTACGTGCGCCGCGTGGTGCGGCTCGACGACGGCGTCACGGTGGGCGCGCTCAGCGGGCGGAAGAAACCCAACGCTCAGTGGGACACCTGCATCTTCGGCAACGGTAGGGAGAGCGCGCGCGCCAACGTCCTGCTCGGCGGCGACCCAGGGAGTGAGGTGCGGGCGACCGCGCCCCTGGCCGGCGGCCCGTGGGTGTTCTCGCAACCCGCCAAACTGAGCTCCACTCTGCCGATCGGACTGGTCGAGTTCGACATCGACGCCAACGGCGGCGCGTTGTTCATGACCGGAAAGGGCGGTGTCTGGGCACTGCTCGATCCCAAGGTGAGCCAGTGGAAGCCTCTCGAAACGCCGTCGGCCTCGCACCTGGGAGCCGGGCAAGGCGATCTCGCGGCGTGGACGGACTACCCCGCGTCGAAGCCGGCGAGGATCCGCGCTTGGGCGACGGACGGCAAGGGCGTGCGGACCCTCTTCGACCCGGCGCCTCCCGGAACCTGCTTGATCGCGGTTACTCCCACAGCGATAGTCAGCCTCGCCGTCGAGGGCGGCGGCTGCAAGCAGCAGCCCAACCCCACCAAGGCTCGCTTCTGGTGGGCGCCCCGAAAGTACGACTCGTCGGGGCCGCCGGTCGCCTGGAGCCCCGACCTGCCGGGCCTCGGATTCGCGGCCATCGGCAACGTGCCGCTGCGAGCCTGGGGCGACTACGGCGCGGTCATCCTGGCCCGGGTGACCGACGCGGGCTACCTGGACGCGAACGACATCTACTTCCTGGTCATCAACACCTCGACCGGCAAGCTCTGGGAGCTCGGGCCAGCGCCCGGCCACAGCATCCACACAGACGCCTGGGCGATCACTCCGACCCACTTCTACTACGGCGCGCAAGACCCCCCGAACGGCGATCCGAAGATCATCCGGCGGATGTTCCGGCTGGAGCTCGCGAAGCTCGACCAGCTCGCGAAGCCACTGAACTGAAGGTCACACATGCCCACGGCGCGAGCGCTCATCCTATTGCTATTGGTCGCCGGCAACGCGTCTGCAGAGCTCGCGCCGGTCGTGCCTCACCCCGAGCACCAGCCGCGCGTCTACCCACGGCACTTGCTCGGGATCTCCACGCACTTTGCGGGCGCTGTCGGCGATTGCGCCGCGCCCTGTGAGGGTGTCGAGAGCCTCGGCTACGCCGCGGGCGTCACCGGGCTGGTTCGTCCCAGCCGCGGGTTCGCGGTCATCGTGGGCGGAGACCGTGCCTGGTTTCGGTGGCAGCCGCCGAACGGCGATTCGCTGACCGTGCATGAGACCGTGTATCGGCTTGGGGCCCGCTACTACTTGCTCGACTCGCCGCGCTTCGACGGCTGGCTCGAAGCCTCCGTGACTCTGCATCTCCGAGGAGCCACCGGGGAGGCGACCACATCCGCCGCGGACTCCGGGCTCGGCGCTGGGTTGGGCCTCGACGTGTTCGTGTGGGACCACGTCAGGCTCGGCCCGTACGCGCGCCAAGACGTTGGCTTCTACGATTCGGGTCCGAAGTCGGGCGGCGGCGCGGTCGCGCCCCCCGGCGAGCCGCTGAAGGCGCCGGTCATGTACCTGGTGCTCCAGTTCGGCCTGGCGGCGACCGTCACCTTCGGGCCGACGACCCCGCCGTAGACTCCCACGCCGGCGAGTCGAAGCCGGCTGGAACCCCTGGCGGCAACCTCGGAGAGTGCCCTAAGCTCGAGCCACCACGATGGGGAAGGGCGCCACGCTGCTTTTGCCACTCGCGCTGGTCGCGTGCTCGGGCCGAACCGAGATCGACGGTGAAGCGGGGACGCCACCCGCACTCTTCATCCGGAAAGTGCTCGCGCTCGAGCCGGGTGAGTGCATCGCGAAGCCCGATCCGATGGCCGTGTCGTGGCTGACGGGGGTGCTCGACGTGGCCCTGCGTACCCGGTACGACGCCGCCATCTTGGTCGGGAACACGTTGCCCGCTGACTACGAGTCCGTCGTGCTCGAACGTGCTCAAGTTTCAGTCCGAGACCGAGACGGCGTCGTCGCCGTGACGAAAGACGTCGCGACCGGCGGATTCGTCGAAAGCCAAGGTGCCGAGCTCGGCGGCTGGGGTGTCGCGTTGGTCACGCTCCTGGAGGCAGCTGACATTGCGGCGCTCGTGCCTGCCTCCGAAACCCAGAACGGCGGGACGTCCAGGCTCAGCGCGCGAATTCGAGTCGAAGGCCAGACGCTCCACGGAGTGCGGCACCTCTCGGCGCCGTTCGACCTCCCGATCGACGTGTGCAGCGGGTGCCTGATCTCTTACCCGCTGGAGGCGGACGATTTGAAGCAGCCGGGCTTCCAGTGCGCTTCGACCGAACAGATCGACGAACCGCAACCCTGCTTTCCCGGGCAAGACCGGTGGGTGGACTGCCGTTCCTGTGCCGCCACCCACGCCGAGTGTCTGAGCCCGCCGGACTGACCGTTCCCCGACCTCAGCGATACGAGAGCGTGCCTGGAAGGCGCCCGAGCTTCAGCGTGGCGCGCACGCCGCAGGGGACCTCGATTTCGCGCTTCACCGTTCCGCACTCGAACGCGACGCTCTGTTCGCTCACCCGGATCGTGCACACCGGCTCCGCGCGCTTGTGGCAACGAAGCTCGAATGTGGAAGGGTCGTCGGTCTCGTCTGCGCTGCACCACGAGTAGATCGCGCTCGCCGGGGGGACAGACACTGCCTCGCCGCGGAACACCACCGAGAAGCTCGTCCCGGTGCGCTGTCCAGGGCGGCTCGGCACGAACACTTGCGTGTACGCCAGGGTGATCGGACTGCCCTTCGGCGGCCCGGCGTCCGGGCAGACCCGTGCCGGGTCCGGGTCTGGCGTTTTCGGTGCCGGGCCGGGCGCGCTCGCAGGCGGTGCGAGGCTCGACGCGGGGGTGGCGGCGTGCGGCTCCACCGCGCCGGCGCTGGGCGCGACGGTCACGGTCTCGCGCGACTTCGACTCGTGACACGAGCTCGTGAGCGCGAGCGCGATGGCGATCACCCTCCGCATCAACGAAACTCTACACATGCTTGAACGCGCCCGCGAGGCTCTTGCCAAGAGAGCTAGAGCGTCCGAGCCGTCGTGGGCTATGCTCGTCTACGACGAACCCGAGGTGGGCGAAGCCGCGGCCGAGTCACACCTGAACGTGTGGGAGCACCGCGAGTCATGAGCTGGAAGCCCACGGCCTGCATCCTGTGCGAGTGCAACTGCGGCATCGAGGTGGAGCTCGGTGGCGAGGCGGGGCGACACCTGGTCCGGTTGCGCGGCGATCGCCGGCACCCGGTCTCCCGGGGCTACGCCTGCGAGAAGGCGCATCGGCTGGACTACTACCAGCGCGCGCGCGATCGGGTGACCTCGCCGCTCCGGCGCCGCGCGGACGGGACCTTCGAGCCCATCGACTGGGACACGGCCATCAGCGAGGTCGCGGCGCGCCTGGCCAAGGTGCGCGACACCCACGGCGGCGAGACCATCTTCTACTACGGCGGCGGTGGTCAGGCGAACCACCTGCCCGGCGCCTACGCGACCGCGACGCGCGCCGCGCTCGGCTCGCGCTACCGCTCGAACGCCCTGGCGCAGGAGAAGACCGGCGAGATCTGGGTCAGCCATCGCATGCTGGGCGCGGCGACCCGCGCCGACTTCGAGCACTGCGAGGTGGCGCTCTTCGTCGGCAAGAACCCCTGGCACTCGCACTCGATCCCGCGGGCGCGCCTCACGCTCCGGGAGATCTCCCGAGACCCTTCGCGCACGCTGATCGTGATCGATCCGCGCCGCACCGAGACCGCCGAGCTGGCCGACATCCATCTGCAGGTGCGCCCCGGCGCCGACGCCTGGCTGCTCGCGGCACTCCTGGGCGTCCTGGTGCAAGAGGACCTCTTGGATCGCGCCTTCCTCGGCGCGCACGCCGTGGGGCTCGAGCCGGTGCAGAAGGCCCTGGCCGCGGTGTCCGTCGCGGAGTGCTCGGCGAAAGCGGGGCTCGACGAAGGCCTGGTGCGGAGCGCCGCCCGCGTCATCGGCAAGGCTCGCTCGCTGGCCAGCTTCGAGGATCTGGGCGTGCAGATGAACAAGGGCTCGACGCTGGTCAGCTACCTGCACCGGCTCTTGATCGTGCTCACCGGCAACCTGGGCAAACCCGGCAGCCACTACGTGCCGACCCCGCTCGTGCCCTTCATCAGCGGCTCGACGGGCAAGCAGAGCCCGGTCGCCGGCGCGCCCATCATCAGCGGCCTGGTCCCCTGCAACGTGATCGCGGAAGAGATCCTCAGCGACCACGCGAAGCGCTACCGCGCCATGCTGGTCGAGTCGGCGAACCCCGCGCACTCGCTGGCCGACTCGCCGCGCATGCGGGAAGCGCTCGCTGCCCTGGACACCCTGGTGGTCATCGATGTCGCGATGACCGAGACGGCGAAGCTCGCTCACTACGTGTTGCCCGCCGCGACGCAGTTCGAGAAGGCCGAAGCCTCGTTCTTCAACTTCGAGTTCCCCGAGAACTGCTTCCAGCTCCGACCGCGGCTGATGGCTCCGCCACCCGGTCCGCTGTCGGAAGCGGAGATCCACGCGCGGCTCGCCACAACCTTGGGCGCGGTGACCGAGGCCGATCTCGCGCCGCTCCGCGCTGCCGCCAGACAGGGCCGCAGCGCCTACGCCGAGGCGCTGATGAGCCAGGTGATGTCCGATCCGCGCCGCTCGTCGCAGGTCGCGGTGCTCCTCTACCGCACCCTCGAGCTACCCGACGAGCTGAAGGAAGGTGCCGTGCTCTTCGGCCTGGCCTTGCGCCTGGTGATGCAGCGGGCGCCGTCGGTCGCGCGCGCGGGCTTCACCGGCACGCCGCTTCAGATGGCGGAGCAGCTGTTCCAGGCGATGCTCGAACGGCATTCGGGCGTGGTCTTCGCCGTGGACGCCTGGAGCGAGGTGCTCGAGCGCGTCGGGCAGATCCAGCTCGAGCTGCCCGACCTGCTCGCAGAGCTCGAGCGCTGCCTGCGATCGGCGCCGGACGCCCCAGACGCCGACTTCCCCTTCGTGCTCTCCGCCGGCGAGCGCCGCTCGTTCACCGCCAACACCCTCTTGCGCGATCCGGCCTGGCGCAACAAGGACGCGGCCGGCGCGCTGCGCATCTGCCCGAGCGACGCGGCTCGGCTCGGCGTCGGCAGCGGCGCAGCGCTCCGCCTCACCACCAAGCGCGGCACCGCGCTGGTGACGGTCGAGGTGTCGGACACCATGCAGCCGGGGCACGTCAGCCTCCCCAACGGCCTGGGCACCAGCTACGGCGACGAACGTCCCGGGGTCGCGCCCAACGAGCTCACCAGCCTCGACGAGCGAGACCCCTTCGTGGGCACGCCCTGGCACAAGCACGTGCCGGCGCGGCTAGAGCGGGTGTGACCTTTGGCGGGCGTCCCTCGAGGCAGGGCGAAGCAGAAGCGCTGCGACGCCCCGAGCACTGCGGCGAGTGCGAACTGATCTCGGCTTCACGATCGCCACGTGCGCTCTGGGCCGCGTGGCGCTTCGGCACGCCCCGCCAAAGTTGGCGCCGGCGCCTCGGTGGCTCATTCTGCTTGCTCGCGCGCTCGGGGCCGGGTAACTTTTTCGGTCAAATGAACCGACATTTTCGGATTGCTGCGCTCCTTTCATTCATCGCTCTGCCCATTCTCATCGGCTGTGGTGACGACGATGGCGGCGGCGGCTCCGGCGGTGGAAGTGGCTCGGGCGGAAGCGGTGGCAGCGCAGCGGGGGGGGCCGCGGGCGCGGGTGGAACGGCGACGGGCGGCGCGGCCGGCGCGGCCGGCGCGGCCGGCGCAGGCGGAGCGGCGACGGGCGGCACAGGTGGCGCCGGCACCGGTGGAACGGCAACGGGAGGCACGGGCGGCAGCAGCGCTGGTGGCAAGGGCCTGAAGGGAACCGGGACCTACAAGGGCTCGAGCTTCTCGTTCGATTGCGACTTCAGCAACTTCAACCAGGGAAGCCTGATGTGTCAGAGCCTCCAGTGGTTCGCGTTCTGCCGGCCAGCGGGCAAGGTCGCCGACATTGATCAGTTTCAGCTCTGGTTTCACCTGCCCTCCGCCCAAGGCACGGCAGGCCCTCACGACTTCAAGGGCGTCGCGGGCGGCGGGCTGAAGATGGGTGACTCGATGGGCACGCCGATGGACCAGGACGACGCGAATGCAACCGAGAATGTCATCACGGTCACCAAGGCCGGCGCGGCGCAGCAGCCCATCGCTGGAACCTTCAGCGCGAAGTGGTCGAACGCGGGCGCGGGTCACGGCGAGGTGTCCGGCTCGTTCGACTTCGACTGCAAGTGACGCGACCGCGCGGTCGCTGATCCTCCGGGGGCCGCGCCGCGGAGCCGGCGGTGCAACCTGTCCGTAGACGTTGCAGTTGAAGTTCCCCCGCCCGTTTGGCTAAGCTCGCCGGTCATCCATGAGTCGAAGTCTCGCGCAGCGGGGGCTGGCTGCTACTTGCACGATCATTGCCCTTTCGCTGCCTGCGCCCGCCGGCGCCGAGACCTACACCGGAGCGGACTTCACCACGCTCGCGCGCCAGTCCATCGACGTCGTTCGCATGCAGCACTACCGGCTGCAGGGTCAGATGGATCGTGACCAGAGCGAGTTCTTCTACGAAGCGACCCTGCGCTGGATGCCAAACACCCGCTTTCAGCTCTACGACGGCCGCGTCGTGAAGGCACCGCTCGAGCGCCTGGGTGGCGGCTACTGGTGGGGAGAAGGCCACCCGCGAACGGGCACGGCGTTCTTCTCGGCCTTCCAGATGGACGTCGGGATCGCAGCCGCGGGGTCGAACAGCGACGCGGTGATCTTCGACGGGCTGCTCTTGACCGGGGCTGCGTATCACGGGCTCAGTGTCGCGGTGGGCGTTCGCGGCGGGTTCACCGCCGGAATGACCGGCGACGGGCAGTTCACGGACGGCGGCGAGGTCGCGGTGCCCTATCGCCCCGGGGCGCCGGGGGACGCGATCCCCGAAGGCGCCGGGGCGAAGAAGGAGAAGCTCCGCTTCGGCGGGTTCGTCACCTCCATCCAGCACGCGGAGGGCTTCAGCCTGGGTGCGGTGCTCGATCAGACCCAGGTGGGCTCCGGGGAGCTGATCGCCGCGGTGCTCGCGCAGGTTCAGCCCGTGGCGCTGGTGGAACGAGCGGGGCTCCGGGATGTGGGAGTGCCCGGCTTGGGGTTGAACCGCATCTCCGAGGAGATCGACTACTACGGCGACCAGCTCGAGGCGACGCGCGCGCGGGTCGAACAGGGGCTGCCGGCTCCGCCGCGCAAGCTGTCGGCACCGCTCTACGAGGTGCCGTTCGTGATCGACGACCTGGCCTCCATCGGCCTCAGGGTTCGCGCCGTCACGCAGGTCTCCCCCGATCCGTTGTTTCGCCTCGCGGAGCTCGGCTACGCGTACCGGGGCGACATCTTCCGCGTCGGCGGACGCGCCGTCGGCTTCCGACGCGGCGACGCCTTCGTCGGCAGCGGCGAGGCCTTCGCTGGCTACGGGGTGAAGGGCAGCGCGAAGTCCGGGGGCTGGGCGCTGACGGGCTCCTACAGCTACAACGTCCCCGACTCGGTCACCTTCTACTCCATTCCGAACGCCAGCGTGTACGGGTTCCAGCTCACCGTTGGACCCGAGGAGCTGGCTCGACCCATCGTGCCGCTCGTGGCGCGTGAAAGGAGCGCGAAGTGAGGCGTCTGGCTTGGCTGATCGCGGTTCTCGGCGTGGGGTGGGCGGCGTGCTCGAGCGGCGATGAGGGGCCGATCTGCGAGAACCCCGAGGGCTGCGGGTCGCTGTACGAAAAGCAGCTGGTCGCCGCCATCGACGCCTCTCTCTCGCCGGGTGCGGTCGTGCTCACATCGCTGCAGTCGCTACCGGATCTCACCCAGCTCCGCGCCCGAGCCTACGAGCGACGTGACGGGGGAGCTGTCGTCGTGCTCTGGACGAAGGACGACGTTCCGGTGAACACCGCGCCCACTCTGAGAAAGACGTCGGCGGTGGCGATGGTCAGCCCGTCGGGAGCGGTCACTCCCCTCCCGACCGATCGGCCCGCCTTCAGCGTGTTCCAGGGTCCGCCGCGCGGCGCCGAGTATCGCTCGGGGGCCGTGTTCGTCACCTGCCAGGTCGGTCCGACCGCCACCGCGTGGATCGCCGACCCCGAACAAGGGACCCTCGAGTCCACCAGCGACACCCCCATCGGCGCGTGCAACACCTCGAACAGCCCGGTTCGCCCGATGCTGGGCCGAGCGCTGGATCCGTCCCACTTCACCGCCGCGAGCGGCCAAGAGATCGGCATCTACTCCTACTCGGGGAAGGCGCTGCAGAAGGTCGCGACCTTCCCTGCCACCGGGAGCTTCTATGCCTGGGTCGAGGAGATCGAGCCGGGCGTCGTGGCGTGGGTCTCGTGGAGCAACTTGGTCGGGAACGTCAGCGGCACGTGGACCTACCACCGGAGCGACACGGGCGCGGGCCCGAGCTTCGCGAACAGCGCGAGCATCGTGCTCGATGCCTACGACCAGTCCGGGGTCGAGACGGTGCGCCGACTGACCGACGGCTCGCTCTTGATCGTCACGGGTGACGTGAAAGGCGCCACGTCGGGGACCGGGATCTTCCGCTGGCACGTGGAGTCCGACGGGAGCCTGGCCAAGCTCGGCTCGAGCCCTGCCCCTCCGTTCGGGCAGTGGCAGGCGCTCTCGGGCTTCAGGTCCGTCACATCCGACTTCCATCCCAACCCGCGCGCCAGCCACCTGACCACGCCCAAGGCTCACGCCGCGTCGTCCCTCGACGACCAGAGCTTCTCCGTCTTCCAGTTGCGGGATACCCCGTGCAACGACGACACGCGGTGCGGCCGCCTGGGAGAGACCTACACGCTCGCGGTGGTCGGCCCCCCGGGCAAGCGCACCGCGATCCAGGCCCTCTGGACCTGGGCCAACCTGCCGGCAGCGACCAGTGGCGTGGTGGTCGCGGTGCCGACGACCGAGACCGCGATCTCGGGCGGCCCACAGCCGGACGCGAGCATCGACTCCACGCCGGTCGACACCGGCGTTCCCGACGTGATCGACGAAGAGGCCTCGGCTCCTTGCCCCACGGGTTGTGGTTCCGCCGGCTGCGACCCGCTCGGTGGCTGCAACGTCGAGCCGGTCTACAAGGGAACCGTCGTCTCCATCAGCACCGGCAACGGCGTGACCTGGCTGCAGCGGGGCGCCACGCCAACCACCTCGACTGTGTGGTGGATCCCGAAGGGCAGCCCGATGACCAGCTTGACCAGCGTCGCGAGCGCAGGACAAGTCAGCGCGCGCGACCGCGTCATTGCGGACGATCTGGGAGCGTTCTTCCACGACTACTTCTCACTCGCGTTCGTCACCCTGCCCCCGACCGGCGCTCCCCAAGGGGTCGTCGGCTCGGGCGCGACCCCCGACAGCTTGCGCTTGGTCGGAACCACGCCCACCCATGTCTTCGTCGCGCAGACCGGTGTTCCCCCCGTCGCCGTGCGACGCTGGACGCGCGGGACCTGGCAGAGCGAGCTCCTGGTGTGTACGCCCGACTGGGGCGACGGTGTGCTGGACGCCACGGAGCGGGTCTTCGCCGCCCTGGGCAGCGGCGTGGTGCGACTCGATGGCAAGCAGCAGTCCGGCATCAACTGTTCGGGTACGAACGCGGGCATCTCGCTCGACCCCGGTGCCGCGGCGCCCGGCGTGCAGCGACTCTCGCTCGGGACCTCGCACCTCTACGGCCTGTCCAGCAAGAAGGTCTTCGCCTTCGACCCGAACGGGGTCGCCGCGCCCACCGAGATCGGGCCAGCGCAGACCGGAGGCTTCGACACGTTCTACCCGCTCGCTACCACGGGCGACGCCGTGATCTACGTGGCGCCTGGCCCGCTGCCGAACACCACGGCGAGCTATTCGGTGGTCGCCGTCGAGTCGCCGGGGGCCGCGCCGCACGTGCTCGCGACCTCTTCCGGATGGGTGACCGCCATCGCCAGCGACGGATCTCACGTCTACTTCGCCGACGACCGAGGGCTCCTGCGCGTCCCTCGTACGCTGGGTCCGTGACACGGCGACACTTTCGGCCGTGCCGGGGCCTGACTCGCTACAAGCTCTCGAGGAACGCGACCAAGTCCGCCAGCTCTTGCTCGGTCAGGTGACTGGTGGCGCCGTGGGTGTCGGGCATGCCGCGGGTCTCGTTGTGACCCACCTCGCCCTTGGCGAGCGCGGGGTGGCCGGGCGTCGCCAGGGCCTCGCGCAGGCTCTTGGCGCGACCATCGTGGTAGAAGGCGCGAGCGCGATCCCACGCGCCGCGCAGCTGTGGCACGCCGAAGTGGATGCCGGCGTCGGTCTGAACCGCCGTCGGGAAGGTCCCGATGAAGCCGGGCGTGATGGTGTCGGCGGCCTTGCCGGTCTCGGGGTTGGTGGTGGGCGTCACCATCGGCGGAAAGCGCAGCGGCACCCCCGACGGGTTGAACTCGGCGGTCACGGTGGTCAGCGGCAGCGGGTGGCACGAGTTGCAGCCCGTTGCCGGTGACATGAAGACGTCCTTGCCGCGCCGCGCCGCCGGTAAGTCCAGCGCCTGATTGGGGTTGGGCAACAGGCGCGGGCGCTGCAGCAAGAACAGCCCCAGCGAGCGGGTCACTCCGGCAAAGTCCAGCGTGATGCCCTCTCGCGCCGGCTGCCCGTGCTCGTCGGTGTACTCCGAGTAGAGCCCGTCGCCGAAGCTGGTGTCGCGGCCGATCAGCTGCTTGGCGCCCGCCTTGAAGGCCTCGTTGCGGAAGGCGTGCGCGTTGCCGTACGTTCGCGTCTTGCACTCGGGCGGCGGGTCCTTGCGGCAGTCGAGCACGTGGTTGCAGCCGGGCTTGCTCTTGTCGGCCTGGCACTCGGTCACGGTCGGGTACTTGCTCCAGATCAGCGGGTCGAGCTGCTCGCAGCAGTAGTTCTCTTTGCGCGCGAACTCGTTGATCACCGGGAAGAAGTTCGACTGATCCATCGCGGTCTCGAAGAACCACGGCCGGGTGTCGGCGGCGCCACGATAGGCCATGATCATGCGCGTGCCGAAGACCGGATCGGTCTGAAGGGGCATCGCCACCGGCTTGGCGATGTTGTCGCCCTCGCGGTGACAGTGGACGCAGGTCTGATCGCCGTCGACGGTGAACACCGAGGTGACGAAATTGACGGCCTCGCCGATCTCCGCGTCGGTCGCCGGGAACTCACCGTCGCGCACGTCGCCCACCAAGATGCGCCGTTCCTTGCCCGGTCCGGCCTCGAGATCGAGCACCGTGACGTACTCGCCCAGCCGCTCGGCCACGAAGGCGCGCTTGCCGTCGGGGTGGCTGACGATGCCGTAGGGGTTCATCCCGGTGCGGAACAGGCCGTCGGCCTTCTGCTGGGTGCTGAGCTTGCCTTGGCTCGACAGCTGGAACGACTGCACCTCGTTCGAGCCGCTGCACGCCACTAAGAGCGTGTCGCCCGAGAGGCTCATCTGCTCGGGCAGCGCGCAGGCGACCAGCCAGGTGTCCTTGGGGGGCAAGAAGTCGAGCCGCGAGGCGGGCCACGGATCCGGCGCCGGGAGCGCGGCGCCCTTCTCCGGGTGATCGGGGTCGACGTCGCGGAAGTCGCGGCAGCAGAGGGTGTCGGTGGTGTAGTTCCAGAGCGGCTGCCCGTCGTGATCCAAGATCAAGATCTCGTTCTGCAGATCCTGGAACATCACGTTGGCGGTGCCGTCGCCCGGCTCGCCGTCGCCGTCGGTGTCGAAGCCCGCGTCGGGCCGGTGCTGGGTGCCGCGACCGGTGTGCGTGATGGCGAGGAAGCTCTGGTTCGCCACCACGTCACCCGGCGGCGAGGCCAGGTGGACGCGCTTCACCTCTGCGAGCTTCTGCGTGTCGATGATGCTGAGCTTCAGACTGGTGACGCTGGTGACGAAGAGCCGCGCGCCGTCGGGTGAGACCGTCAGGTCGCGCGGGTTGTCCCCCACCGGGATCCCGACTGGGTCCTCGGGGCGAACGCCGTCGTAGTTGGTGCCGACGACCTTGAAGCCGGAGTCGACCTCCAGATCCCAGACCAGCACGCTGTCCTTCCACCGGTTGGTGAAGTACGCGCGCTTGCCATCGGGCGAAAACGCGACGTCGATGGTGTACCAGGGGATGGCGACCTCTTTCACCACTTCGTCGCGCGCGGTGTCGATCACCGAGGCCTTGCTCGAGAAGCGATTGGTCACCACCAGGAAGCGCCCGCCGGGGTGCAGGGCCAAGCCCGTGGGCCCCGAGCCCACCCGGATCTTGCCCATCAGCCGCTCGCTCTCGGTGTCCACCACGGCGACCGCGTTGCCCGGCTCGTCTTCCACGCCTTGCAGCGTGACGTACAGCCGACTGCCGTCGGCCGACAGCGCCAGCTCGAGCGGGTGGTCGCGACGCGGCTGGGGCGCCCACATCGGATCCGAGGGGCCGAAGGGGTTCGGGTAGGGAAGAAGCTCGCGCGCTTCGATGGGGTCCCGCTCTTCGCCGTCGGAGCAGCCCGCGAGCGCGATCGCCACCAGGAGAGCGCGAAGCCTCATGTGCCCCCGTCGGGCTTGTCGCAGACCAAGCCCCCGTCCTCTTGCTGCACGCAGTCCAGGTCGTCACGCAGCGTGACCGTGGTCTTGGTCGAGCCCACGCAGCCCCCCGCCTTGGCGGTCAGGGTGATCTCGGCGCTCTTGCCAACGATCTCGGCGATCGGCAGGTCGTTGAAGAACACCAGCACCTCTTCCGAGTAGAGCGTGCCGCCTTGATCGGCGACCTTCACCGGCGTGTCGCTGAGCGAGTACGGCGTCTGCCCCTCGACCACGATGCGGGCCGAGTGGGTGGCGCTCTGGGCCTTCACCTCGTCCAGCTTCAGCACCGACTGGATGTACCGGAAGCCCTGGAACCCCAGGGTTATCTCTGCGCTGTCGCCGTTCTTGAAGGGCGTGAAGTCGCCCTGGGCGTTCAGCTGCCCCCAGGTCAGCGGGAAGGTACAGCTCGGGCCTGCGTCGGCTTTGCTCTCGGCAGGGTCGTCGTTCGAGCACCCGACCGACAACGCCAGCGTGAAGAGGACGATCAATCGCTTCATGGCTCAATACTCCGCGGTGGCGCCCAGCTGGAAGATGAACGCCCGTCGCCCGTCGAGGGGTTCGAAGGTCAGAAAATGTTGGTCGTAAATCTCGGTGCGTGCCATCACGCGCACGTCTTCGGCAAAAGCCACCGGCCCGAGCCCGACCTCGCCGCGGAGGCCCGCCAGAAGGGACCAGCTCTCGCTCAGCATCTTGTCGCGGCTGCGATAGGTGGGCAGGGTGCCCGCCGCTGCCGCGTAGCGCTCTTGGTAGAAGCTGGCCTCGCCCTGATAGTAGCCGCGCACGTCCACGCCCACGATGGCACGCTCGCGCGCCGTGGCGTACTGCAGCCCGGCATCGGCGGTGTGACTGCTCACCTTCCAGCTGTCGCGGTAGAAGCGATAGCCCCCCGAGGCGAACCAGCGGCGGCTCAGCGCGTGCCGCACGCCCGCCGCCAGCGCGTGCCGCACGCGCCACTCGGGGTGGCGCTCGGGGGCGCTCACCGTGGTGGCGCTCGGCCAGTCGATGGGCACGAACCGGTAGGGCGACGCTTGAAAGCCGCTCTGGGCCTGCAGCTCGTAGGCCACGCTCGCCACCGTCCAGCGATCGAGCACGTAAGACAAGCTGGGCCCCAGGGCGACCACCTGCAGATCGCGCCACTCGGACTCGGGCTCGCCCGCGCGGCCCACGCGATCGAACGAGGCTCGCAGGTCGAGCCGCTGCTCGAGTCGCCGCTCGAGCCACTCGTACCCCGTGCGCAGCGCCAGGCCGTGGGACGAGTAGTCGTTCTCCCAGGTCGGCAGGTACTTGACGCCGAAGCTGATCTCGGGCTCGGGCTTCCAGATCACGCCGGCGGTCAAGCCGTGGCGGGTCTCTTCGAAGCCACGCGGTGACGCGGCCGTCATCACGTCCACGCTGGCCGCGCTGATGATGTCCGCCTCCCACGAGGCCTCGACGTCGACGGCGGGGCTGAGCTCTTGCCGGAGAAGGACCTCCGGGGACACCACGGTCAGGTCGTCGTCGTCGGAATAGGCCGAGACGAACGCCGTCGCGCGGCTGTCGGCGCGAGCGTTCAGGGTGAACAAGCAGAGCGCCAGCGCTACTTGCAGCCGCATCCGCCACCGACCTCGCCGCTTGCACCCGTGGACCCTTCACGCGCGCCGAGCATGTGGGCGCGAGCGCGGGCCTCCGAGGGCCGCCCGTCCGGCGACATGCAGCGGCTCGCCAGCGTGCCACGCTGCCACGCGTGCACCGGCGCGCAGCCCGCAGTGAGCGCGAGCACGAGGGCCACGACCGCCTTCGCCATCACCGCTGCCCGCGAGCGATCCAGTCCTCGAGCTTGCGATAGCGATCGTCGACCGTGCCCTCGAACACGGCGCCGCCGCCGTGGTGGGTGCTCGCGTAGTCGGCCAGGGGCTTCCGCAAGAGCAGGGTCTCGGCGGGCACGTCCGAGTCCGACGAGAGCACGCAGCTCACGGTGAAGTTGTGCAAGAGCTCTTCTTCGGTCAGCGGCTCGTTCATGTGCGTGCGCGACTCGTCCATGCGGCGGGCCATGGGCGCGTAGAGCGAGAACGCGCGCTCTTCCCGGGCGTGGCACGACGGGTTGCTGCAACTCTCGGCCAGGACCGGCTGGACGTTCGTCTTGAACTCTTCGTAGTCCAGCCAGTGCACGTTCTCGCTGCCGCTCTCGGGGGCAGAGCTGCAGCCGAAGGCGAACACCACCAGTGCCAAGGCCCAACGTTTCACGGCGTGACTCCTCGATAGGGTGCGCCGAGATCTACCCAGCGCACGAAGGTCGAACGTTCGTCGTCGTTCAGCGGAGGCTCGCCCACGCAGCTCTTGCCGCCGAGCGAACGCGCCGCCCCGAGCTCGCGACCGTACAGTCGCTCGATCAGGTGGCTCTGGTGGGCGCTCGGCGTCTGGGAGTCCACGTAGGCAAATGTGCTACCCGAGCCGGACCCCTGCTGCAAGAGCGCGAGGTATGCCGCGTCGAACGGAGGGGACGGGTGCGGGGTCAAATCGAGGCCTGCCTTCGGGGACTGCCCACCGTGACAATTCTGACACGAGCGCTCGAGCAGTGGCTTGATGTCTTTTGCGAAGCTGACGCTGACCCGCTGCCCGCCGACCGCTACCGGCTCCAACGGGCGGCGCGCGTCGCCGTTCTCGTGGGTGGCCAGTGTGAGCGAGGCAGCCGTGACGATGTCCGGAACGGGGCCACCCACGTCTGCCGGCTTTCCG
Organism: Myxococcales bacterium; assembly: GCA_016191785.1. Classification (GTDB taxonomy): domain Bacteria; phylum Myxococcota_A; class Polyangia; order Polyangiales; family Polyangiaceae; genus JADJKB01. The sequence goes on along the minus strand of JACPVJ010000026.1, from coordinate 16,832 downwards.
CTGATTGCGCCGTGACAGCCCGAGCACAGCGCCGGGTAGAGCTCCGGCGAGACCCCGCCCGGGAATTTCTCGCCCGGGGCGACGTGGTTGAAGCGGTTGTGCTGCGCGCCCACCGCCATGTGATCTTTGTTCAGGAGCTGGACCCGGAACGGCGTGTCGGCGGGCACGGTCAGGTAGACCGAGCCCCCGCTCAGCGGAACCTCGCCCAGGATGCGCGTGCGCCCGTGGGGGCCCAGGCCCACGGGCGTGGTCGAGTGCTCGTTGGGCGTTTGCGCCACGCTCTCGATCAGGCGCAGGTAGACCAGGTCGTCGCGGAGCTTCTTTGCGCCGTGCTGCTCGAGGTTCTGCATGATGGCTTCGAGCGTCTCGACGTGTCGGAACGCGACGGTGCCGGTGTCGGTGAGGCGCTCGCTGTCCCACCCGGGCTCGTGCGTCGGGTCGTCTTCCGGCGGTCGGGCGACGATCGGCTCGGCGTCGTACTCGGCGACGCCCGGCTCGTCGAGCAGCACCTTCTCGGACTCGATGCGCGGCCCGCCGAGCTCGCGACTCTCCGCGAGCACCACTCGGCGTAGCCCGAGCTCGGGCTCGGCGGTGGGATCGTTCAAGTCGAGCGCGCTGTCGCTCTTCGTCACCAGCAAGCTCCCGTCCGGCATCGGGACCGGATGGCGGTAGAAGCCCTGGGTCTGTCCCTGGGCGGTGACGCCCCCGGCCGAGATCTCGGCGAACGCGTGGCGGAAGCCGCCGGTGGCGCTCTGCTTCGCCAGGCTCGCCGCCATGTCCGGGCCGAACTGCCGGTCGAACACCGCCAGCTGGCCGCCGCGCCAGACGTTGTCCTTGCCGAGCAGCACGCTGGCGAAGCGGCCGTCGGGCATCACGCGGGTCGCGTAGTTGACCAGAGGGCTCTTGGTGATGCCGTGGTGAATGTGGAGCTCGGGGTCGCCGTGATACTTCTTGTTGTGATCGAGCGGCATCCGGAGCACCGGCGCTTCGAAGCGCCCGCCCAGCGTGCGGCGCAGCGTGAAGCCCAGCGTGCCGTACGACTTGCCGACGCCAAAGAAGGCCGGGGTCGCTGCGGGGAAGGGGTCGTGGGTCAGCTGCTCGAGGGCGCCCGAGCTCGGGTCCACCGCCCACACGTCGGTGTCGAGCTGATCGAAGCCGTCGGCCAGGGCACCGGTGCGCGTCGAGACGAAGTACACCCGACCGTCCGGGCCGTAGGTGGGTTGGGCGTTCGCGGCGATGCCGCCGCCGGGCAGCTTGGCGGCGTCCTTCGTCAGCTGCTTCGGGTTCGAGCCGTCGAGGTCGACTTCCCAGATGTTGAGCGCCTCGGTCGCGTCGCGGCGCATCGCGAACACGATCCGCTTGCCGTCGTGGCGCACGCTCGGGTCGCGCACGTCGGCGGGCGCCGAGTGCAGCTTGGCAGTCAAGCTCCGGGTCTTGCCGGCCGCCGTCGCCGGCTCGAGCACCCACAGGTCGCTGCCGTTCTTGCCGTTCTCGAAGGCAAAGGGGCGGTCGGTCGCGACCGGGCCGCGCACGAACACGATGCCGGTGACCTTCGGTGGGGCAGCGCTCAGCGCCGTCGCCCGCTCCGCGTCGGCCCAGGCCACGATGGCCTGCACCGCCGGATCGCTCGGGCCCTCGGGGAAGAAGATGTCGTTGCCGCCGCGGTGCGCGATGCCGCCCTGCTCGATGGGGAGGGTCTTCCTCACCAGCCGCGAAAGCCGCGGGTCGCCGCCCAGGAACAGGTGCATCCGCGCGGCGTGGTGGCTCTTCTGCACGTGCGCCTTCGAGAACACGGGCGCGCCGTCGATCATCACCGGCGGCGCGAACGCCGTGAACGGTGCGGTCGCTCCGTGACAGCTCGCGTTCATGCACTGCCGGGCGCCCAGGTGCGGGAGCACAGTGTCGCCGAAAAGCTGCTCGGTGTCGGTCAGCTCTTCGCGGCCCTCGCCGCCGTCGCTCTCTCCCGCGATCCAGTCGGCGATCACCCGATAGTCGCGGTGCCGACGGCTGCTGAACTGCGAGCCCCCGACGTGGTGCTCGCCGCCCGCCGACACGGCCAAGGGCTTCTGCAGGAAGGTCGAAAGCTCGGGGTGCTCGGTGGTGTTGATCCGGCCTTTGACCGTCGCGTAGGCCTGGTCCAGGTCCGCGATTGTGCCGTCGCCGGCCAGTCGAACGTGGAAGAAGGACCAATCGATGACCTCGCCCCTGGCCTCGGCGTCAGGGCGGACCCCGTGGCACACCGAGCTCAGGCAGGTGGCCTCGAGGATGGGGGCGACGTCCGTCTCGAAATCCTCGCGGGGCGAGGGCGAACCGCACCCCGCGCCGGTCAGCGCGAGGAGGATCCAGAGGGGGGCGGGCGGCACACGCATTGGCACAACCAGGGCGTCGCACACCAAACTGCAATGTGCGCGCCAGCCCCGGAAGCCTAGCGCCAGGGGCCGGTCGGGTACGTGACGGGGATCAGTAGCACGTGCGCCCGATGGGGACAGGGGAGGGGAGGGCGCAGGCTGCACCTACGCACGCGGAAGTGCGCAGATTCAGTGCTGGCGCCGCCGTCCCGGGGCGGCGATACTTGGCTCTGGGAGGCGGATTAATGGGTGGCACGCGAGTAGCACGCACGCACGCACGCACGCACGGATCTTGCGTCAATATTTGCTGTCTGGTCGCGGTAGGGCTGGCGCAGGCGGGGTGCGCTCCCGACGACCGTCCGCCAGGTGACGGCATGGGCTCCACGGCGGAGCAACCGATCAGCGGATCAAACGCGAACATCGACAACACGGGCTTCTCGAATCCGTGGATGCCAGCGGTCGGGCAACTCCAGACCGCGTTCACCTCCAGCGGGTACTTGACGTGCACCGGGACCTTGGTGGCTCCGAGCGTGGTGCTCACGGCTGGGATGGGGCGCGGCCCCTGGCGACCTGGGGATCAGCTACGACGGGTGTGGAGACCTTGGCGAGCAGCACTGCAACGACGACTGGGAGTGGGAAGCTGATCGCAACGCGAACCCACAGCCCGAAAAGGGCGACTCCGGGGGGCCGCTGCTGATGACGGGTGCGAGCGGCCCGATGGTCGTGGGCGTGTACTCGGGTTACTGGCAAGACTGGTGGCCGCACAGCACCACGAGCCACAGCGTCTGGGCGCCAACCGGCGCTCCCGCTGGCACGAACAACGGGGCATGGCTCGTCGACAATTGCCTGGGCGGCGACGCCGACGGTGACGGTGTGCCCGACGTCATCGACAACTGCCCCCCGAGCCGCTGCGCGAACAGCGTGGCGCTCGATCCCGAGGACTGCGAGAACCCGGATCAGCTCGACTCGGACGGCGACGGCGTCGGAGAGAGCTGCGACAACTGCCCGAAGGCGGTGTGCGACTCGATGGCCGCCACCGGCGGCGTGCCACCCCAAGTGACCTGCTTCAACCCCGGACAGGGCAACCTCGATAAGGACTCGCGGGGTGACAGCTGCGACCTGTGTCCGACCAACGGAGATGCGCCGACGCCCCCGAGCAGCGTTGAGCCCGACCACGACCACGACGGCGTCGGGAACACGTGCGACTTCTGCGAGGCATCAAACCCCTACGACAGCTGCGCGAGCAGCCTAGACTGCTTCAAGAGCGTCTGCCTGATGGAACCGGGCGCGGCTTCCGGATACTGCGCCTTGCCTACCGACTCCGACGGCGATGGCGTCGCGGACGGCTGCGACAAGTGCCCGGGGTACCAGACGCCGAGTCAAACGAACTCGAACTTGCTGGCGGAGGAGCGCGAGAAGAAGCTCGATTCGACCGTCGCAAACCTCGCCGACGCGTGCGATCCGGTGCCCATCGTGCGGGTCGAACCGCAGCAGCCCTTTCAGCAGATCCCTATCGGGACGAACGGACCTTACACCCCCGGCGACGGCCAGGGTCCCGACGACGTCGCCCAGATCTCGCAGGCCGGCTGGTTGGGTGTGGACATCGGAAGCCCCGGGCCGCAGACCGTACAGCGCGCGATCACCTATCGGCATTGCAGCTGTGTGGTGGACGGGGAGCTGGTCAACACCGATAAGTGCACCAAACCAACCGGCCCGTGTCCGATCGCCAATCCGGTCGCGAACGGCACCAAGTGGAAGGTGACCACGCTGACCGGCGCGGCTGGTACGCCGTACACCGACGCGGGAGGCAACACGACGCCAAGGGCATTCACCACCAGCCAGGTGAGCGCTCAGGTGCCCGGGTCGATTCAGTGGTCGTGGCGCGCCGACGTGCTCGCCGGCAAGGTGGACGGGGTCGGCACGTGTCCGGGAAGCACGGTGCTGGACTGCCGCACGCACGGCGTGCTCTTCACCCGCACGAACAAGGCTGCGCCGTTCGCCAGCTCCCGCGAACAAGCGCACGTCTTGGGCGACGTGTTCGCCATGGTCGACACGCCGGCGTTGACGCCAGTCCTCCCCAAGCCAGAGTTGAACTGCCCCTGGCCCTGTCTCCCCATTCACTGGGCGTATCCCGACTACCTGCGCGACCCCGATCCGTTCGGGTTCACGGGTTTACTGACGATGCCTACGCCGCTGCTCATCGACGTGACGGGCAAGGTCTTCGCAGCGACCGGCCCGGGAGCGGGCATCGACGTGACCTCGTACCTCGACGCGCCGTCGATTCAGTTGATGGAGGGTGGGTCGCAGTGGCTCGGGAGCGTCGAGCCACTGTCCGTGGCGCGGCAGAGCGCATCCGCCGCGGTGCGCGGTGGGGTTCATGCGGTCGCCATCGACCGAGATTTCGACGGCCGCGCTCCGGTTGCTCTCGCGATGACCAGCGCTGGCGTGAGCGTTTCACGTCGCACCGTCGGTGACGGCGTGTCTGCGCTCGCCAGCGCAGCTGGCCAGCCGCCGCAGCTGTCCGGGGTGTCCGGCGTGTTCTCCGCGGTCGAGGGCCGCGTGCACATGGTCGGAGGCCGGGTCTCCGGCGGCGCGGCGGCGGGCACGGTCTGGCAGTGGAGCATCGACCAGCAGTCCTGGACGCTGGCGCGAGTGGGCCCACCGGTTCCGTCGAGCAACGTGCTCTCGGTCGGGTACGACTCCCTTGGCCAGCACCTGTACGTGCTCGACGTGGACGACCACGACGCCCTGGGGAAGCTGAAGTTCGCGCGGCTGTACCGGATGGACCTTGCGGAAGGAACTTCTACGCAGCTACTCCGGGTGCCGTATCACGAGAAGTGGTTTGCCGCGATCGGCGTGATGCCCGGCGGCCATCTCGCGCTGGTGTCGAGCGCGGCGCAGACGCACACGGTCTGGCGCCTCGACGGCCGTGGCCAATCCGCGAAATTCCTCGGCGTGTTCACGGCGATGGGCCGAGCGAGCACCGGTCCGGTCATGGGCGAAGATCGCCTGTACCTGGCCGTGGAGAGCAGCCCGGGCAAGCTCCAGGTCGTCGGGCTGGGCGCTGAGCGGTTCCACGGGGGGCCGCCGTGCAGCGGGCTCTGAAGCGCGTTGCGTGTGCGGTGGTGTTGGTTGGCGCCGGCGTCGCGTCGGTCTACGCTTGCTCGCGCGACCCGGGCTCGGGTGACGCACGGGGCACCATCCCCGTGCAAGACGGCGGCTTCGACGTCGGGTCCGGAGGCGGCGGAGCGCAGTCGGACGCCGCGGACCCAGCCGCCGACGCTGCCGCTGATGTCACGCCGCCGCCGGTGTCGGGAGCGACGTGGCAGCTCGTTCCCGGATCTGAGTTCAGCGGTCCGGAGTGCTGGCACTTCCAGGCCGCGCCCGGCACGCTGAGCTTTCCAAAGCTCGAGTGGAAGAACTGCGGCGCCGGCTGCGAGCTCGCCGACGTGATCCAGGGCTACCCGGTGGACGAAGCCGGGGCGATTGCAGCGAGCACCACCCAAGGCCAGGCTCTGGTGCGCTTCAAGTATCTGATGCCCGACGCGGAATCGACGAAGCTCCTCACCAGGGTCGTCAGGCTCAGCGACGGTCACACGGTGGCTGCTGTCTTGCGAGACGACCACGGCAAGGGAAGCGAAGGGCGGTGCTTCCTGGGCTTGTCCGAGAACTCAGCCCGCTTGCTGGCGGTGGTCGCGACCCACGCCGGGCAGGAGCGCGAGCTTTTGGGCCTGGCGCCCGAGGCCGCCGACGGCGCATGGCAGTGGGCGCTGCCCCCGTTGCCCGTGGCCAAGGTGCCCCCCGGGAAGAGCGCGGTCACGACCGACTCAGCGCTCTTCCACTTCGGCTCCGGCGGCGTCTACGCGCTGCCCGACATGACCAAGAGCGACTGGACCACGCTCGAAGAGCCCTCGACGGCGCGGTTCGCCGGAGGCGACGGCGATCTCGTGGTCTGGACCGAGTCGAGCTCCGATCGCGTTCGCGGGTGGGCGCCGGACGGAAAGGGCCCGCGCACCTTGCTCGAGCAGTCCCCGGGCAAGACCTACCTGGCTCAGCCGTCCAACACCCGGATCGTCGGCGTGTCCGTCGATCCCGAGTTCGAGAACACCCTGAGCACGAGCGTTCGCTTCTGGCACATGCCCCGCACTTACCAGGCGGGGCCGTCGCCCGTCGTGATGGCGGTCAGCGCTAGCCAGGTGATGGTCAACGGAACTGTGCTGCGGACCTGGGGCGACTACGCCGCCGTGCCGGTGCTCGACCACGTGCCCGGTGCGGCGTTCGACTCCGACGCCCTCTGGCTCCTGGTTACGAACCTCGTGACGGGGAAGGCCTGGCGGGTGCAAGCGGCTCCGGGCTTTGCGCTGCAGTCGACGACCTGGGCGCTCGACGACACCTGGCTGTACTTTGCCGAGACCCTCCCGGGGATCAAGCACGAGAACTCGCTGAAGCAGATCCGTCGCGTCCAGCTCAGCCAGCTGGGTTCCTGGGCCAAGGAGACGAAGTGATGCGGCGCTGGCTGGGGGCCGTGATGTGTGTCGCCGCTGTGAGCGCCTCGGGGTGCGGGGACAGCGAGTCGTGCAACGGGATGGCTTGCGTGGGGCAAGGCACGCTAGAGGCCGGCGTTCCTTCCATCGGCAGCGACACGTGGACCGTCCAGGCATGCCAGAACGCCGATTGCGCGACCGCCACCCTGACAGCGAAGACGCCGAGTAAGGCCGAGAACGGGCTGTCGATCGCGTACGTTCAGGGCGACGGCGGTTGGCGGCTCTCTGTGCGCAAGAACGTGGTCGCACCCAAGGACGGAGACGTCTGGTCACTTCGAGTCACCGCCCCAGGTGGCGTGACGATCTTCGAGGGCGAGCGAGCAGTCAGCTACCAGACGTATGGGGACTCCTGCCAGCGCTGCCTGGGCGTCCAGGTTTCGTTCTAGCGCCGGCAGCTGGGCGAAGACCCGCGCCTCTCTCCAGCAGCCGAGCCCCCGTTCCTGCGGTGCTACGCTGTGCCGCCGCAATGCGTCGCGCGCTCATGGTCATCCTTGGTCTCGGCGTCCTCGCTTGCCGTGAGAGCGAGCCCGCCGCCGGTAACGGTGGCGACGGCGGCTTTGGCGGCTCGGGCGCGTGGGCGGGCACCGGGGGCGGCAGTGGCGGCAGCGCGGCGTGCGCGAACCAGCCCGCGGTCGTCAGCTTCATCACGGACGACGGCGTGAAGCTCGAGGCCGCCGACTACCCCACCGGCGAGGGCCTGGGGCCCAGCGTGGTGCTCTTGCACATGATCCCGCCGGCGAACGACCGCAGCAACTACCCCAAGGCCTTCATCGAGGCCCTCGGCAAGAAGAAGATCCGGGTGCTCAACGTCGACCGGCGTGGCGCGGGGGCGTCGGAAGGCGTCGCCGAGGACGCCTACCTCGGAGCAAACGGCAAGCTCGACGCGAAGGCGGCGGTGCAGCACCTGCTCGGCGGGCAGTGCGGCGTCGACCCGCTGCGCATCGGCATCGTCGGCGCCTCGAACGGCACCACCACCGCTCTGGACTACGCCGTCTACTCCGGTGAGAACCCCGATCAACCACTGCCGAGCGCGATGGTGCTCTTGACCGGCGGCGCGTACACCGAGAATCAGAACGTGCTCGGCGCGCATCACGACCAGCTCGATCCCATGCCGATCCAGTTCGTGTTCTCGCCGGCCGAGGGCGCGTGGAGTCAGGGCTACCAGAAGAGCGCGCCCGCCGCCTGGCGCTTCGAATCCTTCGACCCCGGCGATCACGGTACCAAGATGTTCGACGCAAACGCCGAGAGCATCGAGCGTGTGGCGGGGTTCTTGGCCGAAGTGCTGTGAGGCTCGGAGACGAGATTGGCTGGCGCCGGTACCCGCGCACGGTTACCCTGACCAAGTGACGGTGCGGAAGCTCGAAGAAGCCCTGGAGCTCGCGGACCTCGCCGAGCAGATGGTACGCGAGCGGTGTCGACGAGCACACCCCGAAGCCACCGAGGACGAGATCGAGAAGATGGTCCTTGCTTGGCTCCACACCCGCCCTGGCGCGGAGCATGGCGATGCGGTCGGCCGGGTTGTCGTTCTGCCGCGTGGCCGATGAGGAAGATCGAGTCGGCGCTCCGGCGCATCGCCGCGGACCTTTCGGAGCTCGGGCGTGGATTCGCGTTGGTCGGTGGATTCGCGGTGAGCGTGCGTACCGAGCCCCGCACCACGCGCGACGTCGACGTCGCCGTCGTCGTGACCGACGACCAGGACGCCGAGCAGGTCACCTTCGCCTTGACCGCGAGGGGGTACGCGCTCGCGACGGCCATCGAGCAGGTCGCGGTTGGGCGGCTCGCGACCGTTCGACTCGAGGCCCCTTCCGGAACGGTGGTCGACCTGCTCTTCGCGTCTTCGGGGATCGAGGCCGAAGTCGTGCGGGATGCGGAGCAGATTGCAGTCATTCGCGGGCTCACGCTGCCCGTGCCCACGGTGGGACATCTCATCGCGCTGAAGGTGCTGTCGCGTGACGACGCCTCCCGCCCGCAAGATCGCGTGGATCTAGCGGCGCTCTTCGCGGCGGCGACCCCGGCTGATGTCGATGCGGCCCGGGCCGCGCTCGAGCTGGTCGAAGCGCGGGGGTTTGCCCGGGGGAAGCGGCTGCTCGACGAGCTGGCCTCCGCAGAGCGAGAGCTCGGACGCAAGTAACGGGGCACTCGCGAGGGGCTCAGCACGGCTGCTCAGAACGAGTAGCCAAGGCCGATCCCGAAATACGGCAGGGAGGTGATGTAGGGGTCCTTTGGCGGCCTGGCCTCGGGATCACACAGACTCTGTCGAGATGGATCCGGGGCCATCGGATCGTCGCAGTGGAACGCGGTCGGGTTCAGCAGCGGAGCAAGCCCCACGTAGGCTCGCAGCGCGAAGCCGCTCTGAAAGCGGACATCGAGGCCGGCCTCGGCAAGCATCCACCAGGCGAGGGGGTACACTTGAGTGGCGCGATCAGAAAGCGGATCGTAGCTCCAGTACTCCCCCGCGGCTGCTCCCACCCCGAAGTACGGCGCGAGGGCGGCGGTCGCCGGCAGCCGTGCAATCCCCAGCACGTGCCCGTTCGGCCATTGAGCGATCCCGGTTCCCAGCTCGATGCCGACCTGGCTCAGGACGCTGTACTGGACTCGAACGCCGAGGCTCCCCGTCGGGCTAGCTCGCATCCCCGCTCCCATGGACACCGTTGGCAGGACCAAGAACCGGCGCTCGCTGAAGGGCGAGCTCGCTGGCTCGCCGCTGATACGCTGTGGCGAACGAGCATCAGTCGCGGTGCCCACTTGCGCCGCGGCTTGCTCCGCCGTCAGCGCAGAGGCCGCCAACGCACCCGCGAACGCGGCGGCCAATGCCACCCTCGGGTGGCGTCTACCGAGCGTGGAGCGCGCCATGCCCGCGTTCGTTGCAACGTCCGTGCCCGTCAGGAAAGCTCACTCGTCCAGCGCGAACCGCGGCGGTCGCAGACCGCGACCCGCGTGGGTCTGCAGGTGATCCGCCAGCGTCTCGAAGGCGATCTCGTCGGCGGTGCGGGCCGGAACCCCCAGCATCTCGGCGCAGCGCTTGAGGAACGCGCGCTCGGCCTCCGACAGGTAGCCGTCGGCCGCGGTGACGTGGGCGATGGCGCGCAAGAGGTCGAAGCGCTCGGCGCCTGCGTTGTCGCGCAGCCACTCGGCGCTCTTCTGCAAGATCTCTTCGGCCTCGGACCGATTCTTGATCCGCGCCACCTCGGCCTCGGGGTCCGCCGACACCGGCAAGAGCAGCTGCACCAGCGTGTTCCAGCCGGCGTCGTCCATCTCGATGTCGCCGTCGGTGTAGGCGGCCAAGAGGCCCCCGGCCAAGATGAACTCGCGGGCGTTCAGATCGAGCGGCTCGCTCGGGGCGTAGTCCATCAGGCGGGCGATGGTCGCGACCTCGGCGTCGGTCTCGGCCAGATCGACGCCCTTGCTGCGCGCCTCGCCGAACAGTTGGAGCGCCCGCACCCGGATCGGCGTGGCGGGGTGGCTGAACTCGGCGAACAGCTCGCGGCGGCTCGACTTCTGCAGCGACTCGAGCTGCTCGAGGATGGCGGCGATGTCGAAGCGCAGGTGCTCGGGCCCGAGCCCGCTCTGCAGCTTGAAGAAAGCGCTGACCGCCACCTCGAGGTTTCCGTCGATGGCGGTGAAGCCCGCGCGGTCGGCGCTGATCTCGGCCATGCGGTCCCAGCTCTCGAGCCTGCGCAAGAGCAGCGGCGGCGCCTTGCTCTCGCCGTTCGGCCCGCGTCCGAACGCCCCGTCGGCCAGGCGCGCGCGATAGTGACGATACGCCAGGTGCCCGAGCTCGTGCCCCAGCACGAAGCTCAGCTCGGCGTCGGTCATCCGCTCGACCAGCGCGCTGGTCAGCGACAGCACGTGCGGCTCGTCGTCGCTCATCCGGTGCATGGCCGCGGCGTTCACCTGGGGGTCTTGCCCCACGAACATCTCGAGCGGCTCGTCGAACGCCAGCTTCTCGCGTGCGGTCTCGAGCAGGCCCATCAGCCGCGGCGCGATCATCCGGGTCAGGCGCAGCTCCGAAGCCAGCACCGCGTCGTACATCGAGCGCACCCCGCCGGACTCGACGAAGTGATCGATCAAGACGTCCAGCCCGAAGCGCTGGAAGAGCTCGCCGATGAGCACGCGCTCGGGACCGAAGCGGATGGGATCGAGGACGGTGCTCACGTCACCAGCATTATCACGGTCTGAATCAGTTCACCGCCGCGCCCTTGAAGGTCGCGATCACGGCAGCCGCACCGCGCGACGGCGGGTCGTGGGCCCAAGCGTGACTGATCTTGCCGGTGGCGCTCACTATCTTGGTGACCATCGAGTGCCCGGGCGGATGGCCGTCGGCCCCGTTTTGGTTGACCTGCTGGGTGGCCCAGCCGGGTGCCGGCGCAATGTTCAGGAACGTGCTGTTGCTGCGGATGGACAGCACGCCCACCGCCAGCTCGTTGGCCTGGGTAGTGGCCAGGTTCGTGGTCGCGGTCGTCGACGTGGCAGTCGTTCCTCCGACCAGCGAGCTGCCCCATGCGTCGACGCTGGGAGCTGCTGCCAAGCCCGAGACCTCGATCGCTCCGCCCACGATGAACTGGATGTTCGGCGGGACGGTGCCGTCGGGGTTCACCTTGACGGTGAGGGCACCACTCGGCGCGCCGATGTTCTCGGCGATGAAGACGTACGCGCGCGCACCCTGCGCGCTCGACTTGATGGGCTCGCCCTGGACGACCCGAGCATACGTGTTGCCCTGGTTGTCGGTGACGCCGCCGCTGGCGGGGATGACGCAGTCCCCGCCGAAGTCGCTGATGCAGGTCACGCCCACGATGATCGCGTTGCCGGCCTTGGGCGTGGTGCTCAGCGGCAGCGCGAGGGTGTCGCCCGAGCCCTCGGCGAGTGGGCCGGCCTGGACGATCACGATCGGCGGCGGCCCGGCGTCACTCGCGTCGGTGCCCGCGTCCCCGGCGGCGCCGTCGCCCGCCGCACCGTCGCTCGCGTCACCGCCGGCGTCGCTGCCGGACGAACCTCCGGAGCCCGCGACCGCGCCCGAGCCGCCGCTGCCGGCGACCGCGCCCGAGCCGCCGCTGCCCGCAACCGCGCCGGAGCCGCCGCTGGCGCCCGAGCCGCCCGAGCTCGTGTTGCCGCCGGTGCCCGCGCTGTCGAACTCGGAGCCCCCACACGCCACGAAGAAACAACCCACGCCGAACGCCCAAGCGAACCGCAGACCCATCACACCAGTCTGCCACGTCCCGGCTGGACCGGGTACTCGCTAGCGAAAGCGTGAGCGGAACGCCCTCACCACCATGTCCGCGCAGGCGTCCACGGGGAGCGTCGAGGTGTTCAGCAAGAGGTCGTAGTCGTGGGTGTCGGACTGGTCTTTGTCGAAATGCTGCCGATAGAAGGCCGTTCGCTCGGAGTCGATGCGCAGCACCTTCGAGCGTGCCTCGCCGCGGCTCAGCCCGTCGCGGGACGCGATGCGACGCACGCGTGCGTCCAGGGGTGCGAAGGCGCGAATGCGGAGCGTGCGCTTCGGGTCCAGGATGTACTGCGACCCGCGCCCGACGATCACACCCTTGCCGTGGCGCCCGAGGGACAAGATCACCTTGGTGAGGTTGCGCAGATAGTCCGTCGGCGAGAGCGTGCCGCCGTCCATCAGCTCGCTGACCCACTGCTCGATGTCGTCGCGGGCGCGCTCGTCGAGCGACGCCACCAGCTGCTGGCGGACTCGCGCTTGCTTGGCGACCTCGTGGACCAGCTCTTGGGAGTGGAACTGGAACTTCAGGCGCTCGGCAGCCAGCCGACCCACCTCTGCGCCGCGCGCGCCGTACTCGCGCGACACGACGATCATCGGCTTCTGATCGTCAGCCTCGGGCTGGTCACGCTTGCCCTGGGTCTTCTGCACCTCCATCCAGCGCAGAAACTGCCGATTCACGAGTTGCTCGATGGTGCGGCTCATGTCGCCAGCGTATCATCGAAGCCCGCGATCTAGGGGTCACTCCTCTTCTGGCAGCCGGCCCAGCGCCCAATTCAGGCAGTCCACCTCGGTCACGATCCCGACCAGCGTGCCGTCCTCCACCACCGGCAGGCAGCCGAAGCGAGCGTCGAGGATCATCCTCGCGGCATCCGCGGCGCGCGTGCTCGGCGTCACGGTCTTCACGTCCCGCTGCATCACCTCGTCGACCCCGACCGTGACGACCTGCTTCTCGCGCCCCTGGGCCGTGAACGCCTTCACCAGGAGGCGCGCGTGGGCCCGGATGATGTCGCGGTGGGACACGAGCCCGATCAGCTTTCCGTGATCGACCACCGGCAGGTGGCGAAGCCGCTCGAGCTTCATCACGTCGTCCGCCAGCGCGAGATCCGCGCCGGCTGTGAGCGTGATGACCTCGCGGGTCATGATGTCGGCAACGAGGGTGGCCATGGGGGGATGCTAGCCGCACGAGCCCGCGGGGCGCACCCGCCGCCAGCTGAACTCTCGGCGCCGCCGTGAGGCATGGATTTCGAGGGGTTAGGTACGCGTGTGCGAATTTGTGGGCCCATGTGTGTTTTTGTGCGTGCACTTCGGTCAAGCTGGAGCTACACCCTTGCCCGCCATGGCCAAACGCATCCAAGCCTTCGGGTTCGTCGCGCTCAGCATTCTCGCCACCGCCGCTTGCGCCAACCCCACATCGATCGACGGCGAGCAGGGTGCCGAGGGCACTCCGCCGCCCGCGGCTGACAACGGTGCGGGCACCACGGTGGCCACGGGTTTCGGTCCGAGCGTGGGCGGCTCCACGGGCAGCGGTGGCGCTGCGGGCGCAGCGGGAGCGGGCGGCGAAGCGGGCGCGCCCAGCGGCGGTGGGGCTACCGGAACGGGCGGCGCGCCCACGACCACCCCGGGCCTCGAAGGCTCATGGGCGTTCGAAGATCTAGGCGAGGCCACCACCAAAGACGGGTCGGGGCACGCGCATCACGGGTCCCTGGTCGGGACTGGCGTGAGCTTGACCAAGTCCGGCAAGGTCGGCGCAGCGGCCAGCTTCTCGGGGGGCGACGGGCGCATCTCGATCTCGAGCGCGACCAACCTCGACTTCACCAGCTCCGCCACCATCGAGCTGTGGGTGAAGCTCAGCAGCACCAGCACCGGCGCCATCGTCGCCCGTCAGGGCTCGTCCGGTGACGGCGTGCGCATCCGCACTTCGGCCGGCAACGTGCAGGTGGCGTTCACCCGCCCCGGCGGCTCGGCCATGGTCACCAGCGATCCGAACGTGCTCACCAACGCGTGGACGCACGTCGCGGTGGTCAACGACGGCTCGTCGCTCAAGCTCTACCTCAACGGCAAGCTCCACCGCACCGAGAGCGGTGGCCAGCTGGGCAATGTGAGCGGCAACCTCTACGTCGGCAAGAGCGGGACCGATGCGGCGCTCAACGGCTACGTCGACGAGCTCAAGTGGTGGTCGCTCGCGCGTTCGGCCACGGAAATTTGCAGCGACGCTGGCGGGACCTGGACCAACGGCGAGTGCGCGCTGTGAGCGCCATCCCGCGCCCGCGGCCCTGGTGAGCGCTCGTCGATTGCGCGTCGACCTTGCATGAGCGAAGATCCGAGCACGCCTCGGAGGCTTCGATGAGGTCGCGTCTTGGATTAGCTCTTTGCTTCGCGCTGGCGGTCGGCTTGGCCGGCTGCGCCACCGGGGAAGGCGCCGAAGATCTCGGCACGGGCGGCGTGTGGCACTCGACCGGCGGCAGCGGCAACGCCGCGGGGAGCGGCGGCCACAGCCTGGGCGGTGCGGCGGGTGCTGGCGGCGGCGGTTGGCCGGGTGAGTGCGCCGGTCAAGAGCAGAAGGACTGTTACACCGGGCCTGCCGGCACCGAGGGCGTGGGCGCGTGCAAGTCGGGCAAGCAGACCTGCGAGAGCAGCACGTGGGGTGCGTGCCAGGGCGACCAGCTTCCGTCCGACGAGAAGTGCAACGGCATCGACGACGACTGCGACGGTCAAGTCGACGAGGGCAACCCCGAAGCAGGCGTGGCCTGCGACAGCAAGAAGCCCGGCGTGTGCGCCGCGGGCACCAGCGCGTGTCAGGGCGGGCAGCTCAGCTGCACGCCGAACACCCAGGCCAGCACCGAGAAGTGCGACGGCGCGGACAACGACTGCGACGGTCAGACCGACGAAGGCTGCAGTTGCGTCGATGGCAAGTCGCAGAATTGCTACACCGGCGCCGCTGGCACCCAAGGGGTGGGCCCGTGCAAGGGCGGCACCCAGACCTGCAGCGCCGGCGCGTGGGGCACTTGCTCGGGGCAGGTGGTGCCGGTCACCGAGACCTGCAACGGCAAGGACGACGACTGCGATGGCCAGACCGACGACGGCAACCCGGGCGGGGGCAGCTCGTGCTCGACGGGCCTTCCTGGCATCTGCGGCGCGGGCACGCAGCAGTGCCAAGCCGGCGCCCCGAAGTGCGTGCAGAACCAGCCGGCGGCGCCGAGCGACGTCTGCGGCAACGGTCTGGACGACAATTGCAACGGCCAGACCGACGAGAACTGCGGCTGTGCCCACGATGTGTGCTCCACGGGCGTGAAGCTCGGCTCGGGCTGCGACTCGGCCACGGGCAACTGCGTCTCGAAGGTGTGCGCCGCGGACTCGTTCTGCTGCACCAGCACCTGGGACACCCTCTGTGTTTCCCGCGTCCGAACCGAGTGCAAGAGCTTGAAGTGCGCCGAGTCGATGGGCAGCTGCTCGCACACGCTCTGCACCACCGGCGCCGCCCTCTTCAGCGGCTGCGACAGCGCCAAGGCCAACTGCGCGTCGAAGATCTGCGCAGTGGATCCGTTCTGTTGCAACAACTCGTGGGACAGCCTGTGCGTCAGCAAGCTGCCGACCTACTGCTCGTACACCTGCCAGTGACCGAGCTCGTCCTTCAGCCCATCGGCTTCGTGCGCTCGCCGTTCCACGAGCCCGCCCAGGCTCCGCGCCAACCGGCATCGGGCCGCCACGTCGAGGCGCGCATCGAGCTCGTGCCGGGGCGCGGCTTCGAGTTCGCCCTCGAAGACATCGAGACCTGGCGCTTTCTCTGGGTGCTGTTCTGGTTCGATCGGGCCGAGGGCTGGCACGCGAAGGTGCGTCCACCGCGCAGCCGTCAGCGGCGCGGCGTGTTTGCCACGCGCTCGCCGCATCGACCGAACCCCATCGGGCTCTCGGCGGTCGAGCTCGTGCGCGTCGACGGCCTCACGCTCCACGTGCGCAACATCGACATCCTGGACGGCACGCCGGTGCTCGACCTCAAGCCCTACATCGCCTATTCCGACGCCATCCCCGAGGCCGGGGCGGGCTGGCTCGGGGCCGAAGCACGGGGAGATCCCGGCCCGAGCTGGGAGGTCAGCTTCGCCGAGCGCGCTCGAGAGCAGGCCGCGTTCTTGGCCGAGGGCGGCGTCGAGCTGCTCACGCCGGTGATCGCCGCGCTGTCGCTCGGGCCCGCGCCCCACCCGTATCGTCGCATCCGGCGCGACGGGCAGGGTTTCGTGCTGGCGCACAAAGACTGGCGGGCGCGCTTCGAGGTCGAGGGCAGTCAGGTCGTGGTGCAGAGCTTCGCCACCGGCTATCGCGCGCGGGAGCTGCACGAGTCGCCCGAGGCCCCGCTCGAGCTGCACCGCCGGTTCGTCGAGCGCTTTGGTTACCCGGGCGACGGCCACTGACAAAGTGTCGCGGCACCCAAGCGGGTGTGGCTGGTGGGCGTCGGGTTGCGGCGCCCGCCGGTGTCCGCGGGGGGGCTCCGGACACGCGGATGGGCTGACAACCCGGGTCCGGGGGCCGCTGCCGCTGCCTGAGGATCGCCGGCGAATACGGCAGCTCCAGGCTCGAGGCCGGGCACTCCCGATTGGTAGTCGGGCCGGCCCGGTGGTGAAAAGCGACGCGTCATCGATCAGTTAGGCGCTCTGGCGGGTGGGGCTGGGGGGGAAGCACAAATTCGAGAGCGGCGTTCGAGCGGGGTGCCCCCGCCTCGCCCGG
>JACPVJ010000025.1 GCA_016191785.1 Myxococcales bacterium | reverse complement strand
TCCACGGCGACACCGACCACGCCGATGCGCGTTGCCCTGTGGCGTTTGTCGTCCACGGCGACACCGACCACGCCGATGCGTGTTGCCCTGTGGCCGTTGTCGCCGACAGCGACAGGGACCACGTCGGAGCGCGTTGCCCTGTGGCGTTTGTCGTCCACGGCGACACCGACCACGTCGATGCGCGTTGCCCCTTGCGCGTCGCGCTGCGCTGCTCGATGCTGGCCGTGAGCTTGACCGTCCTGATCTCTGCCCGCCACCTGGTCGACCGGCTGCGCCAGCCGCGGGCGCGCGCCGACCAACTGCGCGAGCTGCGCGAGCGGCTCGAATGCGCGCGGCGGGCGGGTGCAACGAGTGACGGGGAGCGCGTGCTCGGTGAGGAGCTACGCCGACTCCGCGAGCGCCTGGATTCCGCGCTCGGAGCGGTCCGCTCGTGCAGCGCTTGCGCGGCGGGGCACCCCGAGCCGTTCGGGCACTGGCCGGGCGGGCACTGCTGTGGCGGGCGCACGGAAGAGATCTTCACCGACGACGAGCTCGCCGCGCTAGCGCACGCGGGCACCACGCCGGGCCGTCTCACGCCGCCGCGCGCGGAGCTCGCCGGCTGCATCTTCCGGGGCCCCAGCGGCTGCTCCCTCGCCGTTCGCGATCGGCCGAATCTGTGCGTGCGCTTCCTGTGCCGCGAGCTCGAGGCCGAGCTTCGCGAACGCGGTGACCGACGCGAGATTTCCGCGCTGCAGGCGGAGCTGGGGCGCGGGTTCGCCCGCCTTGCAGGCCTTCGTGCCGAAGCCGTCGAAGCCGTCGAAGCCGCCGAGCCCGCCGGGCGGCTCGGCGCTCTCGGGGACTAGGCGCCCTTCTTCTTGGTGGGCGCCTTCTTCTTGGTGGGCGCCTTCTTGGTGGGCGCCTTCTTGGTGGGCGCCTTCTTGGTGGGCGCCTTCTTCTTGGTGGGCGCCTTGTTCTTGGTGGGCGCCTTCTTGGCGGGCGCCTTCTTCTTGGCGGGCGCCTTCTTCTTGGTGGGCGCCTTCTTCTTGGTGGGCGCCTTCTTCTTGCTCGGCGTGCGCGGGGTCACGGCCAACGTGCCCCAGCCCTCGTACTGTCCGGCCAGCGGCAGCACGATGTCGAGGATCTCGAAGCACATCAGGTTGGGGCGGTCGCCGGCGAGGGCGTCCTTCCTAGAAAACGAGAGCGAGAGCCGATCGTCCTCGTCGGTCACGGGCTCGTCCACCCGGTAGCCCGCTTTGGCAAGCTTCTTGGCGGCAGCGGACGCGGCGCGTTTCGTCGCGAAGGTGGCCGCGTGATCGACCGGGCGCTTGGCCCCGAGCTGGTCGCCCTGGGCGGCGAGCTCCGCGACCACCAGCTGGTTGACGATGGCTTGCAGCGCGTAGGCGTCCGGATAGAGCTGCTCGACGAAGAACGCCCAGTCCGGGTCATTGCTGACGGCGACCTCCGGGACGTACCCCTCGAGCTTGCCGATGTGCGCCAAGATGTCGGCCGGATCGGCGGCGCGCTTGGCGTAGAACGCGAAGTGGGTCGCGCCCGCAGTGTCCAAGAACCCGACGAACTTCGCGCCGACCCAGCGCCCGAGCCGCCGCGTGAGCGCTTCTTGAACCGCGCGCAGTCGGCTCATCTCTCGCTCGCTGCGCAGCCCCTCGGCGTCGGGCTCGCGCATGCGGCTGCGCACGATGATGCAATAGGGGTTGGTCGGGGTCGGCTCGGCGGCAAGATCGACGACGATCGCGGCGGGCTGACCGTCGATCTCGGTGGGATAGAACACGAAGGTCGAAGTGGGGTGGGCCATCGGGGGTCTCGGTTGGGAGGCGGGAAGGGGTTCGCGCGCCTGCCCTCATCGCACGGGCGGGCCGCAGCGAGAAGCCATCGGCCCGGGGCGCGCCCTCACCCGAGCCGGTCGGTGCGCAGCGCCTCGCCGATCCGTGCAGCGATTCGTGTGGTGGCCGCGCGCGACGAGGGCACCTCGGACATCAGCAGAAAACCGTGGATCTGGCCCGGAAGCTCCTCGAGCTCGACGGGTACCCCGGCGGCCCGCAGCTTCTCGGCATAGGCCACGCCTTCGTCTCGGAGCGGATCGAACCCGCACACGTAGATCATCGTGCGGCACGCACCGGACGGATCCGCATACAAGGGTGAGACGTCCGGCTTTCGGCGATTCACCCCTGGCGGAGCGTAGTGGTCGTAGTACCAGGCGATGTTGTCGCGCGTCAGGAAGTACCGATCACCGAGGGACTGGTGCGAAGGAAGGGAGCAGGTGGCATCGGTGGCTGGATAGAAGAGCACCGCGAGCGCGGGCGGAGTGGGATCGCCATGCGCGAGCCTCGAGACCACTGCGGACAAGTTGCCACCCGCGCTGTCGCCCGCGACGCCGACGCGTCGCGGGTCGGCGCCCAGGCGCTCTGCGTGCTCGGCCACCCACCGAAAGCCCGCCAGCGCGTCGTCGACCGCGGCGGGGTAGGGGTGCTCAGGCGCGAGCCGGTAGTCGAGGGAAAACACCTTCGCGCGGGCGCCGAGCGCCAAGCGGCGGCAGAACCCGTCGTGGGTCGCGACGCTGCACGTCACGAAGCCGCCCCCGTGGATGTACACGATGGCCGGTGCGGGCTCGGGAACGCCATCGGGCTCGTAGACTCGCAGGGCGAGATCGCTCGCCGGGCCGACGAACGTCAGATCGCGCGTCGCCACCCCCGCCGGCGGCGGCCCGTCGACGATCGCGATCTGCTCGGCCAAGCGAAGCCGTGCCCGGGCCGGCGAGTGGCCGCGGAGCTGGCTCGCGTGCGTCAGGTCGTCGAGCCGGAGCACTGCCGCCAGGTCGGGGGCGAGAGTGCGGCCCTGAACCTCGTCGCGCCGGCTCCGCGCGAGCCAGTCGCCGAGCGCGGTCGTGCTCAGCACCGCGCGGAGCGCTCGCCGGGAAAGCGGAATTCGCGCTCGCGCCAGCATCGAGAGCCGCTCGACGTGCATCGGGGGCAGTGTATCCGGGATTCTTCCCAGTCGGGGCTCGACCGGCGCGGCTGCTCTCGCGTAACTTCTCGCGCGTGTTCCGGGCCTTTTCGCGCCTCAGCGCGCTGGCGTTCGTCGCGCTCGTTTCCTGCGGCAAAGACGAACGGCTGGTTGTCGGCGCGGGCGGCGGAGGGACCGGCGCAGGCGGGGTCGGTGGCGGCGGGTTCGGCGGTGGGGGTAGTGGTGGCGTGTCGTCGATCGACGTCGAACGCCTGTTCCCCACCGCGACCCATGTCGGTCTCACCTTCGACGACTGCTCGTTCGGATCCCCTCTGGCCTTCGAGCACGACGGGCAGACCGATATCGTGCTGGCGGTCGGCGAGCACGTGGTCGGGCTCGATCCGCTGACCGGCGACGAGCGCTTTCGAATCTCGTTGCCCGCGGCCGGCTCCGAGCGTGCGTTCGTGATCAGCACTCCGGTGCTGGTGGACCACCGCTTGGTGGTCGCTTACCACACCACCCAGGCGCCCAACGAGACGCAGGCCCCGGGCCGGGACGTGATGGACCTGCGCAAAGCGCAGCGCGTGGCGGTGGTCGATCTGGCAGCCCGTGCCCTCGACCCAGAGTTCCCGGCGCTCACGCTCGCCGCGACCGAGCCCGCGGCGACCCCGGGGAAGACCGTGACCTTCCGCGCCGACAAGGCGCTCCAGCGCGCAGCGCTGGTCCACGTCCTGGGCGCGGGCAAGCTCGGCATGGTTGCGGTTGCCTTCGGAAACGGCCGTGACCTTCAGCCGTGGCACGGCTGGCTGTTCGAGATTTCGCTCGACGCCTGGCAGGCGCTGGGGCCGGCCCAGGCCATCGATCGCGTGCGCCTGACCACGCCGGAGCACGATTGCGGACCCGAGGGCGCGTCGGGCTCGCGGACGCGCATCTGCGGCGGCGGTCTCTGGTCGCCCTCGGGCGTGCTCCTGGTGGCAGGCACCGACGGGCCGGAGTTGATATTGCCGACCGGAAACGGACAGCTCGATCTGCCTCGTGGGGATTTCGCCAACACGCTCTTGCGGGTGAAGCCTGGCGCACCCATCGACTCGGGGTGTTCCGCCGCCGCCTGCGCGGGGTTCGATCCGGACGCGCCCGCGACCGCGTGCGTCGAGTCGTGCAAGCACGTGTTCGTGCCGCGCGTGCCGGCGGGGGACCCGCCGCTCGCTCCCGAGAGCGGAGTGTGCGACGGGCTCGGGATGTTCGAGTGCTGGGAGAAGCTCGACTACGTGGGCGGCAGCACGCCCGCACTGGGCCAGACACCCGCAGGCAAGCGCGTGCTCGTCTACCCCACCAAAGACGGACACGTGTACCTGGTGGACGCCGACCACCTGGGCACGCTCCACCAGCGGAAGAAGCTGGTGGACGTGTGCGGCGCCAAGAACCACAACTGCATGGCCGACTGGGCGGGCATGATCGTGACCCAGCCCGTCGAGGCGAAGGTCGGCGAAGCCGCGATGTTCGTCGTGCCCACCTTCGTTCCCGACTCGGTGCACACCGCCGGCGTCTTCGGTCTCGAGCTCACCGACGGCGCGCAGGGGCCAGAGCTGGTCACGCGATGGGTCTTCCCCGATCCCACGACGCTCGCCGCGAGGCAGCGCTTTCGCTGGCATCCGTCGCGCCCGCGGGTGGTACGGCTTCGTGGGCAGGAAACGGTGTGGGTCGTCGAGCCGGGCACCGTCGATCAGGCTCCGGGTCGCCTAGTGGGGCTGCGCGCTGCGGACGGGTTGCTGCTGGTCGATC
Organism: Myxococcales bacterium; assembly: GCA_016191785.1. Lineage (GTDB taxonomy): Bacteria > Myxococcota_A > Polyangia > Polyangiales > Polyangiaceae > JADJKB01. The sequence continues at coordinate 112,686 of JACPVJ010000025.1, read as the reverse complement.
ATGCGCTGGCGGGGCGAGGCTTTCGCTTCACCAAGCCGCTCTTCCACGCGGGGGTGCTCTACACCCCCAGCTGTCACTCCGATCGCGGCGCAGGGACCCTGGAAGCCCACCGGTTGGTGGCTCACTGATCGCCTCGCGCTGCAGCGATCAGTGAGCGCTCACGGCTGACACGACGAGTAGCCCGTCATCTTCACCGCGGCCTTGCAGGTCAGCCCCGAAGCGCAGGGCACTGCGGCGAAGGGGTCGCACAAGATCTCGACACTGCCGCTGCCCGTCGCAGTGCACGAGAGCCTGCAGCCGACGTCGCCTTTGAGCTCGCCGCCCGGATCGATCTCTGCGCAGCAGACGCCGCCGCTGGCGCAGTCGCTGGCGTCGTCGCACAGCATGTCGGTGTTGGTGCATAGGCCGCCCTTCGCCATGCACTGGCCCTGAGATTGGGTGGCCTGGTCCACGTGGCAACACATCTGCGTGGCCAGCGCGCACGACGAGCTGCCGCACTTGATGGTTCCGGCGCCGCTACCGCCGCTGCCTCCGCCGCTACCGCCGCTGCCTCCGCCGCCGCTGGTGGTTCCGCCGCCGCTGGTGGTCCCGCCGCCGCCGCTGGTGGAACCGCCGCCGCCGGTGGTTCCTCCGCCACCGCTGGTGGAACCGCCGCCACCGCTGGTGGTTCCGCCGCCGCTGGTGGTTCCACCCGAGCCGCTGGTCCCGCCGCCGGCGCCAGCTGCGCCTCCGCTGTTCGTGCCTCCGCTTGCCCCGCTCCGTTCACAGCGGTTGGTCGCGGTGTTGCACGTCCACCCGCTGGCGCAGGGACACTCCTTCCCCTCGAGATCCACCTCGTCGACCCCGCACCCGAAGAGGAGCAGTGCTCCCAGCACGACCATCGACCTGACCCAAGTCATTGAGCTTCAGTCTATCTCACTTGCGCGACCCGAGCACGACGACTGACCTCACTCTCGCACCAGCCGGTACACCGCTTTTTCGGCGGGCTTCACCGTCAGCGTGGCGCGCTGGTGGCTCGGCACCGTGATCCCCGACTGCACCGCGACGAAGGGGCCGCTCTCCGAGTCGGCGGCCTCGATGGCGTAGCTGTGCGCCGGGTCGAGGTGCGTGGTCTGCACGCTGAGCGCGCCGCCCGCGAAGGTGACGGGCTCGGCGCCGAACGGGCGCGCCAGCGGCTCGCCGACGAACAGGCCTTCGCCCGGCGTGCTCACGCTCTTGAAGTACGCTTCGAGCAGCGTCTCGCCGCGGTAGTAGCGCGGCACCACGACCTGCGGCTCCGGGAACTTGCTCTTGTAGTTGCAGGGTTCGACCACGGTGCCGAAGCTTCCGGTCACGCCCGCATCGATCCACTTGGCGATGCTCATCTGCCCGCTCGAAGGCACTTGCCCGCCGTAGCTGGTCAGGTGATCGGCGATGGCGCCGGGCCGATAGGTGTTGGTCTCGATGCCGGGTACGGACGCGAGCCCGGTGAAGTACAGGAACACGTTCTTCTGGTTCTCGATCGCGTTCGACCCCGCACCGGCCGAGTTGTCCACGTAGCTCAGCTTCATCACGCTCGGATCGGTCCAGTCGCCTGTGAGCGCCACGAACGACGGCCAGCGCACGCTGCGCGCCGTGTCCGTGGTGCGCACCAGGAAGCCGTCTCCGGTCGGGAAGGTGTCGTCCGCCGCCATGCCGCGGTCGATCAGCGCCTTGGCTGTGGCGGCATCCTTGCCCACCAGCATCATGGTCGGTCGGACTGCGTGGTCGGTGAATGGTGCCACGCTGTCCGAGTCGTAGGTCGGCACGCTGGCCGTGGGCCCGCAGGCGCCGCCGGTGGTGTTGCAGTGCTTATTGTCGAAGCCGAGCGCGAACGCGCTGGTCACGCTCATGCAAGCGACGCGGTACGGCTTTGTCCAGGTGATGGCAAGCCCCTGGATCTTTGGTCCGAGCGCCGCATCGACCGCGGCCTTGGCGGTGGCGAAGTCGGCCTCGGTCATCACGTCGCCCACCGGGAAGGCGAGCGTGACCACGTTTGCGCTCGGGATCTTCCGGGCTGCCACGTAGTAGGCGGCGACCTCTTTCGACTGGGGGTCGGACGAGTTGACCAGCACGCCGAGCTCGTCGGCGGTCAGCGCGCGCTTCGGCAGGATCATCTTTGGCGCCTGAGCCTCGGGGGGCGAGTCGGCCGGGGCGTCGGCGCCGGCGTCGACTGCCGAGTCGGCGCCGGTGTCGGTGTCGGGCCCGGCGTCCGCTGGCACCCCCGAGCCCGAGTCGTCGGAGCCGCAGCCCACGACCAGGGCCACGGACAGCGCAAGCACCCTCGCCCAGGGCCCCATCACTTCATCGGCCCGATGTAAGAGCTGGCGGCCACCAGATCGTCGTACCACTTCTTGGCCTCGCCGGTCTTGTTGCTGCCGATGTGCAGGGCCAGCTGGAAGCGATCGATCTTCAGGCTGTCGACGTCCCGGAGCCGCAGGTTCTGGAAATCGGCGGTGAGCTTGCCATCGAGCCAGAAGGCGATCCGCCCGTCGCGTTTTCCGGGGGTGTTCGCCTTGACCATCAGCTCGTAGCAGTACCACTTGTCCAAATCGGGGGTGACGTCGGGCCGCTTGACGAAGCTCGGGCCGAAGTCGAAGGGCAGGCTCGAGTTCGGCAGCACGGTCCCCGTCGGGAAGAAGTGATCTCCCCACTGGCTGCGCTGCTCGGGATGGTAGATGTACACGTTGAGCGGGCCCGGGGACTTGGTCGCGGCCTCGCCGCGCCAGTCTTCGAGCGCCGCCAGGAACTTGTTCTTCCCGTCGGCGGGCACGCCCGGCGTCGCCTGCCCGTTCACGAAATAGTGGGCCGAGACGATCGAGCCGTTGTGGCTCGAGCCCACCACGTCGAAGGGTGCCATGAACTTCGAGTAGTAACGGAGGAAGAGCAGGTCCCGTTCTTGCGCGAGCACCTTGTCCACGGCGTTGCTCAGCTCGGCGTCTTGCTTCGGGACCTTGAACTCGAGCCCCTTCTTGCCAGCGTGGAAGTTCCCCGCCTCGGTGGCGATGCGGATCTGGTTCATCTGATAGACCGAGTCGTAGGTCTTGTTCAGATCCGCCGGCGCGGAATAGCCCTCGAAGTCGTCGAAGAAGAGCACGCTCGGGTCCTTCGAGAGCCCGACGTCGCCCGGGTACTTCGCCGCCAGGCCGGCGTCGCCCTCGGGCAGCGGATCGGTGCCGCCCACACCGCCGCCACCCCCGGTCGCCCCGCCGCCTCCGCCGGCAGCGCTGCCGCCCGAACCGCTGCTGCCCCCGCTGCCGCTCGAGCCGCCGCCGCTCGACCCACCGCCGCTGGTGGCCCCACCCGTTGCCGCTCCCCCGACCCCGCCGGTGCTGCTCGACCCGGACGAGTCGTCCGAGCCACACGCCCACAGCGAGCCCGTCACGACCAACCCACAGGTCCAAAGTCCGAGTCGTCTCACCTTGCCGCCTCCGAGCCCAGAATAGCAGGGAAGGTGGCGCGCGGCCGAACGGCGGCAACCGGGGCAGGCGACTTTCACTCAGAAAAGATGGAAGGATCCACCGGTGTCCCCGGACCGCGAAGCCATCTTGGCGCGGCGCGCGCTGCTGTTGGCCTCGGCCCTCGCCGGGTTTGCACGACCCGCTCGCGCCGACGAGGTCGAGTCCGGCAAGCTCACGGTCGAGGGCGGCACGCCGGGCGCCAGCGTCGAGATCGACGGGAAGCCCGTCGGCACGGTGCCGCTAGCCGACGCCCTGCGGCTCGCCGCTGGGCCGCACGAGGTCGCCCTGGTGGGTGGACCGTGCGAGGGCGAAGAGCGCCGCACCGTCGAGGTCGCGAGCGGCTCGTCGCACGTGGTCCGCTTCGAGATTGAGTGCCGTCCCCACGTGTGCCTGCAGCCTTGCCTCTCGCCGCCTCCGCCACCGCCGCCCGCATCGCTGCCCCGCCTCGGCGTGGGCGCGGGGCTGCTCACGCTCATGGGCGTACCGCGAGCGTCGGGCAACGAGCCAGGCGCCGCGCTCGGCGCGCGCGTCGACGCGAGCTACTCCGCGCCGCTCGGCGATTCGTTCACGCTCGGGCTCGGCGTCGCGGTCCTCCCCGCCACGAGCGGCGACGGCGCCCTGGTGCCGATCGGGGCGGATCTTGCGCTCGTCGCGGCTCCGGGCCCGCTGAGATTGGGGCTCGGCTTCACCGGCGGGTGGATGTTCGCCAGCGGCGAGCGCTCGCGCGACGAGACCTGGCGGCCGCGTTCGTCCTGGTTCGTCCACCCGTACGTGCAGCCCGTGGGCTTCCGGGCGAGCGATCGGGTCGAGGTCGGCGCGCACCTGGGCCTCTTGCTCTCCACTTGGGCAACTTCCGGCGACCAGTCGTTCCGCCCGGGCTTCGTGACCGGCAGCGTGTGGGTGCGCGTCTACTTCGGCGAACACAGGCGCGACTGGGAAGAGCTCGCGGCGCGGTGACCGCGCGCCTTGGCCGTGCCAAACTCTTGGAACCGATGCGTGCTCCGATCTTCGCCGTGGCACTGCTCGGCGCGCTCGTGACCCGAGCGCCACCCGCGCAGAGCGGCGACACGGTCTCGGGGTTTCCCACCCTCGACGTCGGGGGCAAGCGGCCGGCCTGGTACCACGCACCGATATCCACCGAGCGGCGCCCCCTCGCGGTGTTTCTGCACGGCATGTGCGCGCTCCCGGAGTGGGAGTGTCCGGTGTTCCAGCGAGCCACGAGCTCGTCGTGGTTGCTCTGCCCTCCCGGTCCGGCTGCCTGCCAGGGCGGCGGTGCGATGTGGGTCGGGACCGGCGCGGCGCTCGAGAAGCGCGTGGACAAGAGCGTGGCGCTCCTCTTGGCAAGCGAGCCCGAGAAGGTGGACCTCGGCCGCCGTGTCTTGATCGGGTATTCGCTCGGCGCGCCCGCGGCGCTGCGCATCGCGCTCGCGCAGCCCGGGCGCTGGCAACGGCTCATGCTCGTCAACGCCGGCACCGAGCCCAGCGCGGCGCAGCTTCGCAAGGCGGGCATCACGCGCGTCGCCCTGGTGGCCGGTGACCAGGACGCCACCGCAGGCAAGCTGAAGAAGACGCAGAAGCGCCTCGCCGCGAGCGGCCTCGACGCGCGCTACTTCAGCATGGGCAAGGTCGGTCACTACTTCGACGCGAGCAGCGCCGAGCGCCTGGGCGAGGCACTGGGTTGGATCGGCGCCGACTGGCCCAGCGCCGACTGACACGTGGCGGCCGCCGCCCGCATCGGCCGTGCGGCGTGCGTCCGGGGCTCACGACCCGGTGGCGATTTCCCAGCCGGCCCGCGCGCGCGCCGGCGCGCCCAGACCGCGGCGGCCCATCAGTAGCGTGCCCCGCGCGGTCAGGTGCCGCCACAGCCGCTCGGTCTGGGTGCGCCACCCGAGATCGCGGCGCCCGAGCTCGAGCGCCTGCTCGACCGCGAACCGCTGTGCGTGCTCGGGCGAGCGCTTCGCGACCTCGAGGGCTTGCCGCAGGGCCACCAGGGTGTCGGCGCGCACCGCGCGGCCGAGCGCGATCACCTCGCGGCTGAGCGCGTCGGTGGCACGCCCTGGGAAGAAGTGCTCGTGGATCTGGCGCGCGAACGAGAGGCTGATCAACCGGTTGAGCAGGCTCTCCATCGCCAAGGCCCGCTCGTGCAGGCTGACGCGGGCGATGCGGAACATGACCTCGGCGCGCGCGTCGCGCATCACGTAGCCGAAGCTCCTGTAGTCGCCGCGCAGGCGCCCCTCCGCTTCCAGCCGCGACCGCAAAGCGGTGCCCGAATAGACCTCGGTGCGGCAGACGTTCCACGGTAGGTCGAGGTGTTGCTCGGCCATGTCGAGGGTGACGGCCACGTCGTCGAGCGACGCATCGGGGTCGAACAGCATGAAGTTGAAGCTCGGCACGATGCCGTGGGCACGGCATCGCGCGATGGCCGAGTCGTTGTGCAGCGGCAGGTGCGTGCGGCCGAGATAGGCCAGGCGCTCGGCCGATGCGCTCTCGACCCCCAAGAAGACGTGAATGGCGCCCAAGCCCAAGAGCGCCTCACACACCGCGGGCGTCACGGTCTCGGGTCGGGCCTTCACCCAGAAGGCCAGGTCGCGCACGCCGCGCCGCTCGAGCGCCGCCCCGAGCGCGCCCACCCGTTCGACCGTGCGCTTCTCGCTCGGCAGCACGAAGAGGTCGTCTTGCACGAACATCACGCGGGCGTTGCGCTCGCGGTACAAGGTCGCGATCTCGTCCGCCACGTGCTCCGGGTCGCGAAGCCGAAAGCGCTTCTGCTGTGCCTCGGTGTAGGCCGCGATGCTGCAATAGTGACACTCGCCCACACAGCCGCGGGCGGTGAGCACGAAGTCGACCACCGCGCCGCCCACGCTGAAGGGCTCGGGCGACCGCGCGGCCACCGGCAGCTGGTCGAGGTTGCTGATCGCCGCTCGCACCGGCCCGGCCACGACGCGATCGCCGTCGCGCCAGACCAGGCCCGGAAGGTCGCGCGGAACCCCGCCGCCTGCCACGGCCGCCAGGATCTCGGCGAAGGTCTCCTCGCCGTCGTGACGCACCACGCTGTCGAGCCCCGGCGCGTCCCGCAGCAGCTCTTGGTAGCAGAACGTCGGCACGTGGCCGCCCGCGGTGAGATGACCTCGAAAGCCCCGCGCACGCAGCTCGTTCAGGAAGGCGAGGTAGTCGTCGATGTTGTTCTGGAACGCGATCCCGAGCCCGACTACGTGGGGGTCGAAAGCAAGCACCGCGCTCGCGGCGGCGTCGATCTCGGCGCGCCGCGAGTAGGCGATCACCCGTGCGTCGTGTCCGGCCCGTTCGGTCACCGCCCGCAGGTAGGCGAGCGCCAGGTTCTCTTGGTAGATGGGCCCGACCAGCGCCACCCGCAGGCGCGCGGTCACAGCGGCTCCCAGTCGAAGCTGGCGACGGCGGCGCCGTCCGGGTGCTCGACGGCGACCTGCAAGAGGTGAGGGAGGTCGGCGGACTCGGTGGTCCAGAGCACCAGATCCGGAGCGAGCCGCTCCAGTCGACCGGCGCTGGCGTGCCACTGGTACTCGGCGTCGGGGCCCGCGTCGTTTTCGGCCAGCAAGAGCGCGGCGTTCCCCGCCCGCGCCAGCTCGACCACGCGCAGCCGGAAGGCACGCGCCAGGGGCAGCGCGTCCGCCTGCTGATCCGGCAAGATGGGTGTCGGCGCCATCTCGGCGATGGTCTTGCATGCCGTGCACTCGTCCCCCGAGCTGACCCACTCGAGGTCCTCGTCGCCAATGCAGAGGTGGATCTCGGTGACGGAGGTGATGGTGCGAAGGTCGCCACCCGGTTCGTTGCAGGCGATGTCGAGCTCGACCTGCATCACCAGGCGCACGTACGGCTCGGGATCGAGCTTCAGCGGGCCAGGCCAGGTCAGGTGAAACGAGAACCCCCCGGCGAGCTGGGTCACGTTGCTCACCTTCCCTTGGGCGAGGACCGACATGTCCGCCGCCTTGATGCTGATCTTCGGGACCCCGACCACCACCTTCTCGATGTCGGGGGGCAGCGCCACGAAGCCCTGTGCGAGCTCGAGCGCGGGCGAGTACTTGGTGAGCGTGACGCGCGCCGCGGTGTTGCTCTCGACGGGCTCGACCGTCACCGCGCAGAGTTGACCCGGCTCGGCGGGGACGCCCGGGGGCGGGATGTCCACGGTGAAGGTCACGAGCTTCTTGTACGAGGGGCAGCCCGGGTAGCCGCCGTTGCCGCCGGCCCCGCCACTGCCACCCGAGCCGCCGAGGCCGCCGGTGCCGCCGATCAACAGGCCGCCGCTGCCGCCGCCGCTGGTGGCACCACCCGCGCCGCCGTTGCCGCTGCCGCCGGTCGCGCCGCCGGTGCTGCCAGCGTCATTGCCGCTCTGCAGCCCCGAGCGCGACCCGCAGCTTGCCACGATTGGCAAGAGGCTCACTGCCGCGATGGCCGAAAGGCGCGGCGCGTGCGCGATGATGATCTCCACCCTCCGCATGGGGGGGAGGATCGCACGACGTCCGGTCGAGCGCGAGCCCGGCGATCCCGGCCCGGGGGACTCGGACCCACGCCGTGGTACCGTGCGCAAGTGGGGATTTTCGAACCACCCGTCCTGGTGATCGCCTTGGCGGTTGCGCTGCCAGCGCTCGCTCTGCCGTTCGAGCTTCGAGACGGCAACATCCCGAATGGGATCACAGTCGGAGGCTTGGCGGCCGCCGTCGCGATCATGCTCGTGCGCGCGCACTTCGCGCCACACCTCACCGGGTTCTTCCTCACCGCGGCGCCCGGTCTGCTCGCGTGGCGCCGCGAGCTCACCGGCGGCGGCGCCTTCAAACTCATCGTGGCGGTCGGCACGCTGGGCGGCCCGGTGTTCGCGCTCGGGGTTTGGGCTGCGGTGGGCTTCGTATTCCTCTGGGCGCGCCTGCGTGGCAGGGAAGCCGCCGAGGTCGCGTCTTCGCCATGGATCTGCATTGGCACGGCTATCGCGGCGGGTCTGTGCCTCGCGCTCGGCGACGTCGGTCCCTGGGTCTGATGCGAAGTTGCGGGCGCGAGAGGTCGGTGGCCACGGCTTGGCCGTACGCGGAGAGCACCCGTGTCGCGCGCCTCACTACCGCCGGCCCACCTGCTTCGGTCCCTCGTCGAAACCCATGTTCACGATCGGGCTCCACTCGAGGACGCCGTCCTCGGCATGGTTCAAGAGACCAATCTGCAGACCTCGCAGGCGCCTGGCGTGGTTGAAGACGCCGATCTGCACGCCGCTGGCTTCGTCCGTGATGTTCGCCAGGCCGACCTGCACGCCCCGCATGCTCTCGGCATAGTTGCCGCCACCCACCTGCAAGCCGGTGTGCTGCTTGAATGACAGGTTGGCGAGGCCGATCTGCCCGCCGTACGACCGATCGGAGACCGTCGCGGCGCCGATCTGCGCGATGCCGCTGAACGTCTCGGCGCCCGCCACCACGCCGATCTGCAGGCCGCCGCTGAAGTCGTGCGCCGCGCTCATGGCGCCCACCTGCACCACTCCGCGGAACGCGTTGGCGTAGTTGACCACGCCGAACTGACCCAGGGCCCAGAGCGTGCTCTCGTCGCCGTGGCTCTCGAACAGCTCCTTGCCCTGGGCGTTGAACCCGCCGATCTGCGCGAGCCCGACGAAGTCCCCACCGGCGCGGTTGTACCCGCCGAGCTGCAGCGCCCCGCCGAACGAGTCGTCCGCGCGGTTGTAGCCCGCGAGCTGTAGCGCGCCGACGAACTCCTGGCTGCGATTGTAGCCGAGGGTCACCTGACCCAGGCCGTAGAAGTAGCGGGCGCGGTTCTCGCCGAGGCTCACCTGCGCCAGGCCGCCGAACTCGTCCGAGAGGTTGCGACCGATGCCGATCTGCGCGAGACCAAAGTGGCTCCCCGCGTCGTTGCGGATCAGGGCCAGCGATGCCACCCCGTAGAAGCGCTCGACGCGACTCTGGGCAGCGGCCAGCGACGCGAGCCCGATGAACGTATCGCGGTGCGTGCGCAGGCCGGCGTCGAGCACGTACCAGTTCGTCGGTCGGTCCTCGGCGACCACCAGATCACGCTGCGGATCACTGGACGGCGCGCACGCAGGCCCGACGCAGGGCGTTGGCGCGATCACCTTGGCCGGCGGTGGGTTGCCGCCGTCGTCCTTGGACAGCGCGCCCTCGGCCACCATGGGTGCGCCCGCGGGCCGCGTCCCGATGTCGTCTTTCTCTCCGCCTGCCCGCGCGACCGTTGCCGCCAAGAGCACCCCACCGAGCACGTTCGTGACCAAGAAAGCTTTACGCATGACGCCGCGAAGAACGGCCGGGCGGACCTGACCTTACACGTGGGCGGACGGCTCCCTCCTGCCAGGCGGTCGGTCGCGCCCGACCAGCGGCGCGCGCCGAAGTGGCTCTTTTCCCGCGCCGTGCTCCAGGCACGCCGATTGCTGATGTGAGCGGAAGAGGAGACGACGGACATGAAGAATCGAATCGTTTTGCTGGTGCTCGGGCTCACGTGCGCTCCCGCCCTCGCACAGGCGAAGGAGCCCGCTGCCGATACGGGAGGCAGCCCGCCGCGGGCCGAGCAGCACACGCTGCCGACCCAGGGTCTGTCGCTGGCGGGGCTGGTCGGCAACGGCTTCGAGGACGGCGTCAACGTCGGCTTCGGTGCGCGTGCCGGCTACGGCTTCGATCGCGTCTACGTCGGAGGCACTCTGGTCTACCACCTGGGCGAGACGCGCAAGGCGAACACGCTGGGAGGCAGCGAGGACGTGAGCGTGAACGTGTGGTACTTCGGCGGCGAGCTGGGCTACGACCTCGCGGCGGGTCCTTTGATCGTGCGTCCCTACGGCGGGGTCGGAATGGGAACCGCGCGCGGCTGTCTCGGGGGCACGTGCGACACGGAATCGCGCGCGTACCTGGCGCCGGGTGTCGCCGCGCTGTACCCGCTGTCCGATCGGCTCTTCGCGGGCGTCGACGCGCGCTTCGTGGTTCCGCTCGACGACGACAGTGACTTCGATCACTTCGGGCTGTTCGCCACGGTGGGCGGCTATCTCTGACTTGGTCGCGCGCTCACAGGCAGCAGAGAGTCACCGGTGCAGCGGGCGTGGCGGTGCCGGTCGGTTGCCCGCCCGATGCCCCGCACGCGCCTCCGACCGGGGGCTGACCGTCGTAGAACATGCTGCGCGAGGTCTGATAGGGCGGCGGCGGCGGCGAGGGGTCCGGCGGCAGCGACGCGCACGAGCCGACCTGACCGAGGGTGACCGAGTCGACGCTGCACTGCGAGTTGGTCCACAGCTCGACGCTGCCGGGACACGCCGCGCCTTGGGGTGAGCCGCAGGCGCAGTCGGAGCAGTCGCGCGTGTCGTTGGCGCCTTGGTAGAACGACAGCTTCTTGGGGTATCCGGCCGGGCAAGCAGCATCACCGGCCTTCGCGATGCACAGGCCACCGAACGGAGACTCGGGCGCGGGAGTGCATACGCCCGCGCCGCACGCGGCGCCGGGCTTCGCGCCACCGCACGCCCGCGCGCGTACGCTCCACCCGAGGGGTAGGATCTGATCTTGAGTCGGCAGCGGATTGCACGCGCCTCCGGCCGGCGGCGCGGTCGCGAGCTTGGCGCTCAGCGGGTCGTAGCCGAGGATGACGAACGCCTGACACACGTTGGCGGCGATGGTCAGCTGACCGGGCGTGCCGCCGCAGGCCGCTTGCTGGAAGAACTGCACCGTCGCCAGCGCGCACACCATCCCGATGGGCGAGCCGCACCCGCACGCGCCGCAGCTCGCCGGTGGCGCCGAGAGCCCCTGCATGCCGTCCACGGCGAGGGTCGGGTAGGCCGCGCCACACTCGGGCGGCGGTGCGGATCCCTGGCCGCCCCACACCGCGAGCGGACCCTGCCAGCCTGCGGGCGCCGGGGGTGCGCACACCGAGCCGCCTTCGCAGCTTCCGCCACCGGTGCCGCCGGTGCCGCCAAAGCCGCCAAAGCCACCGAAGCCACCGAAGCCACCGAAGCCACCGAAGCCACCGAAGCCACCGAAGCCACCGCTGCCACCTGCGCCGCCGCTGCCACCTGCCCCGCCGTTGCCACCTGCACCACCGCTGCCGCCTGCGCCGCCGCTGCCGCCCGCTCCACCGAAGCCGCCGAAGCCGCCGAAGCCGCCGAAGCCGCCTGCGCCACCGCTGCCGCCCGCACCACCGAAGCCACCGAAGCCACCGAAGCCGCCGAAGCCGCCGAAGCCGCCGAAGCCGCCGAAGCCACCGAAGCCGCCGGCTCCACCGAAGCCGCCCGCACCCCCGAAGCCGCCGAAGCCGCCGGCGCCACCTGCACCGCCGAATGCCCCGAAGCCACCCGCGCCGCCCGCACCGCCGAATGCCCCGAAGCCACCCGCGCCGCCCGCACCACCGAATGCGCCGAAGCCGCCTGCGCCGCCTGCACCGCCGAATGCGCCGAAGCCACCGGCGCCGCCCGCACCACCGAATGCGCCGAAGCCACCGGCGCCGCCCGCACCACCGAATGCGCCGAAGCCACCGGCGCCGCCTGCACCGCCGAATGCTCCGAAGCCAGCTGCGCCGCCCGCGCCACCGAAGCCGCCGACGCCACCGCCGTCGATGCCGCCATCGTAGGCCTCGGGATCGTCCAGCCCATCTTTCGCACCGCACGCGGTGATCAACACCAGCGCGACCGCGAGGTGCCAGGTGCGAACCCGTGGGACGCGGCGCTCCGACATGGCGAGGGCCGAGTCTATCACTCTTCGAGGCGGGTGGTCAGCGTGGCAGGAAGACCACTCCGTCGTAGTCGCCGTGCGAAAACGGGAGATCGAGGCGCGGCTCCCGGGGGTGGACCCGGCAGAACAGAGAGAAGCCTTCGCCCAGGCCTTCACGCCGGAAGCGAGTCGGGAAGTACGCGAGGTGCATCAGCAGCGCACCGGCGCGCTCCTCGGCGCTCGGCGCCTGCTCGATCTGGGCGACCGTGGCCGGGTGCACGCAGGCCTTCACCGCGCGTGCCATCGCGTCGTCGTCCCAATCGCTCGGCGGAACGTCGTCGTCGTCGAGGTCGCCCGGCAGCGCCGGCACCGGATCGTTGTGTCGCCGCCAGAGCGAGGGCTCGTCGCGATCGAGGGGCGTGAAGGGATCGACGTAGACGCCGTCGAGCCAGACGTTGAAGTGCACATGGGGTGGGGCCCACGGGAACCCGACCAGCGCGTCGAGCCCGCTGTAGCCCGAGAGCGCGATCGGCTCGCCGCGTCGCAGGCGCTGGCCGGGCTGGACCAGTGGTCGGCTCAAGTGGTTGTAGGAGGTGACCAGCCCGTGGCCATGGTCGATCAGGATCTTGCGCCCGCCCCGGTGGTACTCGCTCGAGACCCGGAGCACCGTTCCCGGCGCCGCCGCGACCACGCTCGTGCCGGGCGGGATCGCGAAGTCGGTGCCGTTGTGGCTGTCGTAGGTGTTGCGCCCGCCACGAAAGTCGCGCACGTCGGTCACCCGCACCGACCAGCCGAGCTCCGGCGGTGGCTGACGATAGTTGTAGAGATTGGTGACCGGGACTCGGCGCCCGGAAGGCTTTCTTCCGAGCCACAGCGCGGCCCCCAGGCGCGGGTGAAAGTTGCGGAGCGAGCTCAGACCGAAGCGGGTCTTGGGCGTGCTCGAGTCTCCACCCAGCGCGAGCGCCACCTCCCGCGCCGTCTTGTCGAAGGGCGTCAGCCCGAGCGCCTCGACCAGTCCAATCCGTTCCGGCATGGCCGCAGTTTCTGCCAGCCGTGCCGCTTCGAGCCAGCGCTTTGCTCTCTGCACGACCCGAGCGGGCATTTCGCGCGCCAACGCCGGCCGTTTGCGTGGCCGCCGCGACCCGAGTCCCACCCCCCCGTGCTTGTCACGTTCCACCCCCCGCGTTAGGAGACCGCCATGGCTGCGCGCGACATTCACGGGCCGAATCCGCCCTGGGACAAGGGCTTTTCGGTCGTGGGCCACCCGCAGCGCAAGGTCGACGGGCTGTCGAAGGCCACCGGCGAGGCGGTCTACACCGACGACATTCAGCTGCCCGGCATGCTGCACGCCAAGACGCTTCGCAGCCCGCTTGCCCACGCGCGCATCAAGAGCATCGACGTCTCGAAGGCGCTGGCGCTGCCCGGCGTGCACGCGGTGATCACCGGGCGCGACTTGCCCGAGCGCTACGGTGTGATCCCGTGGACTCAGGACGAGACCGCGCTGGCGGTGGACAAGGTGCGGTTCGTGGGCGATCCGGTCGCGGCCGTCGCCGCGCTGGACGAAGACACGGCGGTGCGTGCGCTCGAGCTGATCGCCGTCGAGTACGAGTCGCTCCATGCGTTTCTGGAGCCGGAGGACGCGCTGGCCCAGATCGAGCCGAAGATCCACGAGGACAAGAAGAACAACGTCAGCAAGCACGTGCTGCTCGACTTCGGTGACGTGGACGCGGCCCTCGCCGGCGCAGACGTCACGGTCGAGGGTGAGTTCGGGTTCCACAGCACCACCCACGCGCCCATCGAGCCCCACTGCGCGGTGGCGCGGGTGTCGCCCGACGGCGTGCTCACGGTGTGGAGCGCCACGCAGATCACGCACTACGTGCACCGCGCGCTGGCCAAGGTGCTGGCGCTCCCCGAGCACCAGATCCGCGTGATCCAGCCGTGCCTGGGCGGCGCCTTCGGCGGCAAGAGCGACCCCTTCAGCCTCGAGTTCTGCGTGGCCAAGCTGGCGCTGATCACCGGCCGCCCGGTGAAGATGCTCTACACCCGCGAAGAGGTCTTCTACACCCACCGCGGGCGCCACGCGATGAAGCTCCGCTATCGCACCGGCGCGAAGAAAGACGGGCGGCTCACCGGTGTGGACGCCAAGATCTTGATCGACGGCGGTGCGTACAGTTCGTTTGGGCTGGTCACCACCTACTACTCGGGGCAGCTCTTGACCGGGCCCTACGACTTTCCGACCTATCGCTTCGACTCGACGCGCGTGTTCACCAACAAGCCGCCCTGCGGCCCCAAGCGCGGGCACGGCTCGGTGCAGCCGCGCTTCGCCTTCGAGGTGCAGCTCGACGAGCTGGCCGACGTCCTCCGCCTCGATCCCATCGAGATCCGCCGCAAGAACTTCCAAGGCACGCACACCCAGACGGTGAACGGCCAGCGCATCACGTCGAACGGTTTCCTCGAGTGCCTGGCGGCGGTCGAGGCGGCCAGCGGCTGGAAGGTGCGGCGCGCCAAGCTGCCCTACGGGCGCGGCCTGGGCGTGGCCGGCAGCATGTACATCTCGGGCACCAACTACCCGGTGTACCCCAACGAGATGCCGCAAGCCGGCGTGCAGCTCAAGGTCGACCGCTCGGGGCTGGTCACGGCGTTCACCGGCGGCAACGACATCGGCCAGGGGTCGAGCTCGGTGGTGCGCAGCATCGTGGCCGAAGAGCTGGGGCTGCTCCCCGAACACGTGCGGGTGGTCGCGGCGGACACCGACCTCTGTCCGGTCGACCTCGGCGCGTACTCGAGCCGCGTGACCTTCATGGTGGGGAACGCCACCATCGACGCCTGCCGCAAGCTCCGGGCGAAAATCGTCGAGAGCGTCGCCGCCAAGTGGGAGGTGGATCCGAAGCGGATCGTGATGGCGCTGGGGGAGGTAGTGGATCTCGACGACGTCAGCCACAAGCTGAGCGTGCGCGAGGCCTTCCACCTGGCCGAGGCCCAGCACGACACGCTGGGGTCGACCGGGGCCTACAACACGCCGGAGCTCGGCGGGAAGTACCGCGGCGGCACCATCGGCGCTTCGCCGGCGTATTCCTTCACCGCCCACGTGGCCGAGGTCCGCGTGGACGTGGAGACGGGCCGCATCCACGTCGACAAGATCTGGGTCGCCCACGACTGCGGTCGCGCGCTGAACCCGACCTTGGTCGCGGGGCAAATGGACGGATCGGTCTACATGGGCGCGGCCGAGGCGGTGATGGAGAACCACGCCGTGAACGCCCGCGGGCTGCACGCCGGGCCGTCGCTCCTCGACTACCCCATCCCGACCACGCTCGACACGCCCGAGATCGAATCGTGGATCGTCGAGAGCATCGATCCCGAGGGCCCGTACGGCGCGAAGGAGGCCGGCGAGGGCCCGCTGCACTCGGCGATCCCCGCCATTGCGAACGCGGTCTACGACGCGGTCGGCATTCGCCTGCGCGAGCTGCCGTTCACCCCGGCGAAGGTGCTGCGCGAGCTGCGCGAGCAGGCCACGCAGGTCGAGAGCCGGCGCACGCGTCCGGTGCAGGCAGCGGAGTGAAGTCATGCTGAGACTCCCCCAGTTCTCCGTCCAGACCCCCGCCACCCTCGAGGCCGCCCTCGGGCTGCTCGCCGCGCACGCCGGTCGCGCGCTGCCGGTCGCCGGCGGCACCGACCTGCTCCCGAACCTGAAGCACCGCCTGGCCGAGCCCGAGGTCCTGATCTCGCTCGCCGGCGTGAGCGAGCTCCGCGGGATCTCCGTCGGCGCCGACGGCGCTCTGACCCTCGGCGCGATGGCGCCGCTCGA
The DNA here is from genome assembly GCA_016191785.1 of Myxococcales bacterium. Classification (GTDB taxonomy): domain Bacteria; phylum Myxococcota_A; class Polyangia; order Polyangiales; family Polyangiaceae; genus JADJKB01. The sequence continues at coordinate 96,739 of JACPVJ010000025.1, read as the reverse complement.
CCAGATCGCCAGCCACCCCGACGTGATCGCGCGTGCTCCCGCCCTGGCGCAGGCCGCGGGCATCGTCGCCAGCCCCCAGATCCGTCGCATGGGCACCCTGGGCGGCAACGTGATGCTCGACACGCGCTGCCGCTACATCAACCAGACCCACTTCTGGCGCAAGGCCCTGGGCTTCTGCCTGAAGAAGGACGGCACGGTCTGTCACGTGGTGGCGGGCGGGCAGAAGTGCGTCGCCGCGGCCAGCAACGACACCGCACCCGCGCTCATGACCCTGGGCGGCGAGCTGGTCTTGCGCAGCCAGGCAGGCGGCGAGCGCCGGATGAAGGTCGACGATCTCTGGAAGACCGACGGCATCTTCAACAAGAAGACGCGGCTCGACGAGCTGGTGGTCAGCGTTCACGTCCCGGCCCAGCACGCGGGCCACCACGGCGCCTACGGCAAGCTGCGCGAGCGCGAGTCCTTCGACTTTCCGCAGCTCGGCATCGCCGTGCGCATCGATCTCGAAGCCGGCCGGGTCGCCGACGCCGACGTCGCCATGGTCGCCCTGCAGGCGCGCCCGCTGCACTTGAAAGACGTCGCCGACACGCTGCGCGGCACCACGCCGGGCGCGGCCGACTTCGTCGCCGCCGTCGACAAGGTCGCCGAGCGCGCCCACCAGCAGTGCCACCCGCTACCGAACATCCCCGGCGATCCCGACTATCGCCGCGAGATGGTGCCGGTCTACGTACGTCGCACGCTCTTGGCAGCCGTCGGGCTCGGGTCGCGGCCGGTGGCGTGAGATGCGCCCTGAGCGCTGTGCCGCGGGCGCGATGGTCACGACCGTGCTGGTGGCGGCGCTGGATCCAGCGTGCGGTTCGAAGAGCGGATTGCCGGGCGAGTCGGGCCCCAGCGCGGCGTTTTGCGCAACGGCCAGGTACTCGAGCGGCGCACCCGACCTGGCCATCTACATCGTGCTCGACCGTTCGGAGTCGATGAAGAACGACGACAAGTGGGTTCAGGCATCGGCTGCCCTGGCAGCCTTCGTCAAAGACCCATCCACGCAGGGTGTGGCCGTGGCCCTCGGCTACTATCCCCACGACTCCGAATGCAGCACCTCGTCCTACGTGGCGCCGGCGGTCTTCGCCAAGAGCCTGCCGGCGGACGCGCCGTTACTGATCCAGTCGCTGGCGGTCCAGAGCCCCGCGGGCGGCACTCCGACGCGACCGGCGCTGTACGGCGCCATCGAGTTCAGCCGCGCGCTGATGCTGGCAGAGCCGACCCGTCGCATGGTGGTGGCACTCGTCAGTGACGGCGCGCCGACCACCTGCGAGTCCACGCCACAGTCGACGGCTGCGGTGGCCGCCGCCGGCGTGTCTGGCAAGCCGCAGGTGCTCACCTATGCCATCGGCTTGCGCAAAGGTGCCGTCGGCGATCTCGAGCTTTTGGCCGCGAAGGGTGGCACCGGGAAGCCGGTGTTGGTCAGCGATGGTCCCGGCGCCGGGCAAGAGTTGGTAGACGCGCTGCGTGCGCTCCGCCAGGATCAGACCGAGTGTCGGTTCGCCGTGCCCCCGGTGGCGCCCTCGCGCGTGACGGCCAGCGACGTTCGCGTCGCGTTTCGGTTGGGCGAAGTCAGCGAGCTGCTCGCCGCCACGCAGGTCTCCGGGAGCACCGCCTGCGCGGGCGCCTCGGGCGGATACTTCATCCACGGGGACGACGCGCCGACCGACGTGACGCTGTGCCCGGCGCTGTGCGACTCGCTCCGGAGTCACCCCGGATCCGAGATCACCGTGGCGGCGGGCTGCGGCGGCCGCTTCGACGCTGGCGCGACGCCGACGGCGCCCGACGGGGGAAGCTGCGGCGGGTCCTACAGCTTGGGGTGCGTGAAGGCGTGCGGTCAGCTGGAGGTAGTGCCTCCGGTCTGCAGCGGGACGCAGTGGACATGCCCGCCGGGAAGCATCGAGATCGTCCAGTGCAGCTCGTGCCTACCGGTGCCTCATGCGTGCTGCATGACGAACGGGACGCTGGTCGACGCGCAGTGCATCGATGGTGTGTGGGCCTGCCCCCCCGGCGGAACGCCCTATGGCACCGACGGGTGCAACGCGCCGGCAGTGTGCGCGGCGGCTCTGCCCTGCGCGGTGGGGCAGTACTGCGAGAGCCCCAACTTCAGCTGTGGTGCAGGTCCGCTCGCCGGGCACTGCATCTTGCCGCCAGCGAGCTGTGAGTCCGGCGGCCCCCCGATCTGCGGCTGCGACGGCAACACCTACCCAGACGCATGCGCGGCCCGCAAGAAGGGCGTGGACCTCTCCCAGCAAACCATCTGCGCGAGCCCCGCCGGCACGTTCGCGTGCGGCCCCTTGTTCTGCACGTTGAACGCCGAGGTGTGCCGCCGAATCATCACCGTCGGCGGTGCGGTCCCGATGGACGCCTACGGGTGTCTCGTAGCCCCCGCGGCATGCACTGCCGGCTGCTGCTCGCTCTGCCCGGCGTGCCCAACGCCCGGCGGCTGCACCGAGGCATGCAGCGATGAAGGCAACGGCGAGCGGCTCTTGGCCTGCTACCAGTGAAGGACGTCGAGTTGGAGAAGGCCGGCTCGAGTGCCCGGGACGCATCAGCCCTGGAAGCTCTGGGCCAACCCGCGGGTCCGGGCGAAGCTCAGTTCTTCGCCACCGAAGTCATGGTGAGCTTCGTGCCTTCGAACTTGAACACCACCTTGTAGTCGTTCGGACCAGGGCTCGTGAGGGTGCCGTCGTTGACCACCGCGGTGACCTCGGTCGCGTCCGGCACGTTGTTCACGTAGTTCTGGTACGTGGTGTCCAGGGTGCCGTTGGTCACGCTCTTGAAGTGGTTCGTGGTGGTGAGTCGGCGGATGTTCACCTTGCTGTCGAAGAACGCCATGAAGAGCGGCTTGGCGCACGCGTCCGGGCCATCCGAGTAGGTGTTGTTGGTCAGGTGGCAGACCGCGGGCGACAGGGAGTGGCAGAGCACCGCCCCGGTGGTGTTCTGCGCGATGCTGGGGCCCAGGTCGACCGTGGACGGGAACGCGCTGCACTGCGCGGTGCAGATCGTGTCGCCTTGATAGGTCTGGCACTTCACGCCGCTGCCCCCGCCCGTGCCGCCGCCGCCCCCGGCTCCGCCGGTCGAGCCGCCTCCGCTGCCCCCCGTCGAGCTGCCGCCGCCGCCGGTCGAGCTGCCGCCAGAGCCTGCGCTCCCGCCGCCGCCACTCGCGCCACCGGTGGACCCGCCGCCACTGCCGCCGGTCGCGGCTCCACCGCTGCCGCCGGTCTGGCCCGACGAGCCATTTTCGTCCTCCGTCCCACACCCAACGGCCAGCGCCGCCAGGCAAACCGCTGACACCCAAGACCCGCTCCGAAAAGTCATGCTCGTCTCCTCGTCAGCGAGTGTGCTCCAGACCCGAGCGCCGCCGTAGCACCCCGATCGGGGAGTTATTGGGGAGGTCGCGCTTGAGGTGCCGTACCAATCGCCCCATGCTCTCGCGCGGTGAGCCTCGCGGCGCGTCACGCCTGGGTCCGACACGCCCTCCCGATTGTCGTCGCGGTGGTGGCAGCGATCGCGCTCGGCTTCTTGCCGCCCCGGCCGCACGGCGCCATCACCTTCCTGACGGACTGGGAGTACCGGCTCACGAACGCCAGCACGGAGCTCGGCACGGCGTGGTCAACGCCGGGTGCGACCAAGATCACTCTGCCCGCGCACCCCGCCGGTGCCGGGAGCGTGCTCTGGCTTCGGACGCGGCTTCCCTCGACCCCGGTCCCGGACGGCGTGGTGGCCTTCGACGCGGTGCTCGGCCCGTTCGAGGCCTACGTCGGCGAGCGGCGGGTGTTGGTCTTCCCCGATCCCGAAGGGCTCGCCGCGCGGGGTCCGGTCGGCCTGCCCTGGCAGCTGGTTCCCGTCGGCCCGGGCGACGCGGGACAACCCCTCACGTTGCGCATCTCGGCGCACTACCGGCCCATGGGGGTCAAGGGCACGCCGCTCTACGGCCCTCGCGCCGACTTGATCTCGTGGGCGCTCGAGCGCGACTTGCCCCGCCTGGTGGTGGGCCTGATGGCCGTGCTGCTCGGGCTGCTCGGCCTGGTCTCGTTCGCCAGCCGGGCCACCTGGCGCTTGCCCGTCGGGTTCTGGATCTGGGGCACCGCCATCGGGGTGTACGTCATCCACTACACCCACCTCAAAGACGTGGTCGCGGACGTGAGCCTCGCCTCGTTCTGGGGGTGGTTGGTCGCGCTGCCGTGCATGGGCATCGGCGCGCTGCTCTTCCTCGAAGAGCTCTTCGGCTCGAGCCCCCGCGCGCCCTTTCGCTGGCTGCTCCGGGTCAACCTCTGGGTCGCGTCGGCCTACGCGCTCGCGCTGGTCGTCGCGTTCGTGCTCGTTCACGGCGACGGTACGGCCCAGCACGGGGTCTGGGCCTTCGCCCTCGCGACCAACCTGATCCGGCTCTTGATCGTCGGGTCAGCGTTGGTCGTGCTCTATCAAATCCTCCGGCTCGCGGCGGCCGGCGACTCGGACGCCCGGATCTTCCTCCTCGGATTCGGGTTGCTCCTGGCCTTCGCCATCCGCGACATCATGGCCGCGTTCGGCGCGGCGCTTCTGTCGTGGCGATCGCAGGTCCATGTCGGGGCCCTGGCGTGCGTGGTCGCCATGGCAGTCCTGTTGCAGCGCCGGCACCTGGCGTTGCACGAGCGAGCGCTTGGACTGGCGGAAGAGGCCGCGGCGCGGGGTCGCGAGAAAGAGCTACTCTTGCGTGACCTGCACGACGGAATCGGCGCGCTGATCAGCAACATTCGCATGCTGGCGGACATCGGGCAGAAGAACGACGCGCGTGCGCGCTCGGCGCTGGCGACCATCGCCGAGCTGTCGGCGAAGAGCCTGGCCGAGCTGCGCGCGTTCGTGCAGACGCTGGACGACGAGAGCGTGAGCTGGGAGCGGCAGGTGGCCGAGCTGAGGCGCTTCGGCGCCAGCCTGGTCGAGGCCCACGGGCGGAGCTTCGAGATGGACGTGACACTGGCCACCGACGGGCGGCCCCCCACGTTGCTCAGCTTGCACCTCTTGCGCATCTTCAGCGAGGGTCTGACCAACGCACTCCGACGAGCCAACGGCACCTACGTCAAGGTGGCGCTCTCGGCGCTGCCCGGCGAGCTCTGTTTGACGATGGAGAACGACGGGGACGCCGCGGGGTTGCCGGGACGGGGGATCGGCGCGGGCCGAGGGCTCGCAAACCTCCGCGCGCGCGCCAGCGAGCTGGGGGGTGCGCTCAGCGTCGAGGTTGCCGACGTCACCCGCCTCGAGCTTCGCGTGCCGCTCCCGTCGGGCGCGGCGTGACGCGAGACGGGCACGGGACGGCGAGCGGGGCTCTCGCGCGGAAGGGTGAGACCGGGTACGCTGCGTTTCGCGTGAGCTCGCCCCGGCTGCCACCCTCTTCGCCTGCGCTCTTGGACCCCGGAGCCAAGCCGTACTTCGTGTGGTGGACGGACTGTTCGGTGGCCGACTTCAGCGCCCACCTGCGGGATCCCGACGCCGAGACGCGAGCCTATTGGCTGGGCGCGCTCTTGCGCGAGGCCAATACCCGGGACGTTTGGCTGTTCGTCACGCCGGGGGAGATCCGCGCCCTTTGGCCCCGGCTGGTTCGACACCTGGGGCGGAGCCGCGCCATGTGGGCCTGGCTGCTCGGGCTCGAAGAGCCGCAGTGGCCACCCGCGGGAGCGCGCGGTGAATGACCAGTTCGACCGCAGGGTCCTCGATGACGCGAGCCTCGAGTTCGTGCGGGCCTGTCAGCGCCGCGTGCCGTGCCACCTCGGCGGCGGCGCGGCGCTCGCAGGGGCGTTCCTGAGCCACCGCGTCTCGCGCGACATCGATCTCTTCTGTCACGACGCCCGAGACCACCGCCAGCTGGCGCGCGAGCTGGGCAAGGTGGCCGAGGAGTGCGGGGCCAGCCTGAGCGTGCAGCGCGACGGAGGCGCGTTCCTCCGGGCAGAGCTGACGCTGGCGACGCGAGTCTTGGTGGTCGACTTGGTGCACGAGCCGCAGGCTGACCTCGAGCCGCCACCACCCGCCATCGACTCCGTCGTCGTCGAGTCGCTCGCGGACCTCCGTGCCTCGAAGATCACCTGCATCCTCTCACGTGCAGAGCCGCGCGACCTGGTCGACCTCTGCTTCCTCGAGCGCGCGGGGTTCCCGCCGGAGAACGACCTGCACCTCGCGCTGCGGAAGGACGCGGGCATCGACCCGGGCATCCTCGCCTGGCTGCTCAGGCAGTTCCCGGTGAGCCCGCTTCCGACCATGCTCAGCCCGCTGAGCAGCGACGACCTTCGCGCCTACCGAGACGCCCTCGCGGGGCGCATGCGCAAGCTGGCCGTGCCGAGCGAAGGCTGAAGCGCTCCGGGGGCACCCGGGGGGTTTTCGGGCGACTGGGCGCCCGCGGCGTGGTGAGCCCCGGGGCAGCCGGCTAGACTGGCAGCGTGTCCGCCGAAGCAGCACTCGACCCCGCACGGCCCCTGCGCGTGTTCGTGGTCGACGACGACGACCTGACTCGCGACTCGCTGGCCGAGGTGCTGACTTCGGACCCCGGGCTCGAGGTGGCGGGCTCCGCGGCTAGCCTCGAGGATGCGCTGGCACAGATCGGCGACCAGGTCGACGTGGCCATCGTGGATCTGGGGCTTGGCACCGACTCGGGCATCGACCTGATCGCCGCGCTCCGCCACCGGTTCCCGGAGCTCGACGTGATGGCCCACACGGTGTTCGACGATCGCGACAACGTCTTCCAGGCATTGAAGGCCGGCGCGAGCAGCTACGTACTCAAGGGCGCCAGCGCGGACGAGCTGGTCGCCGCGGTGCGCGAGCTCAGTCGCGGTGGCTCGCCGATGAGCCCGAAGATCGCGCGGCTAGTCATCCAGCACCTTCAGGTCGGGGCCCAGCCCGACCCGCTGAGCCCGCGAGAGCGCCAGATCTTGCGGCACATCGACCGGGGGCTCACCTACAAAGAGATCGCGGCCGAGCTCTCGATCAGCGCGCACACCGTGCACAGCCACATCAAGAACGTGTACGAGCGGCTGCAGGCAAGCGGCAAGCGCGACGCCCTTTCCCGCGCGCGCGAACGCGGGCTGATCTGAGGCCGGCGAGTCACCGGGCTGTGCCTCGCCCCGCGCTGGCCACGCGAGCCGCGGCCGCCAGCTGCTCGCGAAACCAGCGATGCGCCGGGTCGTCGGCGTAGCTGGCGCTGTAGCCGATGCAGAACGTGGTCCCGTCGAGCGCGAAGGGAACCTCGACGGTTCGCAGCCCGAGCGGCTTCGCCAGCTGATGGGCGAGCCCCGCCGGGGCGGTGACCACCAGATCGGTGCGCGAGACCACCAGGGCCGCCGAGGTGAAGTGCGGGACCCGCAGGACCACGCGCCGCGTGAGACCGAGCGGCTCGAGGGCGCTGTCGACGGAGCTTCCGGGAAGCCCGCGGGGCGTGACCAGCACGTGGTCCAGCGCCGCGTAGCGTTTCGCCGTGAGACGACCCTCGAGCGCGGGGTGACCGCGTCGCAAGAGGACGAGCATCCGCTCGCGGGAGATGGGCTCGACGACCAGACCCGCGAGCGGGCGGAAACGGGCCCCGACCCCCAGATCGACCTCCCGCACCTGCAGCGCTCGCTCGACGTCGTCGCCGAGAAAACGCGTCACCAGGTCGACCCCGGGGGCCGTGACCCGCAGACGAGGCATCAGGTGGGGGAGCATCTCGATCTCCGCGAGGTCGGTGCACGAGAGAGTGAACGAGCGCTCGATGGTCGAAGGGTCGAAGGCGACCCGCGAGCGGTTGACGATGGCCGCTGCCCCCAGCAAGACCTCACGCAGTGGTGCCTGAATGCGCTCGGCGAGGGTCGTCGGCCGGAGTGACGCTCCAGCCCGCACGAACAGCGGATCGTCGAAGGTGGCGCGCAGTCGGCGCAGCGCGTGACTCACCGCCGACTGCGTGCGCCCCAGGCGGCGGGCGGCCAGCGTGGTGCTGCGAGAGCGCAAGAGCTCGTCGAGCACGACCAGCTGGTTCAAGTCGATCGCGGCCAGGTCATGAACCAAGCTCATGCGTCACTCATAGAACATGCAGCTGCCCGAGGCGACCGTCGGCCGTTCACGTGGCGGTGCGGCGATCAGGGGTCGATGACCACGATCCGCAGGGACGGACTGCGCGTCACCAGGGTCGCGCGGCCTCCGAGCCAGAGCGCAGCGACTGGCTCGTCTTCGAAGTAGGGTCGGGCGCCGTCTACGCCGCAGGCCCCGGCAGGGCAGTACGGTTCGGCGCGTGATCTTCGTCCGTGCCCCCCGAGAGCACGATGGCGCCGAGGGGCGTCGCCGCGACCCGAAGCCCGTATCCGGTGAAGCTGGCCGCGAGTCGCACGGTCGAGACGATGTCGCCTTTTGCGGCATCGACTTCACGAAGCGTCGCCGAGCGCTCGCGCGAAGGCACGTCGAGGTCGCCCCTGCGGAGGTGCTCGTCGAGCGCGGCGACCAGCACGGTCCCCAGAGGGTGTTCGGCCGAAGGCGGCCGCCACGCGGCAGCCGACGTAGCGTGACGGACAGCGAGTCGCACGGTGTAGCCCGAGCAGTCCATGCCGATCCCGTGAGCCCACATCATCTTTCTAATCGCCGCTTCCTAGGATCCTGTGACGAAGGCGCCGACTGCGCCCTGGTCGATGAGTGCCTGAGTCAGCGTCCGGATCTCCTCTGGCGTGCCCTTGCCCGAGGTCACCCGCCCGGCCACGGCGCCCGGCGCCAGGTCGGTGCGCGCGCGGGCGGGTACCACGACGCCTTCGGGGGAAGGGGGGTGGGTAGCGCGAATTCGGTCCTCACAGGCGGCGGGAGTGACCGACATGCGCCCTCATCAGTGCCCCGCGTTCTTCAGTTTCGCCATTTCTTCCCCGAGACCCCGAGGAACATGAGCCGTGCTCATGATCAGTATGGTCATTATGCAGTGGATGAATCGCAGGGCGGACCTACGCTACGGCCATGGAGGTTCAGATGAGCAAGTACGCAGTCTTGGGTTCGGGGCAGGTGGGGCAGGTGTTGGCCGATGGGCTCTTGGCCGAGGGGCACGAGGTGATGCGGGGCAGCCGCGATCCGTCGAAGCTGGCCGAGTGGAAGGAGAAGGCGGGCCCGAAGGCGCAGGCGGGGACGTTCGAGCAGGCTGCGCGCTGGGCCGAGCAGATCGTGCTGGCGGTCAAAGGCAGCGCCGCCGAGCAGGCCGTCGAGCTCGCGGGGCTGGCGAACCTGGCGGGCAAGACCGTGATCGACGCGACCAACCCCATCGCCGACGCTCCGCCACAGAACGGCGTGCTTCGTTTCTTCACGAACCTGGACGAGTCGCTGATGGAGCGGCTGCAGAAGAAGGCGCCCGACGCCCACTTCGTGAAGGCGTTCTCGTGCGTCGGCAATCCGTTCATGATCCATCCCAAGTTCCCCGGCGGTCCGCCGACCATGTTCATCTGCGGTAACCACACCGGAGCGAAGGCCGAGGTGACCCAGTTGCTCGAGACCCTCGGCTGGGAATCCGCCGACATGGGCAGCGTCGAAGCCGCCCGCGCCATCGAGCCGCTGTGCATGCTGTGGTGCATTCCGGGGCTTTCCCAGAACAAGTGGACCCACGCGTTCAAGATGCTTCAGCTCAAGTGAGGGGGGCGCTCAGCCGCACGGTTCTGGCGCCGCGGTCTTCGGGCGCCAGAGCAACCAGAGCAGCGTCCCGGGCAGCACCCACAGCGCGAGGGCGATCAGCGCGGGCGTGAAGCTCTGCCAGCGGTCGACGCTGCGGCCGACCAGCGGATTGACGACGATGTACGACAAAGACTGGGCTGCGGCGGTCAGGCCGCTCGCGCTCGACACCAGGCGTGCCGGCACCCGCCCGAGCATGTCGCTCGACAGGATGGCGAACATGCCGCCGCCCCCGACCAGCGCGAGGCCCGCGACGAGCATGGCCCCGAGCGGCGTGGGCGCGAAGGGCATCGCGAACAGAGCGAGGGAGAGCACACCCGCAGCGCCCAGGAGCCCCCGCGCCGGCGAGCCGTCCCGCACACGACTGGCGCGGCGGCTCGCCCAGTGGCCGAACAGGATCGAGCCGCCGTCGTAGAGCAGCGGCGGGATCCAGAGATAGCGCCCCACGTCGAGCGGGGCGAGGCCGTGGTGACGGACCAGGAACTTGGCGCCCCAGTTCATCACCACGCCGATGAACGGCGCCACGGCGAGCACCAGCGCTCCGGCCCGCAGCACCGCGGGGTCGCGGAGCAACGCCCACCATTCGCTCCGGCCCGCCGGCTGTGCGGGTGCCTCCGGCGCGTGGTCCAGCGCGACCCGCGCCGCGTCGCTGCGGGTCAGCCAGATCCAGAGCGGGACCCACGACAGCCCCACCAGCGCGGTACCGACGAACGCGCCACGCCACCCCAGTTGCCCCGCGAGAAACGTCGCGAGGGGCGGCGCCACCATGGCGCCGAACGAGCTGCCGGTGAACAAGATCCCGAAGGCACGCGGTCGATCTTCGGGCCTGAGCCCGCGCTGGATGATCTGCGCGGCGCCGGGGTAGCTGGGGGACTCGGCCAAGCCGAGCGCTAGACGCATGGCGATGAGCATCGGGAAACCGGTGACCAGCGAGTGCCCGGCAGCGACCAGCGACCAGACCAATACCGAGAGCATCAGCCCGCGTCGCGCGCCCACTCGGTCGAGCCAGCGCCCGGCCAGGGGTGGGCCGACGAAGTAGGCGAGCGAGAACGCCGAGACCAGCCAGCCGTAGGCCTGCTCGTCGATGCGGAGCTCTGCCGTCACGGTCGGCGCCAGCACCGCCAAGGTCTGCCGGTCGAGGTAGCTCACCGCCATGGTGAACGTCGCGCACAGCGCGAGCGCCCATCCTCTGCCGCGACCGAGCCCTGGCACGGCGGGCATCATGCCACGTGACCCGCGTGAGACGGACGCCCGCTGCGAGCCCCGGTCGAGATCGCCCGAGCTCACTGCGAGCTGACCGCTTCGAAGGTCCCGACGTGCTCGTAGCTGCCGAACTGCTTCGGGCCCGCGAAGAGCTGCACCCGGAAGACGCCACTCCCCGGCAACGTGCAGCTCACGCCCACGCGGGGGCCGGGCCGCACCTCGCACCGATCACCGCGGGCGTCTGCCGCCGCGCCCTTGCGTGCGAAGCTTGCCAGCACGAACGCGCCTCGCGGGTTGTCCAGCTCGACGTCCATCGTTTCGGCCACGGTGACCTGCGACCGATCGGGCTTCTCGAGCCGAAACCCGTGGCTGAAGAAGCGCGCGCGGAGCATGGGCTGGCGCATGAACTCGCCGCGGGTGAGGGCCCGGCTCTTGAGCTGCCAGCGCTCTTGCTCGGGGAAGTGATCGACCCCGAAGATCTCGGGCGGAGTCAGGAAGTAGTCCGTGCGATAGCTCTTGGTGAAGGTCCTGCCGTTCACGTGACCGGCGTCCCAGGTGGCGTCCAAGAGGTACCACTGCCCGTCGATGCGCGCGGCGTTCCAGGCGTGGCCGCCGCCGCCGATCTCGTCGACGTCGGTGCGCGCGTCGCCCACCACCACGGTGATCTCGTCGCCCGTCACCTTGGCCATGGCCCTGAGCAAGTTGGCGTAGCCGGCGCACACGCCCTTCCGCGCGGCGAACACCGACTGCGCGCCCTGGGGCGGGATCTTGTCGTCGGCCAGCGCCTCGGCGTCGTAGGCGATGCGGTCGGCCACGTAGTCGTGCAGCGCCTTGATGCGCGCGCGCGGATTCGGCTCGTGCGCCCGGATGAAGCGCGCCACCGCCTCGAGGTTGCCCTCGTCCCCCGCGGGGATCTGCGCCACCAGGGGGTGAAGCGCGACCGGGTCGGGCCACCCCGGGGGTGCGGCGGGTTTCGCCTCCGGCGTGGGCGACGGCGTCGGATCGGGTGACGGCGTCGGGCTCGGTGACGGCGTTGGACCGGGTGACGGCGTCGGTGTGGGCGGCGGCGTCGGTGTCGGGCCCGGCGATCCGGTGGGCGCGGGCCCGGGCGCGCTCGAGTCGTCTTCGATCAACTTCTCGTAGCGGTTCCGGTGCGCGAGCTCGTACAGCCACTCGAGCCCGCCGGCCACCGCGAACAGCGCCCGACGCGCCCGATCGACCGTCGGTCCCGACCGCCCGTCGAGCATCCAGTCTCCGCGCGTCGAGAGGGCCGTGAAGGCCAGCGCGGGTCGCACCAACAGCATGGCCGCAATCAGGGTGAAGCTGACGGTGAAGGTGCGCAGCAGCAGGCGATCCGCGAAGGTCAGGATCCGCTCGCGGGTCACCTGCTTCCGCGCGCGCCGATGCTCCGACCAGAAGTCCCACGCCAGCGGCGCCGCCGGGAACGCGAGCAAGCCCGCGATGATGGGTAGCGCCGTCGATCGGCCGGAGTGCGCGGCGAGCGACGAGGCCAGCCAGACACCGAGCATCGGCGTTGCCAGTACCAGCGCGCCGACGGCGACTTTGAAGCCCGTGCCCGCCATCGCCACGACCAGCTTCAGGCGAGACGAGCGGCGACCGGACATGCTGGCGCAGGGTAGCATCCCACGGACTTGGCCCTCGGGTGCCTGGCCCCGCTACGATCCCGGCGCATGCAAAGCCTCGACTTCGCCCCGCGGGTGGTGCGCCGCACCACCAAGATCCCCTGTCAGGTCGTGCGGCTGCGCGACTTCTCCCTGGTCGCCGACGTGATCGAGAACGTCTCGCCGGACGGCCTGCTCGTCGGCCCCGCCGACGTCGTGCTCACCGGAGAGCCCGTGATCGTGTCCTTCCAGCTCCCCGGAATTCGCGACTACATCGATTGCGAAGCCACGGTGGCCCGGGTCGTTCACGGCCGACGCCCGGGCGAGACCCGCCGCGGCCTGGGCCTCGAGCTGACCTCGATCGCGCCGTTCTCGCGGCTCTTGCTCACGGCCTACGCCAAGCGACTGCCGCCGGTCCCACCGGCCTATCGCCACGGCTACGGCCGCTATTCCGAGATCGCTCGGCTCGCGAGCTGAGCGGGGCTCGGTCGAGCGCTTGCTGATCTTCAGCGCTCGCGCTGCGCTCGTCCGGGACTCGTGGCAACCTGGCGCAGGAGGCCGCATGCGTTCCTCAACTTCGACCGGCGCGCGCTGCACCGAGCCATGATCGTCGGCATCGTGCTCACCGCCGGTCGCTCGAGCCGCCTCGGGTTTCCGAAGGCGCTGGCGAAGCTCGACGGCGAGACCTTCGTCACCTGGGCCGTGCGCGCGCTGCGCGAAGGCGGCGCCGACGAGATCTGCGTGGTGGTCGGCCCGCCTCACGCGAGCGACATCGTTGCGGGGGTCGACCATGTAGTGGTCGCACACAACCCCGAGCCCGAGCGCGGCATGTTGAGCTCGCTCCAGGCCGGGCTGGCGACGGCGCTGCGCCACGCGGACCTCGAGGCCGTGCTCTTCTCGTTGGTCGATCACCCCCGGGTCCGTCCCGAGACCCTCCGCTCCCTGTGGGCGCCGCCCCTCGTGGGCGCGCGCCGACCCGTGTACCTGGGGCGAGGCGGGCATCCGGTGGCGATCAGCGTCGCGCTCGCGCGCACCCTTGCCGCGGCCCCGCCGACCGCCACGATCCGAGAGCTGCTGGCGACCGAGTTCGAAGACGTGAGCGTCGACGACCCGGGCGTGGTCGACGACATCGACACACCCGACCAGCTCGACGCGAGCGGGGCGTGCCGCCCGTGATACGACGCGACCGGGCTGGGCTTGCGATCACATGCACATGAACATCAACACGAAGCCGGCCATGCCCGAGTTGTGCTTGCACACGCCCTTGGAGCAGTAGTCACTCAGGCACTGGTCGCTCTCGGTGCAGGTCTCGCCGTCCGGGCGGCGAGGCTCGCAGGTCTTGCTGGCTTCAACGCAGTAGCTGTCGAGGGTGCACTCGTCGCCGTACCCCGAGCACGTGCTGCCGGCACTCAGCCGGGCCGCACACGTTCCGCTCTTGCAGTAGGCCTCGTCGACGCAGTCGAGCGCATTCGAACAGCTGCCTCCGACGTTCGCGCGCTTCGCACACTTCCCGGTATTGCACACCAGGCCGTCGTTGTAGTTGCACAGCGTGATCTGGTTGTTCTGCGGGTCGCCGCTCCAGCTCTTCCCGCTCCCCTTCTTCTCACCGATGCAGGCGGCTCCTTCGGGGACCACCACGAACACCGCGCACTTGCCCGGCTCCGAGCCCCAGCCGCTGCATTGCGCGTCGCCAGCGCACTCCTCGTCTTCGCTGCAAGACTCGCCGGGCTGCTTGGTGCCGCCACTGCCGTTCGGAAACGCCTTCTGGCAGGACTCGGGCTCGTCGAGCTCGAAGTCGCAGAACTTCGGGTCCTTGGACTGTTCCTCCATTTCGCTCAAGCACTGGTCTGCCAGCGCCTGGTCCGTGGGGCGTACACTGCTGTACATCGCCCGGCACGAGGTCTGCGAGCTCGGCAGCCCAGCCTTGGCGCAACACGGCGCGTAGACCGCGCAGATGCGATCGGCGAAGTCGCTCGAGTCATCTTCGCCGGAGGAACACCCCAGGCCAGCCGAGCCCGCAGCGAAGGCCAAGAGCGCGGAAACGAATCGCATCGGAGTTCTTGCCATGTCCCGGCGCCTCGCAAGTTTCGGGCCACGACGCGCCCCCGCGAGATCGCGGCTTTATTCCGAACCTGTCACCTCCAACGGCGGTGTGACGCAGGCAAGTGTGACGCTCGTCGGCGTAACCCGAGCCCCGCTCGGGAGTCGGACTGGATCGGTGGTCGAGAGCGAAGCGGCATCGATCAGTGAGGCGCTCTGCCGGACGGGGTGCCCCCGCCTCGCCCGGCCTCGGCCGCGGTGCGGCCTCGGGCGGGCGTTCCCCCCGCTTGCGTCCGGCCTCGCTCCGCTCGGGCGGCCGCGGGGGGGAAGGCGCCGTGCCGAGCGGAGGCCCGTTGCGTTCGGCGTGGCGTTTGTCGCTGACAGCGACAGGGACCACGTCGATGCGGTTTGCCCTGTGGCCTTTGTCGCTCACGGCGACACCGACCACGCCGGAGCGGGTTGCCCTGTGGCCGTTGTCGCGCCCAGCGACACGGACCGCGCCGATGCGGTTTGCCCTGTGGCCGTTGTCGCTGACAGCGACACCGACCACGTCGGAGCGCGTTGCCCTGTGGCCATTGTCGCTGACAGCGACACCGGCCACGCCGGAGCGCGCCGGAGCGGAGCTCACAGCGACACCGACCACGCCGGAGCGCGTTGCCCTGTCGCGTTTGCCATGCACTTCGGCCCGGCTCCCGCCCCGGCCAGGTCGGGGCAAGCCACCCTCGTTGACGCAACCGAGCGTCTTCGCTATGCGCAAGCTCCGCTGTGGCCCTGATCGTCCAAAAATACGGTGGCACTTCGGTGGGCAGCCTCGAGCGCATGCGGGCCGTCGCCGAGCGCGCGCTCCGCTGTCAGCGCGACGGCAACGACGTGGTGCTGATCGTGAGCGCGATGAGCGGCGAGACCAACCGCCTGCTCGGCCTGGCGCACCAGATCAGCCCCACACCCGAGATGCGCGAGATGGACGCCCTGGCGGCGACCGGCGAGCAGGTCAGCGCGGCGCTGGTGGCGATGACCGTGCACGCCCTCGGGGGCAAGGCGCGCAGCCTGCTCGGCCACCAGGTCAACGTGCAGACCGACGCCGCGTTCACCAAGGCGCGCATCCAGACCATCGAGGGCAGCAAGGTCAGAGGCACCCTCGACAAGGGCGAGATCGCGGTGGTCGCGGGCTTCCAGGGGGTGGACCCCGAGGGCAACATCACCACCCTGGGCCGCGGCGGGTCCGACACCTCGGCGGTCGCGGTCGCGGCGGCGATCAAGGCCGACGTCTGCGAGATCTACACCGACGTCGACGGCGTCTACACCACCGACCCCAACATCTGCCCCTCGGCGCGCAAGATCGATCGCATCAGCTACGAAGAGATGCTCGAGCTGGCCTCGCTGGGGGCCAAGGTGCTGCAGATCCGCTCGGTCGAGCTCGCGATGAAACACGGAGTGCCGGTCCACGTCCGGTCCTCGTTCAACGACAACCCGGGAACCATGGTCACCAACGAAGAAGGCCTCGAATCCGTCGTCGTCGCCGGCGTCGCGTACGACAAGAGTGAAGCCAAGGTGCAGCTGATCAACGTGCCGGATCGCCCGGGCATCGTCGCGGCCATCTTCGGTTCCCTCGCCGAGCGCAACGTCTCGGTCGACATGATCATCCAGAGCCCCTCGCGCGAAGGTGGCACCACCACCGATGTCACCTTCACGGTCGCGAAGACGGACCTCACTCGCTGCAAAGACCTGATCGAGGACAAGGCGCGCAACCTGGGCGGCGCCGCCGTCGAGTACGACCCCGACATCGTCAAGGTCAGCATCGTGGGGCTCGGCATGCGTTCGCACGCCGGCATCGCCTCCAAGATGTTCCGCCTACTCGCGGCCGAGGGCATCAACATCCAGGCGATCAGTACCAGCGAGATCAAGGTCAGCTGCCTGATCCACTCGAAGTACACCGAGCTCGCGGTCCGCGCGCTGCACGACGGCTTCGGGCTCGACAAGGGTCCGGGCGCCGGCGGCCAGGGTTGACCGGGTGCCGAAAGACGGGGGACGAAGCATGAAGAAGCAGCGCACCATCGTGGTTCTGGGCGGCGCACAGTCGGGGCCCACGGCCGCGGCCAGGGCGCGAGAGACCGACGAGCACGCGAAGATCGTGCTGGTCGAGCGCGCGAGCGAGATCAGCACCGCCGCCGCGGGGCTCGCGTACCACCTGTCGGGCGAGGTGGCGTCGATCGCCGAGCTCAGGCGCGAGACGACCGAGATGTTCCGAGACGTGTACGGCGTCGAGGTGCGTACCGGCGTCGAAGTCACGCGCCTCGACGCGAAGCACCGCACGATCGAGGTCGCGGGCCAGCCCCTCGCGTACGACTCGCTGATCTGCGCGCTCGGCGCCGACTCGCTGATCCCGGAAGTGCTGGCGGGTGCGAGCAACGTGTTCTGTTTCCGCACCCTCGGCGATCTCGAGGCCATCGAGCAACGCCTCACGGCCGGTCAGCGCCGCGTGGCGATCGTGGGCGGGGGCTTCTTCGGCGTCGAGGCGGCCGACGGGCTCTTGCGCCGCAAGGCCGAGGTCGTGATCGTCGAGTCGGGGTCGCGGCTCCTGGGCGGCTTCTCGCCGGCCATCGCAGCCATTGGTCGAGACGCGCTCGCCGCCCTCGGCGCCCGGATCGTGACCTCGGCGAAGGTCTCGCAGACGCAGAAGACCGGCGACGAGATCAGCGCGCTGGTGCTCGAGAGCGGCGAACGCATCCCCGTCGACCTGGTGATCGCGGCGGTGGGCGTGGCGCCCCGCACCGCGCTCCTCGCCGGCGCCGGCGCCAAGCTGCTGCCGGACGGCAGCCTCGCCGTCGACGCGCGGATGCGCACCAATCTGCCGGGGGTCTTCGCGTGCGGCGTTTGTGCCAGCGTCGAGCACGCGGTCACCGGCAAGCGCGCCGCGATCGCGCAGGCGTCCATCGCCGACAAGACGGCGCAGATCGCCGGTGCGAATGCCGCGGGCGCCAAGCTGAAGATGGCGCCGGTGCTCGGCACCGCCATCGTGCGCGCCGGCGGCGTGGCCTGCGCGCGCACCGGGTTGCCCCACACCGGGGCCAGGAAGGGCGTCGCGGTGACTCGGGTGCACGCGCCGAGCCACGATCCGTGGTTCCCGGGCGCGTCGACGATCACCATCGAGCTGCGGACGGACGCCAAGACCGGGCGGCTGCTGGGCGCCGATCTCGCGGGTGAGCACGGCGTGGACAAACGGGTGGACGTGCTCGCCGCTGCGCTGGTCGGTGGGCTCTCGGTCGAAGAGCTGGCAGGCATCGATCTGGCGTACGCGCCCCCGTTCGGTGCGGCGCGAGACGCGGTGAACGTCGCGGCCACCGTGGCCTTCGCGCGCGGCGCTCGCGCCCTCGCCCCCAGCGAGCTCGTCGGGGCTCGCAGCGAGCAGGTGGTGGTCGACGTGCGACCGGCCGGCACGCCCCCGTTCGCGGGCGCCCTCGCCATCCCCCTCGCCAGCTTGCGGCAGCGGCTGGCCGAGCTCCCCGAGCGGGGTCAGCTGGTGTTCGTCGACGAGCTCGGTCGTGGCGCCTACCTGGCGGCGTGCATCGCCGCGCAGCATGGCCGCGCGGCCGCCTATCTGTCTGGCGGCCTCCGCTCCGTCGCTCTCGAGCGCGGTGCGGAGTGACGGCGGGTGGACTTCGCCGAGCCCGCTGCAGCTGATCGCAGGCGCCTCGACCCCGCGCGGGTGTTCGCCGCGGGGCTCGCGAACCACCACGTCTCGAACACCGCGTACCCCATCGCGCATCAGACCACCGTCGCCCCCTACCGGGTGAAGTCCGGGGAGCAGCCCCGGGCGGTCACTCGCGCCTTCTCGCGCGCCACCGACCTGTCCGTGTACGTTCACGTGCCGTTCTGCGAGACGCGCTGCGGTTTCTGCGAATACACCGTGGTTCGACGCGAAGAGGCGACTTTGGCCGAGCAGTACGTCGACGCGCTGGTGAAAGAGATAGCGCTCTACGACGCCGCGCTGGGGCTTGGGGCGCGCAGGGTGCACGGTTTCGACCTGGGCGGCGGAACGCCCACCTGGCTTTCGCTCGAGCAGATCGCCCGGATCGCCGAGGCGGTCCGCTCCACGGTTCGACTCGAACCCGGCGTGTGCGCGAGCATCGAGACCACGCCGCGGATCGCCGCGCGTGAGCCGGCCAAGATCGCGGGCCTGCCCGGCCTCGGGTTCGACCGCATCAGCATGGGCGTCCAGGTCGCAGACGCCGAGTTGCTCGGCGCACTGGGGCGAGGGAACGACGGCGCTCGGGAGCAGCTCCGCGCGGCCGAGCACATCCGCCGCGCGGGCTTCGCGCGCTTCAACGTCGACTTGATGTACGGGTTCGCCGGCCAGTCCCTTGCCGGGTGGCGTGCGACGCTGGAGCACGCGGTCCGCCTCGGCCCGGATGCCATCACGCTCTATCGCATGCGCTACAAGCTGACGCGCATCTCTCACCAGGCAGCAGAGGTCGGGCTCGACCAGGTGCAGGCGCTGTCCGAGCTGGCCAAGCAGGTGCTGGCCGACGCCGGCTTCTGCGCGCCGGTGGGCAAGACCACGCTGAGCCGACTCGCCGGCGAGGACGGAACGTCCAGCTACCTGAGCCGGCGCGTGCGCGACGGGCTGCCGTACCTCGGGTTCGGCCTCGGCGCGCAGAGCTTCTCGCTTGGCACGCTCGCCTACAACGCGGGCGCGGCCGGCAAGAACCTGACGCCGTATCTTCGCCGCGTGGCCTCCGGTCAGCTGCCGCTGCAGGACCAGTACTTGCTCCCCCGGTGCCAGGCGATGGCCAAGATGTGCGCGGTCAGCTTCTACTTCGGCGCGATCGACGGCGCAGCGTTCGTTCGAAGCTTCGGCGTCGAGCTCGAGCAAGCCTTCCCCGACGCGCTCGACTTCGTGCTGCAGCGCGGGCTGATGGCGTGGTCTGGCCGCTCGCTCTGCCTCACCGGCGCGGGCTTGGCTCAGCTCCCCGGGGTGATCGCGCTGTTCTTCGCACCCAGCGTCCAGGCGCACCTGACCGAGCGGTCGCCGAACGACGTGGCGCCTCGGCGCGGCTTGCCGCTGCACCGGCCCGTGGCCGAGGCGAGCGGTGTTTGACTTCGCCAACCTGCTGTTCGCCGGGCCGTGCAATCGCGGGTGCCCGTTCTGCATCGGCAAGGCGCTGCCCCCCGAGCTGAACCGGTCGAACCTGAAGGCGTTCCCTCCGCCGGGTCTCGAACATCTGATCCAGGTGGTCAATGGTCACCAGATCCCAGAGGTGGTCTTCACGGGCACCACGTCCGACCCGCAGCTCTACCGCTACGAGGGCGAGCTGCTCGACCTCTTGCGGTCTCGCCTTCACCCTCGCGCCCGTTTCTCGATCCACACCAACGGCGCCCGCGCCCTCGAGCGACTCGAGATCTTCAATCGCTACGATCGCGCGTGCCTGTCGATCCCGTCCTTCGACCCCGGAGTGTACGAGGCGATGATGGGCTCGCGCGCCGTGCCCGACGTCGCCGAGATCTTGCGGCGTGCCACCCTCCCCGTGAAGATCTCGGCGGTGCTGACCGAGCACAACGCGCCGGGCATCCAGGGGTTCATCGAGCAGTGTCATGCGCTCGGCGTGCGCCGTCTGGTGATCCGGCGCCTGTTCGGAGACACGCGGCGCTGGGACGTGCTCCCGGCACAGAAGCCCGTTCGCCTGTTTCGCCAGAACCCCGTGTTCGACTTCCACGGGATGGAGGTCACCCGGTGGGACTTCGAATCTGCGAGCTCGCGCAGCGTGAATCTGTTCGCAGACGGCACACTCGGCACCGACTACCTGCTCATGAAGACAGCGGCGCTCGTGCGCCCAGCGCGCGAGGCCCGAGGCCCCTGACGGCGCGAAAGGGCTGGGCAATCCAACTTTCGTCTGGTCACCGTAGCGAAATCGTTACAGGCTGTGGCCCAAGTGGCGTGCTATGCCCGCCACCTCGGGTCGGCGTGCTGCCGGCCGAGACTTGCTTTCCCGAGGAGCGACACATGAAGCCGTTGTCGATGGCACTGATGGGTATTGGTCTGATTGCACTCGCGGCCATGGGCGCTTGCCGCGCCGAGAGCGGCGACGGCGGCGCGGGTAACGCGGCGGGCGTGGGCGGCGGCAACGTCGGCGGCGCTGGCGGCGGCGTGGGCGGTGGCAACACCGGCGGCGGTAACACCGGCGGCGGCAACACTGGCGGTGGCAACACCGGCGGCAGCAGCGGTGACGGCGGCAACTGCCCCAGCATGGCCAAGGAAGACACCGATCTGGCGTGCGACGACGGCTGTGACAACGACGGTGACGGGTTCACCGACTGCGACGATTTCGACTGCGAGGGCAAGCCCGCGATTTGCCCTGCGGGCCCCGCCGAGAGCTCGAACGCGATGTGCATGAACGGCACCGACGACGACGGCGACAAGAAGGTCGACTGCGACGACTTCGACTGCAAGGACCGCCTGGTGTGCAAGGGCGAGAAGACCAACGCCGCGTGCAGCGACGGCAAGGACAACGACACCGACGGTAAGACGGACTGCGCCGACACCGACTGCCAGCAAGAGTTCATCGTGGTCTGCAACGGGTCGTCGCCCGTGAGCCCGCTGCCCGCCAAGGCCAACTGGCCCGCGCTGATCAAGACCGCGTGCTCGGACGGCAAGGACAACAACAGCAACGGCAAGATCGACTGTGGCGACTGCCGCGGCAGCATCGAGGCGACGGACTGCCACGACCTGCCCTACGAGGCCGGCAACAAGGCCTGCTCGGACGGCGTGGACAACGACAAGGACGGCAAGATCGACTGCGCCGACGACGCCTGCCTGGACGAGGGCATCGTGGTCTGTGACAAGACCAAGCCGGGTCAGCCGGTCAGCCCGCTGCCGACCGAGAGCCAGTGGCCGGCCCTGGCCGATGCC
Organism: Myxococcales bacterium; assembly: GCA_016191785.1. Classification (GTDB taxonomy): domain Bacteria; phylum Myxococcota_A; class Polyangia; order Polyangiales; family Polyangiaceae; genus JADJKB01. Next base: position 75,295 of record JACPVJ010000025.1, on the reverse strand, counting down.
GAGTGCAAAGACGGCAAGGACAACGACACCAACACCTTCGTGGACTGCAAGGACTTCGGCTGCTCGAAGAGCCCGATCGTCACCGTCTGCAACTCCGAAGCCAACGACGTGACCTGCAAGGACGGCAAGGACAACGACGGCAACGGCAAGACCGACTGCGACGACTTCTCGTGCTCGCAGAACGCCTTCGTGACCGTCTGCAAGACCGAGAAGACGTACGCCGAGTGCAGCGACGGCAAGGACAACGACAACAACGGCTACGCCGACTGCGCCGACTTCTCGTGCAACCCGGCCACGGGCACGAAGAACCTCGCCTGCCAGTGAGCGCGTGATCGCCCCCACTTACCCCGGGCCCGTGCGTCAGGCCCGGGGCGGGGGCGATTCGTTCGCGTCAAGGGCCACGCCGGCAGCGAGTCGCCGTGACGGCGGCTGACCTCATCGGCCGCAACAACCCGCGACCGCGCCCTGGGCCTTCTCGACGGCTTGCCGCAAGAGGCGCACCGACTCGGTCACCTGCGCGCGCTTGCTGGCGGGGATCGCGTCGAGAATGGCCTCGGTCGCCTGCGCCGTGAGCCCTTGCAACCGCTCGGCCTCGCGCCGGCCGGCGCCGGTCAGCGAGACCTCGATGCGCCGGCGGTCACTGTCGTCGCGCAGCCGCTCGACCCACGCTCGGCTCTCGAGCCCGTCGACCAGGCGGGTGGCGGCGCTGGGCGTCACGCCCAGTCGGTCGCCGAGCGTGGCCACGTCGAGCGGGGCTTCGAGCAGGGCTTGCAGCGCCACGCACTGCGGGACGGTGACCGTGCCGCAACACACCGTCTCGCGCTCGAACACGCCGAACGCGCGGCAGATGGCCACTAGCTCCCGCGCGAAAGGGTTCACGGCTTGACCGCCTGCACGCTCACGCTGCGAATCGTCTCTGCCACCTGGCGCAGGCGCTCGAGCCCGATGGACTCGATCAGCGGCTTCAGCGTGGGGTCCTCGGCCAGCGCCTCGAGCATCGGGGCGGCGCTCTGGCTGGCCACGCTGACCCCGGTGAAGCCGGCAGCGCGCACCGTGTCCACGTAGTCCTTCTCCAGGAGGGCGCCGGACACGCAGCCGACGTACGCCTCGGCCAGGTTCGCGAGATCAGCCGGTAGCGGCTCGGTCAAGCAGATGTCCGACACGGCGACGCGCCCGGCAGGCTTGAGCACGCGAAACATCTCGCGAAACACCTTGGGCTTGTCGGGGCTCAGGTTGATGACGCAATTGGAGATCACCACGTCGACGCTGGAATCGACCACGGGCAGGGCCTCGATGACACCTTCGCGGAACTCCACGATCCGCGACACGCCCATCTTGGTGGCGTTGTCCCGAGCGCGCTCCAGCATCTCGGGTGTCATGTCCACGCCGATCACTCGCCCGGTGGGGCCGACCTTGCGCGCCGCGATCAGTGAGTCGATGCCCGCGCCAGAGCCCAGGTCGAGCACGACCTCGCCCTCGGCCAGCGTCGCGAGCGCCGTCGGGTTGCCGCAGCCGAGCCCCAGGTTGGCCTCGTCGGGGATGGCCGCGAGCTCGCTGGGGTCGTACCCGAGGCGCTCCGCGGACTCGAGCTTGGTGGCGGACGGGGAGCAGCAGCTCGGCCCGCAACACGCGGCCCCGCCCTGCTGCTTGGCGACCTCGGCGTACCCGGCGCGCACGGTGGCGCGGATGGCATCGGCGTCTTGGTTCATTCTTCACGGCTCCTTGTTAGTTGCAGGGCTCAATATGTGCAGTCTGCAACTAATGTCAAGGGCGCCGCCGGGCACGGCGCCGAGGCTGCCCCCGGCGCCGCGCCGGACGCCGGAGGGGCGTCAGCTCATGTTCGGCTGGAACAGGCCGACCGCTGCACCGGTCGGATCCTGGATCACCGAAATGCGCCCGACCTTCGGAACGTCGATCAGCGGCATCAGCACCTTGCCGCCGAGCTTCGAGGCGCGCTCGTTGGCCGCCTCGATCTTCTCGACCACCACGTAGGTCAGCCAGTGGGGCGGCGCGTGCTCTGCCTTCTGCACGTCGCAGGTCATGTTGTCCGCGGTGCCGAGCACCGTCATGTCCCCGGCTGGAGCCTCGCGCTTCTGCCAGCCGAACACCTTGGCATAGAACGCGGCGGCGCGCGCGGTGTCCGTGGTCGACAGCGTCTCCCAGCAGAAGTCGTGCACCGCGGGGCGCTCGGGGAGCGGCTGCTCGCCGTCGCCCTGCAGCGCTGCGATGGCCGCGCCCGCGAAGTCCACGAAGACCGTGAAGCGACCGACGTTCGGGATGTCCGTCGGCGGAACGACCACGGTGCCGCCCTCGGCCTTGGCGATGGCGGCCACTCCGTTGGCGTCCTTCACCGAAACGTAGCTGAGCCACGCCGCCGGCACGTCGGGCATGGGCTTCTTCATCAGGCCGCCGACGCCGCGCTCGCCGAGCTTGATGATGGTGTAGGTCATGTCCCCCATGGGCATGTCCTCGAACTTCCAGCCGAACAGCTCGCCGTAGAACCCCTTGGCTCGATCCGTGTCGTCCGTCATGATCTCGCGCCAGCAGACGCGACCGATATTGTGATGCGACATGCTTCCTCCTCGTGTACCCGCGCGCACGACGCACTCGGGATATGTCGCGTAACATATTTTCGACCCGGCGGAAGCGGAAGCTCTGGTAATCTTCCGGACAGGCGATGCCGTACCCGCCCGATCACAAGCCCAGGACCCACGCGCGCATCGTCCAGGTGGCCTCGCGGCTGTTCCGTGAGGCCGGCTTCCAGGCCACCGGTGTCGATCGCTTGATGTCGGCCGCTGGGCTGACGCGCGGCGGGTTCTACGCGCACTTCCGCGACAAGACCCAGCTCTTGGTCGAGTCCCTCGAGCTCGTCTTGGACGAGTCGCGGGCGAACCTGCTCGAGCGCGGCCTCGGTGAGCTCGAGGGCGAGGCCTGGGCCCGCGCGGCTGCGAAGCGCTACCTGTCGCCCGAGCACCGTCAGGCTCCCGGCGACGGCTGTCCGGTACCCGCGCTGGGGGCCGAGGTGGCCCGCGCGCCCCGCTCCGTCCAGCGGGCCTTCGCCGCGCGGCTCGACGGGATCTTGACCGGGATGGCAGCGCGATTGGGCGGCGGCGCCGCGGGGCGCCGTCGCGCCATCCAGCTCTTGTCCTCCTGGGTCGGCGCGCTGCTGCTCTCCCGCGCCGTGGGCGAACGTCGCCTGGGCGAAGAGATCCTCGCGGCGACCCGTGATCCGCCCGCAGAGCGCCGTCGCCGTGCGGGCTGACCAGGCTGGAATACCGCAGCCCTAGACAATTGCTGGCGCTCTCGCGAGCCGGCTGGCTACGATCGGCCCCTGGTGTCCGACCCGCCCCCGTCCAGCGAGCCCCTGCCGAGACGCTTCGGCCGGTTCGTGCTGTTCGACAAGATCGGCGAGGGCGGGATGGCGCGCATCTACCTCGGCCGACAGAGCACCGAGCTGGGCGGCGAGCGCCTGGTGGTGGTCAAGCAGATCTTGCCGATTCTGGCCTCGAGCCAGGAGTTCTCGCAGCTCTTGATCGAAGAGGCCAAGCTGGCGGCGGGCCTCTCTCACGGCAACGTGGTGCAGGTCATCGACCTCGGGCGCGAGGACGACGTCCTGTACATCGCGATGGAGTACGTCGAGGGGTTCGACCTTTCGGACTTGCTCAAGCGCTGCTCGCGCACCAAGACGCCGCTGCCGGTCGAGTTCTCGATCCTGATCGTGATCGAGACGCTGCGCGCGCTCGACTATGCCCATCGCAAGAAGGACGCAGAGGGGCGCCCCTTGGGGGTGGTGCATCGCGACGTGTCGCCCTCGAACGTGCTCGTCAGCTTCGACGGTGAGGTCAAGCTCTGCGACTTCGGCATCGCCCGCGCGATGGGCGTGGGGGCCGAGCTCCCGACCGAAGCCATCCAGGGCAAGGCCGGCTACATGAGCCCCGAGGCCGCGGCGGGCGGCCAGGTCGACGCGCGCTCGGACGTGTTTGCCGCCGGTGTGATCCTCTGGGAGCTGCTCGCCGGCCGTCGGCTCTATCGCGGCGAAGGCGGGCGTCCCCCGTCGCTCGAGCAGGCCCGCCGCGCCGAGATCCCCGAGCTGCCGGCGCGCGACCTGCCGAGCGAGGGCGAGCTCTTCGCCATCGCGAAGCGCGCGCTGGCCCGGAACCCCGACGAGCGCTGGCCCAGCGCCCGGGAGTTTTCCCGCGAGCTCGAGGACTGGGCCGGAAGGTCGGGCATGCTGGCGAGCCCCCTTCGGGTCGGCGAGTGGCTGATGCAGAGCTTCGGCGCCGAGATCATCGAGCGACGACGCAGTCGCGAGCGGGCGGCCAAGCGCCACGAGGAAGCGAGCGGAGGCACGGAGCTCGACTCGCTGGCGGGGCTGGCCGCGCCCGCGCCGCCCCACGAGGTCGTGGTGCGCACGGCAGCAGGCGAGAGCTCGGAGCCGCCGCGCGTCGAGTCTCCGCCGTCGCTGGTCGGGGTGGTGCACTCGACCCGACCCCGCGACGACGTGGAGCAAGAAAAGCGCGGGCCGAGCTTCGTTTTGTGGATGATGATCGGCGTGGTGCTCGCGGTGATCGTGATCGCCGTGGTGATGCGCTAGATCCCCCCCGTGCTCCTCGCGCGTGTCTCGGTGCCGGTGCCGCTCGGGCAGGCCTTCACCTATTCGGTGCCGGCCGGGCTCGAGCTTCAGCGCGGTGCGCGAGTGCTCTGCGAGTTCGGTCGCCGGCGCGTGGTCGGCGTGGTGCTCGACGTGGGCGAGCGCGAGCCCGACGTCCCGCTCGACAAGCTCAAGCCCGTGGTCGCGCTGGTCGACCCCGAGCCGGTGCTCCCCGTCGAGCTCCTGGACTTCTTGCTCGAGCTCGCGCGCTACTACCTGGCGCCCATCGGCGACGTGATGCGCCTGGCGCTGCCTGCCATCGAGCGCAGCTCGGCGCGGGCTCTGGCGGGGCAGGCCGAGCTCGCCGCGGTGGGCCGAATGGTGCGGGTCGCGCGCGCGCTGGCGCTGCCGCTGCCGCCCGAGATCCGCGGGCAGGCCCGCGCAATTCACGAGCACCTGCTCGCGAGCGGGCCCACCGAGGTGGCCGTGCTCGCCGCGCGCTTCGGCAACGCGCGGGCGGCGGCGAAGCGGCTGGCCGAGGCCGGGCTCGTGGCGATCGAAGAGCAGGCCAAGGCCCGCGACCCGTTCTTCGCGGTGCCGGCGCCGCGCGACACGCCGCCGGAGCTCACGCCGCCCCAAGCCGGGGCCGTCCACGCGATCATCGCTCGGCTCGAAGCCCGCGAGCGCGGAGGATACTTGCTGCACGGGGTCACCGGGTCGGGCAAGACCGAGGTGTACTTGCGGGTCGTCGAGCGGGCGCTCGCGCTCGGCGGTTCGGCCATCGTGCTGGTGCCCGAGATCGCGCTCACGCCCCAGCTCGTGGGCCGCTTCCGCGCGCGGCTGGGCGAGCGCATCGCGGTCATGCACAGCGGCCTCGGGGACGCCGACCGGCACGCGATGTGGAAGTCGCTGCGGTCGGGCGAGGTGCGGGTCGCCGTCGGTGCGCGCTCGGCGCTCTTCGCGCCGGTCGAGAAGCTGGCGTTGATCTGCGTCGACGAGGAGCACGACGGGTCGTTCAAGCAAGAAGAAGGCGTGCGCTACAACGCACGCGACATGGCGCTCTTGCGCGCGCATCGTGCCGGCGCGGTGACCGTGCTCGGTTCGGCCACGCCCTCGCTGGGCAGCGAGCTCGCGGTGCGCGAGCAGCGCCTCGAGCGGCTGGTCTTGCCCGAGCGCGCGCGGGCCAGCGCCGTCTTGCCGCGTGTCGAGCTGATCGACCTCAAACGAGTGGGTGCCGGGCCCTCTGGCCACAGGCTGCTCAGCCTGCCCCTTCACCGGGCGCTCGAGCAGACCTTGGAGCAGAAGGGGCAAGCCATCTTGTTCCTCAATCGCCGGGGGTTCGCGCCCTCGCTGCTCTGCGAGGCGTGCGGCAAGGTCATCGAGTGCCCCAGCTGCGCCGTGGCGCTCACTCTCCATCGCAGCGGTCGGCCTCGGCTCGCGTGCCACTATTGCGATCACTCGACGCCGCTGGTCGACCAGTGCCCGGCCTGCGGCAGCGGGCGCCTGAGTGAAGAGGGGGCGGGCACCGAGCGCATCGAGCAAGCCTTGACCGAGGCCTTCCCGGCCGCGCGCATCGCCCGGCTGGACCGTGACGTGGCGGCCGGAGCGAAGAGCGAGAAGGTCCTCGATCGAATGCGCCGGCGCGAGATCGACGTCCTGGTCGGCACGCAGATGGTGACCAAGGGTCACGACCTGCCCGACGTGACCTTGGTCGGGGTGCTCAACGCCGACGCGGCGCTCTCGATGCCCGACTTCCGCGCGGCCGAGCGCACCTTCCACTTGCTGGTTCAGGTCGCCGGGCGTGCCGGCCGCGGAGACGCACTCGGCAAGGTGCTGATCCAGACCTGGCAGCCCGAGCATCCGGCGGTGGCTCTGGCCGCACATCACGACGTGGCGAAGTTCGTGGAGCGCGAGCTCGAAGATCGTCGCGAGCTCGGCTATCCGCCGTATCGCCGCATCGCGCTGGTGCGGGTCGATGCCGTGCAAGAGGCTCGTGCCCGCGAGGTGGCCGCGAAGCTCGCAAACCTCGCGCGCAAGCACGCGCCCGAGCGGGTCGACGTGCTCGGGCCGGCGCCGGCGCCGCTGCCGCGGCTGCGCAACCGCTATCGCTTTCGTTTCATGGTGCGCAGTGACGACCGCGCGCGGATGAGGCCGGTGCTCCTGGCCATCGCCCGCGCCAGCGTGGACCGCGCGGTGCGCGTGGCGATCGACATCGACCCGGTGAACATGCTGTGAATGTCGAGGGCAGATCGAGTATGAGTCCGGTCATGGGTCGAGTGCTCGCGCTGTGTGGCGCCGCCGTCGCGCTCCTTTGCGCGGGCCGAGCGCACGCCTACGAAGAGCAGTGGCATTTCGGCGGTGGTGTGGGCGCCGGCGAGTTCGTGAACGGCGGCTACCCGATGGCGCCGATGCTCGGCGTCCACGTGGCCTACGACGTCTCGGACATGTTCGACTTCCGGCTCGAGCTCGGCGGGTCGCAGCACGAGTTTCTGCCCGAGCGGCCGACCCGCCTCTACTCGGCGTCGGCGGGGGTGGTCTACAAGCTCGACGTGCTCGAGTGGGTGCCGTACGCCGGAATCCTGGGCGGGTACCACGCGTTCTCTGGGGGGCCATGGCCCCGCCACCTGAAGCAGCAAGAGCTCGGGGTCTCGATCCCGCTCGGGCTCGACTACACGCTCTCCCGCACCTTCGGTCTGGGCGTGCAGATTGCCTATCACGGCTTCTTGAGCGACCCGCTGGGCGGGGTGGGGGACGCTCCGTACTTCACCACCCTCCTGCGCGCCGAGTACCGGCTCGGGTGGTGACCCCGCGGTTTTTCGGCTCGGTTGCCCGGGCGTGCTAGGAAACCCGGGTCATGCGGCGCCTCTGGTTCAGCGCGACCCTCGCCGTCTTTGGGGCGGCGTGCACCCGCGGCTCGGGGCCCCCGCCCACGCCCACCGAGTCGGCGCCGGGTCTGGCCGAGGCCGCGGCCCCCGAGGCGGACTCCAGCGCCGCCGTTCCCGAGGTGAAGCCCAGCGAGTGGACCTTGGCGATCCGTCTCCAGCAGTGGGAGCAGGCGGCGAAGCTGATCGACGCCCTCGGACCGAGGCGAGACCGACCCGAGGTGCGGTTCGCGCGCGCGCGCGTGGCCCGGGCCCTCGGGGACGACGCCGCGGCCGTCGGCTTGCTCGCGGGGCTCGAGAAAGACCTGCCGGTGCTCGCCCCCGAGATCGCGGACGAGCGGGCCGAAGCCCAGGCCAAGGCTGGGCCCTTCGACGCGGCAGCGAAGCACTTCGAGGGCAAGAACACGGCGGCGGGTTTCACCAAAGCTGCCCTCGCGTGGGAGCGCGCTGGCAAGCTCGATGAAGCCCGAAGGGCCGCGGACCGGGCCGTGGGTCTGGCCAGCACCGGCAAACCGAAGAAGAACGGCCCCTCGGCGCACGAGATCGCGGCGCGCCACGCCCGGGCGAAGGTCGCCGAGAAGCAGGGCGCAACGGACGTCGCCGCGACCGAGCTTCGCTGGCTGGCGACCTTCGCGCCCTCGGCGGACTTCGCGGCCGACGTGGACGCGCGCTTGGAGAAGCTCGCGCCGAAGCGTGCCCTGACCAAGCGCGAGCGCTACCAGCGCGCCCTGGCCATGGCCCGCTCGGGCAAGGTCGAGCTCGTCGAGCGCGAGATCGCCGCCATCGACAAAGCCGACGGCCCCGGCGTGACCAAGGCCGAGGCGCTGCACGCTCGCGGCTGGGCCCTGTACCACGCGCGCCAATTCGAGCGAGCCGCCGAGGTGCTGACCGAAGCGTCCAAGCACGGCGGCGAGCACGCGGCGCACGATCTGTTCCACGCTGCGCGCGCGCTGTCGCGGGCGCACAAAGACGATCGCGCCATCGCCGTGTACGGCGAGGTGTCGCGGCGCTTCAAGAGCAGCTCGTACGCCGAGCAGGCGCGGTTTCTCTCGGCTCGACTCCTGTTCGTCGGCGGTCGCTGGAAAGAAGCCGCCGTCGCGTACTCCGCGTACGTCAAGCGTCACACCAAAGAGGGGCGCTTCACCGGCCAGGTGCGCTACGAGCAGGCCGTGTCGCTCTTGGCCGCGGGGCAGCACGACAAGGCGGCCAAGGCGCTGGGGGCCCTGGCCGAAGCAGAGACCAAGGACCACGAAGCCGCGTCGCTCCGCGAGCTGACCGCGGTCGCCCTCGAGGGTGCCGGCAAGAAGCCCGCGGCGGTGAAGCTCTACCGGCAGGTGGTCGAAGAGCGCCCGCTCTCGTTCGCGGCGCTGGCTGCGGCAACCCGGCTCGAGGCTCTGGGGCACCCCAAGCCCGCGCCGATCGAGCCGCCCAAGCTCGGGCCCGTCCGCTCCGAGCTGGCGGTCGAGCTGCCCGCCAAGGCTCGCCTGCTGCACTCGCTCGGGTTCGACGCGGACGCCGAGCGCGAGCTCGAAGGGCACGAAGAGGCGATCCGAAGGCAGCATGCTCCGCGCGGGGACGAGGCGCTGTGCCGCATGTATGGCTCGCTCGGCCCCGCGGCCCGGCGCTATCGCGTCGGCCAGCGCGCCGCGCGCCCCGAAGATCTGAACCGCGCGCCCGCCACGGACACGCGCTGGCTCTGGGACTGTGTTTACCCGCGCCCCTACGAAGATCTGGTGCGCAGCGCCGAACAGAAGTGGGGCCTGCCGAACGACCTGATCTACGCGGTGATGCGCCAAGAGAGCGCGTTCGCTCCAGCCGTGGTGTCACCGGCCAACGCCGTCGGCCTCTTGCAGTTGATCCCGCCCACGGCGCAGAACGCCGCCAAAGAGCTCGAGCTCACCTTCGAGCCCCTGCTGCTCTCGAGCCCCGCGTACAACATCCGGCTCGGCAGCTTCTACCTGTCGAAGGTCCTCGGCACCTTCGGCGGGAACGTGGCGCTGGCGGCAGCGGCGTACAACGCGGGCCCGAGCGCCGTGAGTCGCTGGCTCGAGACCGGCGAGAAGCTCCCGCTCGACGTGTTCGTCGCGCGCATCCCCTACGACGAGACGCGCGTCTACGTGAGCCGCGTGGTCGGTAACCTCGCGCGCTACTCGTACCTGTCGGGGGGCGACGACGCCATCCCGCGGCTCGCCCTCGCCATCCCGACGGGCCTGCGCGCCGAGCCCAGCGCGTACTGATGGTTGTTGAGGGTTCGGCGGGTCGTGCGCTGCCGAGGTGAACCCACGGGAGCGTGTCCCGCTTTGGTACAGAGGGCGGGTGCGTCGCGCGCGGCGATCGCGTCGCGCAACTCCGTGGTATTCTGTGCGGAGCTGAGGAGGAGTTGACATGACGGGGACGCAGCACGCAGCACGCAGCACGCAGCACGCAGCACGCAGCACGCAGCACGCAGCACGCAGCACGCAGCACGCAGCACGCAGCACGCAGCACGCAGCACGCAGCACGCAGCCTAGCGACGGTGGCAGTTGCAGCTTTGGCGCTCGCTGTGGCCGGCTGCACCCATGACGAGCTCGCCCGCACCGACGCCCACAACGGCGTCGGCGTCGTCACTCCGGGCATGAACGTCATCGACGGGACTGTCCCGGGCAGCTTCAAGAGCAAGCTTCGCATCGACAACGCAAGCATCGGCCCGCTGCGAAGCCGTCTCGACCAGATCCTCGATCTCGACGGGCGCGGCGGTCACCTGGCATTGGTGCTCAACCCGGCGGAAGGCTCGGTCCCGGCCGGGTGCGCCGCTGGGAAGGGGCGGGTCTGCCTGCGTGTGGTTCACCAGCTGAATGTCGCGCACGAGGACTCCATCTTGCTTCTCCCGGGGCTACCGACCGTGACCTACGACTCGGGCCGCGTCACACTTCCCGGTACGCCTGGATTGTTCGCTACGGCTCAGGCGGAGTTCGTGGGGATCGACCTGACGGAGACCATCCCATCCGGAGCGCCGGATCAGTCCAGCAATCTCTACATGCTGACTCGTCTGCTTCCGCAACCGAACTCAGAGCTGCGGCTCAGCCTGCACGCCGACAAGCTCGAGGTTGCCGGGCACAACGGGGGCGTCGGCATCTGGCTCCCCGCCACGTTGAGGGCCGTGGCTTCTTCGACGGTGTCGGAGCACTTCTGCGACGCGACCACGGGAATGGGCACGCTTGCCGCGTGCGGCGAGATCCTGCACGAGATGGACGAGGGCCTGCAAAAAGAGGCTGGCATCGACTGGCTCGATATCGGCTGCAAGCGAGTCGATTTCACGCTCGACTTCAGGAAGATTCGCCTTTGGCTCGGGCTGGTCCCAGAGACGACCCCGGGGTGCGACCCGTTGATGCATCGCTGGGACCTCGAGTGGATGCAGAACGCTCCCAATCCACGGGAGTACCGGCAGGGCTGCATGAAGGTCCGTGGCAGCTTGCACGCGAGCGTCGACGCGGAACCCCTCCCCATCCTCGGTCAGGCACCGGACGCAGACATCCTCTTCTCCGTCGGAGTGTCGGCTTGCAGCTCAGTGGTGCAGGCGGCGTGCGCGACTGTCATCGACTGTCCGAGCAAGGCGCGTGAGATCACGGAATCACAGCTCGAAGAGCTCATCCCGTCACGCGTCAGCTCGTCGCTGGACAAGCAGCTTGGCCCCATCTTCAACTACACAGCAGGTGCGGGCAGCCCGTACAAGGCGCCTGCGTCCTCGCCGTGCGCAGGGTTCGGCGACCCGAGCTGCGTCAGCGCGATCCGGAAGCATCACCTGCCAGCTTCGCTCACCCGGCTGGCGTACGGCTGGTTTGGCAACGCCTTCGGCTCGTTCGACACGGTGCCGTCCTACCAGTACCCGGTCACGAGCATTTCGGGCCAGTGTCCGACCTTCTTCACGTACGTCCGGGGAAAGGACTACGACACCTGTGTGAACTGCCCCGGCTCCGCTTGCTCGCCGGACTACGAAAAGGGTGGCTGCTCCCAGGCAGGGGGCTGGCCGTGCGAAACGAACACCGTCCCGGTAGCCGGGCTCGACTTCTGGTACGCTCTCGACCCGGACGGGGACGGGCATCGCGAGCACGAGGACAACTGCCCGCTGCTCGCCAATCCCTCCCAGGCCGACAAGGATGGCGACGGGGTCGGCGACCTCTGCGACCTGTGTCCCTGCACCGTGGGTCCCGATGTCGACGGAGACGGCGTGTGCGCGGTGGCGTGCAACGGCCCCGGCGACAACTGCCCGACCGTCGCGAACGCGAGCCAAGAGAACTGCAACCTGGAGGCCGAGGTCGCGCGCGGCGCCGAGCTGCTCGGCGACGCCTGCGATCCGGTGCCGTGCCCTCGGTTCACGCCGGTCTTTGGCAAGGCCACCGTCGTGGGCGAAAAGAAGGGCGCTCCGTACACCGACGTGAAGGTGCAGCAGTCGCTCGACTACCTCAGGGTTGAGCCGATCGGGTCACATCTGAAGACCGCGACGACCCTGACGGAAGTGCCAGTGGCGGTGCCCGAGACGCACTACCGGTACTGCGTGGACGCCCCCGAGCAACTGGCAGAGTGCTTCGTCGACACCGCCATTCACGACTCGTGGCTCAGCAAGGCTCCAAGCGCCGACCAGGAGGACACGCTCACCCTCTGGCACCGCGTCACGATCAAAGGCCTTGGGCTGGGAACCGCGGATGGCGCGACGCTCTACCAGTTCGGCAACGCCTTCAATCGCGTTTGGCGCTGGAACGACTGGAAAATCGGCGACATCGATCAGAAGGGAGACTTTTCGCGCTGGCGAGCGACCCTCTGGGGAGCGCCCTGGATCCCGGACGTTGTCGGAGCGACCGCGAGCCCTGATGCGTTCTTTGCCTTCAAGGGCCGGTTCTGGATCCACGCCGCCACCGGCGTGGGCACCACGGATCTCACCCAGAACACCGGCCTGCACGCGCTGAAGAACAACCCCAGCCAGCCCGCGGACAGCCAGAGCAATCACTACGAAGCGCTCACGCCGTTCACCAAGTACGCCTTCTATCAGGCGGCCGGAATCATCGAGCCGCTCTTCATCGATCGCGAGTGCTACTGGTGCGGTGCCGCGGTGACCTTCAAGCCGGTGGACGACTGCCCGTACTGCACGCTAGAGGCGGTCAGCGAGCTCTCGTCACCCGTGTCGCGTGTCGTCGTCAAGAACGGTGATGGCAGGGTCGGGGTCGTCTCGAGCTCGGGCGCCCTGTCGCCGCTCCGCTCGAGCCTCTCACCGAGCCTCGCGGCCAAGCTGGGCGCGGCAGTGGTCTGGGTCGATCAGGCCGAGCCGTCGGCCTACGGCGGCAAGAGCCTCGTCTCGCCCATGTCCGTCGGGCTCTCTCCCGTAGACGGGTCGCTGGTCGAGCAGGTCTTCTCCGCCAGCGGGCAGCTGCTCGGCCAGGCAGATCTCGTCACTGATCCGGGCGACGGCGTGCCCAGCCTCGCCGCCGCGAAGCTGCCCGCCGCGGCGCAGAGTCAGAGCCCGGGACGCAGCAGCTTCATCCCGGTGTACAGCCGCTCCCTCGCGCGGGTGTTCCTGATCGGCGGCTCCGGCGCCTCGGGCCGCGACATCGCCTTCCGCCCGCTCGAGGCAGACGGGCAGTGGCAAGACGTCCCGCCGGGCCAGATCGCCCTCGGCACGCCCATCGCGGCGACCTTCAACCCCACCGACGGCCAGCTCTGGATCATGGACGAGGTGGCGGGCGCCTTCGGGCTCCGGACGGCGCGAGTGCTCACGGTCGATCCCGACAGCGGGCAGTCCCGAGTGCTCGGTCAGTGGCCACGCCTGGGCCTGTTCGAGCAGCACTTCCTGCGCACCGATCGCGACGGGGCGATGCTGCTCTTCGCCTCGAGCAAGAAGCACCACCTGAACGCGGTTGTGCGGCTCGAGCTCGCGGACGACAAGCTGGCGCCGAGCGGCTTCCGCATCCGCCCTCGCGCCCTTGCGCTGCCGCCCGTGGTGGACGCCGCTGGCTACTGGCTGATCACCAAGAAGCCGAGCGGCAAGCTCGACGTCGATCGCCTGGAAGATCTCTCGCTTGTGCCAGCTCCGGGTCTGTCGCAGGTGGGGCAGTGCTGGTGAGGCGAGCGGGGCTCGGCGCGGGAGCCCTGGTTGGTGCTCTCTGTCTTGCCCGCGGCTGCGGTTCGGACGAGCGCCCCGGCCCCGCCGCTGGCACGGGCGGGGTTGCCGACGGCGGCGGCACCGGCGGCACCGGGCTCGCGGGAGCCGGCGGCACCGGTGGCAGCAGCGGAACCGGCGCCGGCTCGGGTGGCACCGCCGGTGGCTGCCCCGGGGGCTCGCCGCCCTCGGACGCGCCGCCAGACTGGGAGCTCTACACCGGCTATTGCGACTGCTCGATGTGGATCCCGGGCAAGAAGGGGAAGATGCCGGACCCGGTCGAGTGGGAGCCTTGCCCCTCGCCGGGGCCGCTGGTCGCCGGCTGCAAGCGCATGAAGACGCCGTGGACCAAGACGACGACCTTGTCTCATGCGTTCTACCCTGTCTTCTGGTTCGACAAGGCGGGCGTCCGGGCCGTGCTTCAGTTCGCGAGAACCTACCTCGACGATGACAAGAGCAACAAACGTCGGCTCCGACTCGTCGCCGATCTCGATGGTCCGATCCTCAACGCTTTCTTCGAGAGCTCCTCGGCGTGCACCCTAGCCGAGCGTTCTGTGAACGAAGGGCGATTCGCCTTCGGCGTCGTGCCGACAGCCACCCCCGCGCCCGGGCAGATCGAAGGCGTCGTCGCCGGGAAGATCGGCGAGCCCATTCCCGACACCGCACTCACCTACCCGAGCGAGGATCTCCGCGCGACCTGGCGCGTTTCGTCGCAGTGGCTGATTCGCTGGCGCGCAGGGCTCACCGGCCGCCACTGGGGCTCCGATCAAGTGGTCCAGATCCAGAAGCCCGCGCTGGACCCGGAGGGCGAACCGCCGTACGGCGCGCGAGCGATCGGCGGCGCGGTGTTCTGGGAGGTCGGCGGCCTCACCAGGCGCGGCGTCATGGCCTGGACGGAGGCCGGGGGGCCGCAGAATCTGATTCGCTGGCTCGGCGACTACACCCAGGGGGCTGGGAACTTCAATACCGACGGCGTCGACATGGTCTGGAGCCACGGCACGGGCAAGGCGCCGAGCGCGTCGGAGTACCCGACGGTCTCGATCATGACCGCGGCGTTCACCACCGACCCGGCAGTCCGCAAGGCCACCGAGAAGCGCCTGCGCTCCGACCCAGGCCAGCTCGGCGTCACGCCGTTCGGCGTGGGGTGCGGCTACGCGAGCCGAGCCGTCTACGACGGGACGACAAACACCGTGGACCTGCTCGTGGTGCGACTGTCTGATGGCGTGTCCTGGATCGTGAAGTCTCCGCCGATCTCGACGGGGGTGAAGTTCATGAACGCCCTCGGTACGAGCTGCAACGACGTCTTCGCCCAGGTCCAGTTCCCCGACGAGGTGAACGCCATCGTTCGCATCCCCTTGAGCTTGCTCGGGTCTGACATCCCGCCGGATTGAGGGCACCAGCCGAGAATCCCATGCGCTTCGACGCACCGTTGCTCCCTCCAGTCGCGATCTCTCTCGCAGCCGCCTTCAGCGTAGCCTGCGGCAGCACCAGCGAGACCGCACCCCGGGAGTTCCGCCACGTCGACGGCGAAGCGTACGCTCCACCGGATGGACTCGTGCGCCTCCGGAAGGATGGTCGCGGCTTGACGCTCGAGGTCCGGCTGGTCGAAGCTCCGATCCAGTCGTGCCTCCGATTGTCGCTCGACGCGCACACGGTCACGACGTGTACCTGGCCCGCCGGGAGCACTCCCAAAGTCGACAACAACGGGTTGGTCCACATCGACTGGGCGTCAGCCAGCCTCGACGTCGAGACATTCAACGACGGGGGCGGGCACATCCTCGACCCCTCGCTCTCGTGGAGCGCCGGGGAGAGCATCTCAATCGCCGCGGAGTTCTCGCTCGGGCCTCCGATCGACGAAACGCTCGTGGGTCCCCCGCTGGTCGTGCTGCAGCACCCGCGTTTCGAGCCCAGCTTCAATGGCGCTCCCGACGCCGTCGGGATCACCCTGGACACGAGCCGCGACCTGCGTATCGAGTGGGAGCCGGCCACGATCGGGACGGTGCGGGCGACCCTGGCCTGCTCGAACTTCGAGGCCGGACACGCCGCCGTCGTGGAGTCCGCGGCGCCCGCCGAGAACGGAGCCATGGTCCTGCCCGCCGAGATCTTGAGCTACCTGCCAAACACAGGCTGCACGTTCGGTTCGGGGATCCAGATCCTCGCGGGCGACTTCCGCGAAGTCGCGGCGCCGGCATGGCGCTACCAGATCGAGGTCGTCCGCACGGCGCAGACTCCCGAAGGCGTCGACGCCAGCACCGCGCTCACTCCCCGATAGTGCGCGGCTGCCCTTCTCGGTTGCTGTTCACTCTCTGACCCAGAACCCGTGTGATACGGGGCAGCGACGGCATTTCTCCCCCGCGTTTCCCGCTGTTGCAGTCCGGCCACACACCCGCGATCGGGCTGCCCTACCTCCGGCGCGCGAGGCCGCGGCATCACGCGGAAATCGCGGGTGGTCTGGATGTTGCTGGTAGGCTCCGGCACTGGGAGGCTCTTTTGATGAAAATCGGGCTCATTGCTGTCGTGGCGCTGACCGTGGCCACGGGTTGCGCAAAGAAAGAAACCACTTCGTCCTCGAACATCCGCACCAAGGGCATCGCGGCGACCATCACGGTCACGGCCGGCGGTAGCTCGTCGGAGGTCGAGGCCATCCTTCGGGTTGGCGGTGACGAGAGCAACACCTACGTCATCCTCGAAAACGGCGACAAGATGGTGGCCGACGTCGGTGGTGACAAGAAAGACATGCAGGCCCAGTCCGAGGGCGTGTACCAGGCGAGCTACGGCACCAACGCCGCCGACACCGAGTTCAAGGTCATGCTCGAGCGCGACGAAGACGACGACGCCCTCGGCAACGTCGTGAAGCTGCCGCCCCCCTTCGCCATCGGCGCGCTGCCGACCAACAGTCCGTCGCGAGCCACCGACGACGTGACCGTGACCTGGGACGCCGCCACCGCGGGCGACGACATGACGATGAAGGTCAAGGGCAGCTGCATCTTCGACGAAGAGTTCGACATCCCGGGCGACTCGGGCAGCTTCGTGATCGAAAAGGGCAAGCTCGAGTCCACCGGCGGCTCGAACCCCGAGAGCTGCGACCTCGAGATCACCATGTGGCGCACTCGCAAGGGCACGGTGGACAGCGCCCTGGACAACGAGAGCACCATCAAGGCGACCCAGCGGCGCACCGCGAAGTTCACCTCGGCGCCCTGAGCCGGTCAGTATCGGCCGATGTGCTCGGCGGACGGTCGAACCGTCGACGTGGCGAGGGCCCGCGGGCCGTCCCCACCCCAGTGAGCGGCAAAAGCGTCGCGGAGCACCAGCTCCGCGACCTTGCCGCGGGGCGAGAAGCCCCACTCGGCCTCTTGCGACATGTCGTGCGGGTCGGCGTACAGGCGCCAGACGAAGAAGCCCGCGAAGGTGGGCTCGTCGACGAACGCCGAGAGCAGCGCGTAGTACGCCTCGGCCTGCGCCAGCTCGTCCACGACCACGTTGCTCATGCCGTCGGGCCACTCCCAGGGCTTGATCGCCGGGTTCGGTCGCGTGGTGTAGCCGAACTCGGTGAACATCACCGGCTTGTCCCAGCTCTTGGCGAGGGCCGCCAGCCGATTGGCCACGTCGCGTCCGCCCTGCATCAGCTCGGCGCGCGGAGCGCCCTCTCTCTGCGCCAGCGGGAAGAAGGCGTTGATGCCGATGACGTCGAGCTCCCCGAGAATGACCGTGCGGTCGGCGTCGTCCCAGTTCGCGGCATAGGTCAAGAGGCCGGGGTACACCCCGCGCACGTCGCGCACGATGGCGGTGAAGCTCGGCGCCCGGGACGTGGTCACCCAGCTGCGCAGCTCGACACCCACCGAGAGCATCTCGACCCCGGTGTCCGCGGCGAGCCTCGCCCAGCCCAGCAAGAACTCGCGGTAGCTGGCCGCCCAGAGCGCCCACCGCGCGTCGTCGCCGGGATCGATCAGCGCGCGCCAGCCGCCGGTCTCGACCCACAGGTGGGGAACCAAGAGCACCTTCAGGCCCTGGGCGTGGGCTTGCTCGATGGCTCGTCGGACGGCGACGCGGTTCTCGGCGTGGTCCAGCTCGAAGGTCGGCGACACGCCGGTCGGCGCGAGGTCCCAGACGCGCCCGAACGGGGTCAGGCTCACCCACGTCGCGCCCATGCGGCGCGCCTCGGACAGCGACTCGGCGCAGGCGGCGCTGCCGTAGCCCTTGTCGGGGTGCAGGGCGCTCTCGATCGGGCCGATGGTCACGCCGCGCACCGCGCCGAGGCCGCTCTCTTGCCAGCCGGTCGCGCGCGGCGGCACCTTCCCGCGCTCGAGAGGTGCCGCGCTGGCCGCGCCTGCGACCAGCGTCAGGGCCAAGGCCAGCTCACGCACCGAGGCGCCTCGTGGCCAGGGCAGAGAGGGCGTCGTCGGTGACCTCCGAGAGGGTCTCGCCGACCCAGTCGGCGCCAGCCTCGAGCAAGACCGGCGCGGGATAGCTGTGGGTCACGGCCACGCAAGTCAGCCCGGCGGCCTTGGCCGCGCGGACTCCGGCCACCGAGTCCTCGATCACCAGCACGCTCGCGCGCTCGAGCTGGGGCAAGAGCGCCAGACCCTTCTCGTAGCCTTCGGGGTCGGGCTTGCAGCGCGTGGTGTCCTCGGCCGACACGATGAAGCTCACCACGTCGCGCACACCGAGCAACCCCAGCCCGAGCTCGATCTCGTCCCGGAGCGCGCCGCTCACCACGCCCACCGGTCCCTGAGCCGCGCACGCGCGCACGCGCTCTGCCGCACCTGCGAACAGCTTCAGCCCGGCGCGTGCGCGCTCCATGTAGAGTGGACGCTTGGCCTCCACCAGCTCGGCGATCAGCGCTGACGGCGCTTCGCGACCCGCGTCGGCGAGCATCGCGGTGAACGCGCCGACGTCGTCGAACCCGATGTAGCGCTCCCAGTAGGTGCGCTCGTCCACCGCGATGCCGCGCGGCGCGAGCGTGGCGCGAAATGCCGCGAGGTGAACGGTCTCGTCGTCGACGAGCACGCCGTTGTAGTCGAACAGGGTCGCGGCAAACACGGCCGAGAAATTAGCCCAAAACCTGACAAAGGCCCCAGGCGGGTGACGCACGCGGGGCCTCGTCGCGGGCTTTTGTCCCGATGCCGGAACGGTGCTTGCATCGGCTGAGCCCTTGTGTCAGGTTCGCCGCGCTTTCTCACCATTTTTCACGTCTCGACCAACATGAGTAAAGGCGATCTTTTGGAGATGGAGGGCGTCATTCAGGACGCCCTCGGCGGTGGCCAGTACACCATCAAGGTGGATCAGGGCGGCGCCATCGTGCGAGCGCAGCTCTCGGGCCGCATGCGCCGGCATCACATCCGCGTTCTGCCGGGCGATCGGGTGCGTGTCGCCGTCTCGCCTTACGACCTCAGTCACGGTCTGATCGTCTACCGCGGGAAGTGAGCGGGGCCGCATGCCGGCCGCGCCCCGCCGCCCGCTCCTGACTCTGCTGGTGGCGCTCGGCGCCGCGTGCGGGCGAAGCAACTCCGCGGCGCCAGGCCAGGATGCCGGCGTGGTGCAGGTCGCGTCGGCGCAGCCCGCCGAGCCGCCTCCGGCGCTGCTCTATTTGCCAGACGGCGGCGACGTCGGGCCGCCGCGCGCCCCGGGCCAGGGTCTCTTGCCCGGCCCGTGGGGGTTTTCTTCGAAGCGCTGCGGGGAAGAGATGGTGGACGTCCAAGGGCGGTTCTGCGTGGACCGGTACGAAGCCACCCTGGTCGATCGCGATCAGGGGCGCGAGCTCTCGCCCTTCTACCACCCGGCTCGGATGCAGTCGCAGCGCGAGTACGGCAGGTGGCAGAAGGCGCGTCTCGAGTCCGACACCGCGGAGTCGCGCGAGATGGCGGTGCCGGTTCCGCCTTCGTTCCAGCTGAAAGAGGAGTTCGAGCCGCGCGCCCAGGTCAAGCCCGGCGTGGTCCCGAACGGGTACGTGAGCGGCGATGCCGCGGCCAAGGCCTGCCAGAACGCGGGCAAGCGCCTGTGCACTCAAGAAGAGTGGGTCACGGCCTGTCGCGGCGAGAAGAACCGCAAGTACCCCTACGGCGACAAGTACGAGCAAGGTCGCTGCAACGTGTTTCGCGAGTCGCACCCCGCGCTGGTGCTGCACGGAAACCCGAGCATCAACCACCTGGACCCGCGCCTGTTGAAGGTGAAATCCAACGGGAAACCGCTGCTGCGCAAGACGGGCGAGACCCCGGACTGCAAGAGCGAGTGGGGCAGCGACGCCATCTTCGACATGGTCGGCAACCTGGACGAGTGGGTCGACGACGCCAAGGGGAGATTTTCCGGCGGCTTCTTCTCGCGCAGCACCCGCGAGGGCTGCGAGGCCAGCGTGACCGCCCACCCGCGCGCGTACTACGACTACAGCTTGGGCGTGCGCTGCTGCAAGTGACTCAAGGCAAGGTCTTGGCGCGGAAGTGCCGCGTCGCCCACCACAGCGTCTCGCTCGGTTTGTGCCACGAAGCCCAAGACGCGACTTCACGCAGGTCCACGGCCGAACGACGCCGTGCTTCATTGCAGTAGACCACGAACAGGAAGCCGTCGCAGGCGTTGCGCGCGAGGTACTCCAGGTGCTGGACGTGCTGCTCGAGCAGCCAGCCCTGCAGGTGCACCGCGGGGGGCACGTGGGCCGGTCGAAGCGGCCGTCCGTCATCGTCGAGGTCGACGCGCTCGGGCAGAGTTCGGAGAACCTGAATCACCACCGCCACGTCGGGGGCGGTGTCGTCCCGCGGAGCGGGATTCGGGATGCCGAACAGCTTGCGCGTGTCGACGTAGATGGGAGCGCGGCGCTCGTCGAGCGGCAGCGGTGCGCGCTCGAAGGTGACCGTGGTCGCGTCGAAATACATCCGATCCCAAGCGTGGTCGCCGACCACGTGACGAATCGCTCGCCGCATTCGGTCGGCGTACTCGAAGAGCAGCTGTTGCTCGGGGTGGGCCAGGGTGAAGATCCCCGGCTTGGCCGAAAACCACCGGGTGACCTCGTCCCACGTGCCCTCGGCCAGGTTTCGAACCTGGGCCAGGCTCATCAGCGGCTCGGGCGCCATGGGCCGGGATTATTCGGTCGTCTGGGCCGCCACCCAAGCCCAATTGCCAAAATGTAGGCAGATGTAGGTCTTGTGGGTACGATTTGGACCATGCCACTGCCGTCGGGTCGTGCCCTTCTGGGCTTTTTGGTGGGGGTGGGGGCGTTCGCCGGGGCCACGGGCTGTGGCCACCCGGTTCAGAGCAAGCTCGAGGGTCGCTGGGTCGGCGACAGCGTCGAGAACTTCGACGACCGTCACGTGGCGGTCGCCACCGGGTGGGCGCGAGGCGCGAGCCTCGAGTTCTCGGCCTCGAACCTGACCGTGGCCGTCCCCGCGGAGGACCCGCGCACCGGCGCGTACAAGGTCGCGAGCGTCCGCGAGAACACGGTCGAGCTGGCGGTGACGCGGAAGGACGGCGCGAAGGACAAGCTGCGGCTCAAGCTCGACTCGGAGCACAGCATCCGTTGGATGCTCTCCGACGAGCGTGCCATCGTGCTCCGGCGCGAGTGAGCGTCACTCGCTGGCGACCAGAATCGAACGCTGGGCGCTACCGCCGCGAGCGCTCTCGGGGAACCGCACCTTGGCCGTGTCGGCCTGCACGCAGGCCAAGACCGAAGGCGAGAGCGGCGGCTCGAACGTCATCGCTTGCACCTTGCCGTCCGCGCCGAACGTGACGCCGAGCTGGGTGCGCATCTGCACTCGCACTTCGCCGGGCGTGCCGCCCGCCGTGAAGCACCGCGAGACGCTGCCCGCGACCTGTTCGAGCGCCTTGGCCACACCGCTCTCGGGTGGCGCTGCGGGCACCGGAGCCTTGCCCGAGCCGCTCATCGCCGGCTTCGGTTCGGCGGCCGTCGGCCCGACCGGGGCCTCGGAGCCGCGCTGGACCTCGCCGGTCAGGCCGTTCTTGGCGAACTGCCCCGCGTCGCGGGCATGCAGGAAGAAGCCGGGCTTCTGCCCGATGCCGCCCACCGCGACGACGCCCTCGCTCACCGACACGTCCACGCCGCGCTCGGTGCGCACCACGCGGAACGCGGTGCCGTGCACGGCCACCCGCGCCTCGTCGACCTCGATCACGAACGTCTCGGGCTTCGGGCTCGGCACCACCTCGGCCGAGACCGCGCCCTGGGTGAGCCGCAGCCGAATCACGTCGCCCGTCGCCTCGACGGTGGCCTGACTCGAAGGATCGAGCGTGTAGCGTGCGCGGCCCGGGTGGTTCACCACCAGGGGGCGCGCCTCGGCGACGATTCGATCACCGCCGGTGAGCTGGTTGCCGTCGACCTGGGTCTGGCCCGGCCCGAACACGCGAGCCGCGGTGGCCACGTCCGACGGCGCTTGCGCGCGGGGCGTGCGATCGCTGCGCACCAGGCCGACCCCGACCAGCAAAAGCACCGCAGCCGCTGCGGCCAAGATCATCGCGAGGCGACCCCCGCCGCTCCGCCGCGTGGCGCGCTCGTCCGCGCTCACGCGCGTCATGAGCTGGCGCTCCATCCGGTCCCAGTCGAGGTCCGGTGGCGCTTGGTCGCGCAGCTCTGCCGTGACCTGCTCGAGAGCCCGGTCTTCACTGCTCTGCTCGGTCATTCGGCCTCCTGGGGGGTGCACAGCTCTCTGGCCAAGGCCGCCAGGCTGGGTTCGGACCTCAAGAGCTCTGCCAGCTCTTTGCGGGCATAGAACAAGCGAGTGCGCACGGTCAGCACCGGAGCATCCACGATCTCCGAGATCTCGGCGGCGGACAAGCCCTGGAGCTCGTGCAGCACGAACACGGTGCGTTTCTTCTCCGAGATCTGCTCGAGCAGCCGGCCGAACGCTCGAACCCGCGCGTGCCGAGCGGCGTCCTCGTCCGGCGCCAGGCCCGACGAGACCGCGGTGAGGCCTTCGGGCGTCTCGACCAGGACCGGCCGGCTCTTCGCGGAGCGGCGCTGCATCAGCACCACGTTCACCGTCACCCGGTACAGCCAGGTCGAGAACCGAGCCTGCCCGCGGAAGTCCTTCACGCTGCGGTGGACCTGGAAGAACACCTCTTGCACCAGATCGTCGACGTCGGCCCCGGGCCCCGTCATACGCTGGACCAAGCGGGCGACGTCGGTGCGGTGCCGCACGAACAGCTCGCGAAAGGCGGTGCGGTCACCCTCGCGGCAGCGCTCGACCAGGCGTTCGGACTCGTCCGGCTCCATGGTCCGCGCGGTCACCCGGGGTATGTGCTGCACCGGGCGCTCGGTCGCCATCGGGGCGAGGAGCGCCGGCGGCACGACCACGCCCGGCCAGGACTGGGCCAAGGGCAAAGCTGCTGCAGGCATCGACGAGATTGGATGCGCCGCATGCCGGGGACCTTCATGTCCGGCTCACCCGCCCCCCGGCCGGTCAGAACAGCTTGCGCAGGTCCGCGGGATCTTTCTTCTTTTGCTCGAGCAGCCGGTTCACAGCGCGGAGCAGCCGGGTCTTGGCGGGGCCGCTGACCGGCTTGCCCTCGAGGGCCTGGCTGAGCAGGCGCGGGGTCACCGGGCGACCCGAGCGGCGCTTCGGGGGCTTTTCTGCGCCCTCGGCGGGCTTCGTCTCGGCCTTGGCTCCCCGCCGCTTGGCGAGGCGGGCCGACCGATCCTCGCGCTGCAGCCCCTCGATGATCTTCGAGGTGTTCAGGAGGCGGCGCGAGTCGAGCTTGTTGTCCGTGAGAAACTGCTGGAATTTGCTAGCCATGGCAACAGTGGGGCGGCCCAGGGGCCGCGGGCTTTGGCCGCCGGCAGGCGGCGAGGGGCGCGGACCATAGCACGCACCGTCCGGGTGTCCGGCGAGAATCCGCTTTGTGCGCTCACGCTCTTTTTGGGAGTCTTCGGGCGCGATGGCAACAGACCTCGTCGAAGCTGCGGCGCGGGTTCGAGGCTTGGCGGCGCGGGCCCCCCAAGTGGGCGTGGTGCTCGGGTCCGGGCTCGGGGCCTTCGGGGACTCGCTCTCGGGGCTGCTGAAGCTGCCCTACTCGGACATCCCGCACATGCCTCGGTCCTCGGTGGTGGGGCACGCCGGAAACCTGTGCCTGGGGCAGGTGGGCGACGCGACGGTGGCGTGCCTGCAGGGGCGGGTACACCTCTACGAGGGGCATGAGCTCGACCGGGTCACCTTCGGCGTGCGGCTCTTGGCCGAGCTCGGCTGTCGCGCGGTGCTGCTCACCAACGCCGCCGGAGGCATCCAGGCCGGGCTCGTCCCCGGAGACCTGATGCTGGTCGTCGATCACTTGAACCTGATGGGGCGCAACCCGCTGACCGGACCGAACGACGACACCGCCGGCCCGCGGTTCCCCGACATGACCCGGGCCTACGACGAGCAGATCTGCGCTCTCGCGCACGACGCAGCGGGCGCGCTGGGTGTGAAGTTGCGACAGGGCGTGTACGCGGGCCTGCTCGGCCCGAGCTACGAGACGCCCGCAGAGATCCGCATGCTGCGCACCTTGGGCGCGGACGCCGTCGGCATGAGCACGGTGCCCGAGGTGTTGGTGCTGCGGCATCGTGGTGTACGCGTGGGTGCCATGAGTTGCATCACCAACCTCGGGGCGGGCCTGTCGCCCACCCCGCTCGACCACTCGGAGGTGGAAGCGACGGCACGGATGACCCGCGCCACCTTCACGGCGCTCCTCGGCAAGTGGGTCGAAGCGGTCGCGCGGCTGGTGTCATGACCGACCTCGACCTGCCCGAGCTCGAGGCCTTGGCGCGGGGCGTGATGCCCCGGGCTCACGCGCCCTATTCGCGGTTTCACGTGGGGGCCGCGGTGCGGGCGGCCAGCGGCCTTGCGTACGTGGGCTGCAACGTCGAGAACGCCAGCTTCGGCGCGACGATCTGCGCCGAACGCAACGCGATCGGCGCAGCGATCGCGGCTGGTGAGCGCGAAATCGTGGCGGTGGCGGTGCACACCGAGGCCGAGACGCCGGCGATGCCGTGCGGCATCTGCCGCCAGGTGATCCAGGAGTTCGGCGCCGGTGCAGTGATCGTTTCGACCACCCCCACGGCGCGCAAACAGACCACCCTGGCCGCGCTCTTGCCGGAGGCGTTCGTCCTCGAACGGTGATCATGGCAGACACGCTCATCCGCGGCGCGACCCTGGTCACCTGCGACGCCGCCGACCGCGTGCTCCGCGGCGACCTGCTGATCCGCGACGGGCGGATCGCGGCCCTCGGGCGGGCGAAGGCCGGCGAGAAGGCCCGGGTGATCGACGGCCGCGACCGCATCGTGCTGCCGGGCCTGGTCATGGCCCACGTGCACTTGTGTCAGGTGTTGATGCGCGGCATGGCCGACGACCTGCCGCTGCTCGACTGGCTCAGGCGGCGCATCTGGCCGCTCGAGGCCGCGCACGACGAGGCCAGCATCCGCGTCAGCGCCGAGCTCGGCCTGAGCGAGATGCTGCTGGCCGGGACCACGGCCGTGCTCGACCTGGGCACGGTGCACCATCACGACGTGGTGTTCGACGCCTGCGTTCGTTCGGGCATCCGAGCCGTCGGCGGAAAGACGTTGATGGACGCCGGGGCGGGGGTGCCGCGGCGCCTGAAAGAGAGCACGGCTCGCGCGCTGGCCGACGCCGAGGGGCTCGAGCGGCGCTGGGCGGGCCACGCCTCCGGTCGTGTCCACTACGCGTGGATCCCTCGCTTCATCCTGTCTTGCTCCGAGCGGTTGATTCGCGGCGCCTGCGAGCGGGCGAGGGCGTCGAACGCCATCATGCACACGCACGCCGCCGAGCATCCCGGCGAGCGCAGCGCGGTCCGGAGCGCGCTGGGCGCCGATGACGTGGTCCTCTTGCGGCGCTGGGGCCTGTATGGCCCGCGGGCCTCGATCGCCCACGGTGTGCAGCTGACGGCAGCGCAGATGAAGCGGCTGGCGGCGGACGAGACTCGCGTCGTGCACTGCCCCTCTGCCAACCTCAAGCTTGGCAGCGGCATCGCCCAGGTCGCGCGCATGCGCGCCGCAGGCGTGACCGTCGGGCTCGGCGCCGACGGTGCCCCCTGCAACAACAACCTCGACCCGTGGCTCGAGATGCGACATGCCGCGCTGCTCTCGAGCGGGACGGTTGGTCCGGGCGTGCTGCCGGCTCGCGAGGTGCTCCGCCTGGCGACCATCGATGGCGCCCGGGTCCTGGGCCTGGGCCACGAAATCGGCTCGCTGGAGGTCGGCAAGCGCGCCGATCTGGTGGTGGTGGGCACCACCGCGCCCCACGCGGCGCCGGCCCCGGACGCGGTGAGCACGCTGGTCTACGCAACCCAGGCGCGGGACGTCGAGCACGTGTTCGTCGGCGGGCGGCCCGTGGTCGCCGCTGGCGAGCTCACCACCCTCGATGCCGAGCGCGTCGTGCGCGTCGCCCG
Organism: Myxococcales bacterium; assembly: GCA_016191785.1. Classification (GTDB taxonomy): domain Bacteria; phylum Myxococcota_A; class Polyangia; order Polyangiales; family Polyangiaceae; genus JADJKB01. Next base: position 49,317 of record JACPVJ010000025.1, on the reverse strand, counting down.
TGAGCAGGCGCCACGCCTTTCGCGCCGGGCGAAGATCGCGTGAGCATCCCGCTGCTCCCGGGTGAGCCGCCGGAGCTCCTGGTGCTCGACAAGCCCAGCCGCTGTCCCTACCTGCCCGGGCGCACCTCGCGACTGCCGCTGCGCCTGCCGATCCGCGAGCTGAGCCGCGTCGAGCTCGATCAGCGCTTGCACGCCGGGGATCGCCGCCAGGGGCTGGTGCTCTACCGGCCCGAGTGCCCCGAGTGCAAGGCCTGCGAGCCGATTCGCATCCCGGTGCGCGAGCTCGGGCAGAGCCGGTGGCTGCGCCGTAACCTGCGGCGCGCGACCGCCGCCCTCGAGGTCGAGATTGGCCCGACCATCACCGACGAGGCGCGGGTGCGCCTCTACAACCTGCACAAGCTGGGGCGCGGCCTGGTGGACGAGGCCCGGTCGATCGAAGCCTCGGACTACACCGACTTCTTGGTCGCGTCGTGCTGCGAGTCGTTCGAGCTGCGCTACTTTTTGGCCGGTGAGCTGGTCGGCGTCGCCGTGACCGATCGCGCCGAGTCCGCTCTGTCGGCGGTGTACTGCTACTACGATCCGGTTCACTCCGCGCTCGGCATCGGCACCTTCTCGATCATGAAGCAGGTCGAGCTGTGCCTGGCCTGGGGGCTCGAGCACCTGTACCTGGGCCTCTACATCGGCGAGTGCGACCGGATGCGCTACAAGGCGCGCTTTCTGCCCCACGAGCGGCTGATCGGTGGCGAATGGAGGCGTTTCGAGTGATCAGCTCGCGCGCGGCGCCGGAGCGGACCTCAGCGTCGGCACGAGGCAGAGGGCGGCCAAGAGCGCCAGCGCGATGAACAGCTGAAACACGGCTTCCCATCCGTAGCGCTTGCTGATCGCGGGGACGACCAGGCCCTCGAGCACCGCGCCGAGCGACCCCATGCCGTTGACGAATCCGGTGGCGGTGGCCGCGGCGTGCGGGCCGCCGGCGTCTTGCGACGCGGCGCCCGAGAGCAGCGCATCGGGACCGAACAGCGCGGCGCCGATCAGCGCCAGACCGATGACGTTGGGCCACGTCGAGCTCGAGCCGAGGCGTGAGTAGAAGAGCAGCGCGGCCATCAGCGCGAGAAGCCCCACCGCCGAGAGCAACGATCGCGAATGGCGCCGGAGGCGGTCGGACGCGACCCCGAGGCCGATCACGCCGATCACGCCGCCGACCTCGAACGCGACCGAGACGTACCCCGCTTGCTCCTCGCCGTAGCCGCGCTTCTTCGCCAAGAAATAGGGCAGCCAGAACAGCAGCGCGTAGCGGATGAACTTGATGCTGCAGTAGCTGGCGCCGTAGCACCAGAGCACGGGGCTTCGGAGGACTGCACGCTGGGCGAGCCGTCGCTCTTCCGCCACGTGGCGACCGGGGTCGCCGTGCTCTTGTCCGGGGGCGAGCCAGATCCACACCGCGACGCCGACGACGAAGAGGCACACCGCGGGGCCGAAGAACGCCGCGCGCCACCCGTAGCGACCGAGCAAGAACGCCGCCAGGCCCGTCGCCACGATCCCGCCGACCTGATAACAGGTCGCCCAGAAGGCCATCACGGTGCCGCGGTTCTCGCGGGTGGTCCATTCGGCCATCGCCCGTGTCGTGCCGGGCCAGCCGGTGGATTGGGCCAGGCCGTTCAGGCAGAAGAACGCCCCGAACCAGAGCACCGTGCTCGAGGCTCCGAAGGCCGTGCAGGCTGCGGCCGACGCGAGCATGCCGGCGCCGATCAGCCGCCGAGCGCCGACGCGATCACCGGCGAAGCCGCTGGCGAACTGGCCCAGGGAATACGCCGCGAGGTAGGCCGTGTCGATCGCGCCGAGCGCGCTCTCGCTCACCCCCAGCCGATCGTGCAGCGACTTCTTCGCGACGCTGAGCCCCTTGCGGCCGGTGTAGTACGTGGCGTAGGCGACCCAGCTCAGGGTCCAGACCACCCAGCGATAGCGCGGCACGCCTCGACCCTATCCGACCGACCCGAGGGCGGGGTGACCAATGCGTGACGTCACCACTCGCTGAGACAGATCCGCGGGGCCGGCTCGCGCTTGGGCGGGCCGGCGTCGGGGATCGGGCTCCGGGCGGGGAGGGTGGCGTCGGTGGGCTCTTCAGCTGCCCCCGCGTCTGCCTCGGGCACGATCACCTCGACCTGCTGCGGAGGCTCGAGGCACGCCGCCGGCTTCTGGTCGGCCGCGCAGCTCGGGCCTGCGCCGAGGCCAGCGCCGGCGAGGGCGGCGGCGACGAACCGCGCCCGACGCCCGAGGATCGCCTTTCTGTCCTGGTCCATCCCGCTTCCCTTTGAAATCGCCGTCCGAATGTGACAGGTGAAGCCGGCCTGCGCCCGTAGCTCAGCTGGATAGAGCGCTGGATTTCTAATCCGGTGGTCGGGGGTTCGAGTCCCTCCGGGCGTGCCAGCGGTTCAATCGATGGGCCGGTTCTCGGCGTCCTCGATCTGCGAAAGCGCCGCGGCCATCGCGTCCTTGGCTCGCTCGAGCGCGGCCTTGTCGTCGGTCCACTTGGCGCGCGCCTTCGCCAGGCTCTGGGACTCGCTCGCCAGGCTGGCGGCCGTCGCGTCCAGGTCGCCGCGGGTCGCCGCGAGCTCGGCCTCGAGCTGCGAATTCCGCCCCTCGCGCTCCGAGATGGTCTCGCGCGCGGCGGTGTGCGCGCTCTTCTCGCTGGCCAGGGCCGCTTCCAGCTGGGCGATCTTGTCGTCCCGCTCGCGAATCGTGGCAGTCCCCGCGTCGCGCTCCTCGGTGCGCTCTTGCAGGTCGCCTTTCAGTGAGGCGATCTGCGCGTCGCGGCTGGCTTCGCTCTCTTCCTTCGCGCGCTCGGTGGCCGCCAGCTTCTCGCGCGTCTCGGAGAGCTCGGCACGGGTGGCGTCGTGCGCCGCGGTCAGCGCCTCTTCGGCGTCGGCGCGGGCCGCTTCCAGCTCGGCCTCGCGGCTCGCGAGGCGCTGCTTCGCGGTCGCGTCGGCGTCGTCCATCGACTGCGAGTGCTCGGCCTTGAGCTTGTTCATCGCGTCTTCGTTGGCGCGATGCAGGGCAGCCATCTTCGAGTCGTATTCCTTCTTCAGCTCGGCCTCGCGCTGGGCGATGGCCTCGTCCTTGGCGCGCTCCGCCACGCGAGCTGCCTCTTCGAGGGCCGCGGCTTGCGCGGCTGCTGCCTCGGCTTTGGCCTGCTCGACCGCCGCGGCCAGATCGACGCGGCCCTGTTCCTCGGCGGAGGCGACGTCGGCCTTGCGCTTCGCTTCGGCCGCCTCGAGCTGCTCTTGGTGCTCGGCGCGCAGCGCGGCGTCTTTGCCGTCGCGGGTCGCCAGCTCGCGCATGTGCGCTTCCTTGGCGTCGTCCAGCTCGCGGCCCTTCGCCTCGAGGTCGCCCTGAAGCTTCTCGCTCTTCCGCTTGAAGTCGTCGGCGCGCTTGCCGGCTTGCTCCTTGTCGGCGCGGGTCGAGTCGAGGCTCTTCTGTGTGTCGGACAGCTGCGACTCGAGCTCGGCGATGCGGTCGTTCAGATCGGCCTTGTCGCGGTCCAGCTTCAACGCGCCGTCGCGCAGCGACAGGAGCTCTTTGTCCTTGCCGGTGGCTTGCTCGCGCAGATCGAGCAGCTCTTTGTCCTTCTTGTTCAGCTGCTCGCGCAGATCCAAGAACTCTCGGGCCGAGCTGCCGCTGCTCTTCCCCGCGGACGACAGCTTGGCCTTGGTCTCGTCCAGCTCGCGCTTGAGCCGCTGCACCTCGGAGTCCTTGCTCGCCTCGCGGCTGGCGGCGTCCTCGAGCTCGGCGGCCTTCTGCTTGGTCCGATCGAGGTCGCCCTCGAGCTCGCCGACGCGAGCCCGCAGGCGGTCGACCTCGGCCTGCAGCGCCGGCTCGGCCGAGGCGCGCGGCGGCGCGGCGGCCGGTGGCGGAGCGATCGACGCCGGAGGCGGAGCGACCGACTCTGGGGGCGGAGCGACCGATGCGGGCGGCGGAGCGGCCGACTCGGGCGGAGGCTCGGGCGCCGGGGGCGGCTCGGGCGCGGGGGGCGGCTCGGGCGCCGCCGGTGGGGTGCTCGGCTTCTGCTGGAGGGAATCGAAGGCCTGATCGAGGTCCCCCTCGCCCGTTGCGGCGCTCTCGGTGGCCAGCGGTTCGGCGTCATCGAGGACGATCTCGTCGTCGATCACGATGTCGCTGGGCGGTGGCTCGGTGAGCCCGCCGCTCTCTGGCAAGGCGACGAATGCTCGCGCGCGGCCCATCAGATCGCCGAACGAGATCGGCTTGTGGACGTAGTCCTCGGCCCGCGTGCGAAGCCGACGGTGTTGCTCGAACGTCTCTTCCGTCGAGTCGCTGCTCAAGATGATCAGCGGGATGTCCTTGAGGGCCGGGTCGCGCTTGAGCTTGTTGCAGACCGAGAACCCGTTCATCCTCGGCAGCTCGATCGACAGCAAGATCAAGTCGGGCTTGCTCGAGGCGGCTTCCTGCAACCCGACGTTGGCTTCGTCGACGACCGTCGTCTCGCACCCCAAGGCCGCGAGACCGTCTTTCACCACCGTCGCGAATTCAGCGTCCGCTTCGAAGACCAGTACCTTCATTGGCAACTTTCCGCGGGGAGGATCCAGCCGAGATGGCCGGGGGGCGCAAGCGCGAGGAGCCCACAATATCGGCCACTTGGAGCAGGGTCAAACCTGCTGTGGGCCGGCGCCCCCGCGCCCGCGTGCGGCCTTCTCGGCGTGCCCGCTGGTGCCCGCGCGGAGCGCCAGCTCGCGAAGCACTTCGCGAAGCGGAACCTTCCGCGATTCGAGCGCCACCAGTAGATGGAACAACACGTCAGCGCTCTCGGCGGCGACGCGTTCGGCCGACTCCGCCGCGATCGCCTCGGCGAGCTCGCCGGCCTCTTCCCTGAGCTTGGCGCCGATCTTCGGGGCGCCGCCGTCGAGCAGCGAACGCGTGTAGCTCTTTTCCGCACTACTGCTCGCCCGTGCGGCGATCACGCCCTCGAGCGCCAGCAGAACCGGCGAAGGGTCGTGCGCGCCGCCGTCGGCCGCTTCGAAGAAGCAGCTCGGTCGACCCGTGTGGCAGCTCGGCCCTTCGGGCTCGACCGAGAGCAGCAGCGTGTCACCGTCGCAGTCGGCGGTGATGGCGTGGACCCGCAGTCGATGGCCGCTGGTCTCACCCTTCTGCCAGAGCTTGCCCCGCGACCGGCTGAAAAACGTCGCAAACCCGCTCTCGCGGGTGGCAGCGAGCGCGGCCTGGTTCATCCACGCGACCATCCTCACCTCGCCGGTGAAGCGGTCCTGGGCCACGGTCACGATCAACCCTCGCTCGTCCCAACGAAGTTCCACCGGGCCCACTGTACGGGCACGCGGGGCAGGGGGGAACGGCCCCCGGTGGGGGCTCACGAGGTGGGGGCGTCACCCCACGTTGGGCGCATGGACTGACCGCTTTTCCCTACATTTCTGTTTGGCCTGGATTCTGCTTCTGCCACGGGTGGGGCAAGGCCCCTCGGAGGAAACCCATGGCTCAGAGCTCTTCCCGTCGTCGCGTCGTTCGCGCCCTCACCCTGCCCTTCCTGGTCGCGCTCGGTCTGACCGCAGCGAGCTGCGCCGCCGAGAAGGAAGAAGACAGTGGTGGCCCGGCCATCAAGAACGTGAAGCAACTCGTCTACGCGGTGCGGCAGACCATGTCGCAGAACGAGGACGGGTCCTGGAACGTCCACGTGGCCGACGGCGAAGGCCAGGTCCTGAACTACGACCGGTTCGTGCCGGGCGGGCGCCTCGAGGTCTTGGACCTCTCGACCCGCGAAGCGGTGAACATCATCGCCGACTTCAAGACTGCCGACATCGGCGGCCTCGACCTGAACTTCGAGGGCACCAAGGTCGTCTTCTCGATGAAGCAGAGCGGGAGCGACTCGTACCACATCTACTGGGCGGCCCTTCAGCCCAACAGCGACGGCCAGTTCGAGATCCACCAGCTCACCTTCGGTGATCAGGACGACATCCAGCCCGCCTGGATCCCCGGCGACAAGATCGCGTTCATCACCAACCAGGGCTACACCGAGATGGGGACTCGCGCCGACGAGTACAACCACAGCCGCCAGGTGTCGCAGCTGGCGTTCGTGACGGTGTCCGGTGGCGATGCCGACCGCAAGCTCTGCTCGCAGAACCTTTCGCACACCGTCGGGCCTTTCGCGATGCAAGACGGCCGCGTCGGCTTCACCCGCTGGGAGCATCTCGAGAACGTCAACGACTCGAAGCTCTTCGCCGCCAACCCCGACTGCACGCAGATGACGGCGGTCAGTGGCCAGCACGGCAAGCCCTCGAACTCGCTGGTGCAGGGCGTCGAGACGAACACCGCCAACATGTTCATCGCGGTGGCCGCCGACCGGCAGCAGCCGAACCACGCCGGCGCGCTGGTGCTGATCGACGCGCGTAACCCGGACAACCCCGCGGCCTTCTACGAGGAGGAGCCGGAGTACACGGTGCTGAGCGAGGCCGTGCCCACGGGCCGTGACCCCTCGCCGGTGGGCCGCTACCGCGCGCCGACCATGCTGCCCGACGGCCGCATCCTCACCGGCTGGGCGAAGGGCTTCGTCAACGAGCTGAACGAGCTCTCCCAGACCCCGCCCGACTTCGGCGTCTACATCTACGACCCGGAGACCCGCACCAACCAGCTCGTGAAGGACTACGAGGGCAGCTGGGAGATCTACGCGAAGCCGGTGGTGAAGCGGGCGACGCCGCCGATCATCGGCTCGATCCAGGACACCCCGGACTCCAGCGTGCCGGCGGTGCTCGGCTCGATCGACATCAAGCAGACGTCGCTCGCCGCGGTCCACGGCGACAGCGTCGAAGGCGCGCAGTTCGTCAAGAGCACGCCGATGGACGAGGCGCTGAAGCAGGCGGTCAAGGTGCGCATCATCGAGGGCTTCTCGAGCGAAGGCGCGACCGGCGTCACGATGTTCGGCCTGACCATGTCCGAAGGTGGCGCCATCCTGGGTGAAGCCGAGGTCTACGACGACGGCTCTTGGCTCGCGGCCGTCCCGCCCTACGTGCCGATTCACCTCCAGGCGGTCGACGAGTTCGAGCTCGCGATCCGCAACCAGACCCTGTGGATCCAGGCGATGCCGGGCGAAGACCGGGTGTGCGGCGGCTGTCACGAGAGCCGCAAGGCGCCCATCAAGCCGGGCGCACAGGCGCTGACCACCGCGGCCGGAAAGGGCGACCCCAGCAAGGCGGGCCACCCGATGAACTTCAACAACCCCATCGCCAAGCGCCAAGAGTACCCCTGGTACAAGGCGGACTCGGGCTTCGAGGGCAACGAGATCCAGAAGATCCTCGATGCCAAGTGCGCGACTTGCCACAACGCGAGCACCACCGAGTACTACACCGTCACGATGAGCAACTCGCTGACGGGCGAGACCACCCCCTACCAGATCCCGCGGCTCGACCTCAGCACCACGCCCATCACCGTGATGTACGACAACAAGGTCGCCACCTACCCGGCGAGCTACGTGTCGCTCTTCTACCCGGCGGGCATGGAAGTCGGAAACAAGCTCGACATGCAGGTCACCGGGACCGTCCCGCCGGCCTGGGCCGTGCCGAGCGACGCGCGCAACAGCGTGATGCTCGAGAAGATCAACATGGTCTCGTCGAAGGACCCGAACAAGACCGCGTGGAAGCTGGGTGAGCCCTTCAGCGACCCGGGCGTCAAGGGTGGCACGCGCACGCTTCACCCCGAAGACAAGGGCGTGACGCTGACCCGCGAAGAGCGCACCGCGCTGATCCGCGCCATCGACATCGGCGGCCAGTACTACGCCCGCCAGAACACTGGATTCAAGCCATTCGGCAGCGACCCCCTCGCTGGCGGCGGTTACAAGTGAGCTGAGGAGTAACGGAGAAAGCCATGAAGAACATTCGAACTACCCTGGGCACACTCCTCGCCGGAGCCACCCTGCTCGTCTCTGGCGCTGTCATCGCGGACTCGGCTCCGAAGAACACCCTGAGCGGCCGCTCGAAGGTCTACAAGAACCTCGACCCGATCTCGCTCGAGAGCCCGACGTCGGCCGCGGACATCCGCAAGATCGGGGTCGGAGAGCTCGCCCCCACCGAGATCTGGGCGCGGCTCGAGAAGGGCGAGAAGACGGAGTGCCTCGACTGCATTCCGATCGTCTCCAAGCTGATCTTCGACTCCAACGCTCGTACTCGCGAGATCAGCGCCTGGTGGCTCCGTCGACGCATCCTCGGTGTGTTCGGTCCGGGTCAGGTCTACGAACAGACCCTCAAGACCGCGTCGGACGCCGGCGCCAGCGAGAATAAGCGTGCCTACGCGGTGGAGGCCCTGGGCGAGTTCCTGATCGCTCCCGGCGTCCCGGTGATCGCCAAGGCAGTGACCTCCGATCCGTCCCCCAAGGTCCGGAAGGCCGCGGCCCACGCCCTGTGGCGCATCAACAGCCAGGGCCCGAACGGCGAGCTGGCTCTCGCCATCGGCGACAAGGACGAGAGCGTGCGTCTCGAGGCGCTCTACGCTTCCACCCGCGTCAACGTCTTCACCGGCACTGCCGCCGTCGTGAAGCGCATCTCGGACGAGTCGCCGCTGGTTCGCAAGCGTGCGGCCGAGGCGCTGGGTACCCTGCGGGCCAAGGACGCCGTCGCCGGTCTGATTGCGCTGACCTCACCCACCACCGAGTCCGACCCGGCGGTGCGCGCCGCAGCGGTCTCGTCGCTGGGTAAGATCGCGGACGCTGCAGCGAAGACCGCGGTGAAGGCCGCCGAGAGCGACCCGAACCAGTTCGTTCGCGACGCCGCGGCCATCGCCCTCCGCCGCCTCTGAGCGCAACGGCCCCAAAGCAAAACGGCCCGACCTCGTCGACTGACGGGGCCGGGCCGTGGCGCGTCGGCTCGCGGAAAAGTATCGGCGCCGCGCTGGGGGCGTCGGGCGAAAACGGACTCTCGTCACGCTCGACTGCCCGACGAGCGGGGGTTGGGCGGGGATGGGTGCGACACTCTGCGACCCCAGCGGGCGCCGATGGGTCAGAACCTAAGGCTGGGTATTCGGGTGCGCCAGCCCCCCCCGCCGCTCGGTTCGCTCAGGGGGCCGCGACGCCTGCGTCTGCGCGGGGTTACACCCGCTCGATGACCGTGGCGATCCCCATGCCACCACCGATGCACAGCGTGATGAGCGCAGTGGCCTTGCCGGACCGCTCGAGCTCGTCGACGGCGGTGCCGAGCAGCGCGGCACCGGTCGCGCCGAGAGGGTGACCCAGGGCGATGGCCCCCCCGTTGACGTTCACTCGTTCCGGGTCGATGGCGAGACGGCGGATGGTGTTGAGCGGCACGACGGCGAAGGCCTCGTTGATCTCCCACAGGTCGATGTCCTTCGGGGTCATCCCGGCCTTCTTCAAGGCGGCCTCGGAGGCCGGCGTGGGCGCGGTGAGCATGATCACCGGCTCGGCGCCGTAGGTTGCCATCGAGCGGATCTTGGCGCGAGGGGTGAGCCCACTCCGTTTCACGTAGCCCTCCGAGGCCAGCACCACTAGGGCGGCGCCGTCCACGATGCCGCTCGAGTTGCCTGCGTGGTGGACGTGACGGATCTCCTTCACCTGCGGATACCGCGAGAGCGCCAGCTGATCGAGCGTCTCGCCGTTCGGCCCGAGCGGCGCCGCGCCCATCATGGTGAACGACGCCTCGAGGCCGGCCAGGCTCTCGACGGTGGCGCCCGGCCGAGGATGCTCGTCCTTGTCCAGCACCACCTTGCCGTCGTCGTCCACCACGGCGAAGAGGCTCTTGGCAAAGCGGCTCTCGGCGATGGCGCGGGCCGCGTTCTCCTGGCTCTTCACCGCGAAGCGGTCCACTTCCTCTCGCGTCGTGCCGTCGAGGGTCGCGATCAGGTCGGCGCTGATCCCTTGCGGAACCTGGAAGAGCCGTTTGCGCAGCTTCAAGTTCAGCCCGTCGATCATCGCCTCGTCGGCACCCATCGGTACCCGCGACATGCTCTCGACACCCCCGGCCACCACCAGATCTTGCTGGCCGCTCATCACGCCCATGGCAGCGAAGTTCACTGCCTGAAGGCCCGAGCCGCAGAAGCGGTTCAGTGTGACGCCGGTCACCGTCTCGGGCCAATCGGCGGCCAGGATCGAGTTGCGGGCGATGCACGCGCCCTGCTCTCGCACCTGGGACACGCAGCCGATGATCACGTCCTCGACGTCTTCGCGTCGCAGGTTCACGCGGCGGGGCAGCTGGTTCAGCGTCTGGGCGACCAGCTCTTGAGGGTGGATGCCGCTCAGCGCACCCTTGCCGGCTTTGCCGCGGCCCCGCGGCGTTCGGACTGCATCGATGATGTAGGCAACGGACATGGCAGGTCTCCTCGAAGGGCGAGGAAGCTAACACAGCGTGGAATTGGGCGCCGCCGGTCCGCGGCGCTACACTTCATGCGTGCGCGCGCTGGTCGCTGCCGTGATCGGCTTGGGACTCTTGGTGCTCGGCGCGCCGGGTCGCGCCGACACGCGGAGCGGCACTCGCTACGTGGTTGCGGCGGTCGGAGACTCGCTCACCGACACGCGCGCCGGGGGCGGCAAGTACTTGAAAGCGCTGTCCGAACGCTGCCCCGAGAGCCGTTTCGACTCGTATGGGATCGGCGGGCAGCGCACCGACCACATGCGCTGGCGGCTGGCGGACCACCTCTTCGGGCGGGGCACTCCGCTCCGCCCGCGCCCGAGCTACACCCACGTGATCATCCTCGGGGGCGTGAACGACCTCGCAGCCGCGACGCCTCGCGAGGCGCGCATCGACAGCATCAAGCGGAACCTGTCGCAGATGTACAAGACGGCGCGGGACCGGGGGGTCGCCGTCGTCGCGGTGACGATTCCGCCCTGGGGCCGCCTGCGGGGCGCGCGAGACAAGCGCGCCGAGGCGACGGACGCGCTGAACGACTGGATCCGAGAGCAGCAGCCCAGCGGCGCGGTGGACCACGCGGTCGACATCCACGGGCTGCTCTCTTGCGGCGACCCGCAGGTGCTCTGCCCGAAGAACAGGCGCTTCCCGAACGACAACGTGCACTGGGGCGCTCTGGGCCACCAGGTCGTCGCGGACCAGCTCTATCGAGACGTGTTCTCGGACTGCCGCTGAGCGCCGAGCTCCGCGAGCGCCGACACCGTGAGGCGGAACACCGTCCACTACGCACCGATCGCAGCACCAGCTCGGCGTCGTCCGGTGTCGCGCGCCGGAGGTTCGGGATCATTGCACGACGACGGTCTTGCTCACCGTCACGTGCTCGCCGGAGAACGCCGGGACCTTGGCCTGGCGCATGGCTGCGGCGATGCAGCCGCCGGTCTGCGTGCCCGCGAAAGGCGGCCCGCTGATGTTGGCGCTGGTCACCCGACCCGAGGGCGCGAAGGTGACGACCACGGTGGCGGTGCCCGCCGGATCGCCTTCTCGCCGGCAGCCCGACGCGGCGCCGGCGGCCGAGGCCAAGGCGGCGCGGGCTGCGTTGGCGTCAAAAGGAGCCGCCATGGCGACCTCGCTGCCGGTCGCGCTCGCGGTGGGCTTCGTTTCCTTGGGGTCGGTGGGCTTCGTTTCCTTGGGCTCGGTGGGCTTCGACTCCTTGGGGTCGGTGGGCTTCGACTCCTTGGGGTCGGTGGGTCGCTCGTCGCTCGTCGCGATCGGCTTTGCGGAAGCGTCTCGCTGTTCGACTGCGGCTGCGTCCATCGTGAGCGGAGCTCCCGTCGGCGTGGGCGCCGTCGTCGCGGGGGGCGCGGTCTGCACGGCGGCGCTCGGGGCGGTGGGCTCGGGGGGGGCTCCGCTCTCGGGCGTTCGGATCACGAACCAGTAGACCGCCAGCGCGCCGACTGCCGCGAGCACGATCCAGAGGGTCGACGAGTCGCGTGTCGGCGCTTCCGCCACCGGCGCTGCCGCGCGGGCGCGGCCGCCGTCCCGGTCCCGCTGCTTCGGCTTCGCTTCCGAGGCCTTGCTCTTGCTGCGGGGCCGGTCGCTGCTCACCGGCTCGTCGTCGTCGTCGTCGTCGTCGTCGTCGTCCGCTTTTTTGGCTCGTTTCGAGGCTCTTGGCTCCGAATCTGGCGCCGGCGCGATGCTCGTCAGATCGATGGTGGGGAGCGCCGCGGCGATGCCGCCGCCGCCAATCGCGAAGATCTCTTCCGAAGCCGTGTCGTCCTTCGGCGGACCGTCGTGCTTCGGTGGCACGAGCGATTCGGTCATCAGGGTTCGCAGGTCGGGCGTGCCGCTCGACGGCGACTCTTCCTCGTCATCGGGCAAATCGGGATCCTCGGTCTTCGGGATCGCCTGCTTCACTTCCTCTTCGCTGAGCCACGCGGGGCGGATCTTCGGCGGCGCGCCGGGGAGTCGTTTCGGCGGCTTCGGCGGGGGCGCGCCCTCGCTCCCCTTCGCCGCGGGCATCACCAGCGGAACGGTCGGGGTGCCCTCCACTGCTGGCGGGCTCGCGGACTCGGCGCCGCCCGATGCCGCCGGCGTGTCGCCACGCGCGCCCTCGGGGCGGTCGCTCATGGTCCCCGCACCCACGCTGCGGAACGGTCCGACTTCGTCGCCCCCCGCCAGGTCGAGATCGGCTCCGACATCGACCCCCGTTCCCAAGAACCCGCCGACGTCGTCGCCGCTGACCAGCTCCTTCAGCGTGGGGGCTTGGCCCAGCATCAGCCATTCGTCGAGGCTGGTGTTCCACACCAGCGTCTCTTGGTCGATCTCACCCGCTTCCAGCGCCTTCTTGATCTGCCCGACGGTGAGCTCGCGATCATCGTCGTCACCGAAGCTCACGACCCACAGGCCGGCGACCGGAGGCAACGAGATGGGCATCTGATCGGTGGGCGTCGGGTCCACCACCGTACCGCGCTCCGTGCCGTCCACCGAGATGTCCGCGCGGCACTTCTTGCAGCGCACCGTGACGATGCGCCCCTTCACTTTGCGCTCGTACAGATCGTCAGGGAGCGTGAAGCGTGCGTCGCACTTTCCGCACTGGACTTCCAGGGACATGGACGGCGAGCGTATACCCGGGCGACGAGAAGGAAAAAGTAGCCGGGCTACTGCTCAGGCGTGCAGCCCTCGTGGAACGATGACCGAGAGGTGCCGCCCGCTCTTGGCCCCGTCGCGCCGAAACGAGAAGAAACGCGCCGGCTCGCCCACCGTGCACCCCGCGACGTCGTCCACCGAGCGCGGGTCGAGCCCTCGAGCGAGCAGCTTCGCGCGCAACAGGCGCCGGAGGTCGATGTGGGGTCGGGCCCCGGGCTCGCGGGCGATCACGCCCGGATCCGGGGAACAGGCGACGAGACGCGCGGCCACGTCGTCCGAGACCTCGAAGGCCTCGAGGGAGATGTGGGGCCCGATCGCAACGACCAGCGCTTCGGGCGCAGCGCCCAGGTGATCGATGGCCGCCTCGACCGCGCCCAGCTCGACCCCCCGCCAGCCGGCGTGAACCGCCACGACGCGGCCGGTCTTCCGGTCGCCGATCAACACCGGGACGCAGTCGGCGGAACGCACGCCCACGCCCACCGCCGGGTCCCCCGACGCGAGCGCGTCGCCTTCGGTCCGCGCGACCGCGTCGAAGGTCGCCGCGGCATCGACCTGTCGCACCTCGCGCCCGTGCACCTGCGAGAGAAAGAAGAGCTTGGTCGGGTCGATGTGCAGCGCGCGGGCGGCCCTTGCCAGGTTCTCGCGCACGCTGTCGGGCTGGTCGCCCACCGTGACCGAGAAGCTGAGTGACTCGTACGGCCCCACCGAGACCCCGCCATTTCGGGTGAAGAAGGCGTGCCGGAACCCCGCTCGGGTCAAGAGGGGGCTCGTCAGGAATTCAGCGGTATTCATCCTTCACTTACTCCGGCCGCGGGCTGACGGCGGGCGGGCTTCGAGCTCTCGACTTTCGCGCAGTCTAGATCACGACGCGCGATTCGCGGATGAATCACGCCACCCTCGCGTCGCCGGGCCGTTCTCGGCGACGGCGGCGCTCACGGATCGTGGCCGCCGATTTCGTGGTGTTCCCGTCGACTTGTCGGGTGAGGTCGGCGCAGCCCGGCTGCCAAAGTCGAGTCAGGACGGGGAAACCTCGTAGCGGGCACGCAGGTTTGGTAGAAGCGGCCGTGGTGCGCCCCGCAGATCCGTTCATTGGCCGAGAGATCCTCGGCGGCCAGTTCAGGATCCTGCAGAAGATCGGCACGGGCGGCATGGGGTCCGTCTACAAGGCCGAGCAGCCGGCGATGAACCGGATGGTGGCCATCAAGATCCTCCATCCCAAGCTCGCAGGTCGCAAAGACCTGACCTCCCGGTTCCGGCGCGAGGCGCGGGCGATGAGCCAGCTGACCCACCCGAACACGGCCAAGGTCTTCATGTACGGCGAGCTCGAGGAAGATGGCTCGCTCTACATCGTGATGGAGCTGCTCGAAGGCCGGAACCTCAACCAGACCGTGCGCAAAGAGGGCCCGATCGCCCTGGAGCGCGCCATTCCGATCTTGGTGCAGGTGTGCGGGGCGCTACACGAGGCCCACGAGATGGGCATCGTTCATCGCGACCTGAAGCCCGAGAACATCTTTCTCAGCGTGCAAGGCGGGATGAAGGATTTCCCCAAGGTGCTCGACTTCGGCCTGGCCAAGGTGACCGAGCGCCAGATGCGCCCGGGGTCCATCATCTTGACCCAAGAGGGCATGGTGTTCGGCACCCCCGAGTTCATGTCGCCCGAGCAGGCGCAGGGCAAGACGCTGGACGCCCGCAGCGACATCTACTCGCTGTCGGCCATCTTGTACGAAGTGCTCACCGGGAAGCTCCCGTTCAACGCCAAGACGCCGATGGAGTACATCCAGAAGCACGTCATGGAGCCGCCGATCGGGCTGAGTGAACGCGTGCCCGGCAAGACGTTTCCGCCCGGGCTCGACGCCGTGATCGCCCGAGCCCTGGCGAAGAAGCCCGAGGACCGCTTTCAGACCGCGGCCGAGTTCGCCCAGGCCCTGGCGCCCTACGGCGATCCGTCGCTGGCCGACCGCGCGCCCCCCCCGCCGCCACCGGCCGTGGCGCCCGCTCCGGCCCCGGCGGCCAGCCCGACGGCCAACACCCTGCGGGCGCCCGCGCGCCGCGGCCCCGGCCCGGCGCTCTTGATCGGGGTGGCGGCGGCGTGCCTGATCCTGGGCGTGGTCTTGGCGGTCGTCGCCATGAAGTTCCTGGTGAAATGAGCCCCGGGAAGGCCCGGGGGCGGGCCAGCGTTTTGTTGTCGGTACCGGTCGCGCCTTGGCATGAAGGACGGCGAGCATGCTCCGGCGCATCACCCACGTTCTGAAACGACTGGCACTGGCCGTCGTGGGGCTCGCGCTGATCGGCGCGGTGAGCGTGTTCGCGCTCGTCCGCTACCACGAGGCCGACCTGCCGAGCGTCGAGCAGTTGCGCGCGGGGTACGCGCCAGCGCAGGTGACCCGGGTGCTCGCCCGCGACGGGTCGCTCTTGGCCAGTCTGTTCACCGAGCGGCGCACCGTCGTCCCACTCGGCGAAGTGTCCGACGTGGCCAAGCTGGCCTTCTTGGCCGCTGAAGACGCGAGCTTCTACGAGCATCAGGGGCTCGACTACTTCGGCATGCTGCGGGCCCTGGTCGCCAACTTGCGCGCCGGTCGCACGGTGCAGGGGGGCAGCACCATCACCCAGCAGGTCGTGAAGAACCTACTGCTCGACTCCGAGCGAACCTATCGGCGCAAGATCCGGGAGACCATCTTGGCCCGGCGGCTCGAGCAGCACCTGACCAAAGACGAGATCTTCGCGCTCTACCTGAACCACATCTACCTCGGCCACGGCCGCTACGGCATCGAAGAGGCGGCTCGCTTCTACTTCGGAAAGAAGGCCAGAGAGCTGACCTTGCCCGAAGCCTCGTTGCTCGCCGGGCTCGTGGCTTCGCCCGAGCGATTTTCTCCGCGCAAGAACCCGACGGCCGCGGGCGAACGACGGAGATACGTGCTCGGTCAGATGTTGCAGAAGGGGTTCGTCACCCCCGAGCTGCACCAGGCCGCCTCGGCCGAGCCCCTTCGCCTGGCCCCCGCCTCCGAGGGCGAGTCGGAGCTGGCCCCCGAGGTCGTCGCTCACGTGAGCAAGCTGCTCGAGACCCTCGCGGGTGAGCGCGCCCGACGAGGCGGGTTCACGGTCACCACCACCATCGACCCCGCGGTGCAGGCGGCAGCGCGCAGCGCCGTGCGCAAGAACCTGCAGCGTTATGCCGAGCGACAGAAGCTCGAGCCGCCGCACACTGCCACCAAGCGGAGGCTGTTCGGGAGCCCGTTCGAAGGCACGCCCCGCCCACACCACGCCCAGGTCGGCAAGGTGCTGCGGGTCGACGACAAGGCAGGGACCATCGACCTGCAGCTCGGCTCGGTCGTCGGCCGCGTTCAGCTCTCACACGAAGAGCGGTTCAACCCCAAGCACGTGCCACCGAGCGAGTTCACCAAAGAGGGCGCGCTGCTCAGGGCCAGCATTTCGGCGCTTCCCGAGGGTGACGAGCCGGTGCCCGCGCGGCTCGAGCTCGGGCCCGAGAGCGCCCTCGTGGCCATCGACCCGCAGAGCAGGCACGTGCTGGCGCTGGTCGGCAGCTACGGAGGGGTGGCCGGGGGGCTCGATCGAGCGACGCGCGCGCGCCGGCAACCGGGGTCGGCGTTCAAGCCGTTCGTCTACAGCTACGCGCTCCACGGTAGGCGCTTCACCGCAGCGACGTTGCTCGACCTGCCGGCGTCCCGCGACGGCAAGCTCGCGGCTCGCAAGATCAGCCTGCGCACGGCGCTGGCGCGCAGCGACAACGCGGCGGCCGAGCGACTGCTGAGCGAGGTCGGCGCCGAAGGGGTGGTGAGCTGGGCCAGAGCCGCGGGGATCGAGTCCAAGCTGGAGCCGACGCCCAGCCTGGCGCTCGGCGCCTACGAGGTCACGCCGATCGAGGCGGCCAACGCCTTCGCCACCTTCGCCAGCGGTGGCGAGCTCGCGGCTCCGGTCCTGGTGACCAAGGTGACCGGGCCCGACGGAAAAGAGCTGACCCTGCCGGCGCCGCCGCCCTCTCGCCGCGTCATGGGCGAGGACGAAGCGTTTCTGATCACGCACCTGCTCGGCAGCGTGATCAAAGAGGGAACGGCGACCCGCGCGCTGTCTTTGGGCAGACCGCTGGCGGGGAAGACCGGAACCACGAATGAGGCCAAAGATGCGTGGTTCGTCGGGTACTCGACGGACTTGGTGTGCGCGGTCTGGGTCGGGTTCGACGATGCGTTGCCGCTCGGGTGGGGCGAGTCCGGCGCGACCACCGCGCTGCCCACCTTCATCGACCTGATGAAAGCGGCTCACGAGAAGAAGCCCGCGACCGACTTTCCGCGGCCCGCCGGGATCGTCAGCGCGCGGATCGACCCGGCGACGGGGCTGCTCGCTCGCCCCGATCAAGAGGACGGCAAGGAAGAGCTCTTCCTCGAGGGCACCGCGCCTACCGAGGTGTCCGACGCCGGTGTCGACGCGCCTGCCGAAGTGGACGCTGGAGCCCCGGTCGATCCCGAGGCGGTGCCCCCCGAGCCCGCCGACGCGGGTGTCACCGTGGACGCGGGTGCCGGCCCCGAGCTGCCACCGTTCTGATCACGGGGCGAGGCGACACGACAGCTCTTCGGTGTGCTCCGCGCCCAGCGCGAAGCCCCGACGATCCGCCCGCGGCGTGGGTCCGAATCGCACGACGACGCTGGTCGGAAGCTCCTGGTCGCCGATCGGGACCGCGGGCGCCTCGACCGCCACCGACTCGACGCACACCCGCGTCTCGTTCCAGCGGACGTGCGCGAACACGAACGGATCGCCGGACGGCGCGAGGCCGGGAGCGTCCAGATCGAGCCAACGGCCTCGGAGCGCGACGGTCGCTCGGGCGCCCTTGGCGTCGGCGCTGCAGGCGGTCAGCGTGGACCACTGAGCCAGCGAGACCGGCAAGTTGCGCGGCGTGAGCAGCAACGCGGGGTCGTCAGCGGACGATGGAGCGGCGGACGGGATTCGCACGATCGCAAAGCTGCCGTCGTCGAGCCGAGCGAGGGCATCGGGGTTGGCGGGGCACCCCCCACGCCGACCGCGAGCCGGAAGCTCGAGCAGCGTGCGCGCCCCCGCGCCGGTGAGAGAAACCACGCGCGCGGCGCAGCTGTCGTCTTCGGCCAAGACCACGAGCTCGTCCTTGCCCTGGGCCAGCGCGCTTTGGGGCACGAAGCTGGTGTTCTCACGACCCAGCGAGAGAACGCTGGCCGGCTGCCCGGGCCGGAACCACGCCAGCACGCCGGTCGGGTCGCGCATCAGCACGCCGGCGGTCGTCCCGGGCTTGTCTCCCATCACCGGGAGGGCGTTGCGCTCGTCGGTCGCGACGCCGCTCGGATCGTCGCTCGACTCTCGCGCGGCGCGGGTCAAGACGTCCTGCCAGCTGAATCGGCTCTCGACGACCTTTGGATCGCCCAGGAGCTCGGTGAAGCGCATGCTTCGATTCCGCCCGATGGCCTGACGAAACCCGGCCGAGCTGGTGTCGTGGATGTCGGGCTCGACCAGGGTCGCGCCCAGCGACAGCTCGTCCGAGATGGCCTCGACGCGCATGCGAATCGCAGTCGCCGAGCCCTCGCGGGCCGTGACCTTCTTGGCGCCGAAGTCGAACTCTTCGGTCAAGAGGCCCTCGGCGTTGCGAGTGCGGGTCACCCACCGCGTGCGCGGCGGCGACGTGCGTTGACACACGAGGCGTGGTGCTCGGGGCAGGGCGGCAGAGGCCGGGCGCTCGGCGACCCCGAGGCGGGTCGGCCGCGGCTCGGTGATGCGGAACCCCAAGCGGAACCACCCGGACAGCTCGCACCCGACCCGCGAGCAGCGCGAGAGACTCAGTGCCTGACGGGCATCCGAACCCGGAGGGCGGGCCACCTCGTGCCAGCGCCGGCCGTAGTCGCTCGACTGCCAGAGTCGGAAATCGGCATCGGTGGCGAGCGCCAGCGCGCCGGCGGAGTGCAGCGAGGTGAAGCGCTGAGGTGAGCGCTCGAGCCGCCCGTCGCGCGCCAGGGTGATCGACGAGCTTCCCAGGTAACCCACGACGCGCCCGTCGTCGGCGACGGCGAAGTCGTCCACCAGCAGCTGGCGAGACGGGTGGAAGAGGGCGTGCTCTTGCGGGCGTGGGTCCGCGGTGAAAGGAGCAAGAGCGCCGGTGGCTGCGTCGTACACTCCAGAGGCCGAGCCGCTGACCAGGCCCAGCGCGCCGCCGTCGGGGGTCGGCACCCAGCGGCCTACCGCTGGCATCGTCGGGCCCGCGTCGCCGGCGGTCGCCTGGGCCCCGCCCAGCTCGCGCCACGAGCCATCGCGCTGCCGGACGCAGACCGCCGACGGTGCATTGGGCCGCGCCTCGCAGGGGCCGCCGAACAGCAGCGTGCCGGGGCTCCCGGTGAAGAAGCTGCCCTGGCTGCCGAAGCTGCGCTCGATCTTGGGCGCTCTAGTCTGGGTCTGGCCGATGACCACGTGGGTGCCGTCGTGGGTGCGGCACAGTGCCAGCACGTCGGGGCCCACCGGCAACAGCTCACACTCGCGGGCGCTCGCCAGCACCGCGGGTGAGATGCTCAGCAAGGTTCCGGTCCCGAGCTCGACCTTCGCGAACGCGCCGGCGACCTCGACCAACGCGGTGTGATCATCGAGCGGGACTCCCCGGCGCACGGCGCGCGCGAGCGGCGTTTCGGTCACCGTGCGGGGCCAGCGAACGTCCTCGGTCTTCGGAGCCGGACGCACGACCTCCGTGGGAAGCGCGTCGTGTCGCGAGAGCGTCCCGTCGGCCTCGACCCGAGCCGCGGTCCCGTCCGAGCGCGCCAGCCAGAGCGCCGTGTCGCTCGGGTGAAGCTGGGTGACGACACCCGCCTCAGCCGTGACGTCGCGCCAGGTCTTCTGGCCCCCGCCACGCGTCAGCACTCGATCGGGCTCGACCAAGAGCACGCTGCGTCCGTCGGCCAGCGTGCCGACGTCGACCAGCCCCGCGACCGGCATGGGCGCGGGGCGCCGGGCGGGCCACGACAGCGCGAAGCGCGCGCCGCTGGTCTGGTGCACGATGACGTAGCCTGCGCCGAAGCTGACGCTGCTCGGCGCCGAGCTCGTCGCGGCGATCGGCTCGAGGTTCGCCAAGAACGACTTGGCAAAGTAGAGCGCGCTGACGCTCCAGAACAGGAAGCCCCCGCCGGCGTGCGCCGGGACGCGCGCGCCGCCGGTGAGCGGTGGCGTGGCGACCTGCGGGGCCGCGCCAGCCTTGCTGACTCGTTGCCCCTGCGCCAGCTGACCCCCGTCCGGGTCGCTGGCTGTCGGGGAAAGCGAGGGGTGGCCGCCGGCCGGCTCGACCGGGATCCACTCGGGTGTCGGGACGCGGGGAGCGGGCAGCGCGGCTGCGCTCGCCGTCGGGGGCGGCGCCAGCTTCGGATCGGGCTGGTGCTCGTGGCAGGAAACGACCAGCGGCAGTGCGAGAGCGACGCCCCAGATGCGCATGGGAGCATCCTAAAGGTCTAGACAACCTCCGGCCATCGGGTAAACCGGGGCCGAAGTCATGACCCTGACGCGAGCGTTTCTCACGGCGGCAGTGCTGGGCCTTTGCCTGGGCTGCGAGGACAAACCGAAAGAGACCAAGGCGGCCGATCTGGACGCCGGAAAGGGCAGTGCGCTCGATCCGAAGCTGGCCGAGGCGGTCGCCGCAGCCGGTAGCAAGGGCGCCAAGCCGGGCGCCGGAGCGGCCACGGACGACGGGCCCCCGCCAAACGGCATCTTCGAGGCGGGCAAAGCCGACGCCCAGCTCGAGCACGGCAAGCCGCCCAAGATCGTCCTGGGCGAAGCGGGCGCCGAGCCGCGCGCGGTGCTCACCGGGACAATTCCCCCGGGCTACAAGCAGAGCGGCACCTTCGAGGTGACGCTCCGCCTCGGGCGGGCTCAGCTGCCGGCCCTGGCGGTCTCGCTCAGCATCGAGGCACCCAAGCCCAAAGCGCCTGCTCCGGCGGGCGCCGCCCCCGCGGCCGCGCCGGCGCCGCCGAGCGACACCACGCCGATCGGCGCGAAGATCACCGAGGTGAAGCTGACCGGCGACGTCGGCCCCCAGGGCAAGGACCTCGGCGCGCAGCTCTCGAGGATGAAGGGCAGCAAGATCGATTTTTCGGTGGTCGGCGGGGGCGTGGGCGTCGACTTCACGCAGCAGCTGGCCAAGGGCGCGACGCCCGAGCTCGACATGGTGCTGCGCGCGGTCGCCGAATCGCTCGAGGCGACCGCCATCGGCTTTCCGAAAGAGCCGGTCGGGCCCGGGGGCTACTGGCTGATCACCACCCGCGGCAACGCCGGCGGGGCCGAGGTCATCGGCTATCGGCTGGTGAAGCTCGAGAAGGTGGACGGGGACAACCTCACCCTGAGCGTGAGCACCAAGCGCTACTCGGTCTCGCACAAGGTCGAGATCCCGGGCATCCCACCGGGGGCCGAGCTCGACCAGTTCCAGTCGACCACCGAGGCCAAGCTGGTGCTGAAGAAGGGCGAGGCCATCGCGCGCTCGGGCACCAGCAAGCAGACCCTGGCTGCCGGGCTGATCCCCGCCGGCGGTGGGGATCAGCGCCTCGGCATCCAGTCGATCGCAGACGTCACCATCGCGATCGGGCAGAAGTAGCCCTCGGGTTCCCCAAGGGCGAAACCCGGGTCAGAGCCCGAGCTGCTTCTTGCGCTCTTCCGCGCCCGGCAGGGCGTCGGTCTTCTCGTTGACCACCGGCAGCCCCTTGGCGCGGTCCGCGTTGACCTGCTGCCAGGACTTCTGGTCGTCGGGGAGCTGGGTCTCGTCGTAGATGGCCTCGACCGGGCACTCGGGCACGCAGGCGCCGCAGTCGATGCACTCGTCCGGGTCGATGTAGAGCATCTCCGCGTCGCCGTGGAAGCAGTCCACCGGGCAGACCGCGACGCAGTCCGTGAAACGACACCCTTTGCAGTTCTCCGTGACGACGAACGTCATGAAACATCAGCTCCTGGCTGTGGCGCAGGCGAAAGCCCGCGACCGAATTCGGAGGGCGAATTTAATCCAAAGAGGCCCGTCGCGGGCCACTTTTTCTCACGCTAGTCGACAAAAGCCGACACATCGCCGGCGCCCTTGCGGACCACCACCGGCGCAGAGCCGGTCAGATCGATGACGCTCGTCGGCTCGATGCCGCCGGGTCCGGCATCGAGCACCAGCGCGAGCCCGGGGAACTCGACGTCGATTTCGTGTGGATCGGGGTTGCCATCGGCGCCGTGGCGAGCCGCGGTGCTCGAGATGATCGGCCGCCCGAGCTCGCGCACCAGCGCCAGCGGCACGGCGTGATTCGGGATCCGGACGCCGATGGTCTTGCGAGGCAGGTGCACGATCTTGGGCACTTCGCGGGTCGCCTCGAGAATGAACACATAGGGCCCCGGCAGGTGGCGCTTGATGGTGCGAAACACCTGGTCGTGCATCACGGCATATTTGGCGGCGTCGCTGATGTCGGCGCAGACGAAGGCCAGCTTCTGATCGCGCTGCATGCCCTTGAGCTGGTACAGCCGCTCGACGGCCTTCTTGTTGAACAGGTCACAGCCCAGGCCGTAGACCGTGTCCGTGGGGTAGGCGATGATCTCTCCGGCCTCGAGGGCGTCCACTGCGCGGCGGATCTTGCGCGGCTCCGGGTGGTCCGGGTTGATCTCGAGAATCATGGGGGGGCGCGCTCTTACACGCGTTGACCCGGGACCTCAACCGTCGTGAACCAGCTCGAGCATGCGAACCGAGCGACCGCTCACGGGCACCGCGAGCACGCCCTCGCGCGCATCGAACCGGGTGCCCTCGAGCGCATCGACCGCCGACCGCGCACCTACCGCGCTGAGCGTGGCTTCGGTGGCCCACCCTGTCGGGTTGACCACGAACAGCACCCGCGCGAGGCCAGTGGCGTCGACGTGCACCGTGCTCTGCAGCTCTGCCGGCGACGTCTCGAGTGTGGGCAGCCCGAGGGTGGTCTTCGCTGCGTCGACGACCTCGGCCAGCTCTCGGGCGCCCAGCGCGAGCAGCGGCGGCACCGCGCGCGCGCCCTTGGGAACGCTCGGCGGGTCGCCGAGCGGCAGGAAGGTCGCGTCCCGCTCGGGCAGGTACGGGCCCAGGCTCAGCGCGGCGCCCTTCTTCCAGGCGCGCCTCACGCTGGCCAACAGCTCGGGCTCGACGCCGCCCGGGGAGGCCACCACCACCCAGCGAGCCCGAGTCAGCGAGTGTTCGAGCAGGTCGCCGCCCACCATCGCCCAGGGGATGCGCGCCTGCTCGAGGGCGTGCTCGACCTGGCGAGCGAAGCGCTCGGTCTCGATCACCGCGGACGCGCCGAGGCCGAGCTCGTCTTCGAAGCATGCTTCCTGGGCGCCGCCACCCAAGATCTGGAAGAACGCCGCGCTGAGCGGACCGAAGGCGTGGCAGACCCGTGACAGGCGGCGGAAGCTGCGCGGCACGACGAGGTGCACTGCGGCCTCGCGTCGAAGCTCGGCGAAGCGCGTGCGCTCGAGCGCCGCGATCAGCTTGCGCCAGGCCTCGGCCGAAGGGCGGATCTTGCCGGTAGGGTCGATGGGCGCGCCGATCCATCGGTCGCGCTCGACCACCATGTAGGCGTTGAACCCGCGGAGGCCGTAGGCGAGCGCCGTGAGCACCGAGAAGGCGTTGTCGTGCTCGGTCAGCGGCGGAAAGAACGGCGGGAACCCGGCGCCCAGCTCGCAGGCGAAGGCCGAGTGCCCGCGCGCCGCACACCGCTCCGAGAGCTCGCTGGTGCGCCGCGCGATCTCGGTCCGCTGCGGGGCCGACGCGCCGTGGTAGTAGTCGAGCCCCACCAGATCGACCACCTTGCCGATGCGCTCCGGATCGAGCGGCGTCGCGCTCTCGGAGACCGGCAGGTTGTGGCTGGTCGGCACGCCGCCGAGGCCGGCCGCCTCGAGGTGCTCGCGCATCAGCGCGAACGAGTCGGCCAGCATCTGTTCTTGCCAGTCGGCCCAGTCCAGATGGGGACCGAGCTCGTCTGCGGTCTTGGCGTCGAAGCGCTTCGGGGGCTCGATGCGCGCGAAGGTGACGTGATCGTCCCGGTGAGCCCGCCGGAGCGCCGCCACCTTTTCGTAGCGCGACTGCAAGAAACGTCGATATTTCTTCAGCGAGTC
This sequence comes from Myxococcales bacterium, assembly GCA_016191785.1. Taxonomy (GTDB): domain Bacteria; phylum Myxococcota_A; class Polyangia; order Polyangiales; family Polyangiaceae; genus JADJKB01. The sequence goes on along the minus strand of JACPVJ010000025.1, from coordinate 25,195 downwards.
CGGGTGCCAGTCTTGGTCGTACACGCCGTCGCGGAAGTAGAGCGCGCCTTCGTTGTCGACCTGGCACATCACGATCGGGCCCTTGGGGTAGATCGAGCGTGACAGCTCGGCGCCGACCGCCGCAAACCAGCGCGCCACCTCCGAGTGGAAGGTCTCGCTGGCGTAGCTCGGCACCGGGAACGCCAGCGGCGGCACCGGCAGCACCACCGGGTTGCCGTGGGGTGAGCGCGCCTGACAGTCGGCGTCCCAGATCACGCGCTCGGGCAAGCCGAAGCCGGTGAGCTCGGCGTTGATGTGGGGGCCCGGTCGCAGGATGCAGAACATGCCAAGCTCGCCGATCAGCTCGACGAAGCGCGCGACGTCGTGCTCGTCGGCCAACTTGCCGAAGTCGAACGCGCCCGGACCGACCTCGTGCACGCCCCATGGCACGTACACGTCGATCAGACGAAAGCCCAGGCTGCGGGTCGCCTCGAGCGCCCGTCGCCAGTGGTCGGGGTCGAGCCGCCAGTAGTGAACCGCCGCCGCGAACAGCGGCACGACCTCGCCGCCGACGTCGATGCCCTCGGGAACCAGCTTGACGCGGGCGTGCGCAGACGGGCGATCGGCGTGCATGAGAGCGAGGGCCGAACGCTAACGCGCCCGTCTCGCACGATCCACCCCGGCTTGACGGCGCGCCAGCGTCGGCCGACGATGCGGGTCGGATGGCGGCGGGACGACGACTCACGCTCGCGGTGCTGCTGCTGAGCTCGGCGGCGCTCGCTCAAGAGCCCGGCCCGCCTCCGCCGGCACCACCCGCTCCGACGGCCCCCGCACCATCACTAGCGCCGCCGCCCGCGGCGCCCGCGCCCCCGCCGCCTGCGACCCCGCCCGGGGCCGCGCCGGCACCGCAGCCCTACCCCTACCCGTATCCGCCCTACCCGTATCCGCCCTACCCGTACCCCTACTTGCCCGCGCCACCGGCCCAGCTGCCGTACAAAGAGGGCGACCGGGTGCCGGACGGCTACCACACCGAGTCCCGGGTGCGCCGCGGCCCGATCATCGCGGGTGCGACGCTGGGCGGCAGCACCTATTTGATCAACCTGATCCTGGCAGGCATCGCCGACCGCGGCAGCGGAAGTGGGGGCCGCGCCGCGCTGCTCTACGTTCCGGGGGTCGGCACCTGGGGCTACGTGGGTGATGCCTGCGACTCGGAGGGCGACGACGGTTGCTCGTTCGTGATCCTCCACTCTGCCGCCCACACCGCCGGCGTCGCGCTCTTCTTCTACGGGTTCGCCGCGCCGAGGACCGTGTTGGTCCGCAACGACGTCAGCCTCACTCTCACGCCCAGCATCGCTCGGGCGGGGAGCGCGCTCAGCTTGGGCGGAAGCTTCTGAGCCGGGTCAGTTGATCCAGAGCAGGTACCGCAGCTTCCGTTCGAGGGACTCGTCGCCGCGCTCGACCTCGCCCTTCATGCGCTCCAGACGGCGCGGCAGGGGCGACGGTTTCATCTGCTTCACGTAGTGCGCGCCGAGCAAGCTCTTCAGCAGAAGCTCGGCGGTTTGCCGGTTCTCGGCGCGGTCGAAGCGCTCGACGGCCTCGAGATCGATCACGATGTCGCGCGGCCGGGTGAACATGCTGCTCAGGTCGACGAAGCCCTGCGGCGGATCGTTCCAACGGTGGTCTCCGAGCTGGGCGAGCTCACGCACGCTCAGGCCCTCGTCGCCACGCACGAGTCGCTCGAGGTCACCCACCACGCCGTGCCAGGTCTCGTACAGCTTGGCGTCGACCGGCAGCGGCAGGGGGTGGTCTTTCTGTCGCGGATTGGGCATCCATTCGCGGTCGTCGTCGGTCTCGGCCAGGTACGCGCGGCGACTGGCGTCGGAGTGGGCGAGCCCGTCGAGGACGTGGGCCCGCGCGCTCTTCATGCGTTCGGGGTGGACCAGCCGCAGGCGGATCTGGCGCGGTCGCTCGCTGCGCTCGGCGAGCAGCCGCTCGACCTCGCTGAAGTCGTACGCTGACAGCACGTCGATGGCAGCCCGCTGGAAAGCGACGAACGCCCGCGCCCAGTAGACGTCTCCGTGGTCGAAACGAAACGTGGGTTTGCTGCGCGGGTCGCCCTCGGGGATGGGGTTGCCGGCGGCGTCTTGCTCGATCTGGAACAAGAGCTCGTCGCGCGAGTCCACACGGCCATTGCCGTTCCAGTCCTTCTTCCAGCAGGCCAGGCACAGCTCGAGCGACACGTCGGGATCGCGGCTGGCCCGGGCGAGGTCGCCCTCCACCGCCGCCAGGTCCTTGCTCGCCTGGTCTAGGGCCAGATCGAGGTAGCGTTGGTTGAACCCGCCGGTCATCGCGCCGCCGATGGCCACGGTGCGCAGGTCGCGTGAGAGCTGCTTCATCGAGCGCTCGTAGCGGGTGAGGGCACGGACCAGCGCCGCGCGGGGGTTCTGGTCGTCGCGTGCGAGCGCCCGCTCGGCTTGCCGATTCGCGTCCGCGAAGTCGCCTCCGCCGAGGGCGCGCTCGGCGGGACGGGCTGCGGCAGCATGGTCGGCCGTTCTGGGCGGCGAGCACGCGGTCAGACCCAGGGCGAGGGCGAAGAGAGCACGGGGCGAGAGCATGCGCGGCCTGCTGCAAGGCCGAGACCAGGCGATCTTCCGAGGTTTCGGGGAGCGAGCGCGGCTCGGCTTTCGCGCCCCGGCGCGTAGCCCACGCACTTTGGCCTGTGACTTCCTGTTGGGCTGGCAGGCAACCGTGACACGAGGTAAAGGACAGTTTACATGTCTGCCAACCGGGTGCGCCCGCATCGAGAAGCCCGCGGGCTGTCGCAAGTGGCCTTGGCCGCGCGCGCCGGGCTTTCTCGGCAGAGCGTGAGCGCGATCGAGGCTGGCCGCGCCACGCCGGCAGTCGACGTGGCGCTGCGGCTCGCTCGGGCCCTCGACTGTCCGGTGGAAGAGCTGTTCGGCGAGCCGACGCCGGGCTCGGCGCTCGACACCGAAAGTGACGGGCGTCCCTCCTCGGGGCGTGCCGCCGTCGCCTCCATCGCGGGGCGTTGGGTGTCGCATCCACTCGGCAAGGACGGGCTTGGAACCGCCGCCGACGCGATCGTGGTCGGCGGCGAGCGCGGGCGAGTCGAGGTCGAGCCGCTGCGCCCCCTGAGCGAGCTCCGGGACAACGTCGTGCTCATGGGTTGCGCCAGCGGGCTCGGGCTGCTTGCCGATCGCCTGAACTCGCGGCCGGGCGCTGGCCGCTTCTTGTGGTTGCCGCGCTCGAGCACCTCGGCGCTCGAAGCGCTGGTGCGCCAGCACACCCACCTGGCCGGCGTGCACCTGACGGATCCGCACACCGGCGAGCCCAACGTGGCGGACGTCCGGCGCCTGGGTCACGCCGAGCCCATCGTGCTGATCACCCTGGGGCGCTGGGAGGCCGGGCTCGTGGTGCGCAGCAGCGGGCGGGGGTCGGTGAAGCGTGCGGCCGATCTCGCCCGGTCGGGCCTGCGCCTCGCCCGACGCGAGGCGGGCTCTGGCGCCCAGCGCTTGCTCGAGCGAACGGTGTGCGAGCAGGGGCTTCCGGTCGCTCGAGCGCGTCACCCGACGCTCGAGGTCTCTGGGCATCTCGACGTCGCCCGTGCCGTGGCGATGGGCGCCGTCGACGCGGGGGTGGCTACGCGAGATGCGGCCATGGCCTTCGGCCTCGGCTTCGTTCCCCTCGCCGAAGAGCGCTACGACCTGGCCGTGCCGCGCTCGGGGCTGTCCGATCCGCGGGTCCTGCGCCTGTTCGACGTGCTCGCGTCCGGCGAGTTCCGCCGCGAGCTGTCGGTCCTGGGCTACGACGCTCGCCCCGCCGGCGAGCGAGTGGCCGAGGTGCGGGCGGCATGAGTGCGTTCGGTCGTTGGTGGGCCGCGGTCTTGCTCTTGATCGCGCTCGGGTGCAGCCGCGCCGAGCCCGATCGCGAGCTGGTGATCTTCGCCGCAGCGTCGCTGCGCGAGGCCTTCACCGCGCTCGGGAAGGACTTCGAGCGCACCCATCCCGGCGTCGAGCTCCGCTTCAATTTTGCGGGCACGGGTGAGCTGCGCACGCAGCTCGAGCACGGCGCGGTCGCGGACGTGTTCGCCTCGGCGGACTCGCTGCACATGCAAGAGCTCGAGCGCGCCCGCAGGGTGTCGAGCCCGGTGGTCTTCGCCCGGAACGAACCGGTGATCGTCGTCAGCAAGGACGCCACTGGGACGATCCAGAGTCTGGCCGACCTGCCGCGCGCCGAGCGGATCGTGATCGGTACGCCGGAGGTGCCGATCGGCCGCTACGCGCTCCAGATCTTCGATCGCGCGGCGCCGACCCTCGGGCGCGACTTCCGGGCCCGAGTCGAGGCCAAGGTCGTGTCGCGGGAGCTCAACGTGCGACAGGTGCTGGCCAAGGTGCGCCTGGGTGAGGCTCAGGCGGGGATCGTCTACCGCTCGGACGTCGCTGGCCTTTCGGACGTGGGCGTGGTCGGCATCCCGGCCGAGATCAACGTGGTTGCCGAGTATCCGCAGGCCATCGTCAGCGGGACGAGCCGCCCGAGCTTGGCGCGCGACTTCACCGAGCTCGTGGTCTCGGAAGTGGGGCGGCGGGCCCTGACGAATGCCGGTTTTTCTGTGAGGGCACGATGAAGGGGCAGCGCCTCGTGCTCGCGCTGGTCGGCGGGCTCTTGGTCGCCTTCCTGGTGACGCCGATCGTGGCGCTGTTCACCTCGGCCACGGTTTCGGAAGTCGCCGCGGGGTTCCGGCACCCGCTGGTCTGGCCGGCGCTCCGGCTTAGCCTGACGACCACGTCGATTTCCCTGCTGGTCGTGGTGGCGTTCGGCACGCCCCTCGCGTGGACCTTGGCTCGCCGGCGCGGGCGACTCTGGCAGGCGCTCGAGAGCGCCATTCAGCTGCCGATCGTGATCCCACCGGCCGTCGCCGGCGTCGCCCTGCTGCTGGCGTTCGGACGAAGCGGCCCAATCGGATCGCTCTTGGCCGGTGCAGGTTGGTCGGTCACGTTCAGCACCACGGCGGTCGTCATGGCCGAGGTGTTCGTGTCGGCGCCGTTCTTCGTCCAGGCCGCGACCAGCGCCTTTCGCCGCGTCGATCCGAAGTTGGTGTTGGTCTCGCGCACGTTCGGCGCGTCCCCGCTGCGGGTGTTCTTCCGGATCGCGCTGCCGCTGGCGGCCCCGGGTCTCGGCGCCGCGGCGGCCATGGCCTGGGCCCGGGCGCTGGGGGAGTTCGGCGCGACCCTGATGTTCGCCGGGAACATGCCGGGCACCACCCAGACCCTACCGCTGGCGATCTACACCGCCCTCGAGGCGGATCTCCGGGCAGCGCAGGCCATCTCGATCGCGCTGGTGGTCGTGGCCTTCTGCCTGCTCTGGTTAGTCCGCGTGACCCTTCGCGGCTCGCTCGAGGTGGCATGAGCCTGGTGGGGAGCCTGGCGGCTCGCGTCGGCGCGCTCGCGATCGAGGTCGAGCTCGACACGGCCGGGGGAACCCTGGTGCTGATCGGACCGAACGGCGCCGGGAAGACCACGCTGCTCTCGATGCTGCTCGGCGTGATCCCCGCCGAGCGGGGGCGGCTCACCATCGGCGAGACCGTGCTGTTCGACAGCGACCGCGGCGTCGACCTTCCCGTCGAGCTCCGTCGCATCGGGTACGTTCCCCAGGACTATGCCCTGTTCCCGCACCTCACGGTGCGCGAGAACCTGGCCTTCGCGGTGCAGAGCGCCCGAGCGGAAGCGCAGCGAGTGGAGCAAGCGCTTCGCGACTTCGGGCTCGAGAGCCTGGCGGGGCGCCTGCCGCAGGCGCTGTCGGGGGGCGAGAAGCAGCGGGTCGCGCTGGCCCGCGCGTTGTCGGTCGAGCCCCGCGCGCTCTTGCTCGACGAGCCGCTGGCCGCCCTCGACGTCCCTGCGCACAGCGAGGTGCGCGCGTTCCTCGCCCAGACCCTCTGCGCTCGGGCGCTCCCGAGCATCGTGGTGACCCACGATCCGGTCGACGCTCGCGCGCTGGGTCAGCGCCTCGCGGTGCTCGAGTCGGGCAAGGTGTCGCAACAGGGCACCTGGGCCGAGCTCGCGGCGTCGCCCAAGACCCGCTTCGTCGAGCAGTTCGTCGCGGCCGCCGCGGGTAGGGTGTAGAGCACGAGCCGCATGCCGTTCCCGACGCCATACGCCTGGGCCATCGGGCGTGCCGCGCAGCAGCTCGGCGCGGGCGTGCTCGACCGCAGCTTCGGGCTGGTCCGCCAGCGGCATCGCCTGCGCTTCGACTACCATCAGGGCAGCCGGCAGAACGCGGCGTCTTTCGCGTTCCAAGCCGAGCTGGACGTTCCCCTCGATCTCGGCCTGTCGATCTCCAGCGGGGCGACCGACGTCTGGGGTCGCTTCGCGCAGAGCTTCGTGTCGTACGGCGACGAGCCGGCCCGGGTGCAGGCGCTCGCCACCCCCGCCGTGCAGGCGGCGCTGATGGCAGCGCTCGAGCACACCGCAGACGTCGCAGACTTGCCCCGCGTTCAGCTCTTGGACAACGGGGTCCGCATCTTGACCGCGCCTGCCGCCGCGGACGGGCTGCCGTTCGGCGACGACGGTTATCTGGTGCACCTCACCGAGGCCGCCAGCCAGGTGGCGCTCGCCGCGCTCGAAGCCGCACGCCACGTGCCGCCGGCGGCTTCCCTGGTCGGCCTCGCTCGCGACCTCGAGCGGGTCGCCCGCGACACGGGCATGAAGTTTCGCCCGACGCCGCTCACGCTCGAGGGCCGGCGCCATGGGGTCGAGTGTCGGCTCGCGGCCAGTCGCCAGGCGCCGCTGACCTACCAGCTGGTGCTCGAAGCGCGGTTCGTCGAGCTCCTCGGGCTCGGCTTGAGCCTGGGCGACCGGGTCGAGGCGCCCGACTTTCTGTCGGACCTCTTCTACGCGTCGCCTCGCTTCGAGACCGGGGACGCGGCCTTCGACGCGACCTTCGAGGTGCGCGTGGGCGACGAGCGACGCGCCCGCGCGGTGCTCGGCGACGTCGCGCGCCGGCAGCTGAACCAGCTTCGCCGCTTCGGACCCTTCGCGGGGGACGACCGCGGGCTCACGCTCCGCCTGCCCGCGGTCCACGCGACCGGCGAGAGCGCGATATCCGCCCTGGGCGCCCTGGGCGACGCCGCCGCGGTGCTCTCGGGCCTGGCCCTCGAGCGGCGGGCGGGGCCGTATCGCTAGGCTTGACTATTCAAGCAAACAATTGAATAGTGGAGGGCATGCCGAACCCGCGGCACTTCAAGGACGCCATCTACGAGCAGCTTTCTCGGGTGGGGAAGGCCGTTTCGGCGCCGAAGCGCCTGGAGCTGCTCGACCTGCTCTGTCAGGGGCCGCGCACCGTCGAGTCCCTGGCGGAGCAGGCGGCCATCTCCGTGGCCAACACTTCGCAGCACCTGCAAGTGCTCCGCGCCGCCCGGTTGGTCGACGCCGAGAAGAAGGGACTCTACGTCGAGTACCGGCTCGCCGACGACGAGGTGTGTCGCTTCTTCGGGGCCCTGCGTGGCCTGGCCGAGGCCCGCCTGGCCGAGGTCGAGCGGGTGACGCGGGAGTTCCTCGAGGCGCGCGGCGCCATGGAACAGGTGGCCGGGGACGAGCTCTTGCGTCGGGTGAAGAGCGGTGAGGTCACGGTGATCGACGTGCGGCCGCCCGACGAGTATCGCGCCGCGCACCTGCCGGGCGCGCTCTCCATTCCGCTCGAAGAGCTGCGCGCGCGGATCGGCGAGCTGAAGAAGAAGCGCCCGGTCGTCGCCTATTGCCGAGGGCCGTACTGCGTGCTTGCGGTGGAAGCGGTGGCACTGCTTCGCAAGAAAGGCTTCGACGCCCATCGGCTCGAGCAGGGCGTGGTCGAATGGCGCGCGCGTGGCTGGCGCGTCGAGAAGGGAGCATGAGCATGGCAAAGACACTCTTCATCTTGAACGACCCGCCGTACGGCACCGAGCGCAGCTTCAACGCGCTCCGCTTGGCCGGCGCGCTGTCGAAGCGCGAGGGCGAGTCGGTGCGCGTCTTTTTGATGGGAGACGCTGCCGCCTGCGCCAAGGCCGGGCAGAAAGTGCCGCCGGGCTACTACAACGTCGAGGTGATGCTGCGCGGGCCCGCGCGCCACGGCGCGGCCATCGGCGTGTGCGGGACGTGCATGGACGCGCGCGGCATCACCGAGGGCGAGCTCGCCGACGGCGCCAAGCGGAGCACGCTGGAAGAGTTGACCGACTGGCAACAGTGGGCGGAAAGGACGTTGGTATTTTGAACAAGACCGTGATCGTGCTCGGCGGGGGGGTCGGGGGGCTGATCGTCGCGACCGAGCTTCGCAAACAGCTGTCCAAAGAGCATCGGGTGGTGGTGATCGACCGGGAGCAGAACCACCTGTTCGCTCCGTCGCTGCTCTGGTTGATGGTCGGCATGCGTCAGGCCAAGGACATCCAGCGCCCCCTCGAGCGCCTCGCGCGCAAGGGCATCGAGGTGCGCCGCGGCGAGATTCAGAAGCTCGACCCGGAGCGCCGCGCGGTGACCGTGGACGGGGAAGAGATCGTCGGGGACTACCTGGTGGTGGCGCTTGGCGCCGAGCTCGCCGGTCAGACCATCCCCGGGCTCGCCGAGGCCGGTCACGATTTCTACACGCTGGCCGGTGCCGAATCGCTGCACGCTGCCCTGGGCAAGGCCGAGCGCGGACGGGTGGTGGTGCTGACCGCGGCGCCGGCCTACAAGTGCCCCGCCGCGCCCTACGAGGCAGCCCTCTTGATCGCTGCGCACTTCGCGTCGCGCGGGCTGCGTGACGCGGTGAGCGTCGAGGTCTGGGCGGCCGAACCTGGCCCGATGGGGGTCGCAGGGCCCGAGGTGTCGGCGGCGGTGAAGCAGCTCTTGGCCGCCGAGAACATCCCGTATCACCCCGAGCACCAGGTGACGGCCGCGGATCCGGCGGCGAAGACGCTGCGGTTCGCCAACGGCGCCGAGACGACCTTCGATCTCTTGGCCTACGTGCCGCCGCACCGCGCGCCGCAGGTGGTGCGCGAGAGCCCGCTCCTGGGCGATGCGGGTTGGGTCAGCGTCGATCGCCACACGCTGGCCACCCGCTTCCCCGGCGTGTTTGCCCTGGGCGACGTGACCACGATCCCCCTCGCCATGGGCAAGCCGCTGCCGAAAGCCGGCGTGTTCGCCCACGGGCAAGCCGAGGTCGTGGCCAAGAACATCGCCTCCGAGATCGCCGGGCGACCCGCCGACGAGCGCTACGGCGGGCACGGCGAGTGCTTCATCGAGGTGGGGAACGGCAAGGCCGGCTTCGGCGCCGGGAACTTCTACGCCGAGCCCAAGCCCGAGGTGAAGCTGCACCCGCCCGCCTGGCGCTGGCACGCCGGCAAGGTCCTGTTCGAGAAGACCTGGCTCCACATGAAGATCTAGGCATGACCGACGAGCCCATCTACCTCGACTACAACGCGACGACGCCGGTGCTGCCGGAGGTCGTCGACGCGATGCTGCCCTATCTGCGTGAGCACTTCGGCAATCCGTCGAGTGGGCACGTCTACGGCGCGCGCGCGAAATCCGCCGTCACCCGCGCCCGGGAGCAGGTGGCGGCGCTGATCGGCGCCGAGCCCGACGAGATCGTGTTCACCTCGGGCGGCACCGAGGCCAACAACCTGGCGATCCGCGGGGTGACCGAGGCGCGCCCCGAGCGCCGGCAGGTGGTCACCAGCGTGATCGAGCACCCCGCGACGGCGCGGCCGTGCGAGTGGCTCGAGCGTCACGGTCATCTCGTCGCTCGTCTCGGCGTCGACGGTACCGGCCAGGTGCGCGTCGACGAGAGTCGTGCCATCGGCGCGGACACCGCGCTCGTGACGGTGATGCACTCGAACAACGAGACCGGTGTCTTGCAGCCGGTGGCCCAGCTCGCGCGGATCGCCCACGCGGCGGGGGCGGTGGTCCACACCGACGCGGCTCAGTCGCTGGGCAAGGTTCCGGTGAGCGTTCGCGCGCTCGACGTCGATCTGTTCTCGGTTGCAGGGCACAAGCTGTACGCGCCGAAGGGCGTGGGCGCGCTGTATGTGAAGCGGGGCACGCCGGTGACGCCGTTCGTGCTTGGTGCCGGGCACGAGCGCGGCCTGCGCCCCGGCACCGAGAACGTGGCGTCCATCGTCGGGCTGGGCGCGGCGTGCGAGCTCGTGGGGCATGACCTCGACCGAGCGGCCGCGCGCATGCTCGAGCTGCGTGAGCTGCTCTGGCAGCGGCTCTCGGCCGAGGTGCCGGGTCTCGCGCTGAACGGTCGCGGCGCCGATCGGCTCCCCAACACCCTGAGCGTGCGCTTCCCGCGCGCCTCGGGTAACGCCGTGATCGCGGGCGCGCCCGAGGTGGCCGCCTCGACCGGATCGGCCTGCCACGAGGGTCACGAGAGCGCGCCAGTGGTCATCTTGGCGATGGGCGTCCCCCCGCAAGAAGCCATCGGCACCGTGCGGCTCACGCTGGGGCGCAAGACGACCAGCGACGAGATCGAGCGCGCCGCCGCGGCGCTGACCCGAGCGTGGCGCGCGGTGGTTCATCCCTGACTCCGGGCCGTCGGCGCCGGGTCTTGGTCGACGGCCAACCCCGGGCAGGGCCAACGGGACTACCTCGCCGTCACTTTACGGAGTAATCTGACGGCGAGGTGCGCAAGAGACCCTACCCCCGCATCCTGGCGCCGCCGGGTGGGAGCTTCTTCCTGTTCGGCCTCCGCGGCACCGGCAAGAGCACCTGGGCCCGGTCGGTGCTGCCGGGCGCGCACCGCGTCGATCTCCTGGACGAAGCGGAGTTCCACGCCCTGCTCTCCGACCCCGGTCAGCTCGGCGCCGAGCTCGCGGCGTTGCCGCGCGGCGCCTGGGTGGTGATCGACGAGGTTCAGCGCCTTCCCGGCCTCTTGAACGAGGTCCACCGCGCAATGGAGGAGCGGCGACAGAAGTTCGCTCTCCTGGGCTCGAGCGCGCGCAAGCTGAAGACCGCCGGAACCAACCTACTCGCGGGGCGTGCTGTCCATCGCACGATGTTTCCGCTCCTCCCGGAGGAGCTGGGCAAGGACTTCGATCTGGACCAGCTGTTGCGCTGGGGGGCCATCGCGGTCATCTGGGCGTCGCCGGATCGGACCTCCGCGCTCGACGCCTACGCGCGCATGTACTTGCAGGAAGAGATCCGCGCGGAAGCGCTGGTCAGGAACCTACCAGCGTTCGCGCGCTTCTTGGGAGTGGCCGCGCTCCTGCACGGGCAGGTGATCAACACCGCGGGGCTCGCCCGCGACGCGGCTACAGCGCGAACCACCATCCACGGGTACCTCGAGATCCTCGAGGACACGCTGGTCGCGCGCAGGCTGCCGGCGTTCGAGGCGCGCCTGCGCGTTCGCGAGCGGAGGCATCCAAAGCTGTACTTGACCGATCCGGGGCTCGTGCGCGCGCTCAAGAAGGTCCGCGGACCCCTGAGCGACGAGGAGAAGGGGCCGCTGTTCGAAGGCTGGGTGCTGGGGTTGCTCTCGGCCTACGCCGCGGAGCGCGAGCTGGCCGACGAGATCTCGTACTGGGCGCCCGCGGAGAGCACCAGGCTCGAGGTCGACTTCCTGCTGCGGCGCGGTCGCGAGTTTCTTGCCCTCGAGGTCAAGCACCGCGCGCACCTACCCGCGGGCGCGACGCGCGGGCTCGACGCCGTGGCCGACCTCGCCGGCGTTCGCCGGCGCATCCTCGTCTACACCGGGACACGGCGCATGAAGACGGAGACGGGCGTCGAGATCTGGCCTGTCGCTACCTTCTTGGAGGCGCTTCGGACCAACCAGCTCTGGCCGTGAGCGGAGACTTTGCACCGCTTGCTCAGCCCGCGATCACCGCGCGTAGCGCCGCGCGATTCTTGGCACCGAGCGTCGCGTACGTTCGCTGCACGTACGTGCGCACGGTTGCGTGGGGCACGGTGTGACGAGGCCTCGGCGGAGGCGATCAGCATGGGCTCGGAGTGGTCGCAGTGCGGCCGAGGGGCTGCTGGACCGCCATCGGGCGGCGTAGAATGGGGCACGTGGCGTCCAGCGCGATGCCGCCGGGCTGGGCCGGCTGGTCGAGCGCGAGCCCCATGCCGCTGTGCGCCGTGCCGACCGCCACGGCGTCGCTGGGACGGCTCGGTGCACGCCGACGGCGGCGGGGCCGGTCGCGCCTCCCGGCGCGACTCCGGCCGGGCCGGGCAGCGGGTTCAGATCTCAGAACGCCACCGCGTTGGCCGCGCGCTTCGCTACTCCGCTCGGGGCAGAGTGATGGTGAACGTGCTGCCGAGCCCTTGGGTGCTCTCGACCAAGATCGAGCCCCCTGCTTGGTCGATCGAGCTCCGGGCGACGGTGAGCCCGAGCCCCATCCCTCGGCCGACCTCGCGGGTGGTGAAGAACGGCTCGAACACGTGCGGCAAGTGCTCGTCAGCAATCCCTTCCCCCGTGTCCGACACGGCAAGGTGAACGACGCCGTCACCGGTCCAGGTCCGGATCGTGACCTGGCCGGCAGGCGCCGCTGCCCGCCCGCCGTTGATCAGCAGTTCGAGCAGCGCAGTCAGCATCGCCTGCGGCTTGATCTTCACCTCGGCCGCCGCGTTCAGGTCGAGCACCAGGTGCACGTCGGGGGGGAGCTGGCTCTTCAGCAGGTCCGCGGTCGAGCTGGCGAGGGCATCGAGCTCGCAGCGCTCGTCTTGCGCCGATTCGCTGACGTACGAAGAGAGCGCCCGCACGATGACCGCGATCTTCGACAGCGCGCGCCGAGTATCGACGATCAGCTCGGGTAGCTCGGCGGCAAGCTCCTCGGCCGTGCCCCCGGTAGCCGGCGTGGCCACGAGCGCTGGCAGTGTCTCTTGCAGGTGACTCACGTTCGCCAGCGCCACGGCCAGCGGTGTGTTCATCTCGTGGGCCAGGCCTGCCGCCAACGTGCGAAGCGCCGCGTGGCCGTGGGCTTCCACGACCTGGGCGCGGGCCTGGGAGAGTGCCGCCAGCAGACCCGCCTGTCGCGCGCGATCTTCCTTCAGCGCGGCGTTCGCATTCTCGAGCTCCGCGGTTCGGGCTGCGACGGCGCCTTCCAGCAGGCTGCGCGCGTCGCGCAGCACCTCGAGGCCCAGGCGCTGCTGTGTGATGTCCACCGCGCACCCCAAGAGGCCGACGAAGCGGGTGTGATTCTCGTAGCGTGGCAACAGCGTCTCGAGCAAATGGCGGTAGCCGCCGCCCCGCTCGCGCAGGCGGAACTCGCGTCGAATCAGCTCCGGGCTCGCCAGCGTCGCATCCAGCTCGCCCTCGGCCCGCGTCCGGTCGTCGGGGTGAATGGCGTCGCGCCAAGCCTGCTCGTCGAGCTCGCGCTCGCGGCCCACGAACTCGACCGCGGTGCGATTGAACCAGGTCCGGCGGCCGTGCTCGTCGCACGACCAGAGCAGGAGCGGGATCCCGTCGGCCAGGTGCTGGAACCGACCGATCGCCTCGGCCAGAGCCCCTCGAAGCGCGGCCTCGGAGCTGCCGTCGTCGGCGCCCCGCCCGTGCTCGGCTGCGACCTCGAGCACGGCCAGGTCGCGCCGGTCGCGGCGCAGGATGTGGTCCGTCAGCCACGAGACCAGAAACCCCATCAGCTCTTCGCTGGCCACGAAGGTGCGTGTCCGCTGAAGCGAGCCCAGTCGCTGCACCCGGTGCACGAACTGATCGTGCTGCGCCTGATGAGCGCGGAGGGCGTCCTCGGGCAAGCCTCGCTCGAGCAGGGCGCGCTCCTCGGCGGTGAAGTGGTAGCGCACGTAGTCGCTTAGACGGTCGAAGACCTCGGCCGCCGAGCACTCGCTCGAGCCGCTGCTTCGAGCCTCGTCCAGCTGGTTGATCAGTCGGACCAGCGCCCGGTGCTGATCGTCGATCTCCCGGACTCCGGTCTCGTAGTCACCGGACCACTCGAACAGGGCCATTCCGGGGGCTTATCACGTGAGAACGCGAGCACGGCAAGCTGCATCGAGGCGCAGCGATTGCGCTCACCGGATCGGTTGGCTCGCCGGGGGCGCCCCCGACCGCGCGAGGCGCCTGCCCACGACGACCAGCAGCGGCACCGCGGCGAGCTGGGTGACCACGGAGAAGACCACCATGCTGGCGCGCGAGCACTCGTAGAGGTAGCCCATGGCCGTGCTGCCCGCCCACCACGCCGCCCCGAAGAACGCGAAGAAGAGGCCGTAGGCGCGGCCCCGCTCGGCCTTGGGCACCAGGCGGGCGACAGCGGCCTTGAAGACCGAGTCGTGGGCGCCCATGCCAATTGCCCAGAGCAGGGCGCCGAGGCCCAGGAGCCAGGGCGACGCGCCCAAGAACACCAGCGGGGCGAAGAGCGCCGACACGGCGGTGCTGACGGCCAACACCGCGAGCCCGTGGCGATCGAACCACGATCCGAACAGCAGCGCGGCGACCGCGTCGGCGGCCATCGCGCCCGCGTAGAGCAGCGGCACGATCGCTGCGGACATCAGCTCGGTGCGGGTCGCGTGGAACGCGATCAGCGCAAAGTCCGCGAAGCCCAGGCCGATCAGCATGACCGCCGCGACGTACCAACGGAACAGCTTGCCGAGCTCCGGGTGCGCCGGGCGCTCGGCCTCTTCGAAGGCCTCGGGTCGCGGGAACTTGCGCCGCGCCGTGAGCAGGAAGAAGAGGTTCAGGAAGACCGGCAGCATCAGCACCAAGAACGCCGCGCGGTAGCGATCGGTGATGGGCTCGGCGCGGAGCACCCAGATGACCAGCGCGGTGAGCAGCGGGCCGCTGACGGCGCCGATCTGATCCAGCGCCTCGTCGATGCCGAAGCTCTTGCCGGCGCCGACCTCGCTGGCAGCGAACGAGACCAGCGTGCTGCGCGCTGGGCTGCGGATGGCCTTTCCGACGCGTTCGAGCAAGAGCAGCGCCACCGCCGCCTGCCAGCTGCCGACCAGCGCGAGGCCCGGCACCGCGACGAAGTTCAGGGCATAACCGAAGAGCACCAGCGGCCAGTACGCACGCGTCTTGTCCCCGAGCCAGCCCGTGACCAGGCGCAGCGCGTATCCCAAAAACTCCCCCAGCCCCGCAGCGAAGCCCACGGCCGTGGCGCTGGCGCCGAGCAACGCCAAGTAGGGTCCCACGAGGCCGCGCGCGCCCTCGTAGGTCATGTCGCCGAAGAGGGCCACGATGCCCATCAGCACCACGAAGCTCTTCGCACGCTGGCGCGTGTCGGTCATGGCTCTTCGCGGACTCAGCCCGAGCGCAGCGCCACCAGGTGGGCGGCGGCCTCGGCGAAGCCCCGGCCGCGGGCGGCGCGGGTGACGAAGCGGGGCCCCACCGTCGGACGCCCCGAGAGGTTCTCGACGCCGATGGTCGTGCGGAATGCCGCGAAGCACGCGGCATCGTTCTCGCTGTCGCCGATGAACGCATACCGAAAGCGGATCAGGGTCGGGTCGGTCCCCCACAAGAGGCGCACGGTGCGGACCACGCCCGAGGCCTTGTCGTCCCCGTCGAAGGTCAGGTGCAGATGCACGCTCGAAGTGTGGGTGCGCGCCCCGTGCTCGTGGGCCAACGCGCACACCGCGCGGACGACCTCGGGCGCGACCCGCTGGTGCTCGCCGATGTCGTAGGCGAAATCGCTGTGACGTGCGCCCACGTCGTCGGCGGCCCGGAGCTCGGGGTGGGCTTCGTTGATCTTCGCGACCGCCTCCGCCAGGCGAATGCGTCGGCGCCGGCGCTCGTCTTCGGGCACCGAATCGTGGCGCCGCACGAGCCCGTCGCTCGCGTACAGGGTCACGGCGCCGTTCTCGGTGACGGCAGCGTCGACTGGCCACTGGCGGGCGATCACCTCACCCCAGCCCGCCGGGCGTCCGGTCACGGCGAGCAGTCGCAGGCCGCTCTCACGCAGACGGAAGAGCGAAGCGTAGGCCACCTCCGTCAGCTTGCCGTGGTCGAGCAGCGTGTCGTCCAGATCGAAGAGCAGGCCGTCGAGGCCAGCCGCTTCGGCCTGGGTGAGCTCCTGGAGGGGTTGCATGCCCCGGATCTCAGCACCCCTCGCGGCGCGTGCCCACCCCCGAATCTGCGCTACGATCGCGGCGACGTGTTCCGCCCCGCCTGGCTCCTGTCGCTGGCTGCGCTCCTCGGTTCGGGCGCAGCCTGGGCGGGCGGGCCCGACCGCCCCGCGCCGTCGGGTGCCGGCGAGACTGCGGACGACATCCCGGGGGAGCTTGCGGTCGACTTCGCCGACGACGTGTCCCAAAGCGGCATCGGGGAGCTCTTCGCGCGGTTGGCGGTCTCGTTCTCGCCCTCGGCGCTGGAGGCGGACACCCGGGTCGAGGTGGTGCGCGTGGTGCGCGATCGCCTGGACGAGGTCCGTGGCGCCTTGGAGAAAGATCCCCGCGTCGAAGTGGTCGAGCCCCACGCCCGCGTGCGCGCGCTGTTCGTCCCCAACGACCCGCTCTTGAAGGAGCAATGGCACCTGACCCGCGTCGGTGCAGAGCGCTCGTGGGACTTCTCGACCGGGCGCGGGGTCACCGTGGCGGTGATCGACACCGGGATCGCGTGCGAGAAGTTCGGGCCCTACGACAAGGCCAGCGATCTCTCCAAGACCCGCTGCGTCGGCGGCTTCAACTTCGTGGCCCGGTCCGAGCATGCGAACGACGATCACGGCCACGGCACCCACGTGGCAGGGACCATCGCCCAGAGCACCAACAACGGCATCGGCGCGGCGGGCATGGCCTTCGACGCGCGGCTGATGCCGGTGAAGGTGCTGAGCCAGGACGGCTTCGGAACCACCACCGACGTGGCCGACGGCATTCGCTGGGCCGCCGATCACGGCGCGCAGGTGATCAACCTCAGCCTCGGAGGCTCGCGTAACTCGCGCATCTTGCAGCGCGCCATCGACCACGCGCGGAGTCGGGGCGTCACGGTGGTCGCGGCGGCGGGCAACAGCGGCGGCGCGGTGGGCTATCCGGGCGGTTCGGCGGGCGTGATCGGCGTCAGCGCCCTGACCCCGAACGATCAGCTGGCCAGCTTCTCGTCGCGCGGGCCGGGCGTGGACTTGGCGGCCCCCGGCGTGGACGTGGTCCAGCAGACCATTTGCAATGGCGGTCGCGATCGGTGCGAGCGGTTTCCCAGCTACAACGGTACCAGCATGGCTTCGCCGCACGTTGCCGGCGCCGCCGCGCTCTTGGTGTCGCTCGGCGTGTCGGACCCCACCCAGGTCGAACGGGCGCTGACCCAGAGCGCCCGCCAGCTCGGCAGCTCGGCCGAGGGGCGCTTCCAGTTCGGCGCCGGCGCGCTGGACGCCGCGCGCACGCTGGGGCGCGTCGCGCTCGAGCGCACGGTCGCTCGCCTGCTGGCGTTGGCGCTGGTGATCTTCTTCTTGTTCCGCAGCCTGCGCCGCCGAGCCCCCGTCGCCACCCCGTGGACCCCAGACTTCTTGGGGCCCGCGCTCCTGGCCGGGCCAGGCCTGCTCTTCTTTGCACCCTTCGTGATCGGCCGGCACAACGACCTGGTCGATCTGCTGGCGCGCCCGCTGCCGGACTGGGACATCTTGCTGGGCGCGTCGCTGCACGGCATCTTGCCGCTCGGCACGGTGCTCTTGCCCTTCGGGCTCACGCTGCTCTTGTTCGGAGTGCCGCGCGCTCGGAAAGTGATCGCCGGCCTCGCGGTGGGGCTCACCGCCTATTTGCTCGCCGCGGCGGCGCTGGGGGGCATCCACTCGCCGATGGGGCGCTGGGGGCTCGCGCTGTTCGCGCTGGCGAACGCGACGGCGTGCGCCCTCTTGGCGCGGCTGGTGCTGGCCGAGAAGTAGGGGCCCCGCGAGAGCGCACCTGGGTGGGGTTCTTCGCGGGGAATTTGACGGAAGCGGGGTCGCCGTGTTCCGTTGAGGTCATGGCATGGCCTCGGGGAAAAGCGACGTTGGCGGGACTGACCGTCGCGCTCGCGCTCGGGGCGACCGTTGCCACGGCCCGGGCGCAAGCCGGGGCGCCGGCGGCCGGGGCCGCCTTCGGCCAGCGCGACGAGTTCATCTTCAGCGTCGAGCGGCTGTTCGGTTTCCAGAACCAGAAGTTCGACGACGACAGCGGCAGCTACGAGGCGACGGGCTTCCACCCGCTCTACTGGGGCAGCGTGGGCTTGTTCAGCATGAGCGCGTCGGGCCTGAACTTCGGCGCGCTCTTGGGCGCGACGCGCTACCAGTTCGGCTCGTTGGGCGGCGACTCCAAGGTCAACGTTCTGCAACTTCGCCCCCGCATCGGCTACGGCGGGACGGAGAAAGAGCGCCGCTTCGGCTACTGGCTGCGCGGCGGGCCGAGCGCGCTGATCGTCCTCGCTCAGAGCGAGGACACCGATGCATCGGGCAAGACCAGCTCCGAGAGTCGCGAGTCGTACGCCTTGGGTGTGGGCGGCGAAGCCTACGTAGTGCTCTTCCCCGTGCCGCACGTCGGCGTGGTCGTCGGACCACACGCCGAATTCCACCTCGTCGGCGAGGGTGACGGCGATCCGTACTACCGGAGCTACGGGCTCACCGCTGGGGTGATGGGAGAGTTCTATTGACGCCGCTCCGTCGCTTCCCCGTCGCCACGCTGGTCGGCGCGGCAACATGGTTGCTCGCTGGCAGCGCGCTGGCCCAGGAGGGCAAAGCGCTCGGCGCCGACAAGTCGTTCGTGCTCTCGCTCGAGCACTTGGGCGGGTACTCAAACCAAAGGGTCAAGTTCGACGACGAGGACGCTTCGACGAACCACGAATTCGGTCTGTTCACGCCGTTCCTCGGGCCCTTGGGCAGTCACGCGCGGATCGGCCTCCACTACTTCGCGGCGCCGCCCCTCTCGCTGGGCGCACTTCTGAGCTACTCCGACAACGACTTCTTCGGGACCTTCGTGCTGGCGGGAGCCAGGGTCGGCGTGGCCTTTCCCATCTCGGGGGCCACGGCCCTCTGGCTGCGCGGAGGCATCGCCTACGCCCGGTCGAGCCTGGAGTTCGGCGACAGCTCGCAGAGCTACAGCGCCCTGGTCCCCGGCGGCGAGGTGCTGTTTGCTCTGAAACCGCTCGACCACTTCGGCTTCTTGGTCGGCGGAATGTTCGAGACGACCGTGGGCGGGAAGGCGAAGTCGGAGGAGGACCCTTGCTCTTCCGGCGCGTCGTCGTGCTCGCAAGAAGCGGACTTCAGCCAGCGAGAGTTCGGGCTCACGCTGGGGATCTTCCTCGAGCTCTGACCGGCGCCGGCGCACGAACCAGCCCGCTTTCGGGTTCAACCGGGCCGGGCACACTCGCAGCCCGCGATGGCGAGCGCCTGCCGCCGGGTCAGAGGTGCAGTGATTGCACCCCCTGAGCCTCTGCCGGAAGGAACTGCGGAGCGGGCTGATAGCAGCCGCTGATTCTCTCGCCTGGCACGCCCGATGCTCGTCGCGAGCCATGGCACACCTGCGTCTTGGGTTCTGGGGCGTGGCGCTCTCGGTGGTGTTGGGTGCGGGCTCGGCAGTGGCCTGGACGCCCAAGCCCGTGGCGTCGGACCCGCTGGTCCGCATGCCCGGGACTCAACCCGCGCAGGGCGTGGTGCTCGAAGATCCCAACAAGTGTCTGAACTGCCACGACGGTTATGACGCGAAGGTGAACATCGGTGCGCACTGGCGCGGGTCGATGATGTCGCAGGCGATGCGCGACCCGATCTTCCTCGCCGCCTTCACGGTGGCCTTGCAAGACTCGGTCTGGGCACTGGGCAACGCCAACGCCGGCGATTTGTGCCTGCGCTGCCACACGCCGGACGGCTGGCTCGCCGGGCGCTCGGATCCGCCGAATGGAACCGCGCTCACGAGCGGCGACTTCGACGGCGTCACCTGCGACGGCTGCCACCGCATGGTGGACCCCTACTTCGAGCAGACCTTCGCCGGCACTCGCGAGGGCAACGACTGGGTGGGCTACTGGGACGAGACCAACCTCACGGCGAGGCCCTCGGCGACCGAAGCACAGACCACTCGCCTGGCCGACCGCGTGCAGGTCGCGCCGCTGAAGTTCTTCAACGGCAAACCCTTCTACGACACCGCCAGCTGGCTGCCGGTGGTCGCCGCCTGGAACGAGAACGGCTCGGGCCAGTTCGTGGTGAGCGCGGTCAACGAGAAGCGCGCGTCGTTCGCCGACACCAACGAGAAGCACGCACGGCAGTACAGTCGCTTTCACAAGAGCCGCTACCTGTGCGGCTCGTGCCACGACGTATCGAACCCGGTGATGGCCAACCTGGCATTTGCCAGCACGCCGCCGGGGAACGGCACCACCGTGCTGCCCAGCGAGCAACAGGCCGCCTACGGCTACGCGCACGTCGAGCGCACCTTCAGCGAGTTCATGCTGAGTGACTTCGGCATCGGGGCGGGGGCGCCGGGCAGCGGCGCGTTTGCGCCGAGCGTGTTCAAGACCTCGCGCCCCGGGAACGCCATCGCGACCTGCCAGGACTGCCACATGGCCGACACGGTCGGCGCCGGCTGCGACAAGCCGGGGACGGTGATTCGACCGACCGGCAGCCAAGAACACCCGAAGAGCGGGCACCCGCTCCACGATCTGACTGGCGGCAACACCCTCATGCCCTGGCTCTTGTCGAGCGCTGTGACTGGCTCGAGCAACTACGACGCGACCAACGCCGCGCTCCTGAACCAGGGGTTGAACGTCCTCACGATGAGCATGACGCTGGGTCAGCCGCCCGACCCCGCGGCCTTGCTGGCCGGGATCGTGCGCGCCACCCAGAACCTGCAGCGAGCGGCCAGCATCGAGAGCGTCAGCTACTCTGCGGCCACGGGCGCGCTGAGCTTCCGCATCCGGAACCACACCGGCCACAAGCTCATCTCGGGTTACCCCGAGGGCCGGCGCATGTTCGTGAGCATTCGGGGCTACGTCGGCGGAAACGTGGTGTCGGCAATAAACCCGTACGACGCGACCGCGTCCACCCTCAAGGGTCTTCTCGGGTCGCCGAACAGCCCGCCGCTGGCGAGCGGCGAACAGCACGCTGATGCCCTGGTCTACGAGGCCAAGCTCGCGAGCACGCTCACGGGCGAGAGCCACACCTTCCACTTTGCGCTGGCCACCGGTCGAGCCAAGGACAATCGGATTCCGCCGCGGGGGTTTCGCATCGCGCAGGCGCCGGCGCGGCTCGCGGAGCCCGTGTGGAACGGCGTCGCGGCGCCCGGCCACTTCAGCGCAGCGGAGTACGCTGGTGGCTACGACGACGTGGCGGTGGTGCTGCCGCAGAACCTGGACGGCGTCGAGGTCAGCCTCTACTACCAGTCCACGAGCCGCGAGTACGTCGAGTTTCTGCGCGACGAGATCAAGGGAAACGGCGTCAAGACCCTGGCTTCGCCCACTCCGTCGGGCGAGGCGCAGGCTTACATCGCGCAGACCGATCCATTCTTTGCCAAGCTGAAGGCCTGGGGCGACACCATCTGGCAGCTCTGGGACCACAACAAGACCGTGCCGGGGGCCGCGCCCATCTTGATGGCACAGGGGGTCTGGGGCTCGGTGGCGAACCCGTGCTCGGGCGCCGGCTCGAACGGCAAGTCGTGCAACGACGGCAGCCTGTGCACCACGAACGATCTGTGCGCGAACGGCGTCTGCGTCGGCGCGGTCGTCCCCTGCACGGCTCAAGACCAGTGCCATGTCGCTGGCGTCTGCGACCCGACGACGGGCGTCTGCTCGAACCCGGCCAAAGCGAACGGCGCGACGTGCACCGACAACAACGCGTGCACCCTCACCGACACGTGCCAGGGGGGCGCCTGCGTATCGGCGGGAAGCGTGATCTGCGTGGCCCTCGATGCGTGTCACGTCGCGGGCGTTTGTGAGCCCGGCAGTGGGCAGTGCTCCAACCCGGTCAAGCCGGACGGCTCTGCTTGTCCGGGCGGCACGTGTGTGGGCGGCACTTGCGTGGTCTCGGACGGCGGAAGCGGTGGCGCTGGAGGAAGCGGTGGCGTTGGAGGAAGCGGCGGCGCTGGTGGGAGCGGCGGCGCTGGTGGGAGCGGCGGCGCTGGTGGGAGCGGCGGCGCTGGTGGGAGCGGCGGCGTCGGAGGGAGCGGCGGCACGAGCACGGGTGGCGCGGCCGGGAGCGGCGGCGCGAGCACCGGTGGCGCGGCGGGGAGCGGGGGCGTCGGAGGAAGCGGCGGCACGAGCACCGGTGGCGCGGCGGGGAGCGGCGGCGCGAGCACCGGTGGCGCGGCGGGGAGCGGTGGCGCGAGCACGGGCGGCGCGGCCGGCAGCGGCGGCACGAGCACGGGCGGCACGAGCACGGGCGGCGCGGCGGGGAGCGGCGGCACGAGCACGGGTGGAGCGGCGCCGGCGAGTGGGGACGACGGCGGCTGCGGTTGTCGAGCGTCGTCCACGCCGCGGCAGGAAACCTGGCTGCTCGCGTCGATCGCGCTCGGGGTGGTGCTCTGCCGGCGCCGGCGCGGACGGCCTCGATGCCCGGGGCGGTCTCGACGCGGCTCCGTGGCGCCCGTAGTCTAGGTTCATGGTGCGCGCGCGGCTCTTGGCCCTGGCTCTCGGAGTGTTCGCGCTCGGATGCGGGGGCGAAGACGGTGGCAGCGGCGGCAGCGGCACCGGTGGCAGCAGTGGGGGAGTTGGCGGCAGCAGCGGGAGCGGCGGGGGCTCCGGCGGTTACGCTCCCGAGACCTGCGCGAAGGACCCGCTGAAGACCGGCTTGGTCGCCCAGCAGACCGGCGTGTCGGCGGACGTCGCCGACTGCTCGATCTTGAAGTGGACGGCCCAGTACTCCGAGCCCGATCCGATGATCGTGAAGGCGATGATCTACGGCGAGTCGCGCTTCGACTACGCGGCGAACGGCTGCGACAACCTGCCGTGTGGCGTCCCCGACGGTTGGACCGAGGCCGAGGCCCGCTGCTACGGAATGATGCAGGTCGTCCCCGCCTGCGGTCCCATCGCCGGCGACGCCGGGCTGCTCTCGAACGGGCACCCCAACTTGACCACGGACACGAGCTCCCCGGACTTCGCCGGCTCGATCTTCAATCCCGACGTGAACATTCACCTGGGCGTGGCGGGCTTCGCGGGCAACCGCGCCGAGGTGAAGCAGCTGTTCCCCGGGTGCACCGAAGACCAGTACACGCTGATGGCCCTGGGCAACCTCGCGTCGCACGGCAGCACCAAGGGCTGCACCGAGTACAAGCAGGACTACATCGACTACATCATGCCGGCGTACCAGGAGTACTCTGCCGCGGCGGGTTACCCGCCCCACGCCTACTGACGGGTCCTACCGGCAGCACCCTGCGGCTGATACACGATCACGCGCCTGGTGCGCGACCTCGAGCCCGAACTCGGCCATAATGCGGCGGATGAACCCGCCACTTCGGCTGCTCGCGCTGACGGTGATGATCGCGATGGCCGGCTGCTCGTCACTCCTCGGCTACGACGACGTTTCGTTCGACGACGGCGATGCCGCCGCAGGCAGCGGCGGGACGTCGGCCGGGGGATCCGGCTCCGGCGGCGGCGCGGGCGCCTCGGGCGGCGGGGGAGCTTCCGGCACGGGCGCGGCGGGCACCGGCGGCAGCGGCGGAGCGCTCGGAGGCGGCGGCAGCGTTGGCGGAGGGGGCGCGGGGAGCGGCGGAACCCCGGGGGGCGGCGGCTCGCCGCCCGTGTCGTGTAGCCCCGCGTGTCCCCACGGAGCCTACTGCCAGCCAGGGTCGCAGACTTGCCAGTGCCTCCACGGCTTCAAGGCGAACGGCGCGAGCTGCGATCCGGTGCTGCCGGGCGATCCCGCGACGCACTCGGCGGCGGACGTCTGTGCCGAGTGGAAGAGCGGCAACGCCATCAGTGATCCCAACCCTTGGAAGGCAGGCCCCACGGAGTGCGACCCCGGGACCCTGTCCCGCGGAGGCATCAACGATGCGGTCGCGCGGATCAACATGTACCGCTGGCTGGTCGGGTTGGGCCCGGCCGTGGACGACGCCCAGTACAACGAGACCAATCGCTGGTGCGCGGTCGTTGCCTCGTGGAATCCGCCGGGCACCGTGCCGAATCCCCACAGTCCCCCATCGACGGCGAAGTGCTACACGGCGACGGGCGCCTCCGGCGCGGGGAGCTCCAACCTGAGTTGGGGCGTGGGCGTGGCGGAAGCCATCACCCAGTTCATGCTCGACAACGGCAACTTCACGACCTTCGGCCATCGCCGATGGATCATGAGCGCGGGCATGGGCGTCACCGGCATTGGCCACTACGCGGGCGGGGGGTCCTACGGGCGAGCCACTTGCCAGTATTCGTTCGGTGGCGGAACCACCTATCCGGCCCCCGACTGGGTCTCGGTGCCCCCTCCTGGCTTCGCCCCGGCCGACCTCGTGAACTACGTCTGGACCTTCCACCACAAGTCGAGCGTGGGCAACGCGACCATCAAGGTGACGCACGCCGTCACCAAGGCCGACATGCCGATGAGCACGCTGAAGCTGAGCGGCGGCTACGGCAGCTACAGCACCATCGGCTTCCAGCAGCAGGGGTGGACGGCGAAAGATGGCGACGTCTTCGACGTCGTGGTGGACGGCTTCGCCGGCGGCCCGGTCGCCTATCAAGTCAAAGCCATCGCCTGCAATTGAGGGTGCCCCGAGCCCGAAGCCCCTCGATGAGCGCGCGTGCGCCCGAAGGTGACGCGTGGCGCTGCGGCGACCTGACGCCCGTCAAGTACGGAAGGCCCGATCCCGCGTAGGGTCCGCCCCTCAGCCGAGCCGGGGGTGTCCCCGCAGCGGCCTTTCTCGAGGGACGGAGTCACGATGCGAGCACTCTTGGTGTGGCCGAAGTTCGACAGCTTTTCGTTCTGGAACTTCGAGAAGGTCTGCGAGCTCGCGGGCGTGAAGTACATGACGCCGCCCCTGGGGCTGCTCACGGTCGCGGCCCTCTTGCCGAAAGGCTGGGAGGTCCGTCTGGTGGACGAGAACGTCCGCATGCTCGACGACGCGGACTTCGCCTGGGCCGACATCGTGCTCGTGGGCAGCAAGATCGTGCACCGCAAGCGCGCGCTGGCGATCATCGAGAAGGCCCGCGGGCTCGGGCTCGACGTGGTGGTGGGCGGCCCCGACCCGACGCTCTCGTCGCACTTCTACGTCGAAGCCGGCGCCAATTTCCTGTGCCTGGACGAGGGCGAGGTCACCGTGCCCATGCTGCTTGCAGATCTCGAGCGCGGGGCCAAGGGCGGCGTGTATCGCGCGGACCGCTTGCCGGACCTGGCCGAGAGCCCGGTGCCGCGCTTCGATCTGATCGACCACCGGGACTACCTCTA
>JACPVJ010000182.1 GCA_016191785.1 Myxococcales bacterium | reverse complement strand
GGGCGACAATGGCCACCGGGCAGCGCGCATCGGCGTGGTCGGTGTCGCCGTGGGCTCCGCGCCGGCGCGCATCGACGTGGTCGCGACAGCGGCCACAGCGCAACGCGAATCGACGTGGTTGGCGGCGCTGTGGGCGACAGCGGCCACCGCGCCGACTGGAACGGAAGGCAGTCGGTCGTCCTCCGCGCCTCGCGCGCCGCTCGGATGAGGCCGGGCGTTCGCGGGAGAGCTCGGGGGCCGTGCCGAGCGCGTGGAGCGGCTACGGGCTGCCGGCCAGCTGGAGCGCGCTTACGATGCCGTCTCGGTGGTGCGTAAAGTCACATCAGCCAGGCGCGGTGCGTCGGTGGATTCAGGCTCCGCAGACTGCACGGCGGTGACTCGGCGGAGTGGGTCCCTCTAGCGGGCGGGCGGCTCTGGCGGTCGGGCCCGAGGCCGCGAGGTAGAATCGCGGAGGGCATGGCAACGGACCTTCACGAACCCGACCCCGCGGTGACGCGCGAGGTCTTCCTCGAGTCCCGTTCGCCGCGCTGGGGCACCGCGAATCCCGAGCGCATGAACAACCCCGTGTGGGAGTGGCTGGTTCGTTCTCGAATCGACGCCTACCACGCCAACCGACACTTCAGTGGGCCGCCGGCGACGAGTGCGGGACCCGGGTGGTGCTTCGCCCGATTCGGGCAGAGCTCGACCACGCTCGACGACGGTCGCGTGGTGCTCGTCGCCGGGGAGCACGAGGACCACTACGATCCAGATTTCTTCATCTACAACGACGTGGTCGTGGCCCATCCCGATGGCCGCATCGACATCTTCGGCTATCCGCGGGAGGTCTTTCCGCCGACCGACTTCCACTCGGCGACCCTGGTCGGAAACCGTCTGGTGCTCGTGGGCTGCCTCGGGTACCCAGGCGATCGCAGGCCCGGCGAGACGCCCGTGTTCGTGCTCGACCTGGAGCAGCTGTCGGTCTCGGGCGTTTCGTCGCAAGGGACGGCGCCCGGCTGGATCCACTCGCACCAGGCGCGGCTTTGCGACGGCGGCGCGTCGATCGTGATCGAGCGGGGGCAGCTCGTTCGCGGCGGCCCGGACGAGTCGCTGGTCGAGAACATCGACGATTGGCAGCTCAGCCTCGGAGACTGGCGCTGGACGAGGCTGACTGACCGCCGCTGGCCGCGATTCGAAGTCCGGCGCAGCGACCGCGGGCCCAATCGCCTGTGGGACTTGCAGCAGGCGCTCTGGGCCGAGAGGTTCCCCCACATCGGGGCCTTCCGGCACCCGTCGGCGCCGTCAAATAATCTGCAGCTCTTCCAGCGGCGCTACCAGCCGCCGCTGGCGCACGACGTTCTGCCGGAGCTCGACGACGAGTACGGTGTTCACCGCATCCGGCTGCAAGGCGTCGTCGTTCGCTACGTAGAGAAGTCGCACTCGGTTCAGATGACCGTCGAGGGGCGCCTTCCACCGAAGACCGTGGACGCGCTCGCGCGTGATCTCTGGGACAAGCTCACCGAGCTCGAAGGCGCCAGTTGCGAGCTGGTTCCACTGTGAGCGCGCCGCGCGCCGCTGGCGTAGGGTGCCGTCGCTCGCTCGTCGGTGCGGCCGAGCGTCGAGCCCGCGATCGCGTCACCGGGCAGTCGCTGTCGCTGTGCGGCCCGCGCGAAGGAGCGCGCGCGTGCTTCATCGGCGGGCCGGTCTTCGGAGCGTGCGCGGCGCCAGGGTGATGGTTGCCGACACCACCGCGGGCGCCGGCAGCGGCGCGCAGATGGCGTAGGTCGTGGTCGCGCGCTCGCGAACCTCGTCGAGGAACGCCGCCGGGAACCCGGGCGCGCGAAGCTCCACCGTGGTGGCCTTTCCGGTTGCGTCGAGCGTCAACCGCAGGCGCACCGCGCCGCGCAAGCCGGGTCGAGTCGCGACCGCGTCTTGGTACGCGCCCGCCACGTAGTAGGGCAGGTAGGTCGCGAAGTTGAAGGCGTCGAGCTCTTTCGGTGCCGTGAACGCGGTGAGGGTCGCGCGGATCGGCCGCCCCTCGTCCGACGCGCTCTTCTCGTGGGGCCCCATCCTCGCGCTGTTCTCCGCCGGACCCAGATCCACCACGTAGGGCACATAGTCTGCCGCATCCGCGCACACCCGTGCGGGTGCGTCCGTCCCGGCATCTCCGGAGGCGGCGGTCGCATCAGCGTCGGCGGTCGCATCAGCGTTGGCGTCCGCCCCCGCGTCGGTGCTCGGCGCCGCGGCAACGGGCTCCCCAGCGGTGGCGACGTCGGCGCGGGGCGTGGCGACGGCAGGGACCGGGGCGGGTTCAGGCTGCGGTCGGGCGGGCGGACCGCCGGCGCAGGCCAGAGCCAAGAAGCCTGCGAGCGTGAGGCGTTGCATCGTCGCGACCCGGCGCCTTGCTAGGTGCGGACCGGCTCACCCGTCCGCCCAGGTCCCCGCGCTGTATTGGCACTGCATCTTGGCCGAGGCCGCCGGATGGGCAGCCGAATCGTAGAAGTGCCGCCGGCAGCGATGTCCTTCGACTTCGCGTTGGAGGCGGGGTCCGATTAGCACACATTTGCCTCGATTCTGCAACGGCGCGCTGGCCGCGGGCGTGGGCGCGGACGTGGTAGCTTGCCCGGATGAAATCGCTCCGAGCCGCTGCGCTGATGGTTCTCGGCGCTCTCGCTTCGGTCGCCGCCTGCGTCGAGCAGCCCTCGCAACCGGGGGCTCAGTCGCCGGGCCAGGCGCCGCAGGTCGCACCCGCAGCGGCCGACCCGGCGGCGCCAGCTGCCGCCCCGGCCGGCGGCGCGGAGCCGGTCGAGCAGCAGCAGAACCTGCGGGGCAAGAAGACCGGCGTGCCCGACGACGGGGTCTAGCCACGCGCCGCGCATCGCGGCAGCCATCGCCCCGCTCGCGCTGAAAGGAAATGAAACCTGGGCGCGGGCCCGGGAGGAGCGCGCGCCGATCCCGTACCATCGAGCATGAGGCTCTGCTCGTTCGCGGTCGCCGTCGTCGTCGGAGTCCTGGTCCTCGGCTGCTCCGGTTCCGACGGGGCGAGCAGCCCTGGCGGCGGAGGCACGGGCGCGCAGTCGAGCCTCGGTGGCGCGGGCGGAATCAGCGCGAGCGGAGGTGCTAGTGGCGCGAGCGGCAGCGGGGGCGCTGCGGGAGCGTCGGGCGGTGGAGGTGCGCCGGCCTGCAGCGGGGAGTGCACGCCAGGGACCACCGAGACGCAGCCTTGCCCCTGGGGCAGCTCGGAGCGCACTTGCCAGGCGGACTGTACCTGGGGCGCGTTCGGCGCCTGCCAGGCTCCCGCCGGTTGGCGCGACATGGCGCCGTCGTCCAGCGCCGGCATTCCCGGGCGCAAGAACGCGTTCGCGGTCTGGACCGGCTCGGCGATGCTGATCTGGGGTGGGAGCACCAGCGATCTTGCACCGGGCGCCTACGATCCAATCAAGAACCAGTGGAAAAAGCTGGCGGCGGCTCCGGTCTCGGGCTTGCCGGTCTGGACCGGCAGCGATCTGGTGCTGGTCTCTCCGAACCCCGCAGCGCCCGTCGCCCGTTTCGAGCTCGCGACGAGCACGTGGAGCACCCTGCCCGGTACGCTCCCGATCCCGAAGCGGGATGCGTTCGCGTTCGCGGCGTATCTGCCCGCGACCCACGAGGTGATGGTGTGGGGCGGGCGGAAGAACAGCTGTCCCTGCGATCTGAGCGACGGCGCAGCTTACAGCCTCACGAACAAGTCCTGGCGCGTGGTCGCTACCGGTCCGCTCGAGCCGCGGGACGACACCCGCCCGGCCGGCGTGGTCTGGAACGGGTCGTCACTGGTGATCTTCGGCGGAGGCAACCACTCGGGTGGCCGCTATCACACGGGCGCGTCTTACGATCCGGTCGCGGATGCCTGGAGCGCGATCCCGGAGTCTCCTCAGGCGGGCTACGCCAACCTGCTGGCCTTCCCGCTCGGTCCAAAGGGCACGCTCGCGGCGTTCTGGAGTGGAGAGCGGTTCGGCGGCACCAACTACAACTACCCCGCGAACGACGGCGCAGTCTGGGATGCGACGCAGAAGAAGTGGACGCTTCTTCCGGGCGTTCCCGGCGGCGGCGCGTACAACGGGCACATCCACGGCATGGCCTTCGCCGCGACCTCGGCCTTCGGTGTGTACGGCGGCACGCACTACTCGAACGGCTTCAGCCTCGACGGCACGGGCTCGGTGTTCGACGTGGCCACCAGCACCTTCACCGCGCTGCCGCCCGGTGGGCCGAGCCCGCGCAAGTGGGGCGTTGCGGTCTGGACCGGGAGCGAAGCCATCGTCTGGGGCGGAGAGGCCTCTGGCGTGCTCGACGACGGCAAGATCTGGCGCGCCTGTGGAGCGAGTGGCGCCAAGAGCGCGGCCTGTTCTCCTGCCTGCGGCGTCGGCACGTTCGAGTGCTCGCTCGGCGCGCTGGCCTGCAGCTCGAAGCCGGGGCCCGAGCAGTGCAACGGTCACGACGACGACTGTAACGGCAAGGTGGACGAGGCCATCCCGAGCGGCGGTGCGTGCAATGTCGCGGGCGCGAACGGCGTGTGCGCCGCCGGACAGATGCAGTGTGTGTCCGGCGCCATGAGTTGTGTCGCGGGCGCGGCCTCGAGCGCTGAGCTCTGCAACGGGCTCGACGACGACTGCGACGGGAGCGTGGACGAGGACTTGGACGGCCAGCCGTGCACCACGGGTCAGAACGGCGCGTGCTCCTTCGGCTCGGGCCAGTGCACGAACGGCGTCTCGAGCTGTTCCCAGCTGGTGCAGCCCGGCACCGAGGTGTGCAACGGGCTCGACGACGACTGTGACGGGACCGTCGACGAAGGCTGCTGAGTCGCTGCGTCAGCAGCGTGCTTCATCGCCGGCCCGGCCTTCGGAGCGTGCGCGGCGCGAGGGTGATGGTTGCCGACACCGCTGGACGCGGCCCACTCGGTCCCCTAGGCTCCGCGCGATGTGCCGCAGCGTTGCCTCGTGGTTCCGCGCGGCGTGCTGCCCGACTCGCGTAGCCTACGACGTCTGCTCCACGGCCAACATGCGCGGCGGCGGGTGATGATGGGAAGGCTGCTCTTGGCCCCGATGGAGGGCCTGGCCGACTACCTCCTTCGCGACGTGCTCACTCGCGTCGGCGGCTACGACGCTGCGGTCACCGAGTTCGTCCGCGTGTCCGGAACGCTCTTGCCCGAGCGGACGTTCTTGCGCGTCTGCCCGGAGCTGGCTCAGCAGGGTCGCACGCGCGCCGGGACTCCAGTGATCGTCCAGCTTCTGGGCAGTGACCCGGGCTGCATGGCAGAGAACGCTGCGCGCCTCGCCGGCCTGGCTCCGCCCGGAGTCGATCTCAATTTCGGCTGCCCCGCTCCGACGGTGAACCGCCACGGGGGTGGAGCGATGCTGCTCGCCGCGCCCGACCAGATCTTTCGAATCGTCGAGGCCGTGCGCCGAGCCGTGCCGAGGGCGCTGCCGGTCAGCGCGAAGATGCGCCTCGGCGTGGAAGACAAAGCGCGAGCGCTCGACTGCGCCCTGGCGATCGAGGCGGGAGGCGCCGGATCGCTGGTCGTGCACGCCCGGACGAAGGCGGAGGGATACAGGCCCCCTGCGCACTGGGAGTGGGTTGCACGGATCCGCGATGTCGTGCGGCTGCCGGTGACTGCCAACGGTGAAGTGTGGACGGCAGAAGACCACGCGCGCTGTCGGTCGGTGAGCGGGTGCGACGACGTGATGATCGGCCGCGGCGCCGTGGCAGACCCGTTTGTCGCGCGGAGGGTCCGAGCGCAGCGAGCCGGCACGGCGCTGATCGGCGACCGAAGCGCAGACTGGCTCGAGCTTGGACCGGTCGTGGCCGACTACTGGCAGGCCGTGTCGACCCGCGTGGAGCCGCGCCACGCCCCGGGTCGGCTCAAGCAGTGGCTCGCACACCTGGCCCGCACCTTCGTCGAGGCCGACTCTCTGTTCCGTGCGATCCGCCGCGCAGAGGACATCGCCGAGATCACCCGAACGCTGGAGGTCCGGCGCTGCCGCCGCGCGGATGCGCCGACCTCGATGGCGGCTCGTGGGGTCCTTCCAGACCCCGCGCCGGCGTGGACCGTATGATTCGAAGACCACGATTTTCGCCGGCGCTCCTCGTCCTGGCGTCCGCGGTCGTCTGCCGCCCGAGAACATCGACGATTGGCAGCTCATGAGGATTCAACGTCACGCACCCCCGAGCTCGACGTCTTCGGCTATCTTGTGACGTTGGGAGGTCGTCCATGCGCGGAGTCATTCTCGGAGTCGTATTGGTGTTCGCCGGCGTGCTCGGCGCGTCGTGCGGCGGGTCGGACGGTGACGAGCAGGCGGGCACCGGCGGTTCCGGAGCCGACGCGGGCACCAGCGGCGGTAGCGGAGGCGGAGCAGCGGATAGCGGCAACGGTGGCAGTGGTGGCACCGGCGGCATCGGCACCGGCGGCGGCTCCGGGGACATGTGTGGGGGCAAGCCCTGCGCCAACAACACAGGCGAGAAGGAGTTCTCCGATCCGACGGCGCCGAGCGGCGCGAGCGGCATCTTCAAGGGGGCGACGCCGAAGAGCCCGGGCACCGACCCCAGCAAGGAGCCGGCGGTCGTCTACCCGAGCCACGAGACGATGTTCCCGGTGAACGTGTCGCACATCCGCCACGACTGGACCGGCGGCACGGGCAACGACCTCTTCATGCTCACGTTCAAGGGCCCGAAGACCACGGTCAAGGTCTACACCAAGACCCCAACCTGGCAGCCCGACGAGACGGCCTGGGACTGGATCGCCGAGAGCAACCGCGGCCATTCGGTGGAGCTCACTGTCTCGGGTGTCGTCACGGCGGCCCCGACCGAGCAGTGGGTGTCGAAGCCCATCACGCTCTACTTCAGCGACTCCGAGGTCGAAGGCGCCATCTACTACTGGTCCACGGGAACGGCGGGCGTGATGAAGGCGCTGGTGAGCGACCCCATTCCCGTGAAGTTCTACACCGACCCGCAGGCCGCGGACAAAGACACCTGCGTGGCCTGTCACACGCTCTCCCGCGACGGCAAGCGTCTGGCGGTGGGCTACGGCGGCGAGAAGCTTCGCGAGGCCTGGGTGAAGGATCGCACCACCGTGGTGCCGACCGCGGGTCAAGCGGAGCGTGCGTCGGCGTGGACCACATTTTCTCCGGACGGCAAGCTGCTGCTCGTCGCCAGCGGCGGCAAGCTGACGCTGATCGACTCCGACACCGGAAACCCCGTAGGCGCGAACGCGGGAGCGGTGCCGATCCCCGCGGGCAAGCTCGCGACGCACCCGGACTGGAACGCGCTCGGTGACAGCGTCGCCATCGCGCTCGGAACCAAGGGCGGCAACAAGGACATCGAAGGCGCGTCCATCGCCATCCTGCCGTACAACGGCGGCACCTGGGGCGCGCCCAAGGTGATCGTCGCCGCGGGTGCTGCGCCGGACAACAACTTCTTCCCGGTCTGGAGCCCGGACAGCAAGTGGATCGCTTACGTGAACGCGCAAGCCAAGAGCAAGGACGCGGTGAGCGCGGTGCTGAAGCTGGTGCCCGCGGCGGGCGGAACGCCGGTCACGCTCACGCGCCTCAACCAGCGCGTGAACAACAAGGAGGGCGTGACCGGTATCGGCAACTCGATGCCGACTTGGGCGCCCTCGACCAAACCCGGGATCTTCTGGCTGGCTTTCTCGAGTCTCCGGGCTTACTCGGTCGTGCGTCCACAGGACGACAAGGAAGACCAAATCTGGATCGCCGCCATCGACCCGACCGCGACCGATCCGGGCTATGCCGGCTTCTGGGCGCCGTTTCAGAGCGTGGACGAGGGAAACCACCGAGCCTTCTGGACCCACACGGACACCGACAAGCAGTGCCTGTGCGTCGACATCTGTGGCGATGGGCTCGACAACGACTGCGATGGAACCGCGGACGAGACGGCCTGCGTCGCGAAGTGCGAGCCGAGCGAGATCTGCGGCAACGGGAAGGACGACGACTGCGACTGTGTCGTGGACGACTGCAGCAAGGAGATCTGCGGCAACGGCATCGACGACGACGGCGACGGCTTGGTCGACGGCGCCGATCCGGCTTGCGCCGTGCCGAAGTGAGCGGGCGCGCGCCCTGCGCGGCGGCGGTCTTCCCGTCACACGGGGAGGCCGACTCGACGTGAAGCGGTGAGCGGGCTTACGGCAGACTGCGCACGCAGCGCGCGCGGTAGGCCGAGGTCGCCGGGTACGCGGCCTCGACGCCGGCCGAGAACTCCACGGCCTGCGCCTTCGTCGGGTCTGCCTTGGTCGGCGTGGACGACCAGTACGCCTCGGAGGGCGTGGAGCCGAACGCGGCGGTATCGATGGCGGGCGCCTTCGCGCTGTCCTTCACGATGGTCATCAGCTCTTTGGCACTCGGGAGACGCCAGTCGTCGAAGCCCGCGTGGGTGAGCCCCAGGCAATGGCCGAGCGCGTTGGTCCAGGAATACTGAGCGGCTGACGTCGAGCGGTCCCACATCAGTCCGAGCCCGACGTCGGTCGTCACCTGGCAGCCTGGGTTGGCCTCGAGCTTCGAGCTCGGGGCCGTGCCACGGACGCAGCGAACCGTCAGGGCGGACGTCTTCGGGTTGCTGCCGGCTGACCCGACCGAGAAGCTGACCCCCCATGCCAGGCTGCTGTTGCCGACGACTTCGGTGCTCGTCCAGACGTTGGCGGCCCCGGACGAGTCGAAATCGGCCGGCAACAAGAGCGGACCGGATGCGCCGAAATCGAAGAGCGACACGAGCTCGAAGCGCGTTGGCAGCCGCCAGGATCCGACGCTGGCGTCACCCGCGTCGAGCGCGCTGCACGCTGCGCTCGCTTCCGCCCAGGTCTTGGCGGTGATGACGCCCTTCTGCCACTCGAGGCCGGTGACCATGTCTTTGACCACGGACCCGGTGACCGTGTACGCAGGCGGATTGAGGTCGAAGTCGCCGTCCTGACCGGTGCCGGTGCACACACCCCCGGTGCACCACTTGGTCTTCGAGTCGGGCCACTTCCCGAGAACGCCGGCGTCGCCGGAAAATGCGCACGGGTTCGGGCCCGCGTCGGTCCCTGCGCCCCCGCCCGATCCGCCGCCCGTCCCGCCGGTTGCGGTTCCGCCCGTCCCGCCGGTTGCGGTGCCGCCTGTCCCGCCGGTTGCGGTTCCGCCGGTCGCGCCCACACCGGCGGTGCCACCCGTCGACGGCTCGACGGTCGTCTCGTTCTCCGAGCTGCACGAGGCTGACAATAGGGCGACGACGGCGAGCACGGCGCGTGCGGAAGGCGGCATTGCGGTCGAGCATAACGCTCGGTGGGCACTGCGCCAATCGCCGAGGGTGGAGCCCGCGCAGTGCAGCGTTCGTGATATCGTGACGCAATGATCCGTGGGGCTTCGCTCGCGCTCGCGCTGTCGGCTTGCGGCAGTGCCGGAGCGCCGGGGGCTCCGACGCAGGCGGCGCCGGTCCCCGCGGAACCGAGCACCGCGGAGTCGGCACCGAGCGCGCCGGTCGCGAGCGCTGCTGCGCCCGTCGCAACGGAGACGAGCGCTCCGGCGGCGCCGGTCGCGTCCGTTCCCGCGACCCCCAGACCTCCAGCCGTCTCGACGAAGAAGAGCGCGCGCTGCAAGAACGACGACGACTGCGCCCTGGCTACGAGCCACGACTGCTGCGGCTCGTGCCCGGTCGTGCCGATCACCGCCATCAGCGCCGCCGCCGCCGCGGCCGCGCAGAAGAAGGAAGTGGCTCACTGCGCGCGCGAGGATCACGACTGCTCGGCGTTCAGGTGCCCGGCGTTGCCCGTGGGTTGTCAGCTCCGCGCGCTGTGTCGCCAGGGCTGGTGCGAGCCCGCGTTGTCCAAAGCCTGCGAAGGCTGAGAGGCTTCCGAGGTGCCCGCCCCGAGCGTTCGAGATCGGCTGAGCGCCGCGCTCACACCGGCGAGAGCCGCTCCGCGAGGTACTTCAAAGCGAGCGGGTAGCGGTACTCGATGGCCCGGTGGGTGGCGTCGAAGAGCTCGAAGAAGAAGTCCTTCACCCCAGCCGCCTCGAGCTCGCGCTTGAAGGCCAGTGCGCCCAGGTCGAGGAAGAACTCGTCACTCTTTCCGGCGTCCACGTACACGGCGCGCATCGAGCGCAGGGCCTCGCCGTGCTTCTTCGCCAGACGCACCGGATCCCACTCGAGCCAGCGCGCCCAGACTTCGGGCAGCAGCTCGCCGGTGGTGGGGTCGTAGGGCAGGCGCACCGTGCCGTCCGGGTCCGCCGAGTAACAGGCGGCCATGCACCAGTCGTTCAAGAGCGCGCCCTCGTCGGGTTTTGCCAGCGCGGGGCCCTCGTACAGCCGCTTCCAGAACAGCTCGTACGAGCCCTGGTAGCGATCGCGGAGCAGGCGGACGGACTCCCGGAACGCAGGCAGGTAGCAGGTCTCGAACAGCGCGTCGCCGGCGTGGGTGGCGAGGCCGCCGAACACGTCGGGGCGGAGCATGGGCACGACCATGGCGCCGTAACCGCCGCTCGACTTGCCGGTGAGGCCGCGATGAGCGCGGTCCGGCAGCGTGCGGTAGCGTGCGTCCACGAACGGCACGACCTCGTCGCACAGGTAGCTCAAGTAGCGGCCGGTGCCGGGCGAGTCCAGGAACTGGCTGCCGCCGTAGCGCGTCCAAGCGTCCACGAACACCACCACGGCCGGTGGTGTGCTGCCGTCGGACAGCAGCTGGTCGACCAGCTCGGGCACGGTGGGACGGAACGGCATCCGGTTGTTCCACATGTCGATCTGCCCGGTGAGCCCCTGGATAAGGTACAGGCTCGGGTAGCGCTTCGGGCCCGCCGCGTCGTAGCCGGGCGGCGTGTAGACCCAGACCGGACGCCGATGCGGGTCGCCCAGCGGGTTGCCT
The DNA here is from genome assembly GCA_016191785.1 of Myxococcales bacterium. Taxonomy (GTDB): domain Bacteria; phylum Myxococcota_A; class Polyangia; order Polyangiales; family Polyangiaceae; genus JADJKB01. Next base: position 14,050 of record JACPVJ010000182.1, on the reverse strand, counting down.
TGCAGAAGGCGGCTCTCGAGCTCGAGCTCGTCAACGCGACCGGCCATTTCTCGGGACCAAGGGTGCATGAGAGGCACCTGCCATGGCTGGCTCGCTGCGTCAGCCCGGCGAGGTCGTTTGGTCCGCCCGATGTGTGTGCGCACGCAGCTTCGTCTTGCAGCTCCCGTCCTGCTCGGCGTACTGATCAGGATCGCCATGAAGCAACTCAGCGCGCTCGGACTGCTCGCCAGCCTCTCACTCGTTCCGGCGTGTGGAGGCGAGGACTCTGCCGACACGGGCACGGGCGGCGGCGCGGGCAACGGGGTCGATGGGGGAGGGGGTTGGCCCTCGGGGGGCAGCGCCGGCGCCTCGACCGGAGGCGCGGCAGGCGCGGCGAGCGGCGGTGCCCCGAGCGGCGGCGGCGCACCGAGCGGCGGCGGCGGCGCTCCGAGCGGCGGCGGCGCACCGAGCGGCGGCGGTGCACCGAGCGGTGGCGGTGCACCGAGCAAGATCGGCGTCCCGCCCGGCGGCCCCGAAGATCCGAACTGCACGGGGCCCGGCGGCGAAGCGGGCACCAAGTGCGGGGGCATCAGTGACGCCCACGTCGCGAACGGCGTGAACGTCGGCTACTACCCCTACAAGATCACGACGGCCACGAACCTCCACACCTGCGACAGCCGCACGCTGGAAGCGCTGGCCGTCGGGCAGGGCTTCGCCGTCCAGTCGTCGCGCAACCCGTCGTGCTCCGACAACCCGCCGGTGCGCCCGGCGCTGAACGGCTTCGTGTTCGGATACGCGCGCGCCTCCGGCACCAGCGGCTGGGTTCCTGCGAGCGCCCTCGAGTTCGCGGGGTACACGGGGGGCAACTGCGCCGACGGACCTGCCGACGCCGACTTTCAGGTGAAGAGCAACCCCCACGACGGGTGCAAGGCCATGACCTGCACAGGCAACTCGTCGTGTGCCGCCACCAACAAGCCCACCGATGGTCAAGACGACTGCGGCGGGCAGTCCATGAACGTCACCAAGACCGTAGTGCCGAACGACATGTATTTGCGCTACGCGCCCCTCTCGACGGCCATCCGCTACGTCCACAAGGGGGACAAGGTGAAGATCCTCTACCAGAACCCGAAGGGCTGGTCCTTCGTCGAGGTCTCGGCCACCACCTGCGCGAGCCTGACCCCCAACGGCTCGCGGGGCTGGGTGATGACCAGCCAGCTTCAGTGAGCCGTCGCGCCGCGCGCCCGCTGCCGGGCATCTCTGCTAGGATGGTCGCGAATGGTCGTCGCGGTCCGCTGGATGGGCGCAGCGCTGCTCCTCGGAGCGTGCTCGCTCGAAGAGCAAGGGGCGGCTTCGCCCGATCCCACCCAGCCCGACTCCATGGTCGACGCTGGGCTCCCCGACTCACCCGAGCACGAGGCCGGATTCGACGGTCCGGTCGACTCCCCTGCCGACGCCGTGGTCGACGCCGTGGTCGACGCCGTGGTCGACGCTCCGAGCGACGCGCCGCCGAGCTGCCAGAGCACCGGCGCCTGTACACAAGCCCTGCCGGCCGGGTGGTCGCCCGTCGCCGTGCCGAGCGATCCGGCCACGGCGTGCGCGGCCGGGTTCGCGCCCAGCGATCTGCTCGCTCAGGTCAGCGCCGCCGCAGGCGCCTGCGAATGCGCATGCAACGTGACCAAGAGCCCGGCCTGCGACGTCGGCAGCATTCAACGCTACATCTCGAGCGACGCGAGCTGCGGGACCGCGGGCGTGTTGCTCTCGGTCAACGGGGGCGGCTGCACGCCGAACGCACCCATCTCAGTCTCCGCCTACGCGAAGGGCGCCCCCCTTGGGCCGAGCGGCGGGGCGTGCGCGGCGACCGCTGTCGAGGACAAGTCCAAGGTCGCCAAGGTGCGGCTGCGTGCGTGCGCCTCGCCGGCGTGCGCGGAAGACGTCTGCCAGGGTGCGGTTCCCGCCGGCTTTGCGGCGTGCATCATCAAGAGCGGTGACGAGCCCACGTGCCCGGCCGGCTTCGCAGCGAAGCGCACGGTGGTCGGCCAGGACTTCACCCTCGGCTGCTCGGCCTGCACCTGCGACGTGAACGGCCCCTCGAAGTGCACGGGCGCGACGCTCAGCTACTACTCCGACGCCGCCTGCACCAAGCTCGTCACGACTGGCCCGGTCAACGGCCTGTGCAACGCCAATCAGAATGCCGGCTCGAGCGCCAACCACTTCAAGTACTCGGCCACCCTCCAGCAGAGCTGCGCAGCGACCGGTCCGAAGGCGGCGACCCCGGCGCTCAGCCAGCTGAGCACGGTCTGCTGCAAGTGACGCCCGAGCAGCCCAGCACGAACGCCGGGCATCTGCGCTTCGCCCCGGTGGTGCGCTGCGTGCAGCTGCTCTCGTTCGCACTCTCGCTGGCCGGCTGCGACACCCGCGCCGGAAGCGCCCCGGCGCCTTTGCCGGACGGCACGACAGCCGCTCCGACGCCCGACCCGATCACTCACCCGTGCGTGGTCGCCGCCGCGCAGTACTCCATCGCCATCGAGAAGGGCAGCGACGCGTGTGCCAGCGACGCCGACTGCGGCTGTTACCAGGGTGGCATCGGCAAGAGCGGCTGTGGCGGCGTGCTGAACAAGGAGAGCCTCTCGAAGCTGGACGTGATCGCGAAGAGCTTCCACGCCATGAAGTGCCAGCCCTCCGTTGATTGCGCAGCGTGGGCGTGCCAGCCCCGCTGCGAGGCCGGGCACTGTAAGCGCTGAGCCCAGGCCGAGCCGCGCAACCGCCGAGCTACTTCGCGGGGTCGAACACCAGCGGCTGCAGGAGCGTCATCACGATCTTCTTGCCGGGTGGCGGCGCCGGCAGCGGCAGCTTGCGCAGCACGCCCTCCACGCATGCGGCGACGGCGTGGCGCGACAGGCTCCCGCTGAGCTTCACCTGCGTGACCGCGCCGCTGGGCCCGACCTCGATGCCGACCTTCAGGTCGCCCGCCAGAGCCGGATCGGACCGGAGCGCGTCCTCGTAGCAGGCGCGGAGCTTGGGTCGGGCCAGGCGGATCGCGCGCTCGACCTCTGCGGGTGAAGCGCGGCGCTTCGGGTCGATGCTCATCGGTTTGTCACGGAGCTCTGCGCAGCGCCGTGAGGCAGGGCTCGACACCGCGTGCGCCGTCGCGAGCTCCGCACAACGCGCCAGCGCCTGGACGGCGGCGGTACGCATCGGCTCGACGGCCCCGTCGAGCGCCGAGAGATAGGCCGCACGCAGCTCTGGGTCGTTCGCGATGGCCTTGGGCGTTGCCGCCTCGCCCGCGCGGTAGATGCGCTCCGAGAGCGCGAGCGACATCTCGCCCGCCTCGGCGTGGGCAGTGACACGCAGGTCGGCGCTCGCCAAGCTCGCGGCGACCGCCTGGTAGCGCGCGAGAGCTTCGTCGTGGAGCTTGCGCGCCTCGGTGAGCCAGGGGCCGAGCTGCTTGGTCACGAATTTCCGCCCGTCACCCTGGGGCTTCGGCGGCTTGCGCCGCTCGAGGGCCGCCCGAGCGGCTCGGGCCTGCTCCACGAGCTCGGTGCCGCGCGCGTCGGGCGGCGGTGGAGACGGCGGCGGGGCCTGCGCCAAAGCCGTGCTGGTGACCAGAACAACCCCCAGCGCCCAACGCATGGTCGTCGGACACACTGGTCGCTTGGGCCTTGGCTCGGCGGCGGAGTGCGGCACGGCGCGGTCGATTGGCCGCTCGACCCGACCAGCGCCGCCGGGTATTCTTGCGCTTCGTGGGGCTCATCGTGCGGCGGACGTTGGCAAGGGCTCGCGGTCGACGGCGGCGCGCTTGCGCAGCGCTCTTGGTTCTGCTCTCCGCCGCGGGAGCTGCCGCTTGCGGCAGCGATGGCGACGCGGCCGGCGGCGATCAGAGTGGTGGTGTGGGCGGATCCGGCAGCGCTACCGGTGGCGCGGCCGGCACCGGCGCGACTGCGGGCAGCGGCGGCACCGGCGGCAGCAACATAGGCGGCGCGGGCGGCGCCGGCGGCAGCAACATCGGCGGCGCGGGTGGCACCGGCGGCAGCAACATCGGCGGCGCGGGCGGTGGCGGCGTGGGCGGTGGCGGCGTGGGCGGATCGGGCGGCACAGGCGGCGTCCCGAGTCCCTGCGCCACGCCCACCTTCGCCCTACAGCCACCTCTGCTACTCACGCACCTCGGCGGTCCCGGACTGCACCTGCAACGCCCCTGGCTTGACCAAGGTCTCGGGCAACAGTGCGAGCGTTGCCGGGGTCAGCGCGGGGACGACGCTCACCGCGCTGGGCTGCGACGACGGCACGGGTGGCACGAGCTTCTTGCCTGCGTCTGGCAGAGCTCACTACCAATCGACGGCCGTGATGGCGACGCCCGTCATCACACCGAGCTCGAGCTCCCAGAGCGACTGGGTGGACGTCACGCTGACCAACGCTGATCCGAGCAAGGCCGCGCTGCTCTGCTACACGACCGACGGCTCGGGCCCAGCCGTCACCGCGGCCTGCGCCCCGGGCAACCTCGCGACGCTCTGTACGGGCAGTGTGCCGGCCGGCGCCGGCACCGTTCTCGGCGATCTCGTGAAGTCGAGCAACGTCACCGTCACCGCCCAGGCTTGCGATCCGACGCAAGCAAAGGGCCTGTCGGGCACGAGCGCGGCGACGTACTTGCTGCAGGTGGCAAAGCCGACGCTGACCGCCGGCTCGGCGGCGCCGGGAACCATCCCCATCGGCGCGACCATCGGCTGGAAGTCTGCGACCTCGGCGGCGCCGGTCCAGCACTTCTTCACCTGGGACGGCACCGCACCGACCTGCGGCGGGGGCAGCGCGCTGCAAGGCTCGGGCATTCATCTGGTCAACCCGGCTGCAACGACGATTCGCGTCGTCGCGTGCTCGCCCGGGCTGACCCCGTCGGAGGGGGTCGCCTTCAACGACTCGTACTTCGTCCAGGCGCCGACCGTCACCCCGCTCAACCAGAGCGCACAGGGCACGTTCGACGACTACCCGGTCTTCACCCTGTCCAACGCGCCGTCCGACTCCATCGTGCTCGGCGATCACCCGGCGTATCACCTGGCCTACTCTTCGCGCTTCTGCGCCACGGTCGACGGCACGACGCCGGCGTGCGCGGGGTCGACCTGCGGCTTCGGCGCCTCCGAGCTCACGCCGAGCCTCGCGGGCGGCGCGTTCTACCTCCCGTTCCACGGGACACTGAAGGTCCGGACCTGCAGCGACACCGGGCTGCCCCCCTCGCAGGTGTCCAGCGCCACGTTGATCGGGAAGGTCGGCCCCATCGCCTGGTCACCCAGTCCGGCCGCGACCTACGCTTCGCCACAGACCGTCCAGGTGCAAGTGGCCAAGGCTCCTACGAGCCTCGGCGCCACGTACACCCTGTGCTGGACGACCGGCAGCGTCACCATCCCCGCCGCGCCGCCGGGTTGCGCCACGCTCGCGGGCTACCTTCAGCAGCAGACCGGACAGGCCTGGGCGTGCACGTCCGGTCTCGGCCTGCCGTACCCCACGGGGGGCTCTGAGAGCGTGCTCGTCGGGCAACTCTCTGCCACGACCACCGTCTCTGCCGTCGCCTGCAAGGAAGGGATGCCGTGGTCGACTGATCAGCAGACGTACACGATCAAGTAGCTCCCGCGTCGCACTCTGTTCAGAGCATCCACCCAACGCGGAGGTTGAGGGTCGGAACGGTGGCGCGGCCGAGGGTCTCGAGGGTGTCTTGCACCTTCTGATCGTTCGGCTTGACGAACTTCTCGATCACCTCGGGCGGCACGTCCGGGGGCAACTTCGTGTCGAAGTGGACCTCACTGGGCGCGATGGGGACCTGAAGGCCCACGTCGATACCGAGAGTGAAACCCGAGCCGAAGATGTGCTGGAGGCCGATCTGCGGGGTCAGCACCAGCGTGCGCACCGACGCGATGCTCTCGACGGCGAGCGAGTCCGGCAACGTGGGCGCGATGGCCTTGTAGGGGCGAACGTCGTAGCTGCTCTTGAACGAGCCCTTGATGGTCGCGTATCCGACTCCGGCTCCCACGAAGAACATCCCGCCGAACGGAAAGAGGCGGCCGTAGGCGTCGTACTCCTGGTAAGAGAGCTCGGCCTCGCCATAGAGCGAGATCTTGATGGTCGGGATGATGCCGACGTTCACTCCCGCGCCGAAGTAGCGCGTGAGCTTGATGGCGCCGCCGAAGCTCAGGATGCTCGGCAGGCCGACGCCCACCAGACCGCCGATCCGGAACGGTCCGAACAAGCCGTCCGGAGAGTCGTCGTCTTCGGCAGGCTCGGGCTTCTCCTCGTCGTTCGATGCGGGCTCTGCACTGTGCTGGCTCTCGCCCCGCACCGACCGCGCGGGGGCCGGTCGCTGCGTGGTGCGCGGCGTCGCCTGCGGGGAAGTCCGCGGCTGCTCGACGGGGGCGCCGTGCGACCTGACGGGCGTGCGCGGCTTGGCCGACGGAGGCGGCGTGGGGAAGGTGGCTGCCGGAGGTTTCTTCGGACGCGTATCAGGCGGCGGGGGCGGCTTGGGCGGCGGAGCCGGCGGCGCTTCCGGCGCGGTCGGCGCGGGTGGCGGGGCGGGCGGCAGCTCCGGTGACGCGGACGGCGGCGGCGGTGGGGGAGGGGGTGGGGGAGGCGGCGGCGGCTCAGGGGGAGGCTCTGGCGGCGGCTCGGGAGGCGCCGACGGCGGGTCGGGAGGCGGTGGCTTTGGATCGTCCTGAGCGCCGGCGCGCGAAGCCAGGACTGCGAGCGCCAGCGCTGCGACGAGAGGCCTGCCGCTGCGCGCGTGTCGTATCGAGGAAGCCCGCGTCACGAAGTCCGCCATGGTACTCCGCCACCGCGCATTGCGGTAGCGCGCTCTTTGCACCCGGAGGGGGTCAGCTCATGCTGAGCACGCCGTCGTCGATGGGCGCCGAGCCCAAGCGTTTCTTGTCGAGGGCGTAGTCCTGCGGGTTGAGCCACGGCTCCCTGTCCCCCTGCTTCGGGAAGAGGTGCAGCACGCGCTTGATGTAGTTCGGCGAAAAGTCGGCGATCCACGGGCGCGCCGGCATTTCGGCGTCGCTCGGCCTCAGGCGCGGTACCGCCACGCTCGAGCCCACCTCGTCCATGTGCGACAAGAGCCGGCACACCCACTCCGAGGTCAGGTCGGCGCGCAGCGTCCACGAAGCGTTGACGTAGCCGAACGTCGACACCAGGTTCGGCACGCCCGAGCTCATCAAGCCCTTGTAGGTCCAGGTCTTCGAGAAATCGACCGGATCGCCATCGAGCTCGAACCTCATCTGCCCGAGCACGACCAGGTTGAGCCCGGTCGCAGTGACCACGATGTCGGCGGCGAGCTCCTCGCCCGAGCTCAGCCGGAGGCCCTTCTCGCTGAAGGTCTCGATGCTGTCGGTGACGACGGACGCCTTCCCCGATCGGAGCGCCTCGAAGAAGTCGTCGTCCGGCACGAAGCACAGGCGCTCGTCCCACGGGTAGTAGCGGGGCGTGAAGTGCTTGGTCACGTCGTACCGCGGGCCCAGCGCACTCTTCACCCGCCCGAGCAGGAGCTTCTTCATCGTCTCGGGCCTCTTGCGCGTCATTCCGTACAAGAGCCGCTGGATGCCGACGTTCTTCCAGCGCGTGGCCGCGTACGCCCAGCGCTCCGGCAGCACGCGCCCGAGCGCGCCCGCGATGGGATCCGCCGCGGGCAACGACAGCATGTAGGTCGGCGAGCGCTGCAGCATCACGATGTGCTCGACGTCCTTCGACATGGCCGGAACCAGCGTGACCGCCGTCGCTCCCGAGCCGATGACGACCACCCGCTTCCCGCGGTAGTCCAGGTCCTCGGGCCAGCTCTGCGGGTGCACCAGCCTGCCGCCGAAGCGCTCGACGCCCGGCAGCTCCGGCGTGTAGCCGCCCTCGTAGCTGTAGTACCCCGCGCACATCAGCAGGAAGTTGCAGCTCATCCGCAGCGGCTCGCTCGAGCCCTCGCGCTCGATCTCCAGAGTCCAGCGGCGATCCGCGCTCGACCAGCGCGCGGCGCGCGCGCGATGTCGGTAGCGAATGTGGCGATCGACGCCGTGCTCGGCCGCGGCCTCCTTCACGTACCTCAGGATCTCGGGCCCGCCGGCGATGGCGTTCTTCCCCCGCCAGGGCTTGAAGCGATACCCGAGGGTGTACATGTCGCTGTCGGAGCGGATGCCTGGATAACGGAAGAGATCCCAGGTCCCGCCCATCGACCCGCGCCCTTCCAGGATCACCCAGCGTTTGTTCGGACATCGCTCCTGGAGGTGGACCGCTGCGCCCACGCCCGAGATGCCGGCGCCCACGATCACGACGTCGAAGTGCTCCACGGAGGGCCATCCTTCCGGCGAAGCGCGCGCTCGGCAAGTGTCCCGGGAAGGACACCCCGCCGGCGGCGTAGGAGGTCGCCATGAAGCGCTCCGTGCTCCTCCTGTCCGCCGGCGTCCTTTCCTTGGCGTCCGCCTGCAAATCCCGAGATGCCGAGCGTTTGGCGCCTGTGCCCAGCGCGCCCGCCGGCGTCGCGTCGCAGAGCCCGAGCGCAACCCCCCGCTCGGCCGCGGCCGCGAAGGCGCGGGAAGAAGCCTGGGCCCCGCCGTCGCCCGCCCCGGCCGAGTTCACGGGGCCGCTGACCGTCGAGCGCGTCGCGGCGGCGAAGTCCCTGTTGCCAGCGCCGAAGCTCGCGCCGAAGGCCCTTCCCATCCTGATGGCGCAACTCGGGAAGCCGACCAAGGTGACGACGGGGACGCACGCGCTGCTCGGCAAGGAGCAGAAGCACTACTCCTGGGCGGCGAAGTCCGGGACGACCTGCGCGGCGTACCACGTCGTCGAGCAGCCGAACGCGCTGGAGGGCTGGCCGCCCGCCCTCGCCGAGGACACGGGTGGAGGCACCTTCGAGAAGCCGAAGGCCCGATCCGCCGGCTCCGGCGACCTCGAGACGCAGTCGAGAGACTACGAGGCCTGCCTCGCGGTCCTCCGCAACAACTGACCATGGCGCAGAGCGCCTGCTGCCTGCACGTTGCCCCCCATGACGGCACGGTGGGCCGCAACTTGGGGGCTGGCGCTCCTCACGCTGGTCGGTTGTGCGGGGGGCGAGAGCTACCAGCGTCGCCTGCGCGTTCCGCTCTCGGGCGACCCGGCGGGTGACGCCGCGGCCAGAGCATGCTTCGCGAAGTGCACGCAGCGCGACGACGACTATCGCATCGCGGTTTGCCTGCGCGGCTGCCCCGCGGTGCAAGAGAGCGAGGGCGCGTGTGGGAGCGGCGACGCCGGGCAGGCGCCCGAGGCGGGCTGCTTCACCTGGAAGACCGAGGGCCGCCCGCCCAACGTGCCGGAGCCCCCGCTCCCGACGCCCGGCGGAGGAGACGGCAGCATGGCCGATCTGATCTTCGACGTCGCCGCCGGCGCGGCGATCGACCTGGCGCTGCCCGACTTTCCTGACGCCCCCGCGAGCGAAGCGACCACCGGCGGCAATCCCCCCCGACGCTCGCGCCCTGCCCACGTTCCCGCGCGGCCGAAGAAGCGATGAGCGACGGCGACCTGTTCGGAATGATGGTAGTGACACCGCCGGAACCTGCCGCTTCCCAGCGTGCTGTCGTGCCGCCCAGACTGTCTCGGCGTTGGAGCTCGGCCGCGTATTCGACGACCTTCGGGATCGTTCGCCCGGGCGTGAGTTCAAGTGGTGAAGTTCTTGTTCGAGACGGTCGCGCCGACCACCCCGATCTTGCCCTACGATACGCGGGCAGCTGAGGTACACGGTGCGGAGCGCGGGCGACTCGAGCGCCTCGGACGTGCCCCGGCCTTCGCGGACGGCCAGATCGCGGGGGTGGCGATCGCCAACGCGTGTCCCGCGGTCGCGGCGTGGAAGGGCGGAGGAGCGGTTGCGCCGCGAGAGCTGGCTTTTGCACCCGATCGTCGCTCGGCTGGGCTCTCGGCGTGCGAGGTGTATCAGCGAAGCCCAACTCGAAGCTGGCAGTCGCGGCGGCGGTCGGCAGCTTCCTCGTTCTGGGTGCCGTGGCCGCGTTGGCTGGCCCGAGCGGCCGCGCGGTCGTGGCGTTCCTGCTCTCCCTTCACTTCGCGTTTCTGATCTGGGGTGTGTCACGTTTCCCAATGGCCTCGCGTGTGCGAGGCGTCTCGCGTGGCCGCCGAGGGGAAGCCAACGTTGGGCCGTTCGCCCCGTTGCCGACGGGTCGCCCTGCGATCATCCTCGCTGGGTGCTTCGGTGCATGCGGCGCCATCTGGTGGGCGATGCATTCGCTGTTGCACCTCACTCCTTCCGACTCGGCTGCGCTGGTGATGCTCCTTGCGATCACCTGGTCACTGGTCGCGTGGTTGGTGGTGTCGAGGCAGCGGGCGGTGTGGGCCTGGCGGCTGGCGCCGTTGTGGCGCGAGCAGCGGCGACCGTTTTTCGACGCGGTGTCGCGGCGGCGATCAAAGGTCTGCGGTCAGGTGCGGATACTCGAGCCGTGCGCTGCACCCGGAGAGTTCGGAGAGTGCGCGGCGTGGTGCGCGCTTCTGGAGATCGACGGACGAGTGTCCGCCGTGAGCGAAGTCGGGACATTCGAGCTCAGGAACGACCAAGGAGCGGCGTTGATCGATCCTACCGAGTACGCGCTGGCGATTACGGTCGACAAGGTGACGGAGCCGACCGCTCTCGAGCGGGTACAGCTGGAATTGAGGCCGAAGCTTGGAAGCGCCGTGACCGCGCAGCGAGCCAACCTCTTCGTCGGTCGAATCCGAGAAGGAGCCCATGTCGAAGTCGCCGGCACGTTTGGAACTACGCGTCGAGCCCAGGAATCGTACCGGGTCACCGATCTCGTGACTTGCCTCTCCGACCGCGACAAAGGCCCGGCGCTCATCTGCGATCTGCCCGAGCTCCGGAGCGACTCGTCGGACCCGGTCTGAACGGAAGCCCGAGAAGCAAGCGGTGGAGCTTGTGGTGTGCCGGCATGTGCCACCCGGGGGGCACGCTGCGTGCAGAAGTCCGGCTCGATGAAGGCTTCCACGGTGGGACTCTGTGTGCTCGCGGCCAAGGACGGACTCGGGCCCCGCCTGGCCGCCCCTTTGTCCCACCGCCGCGCTTGCTCGCGATCGCTCATTATGGCTATATAGATAGCCATGAAGCGCAACGTCTCCGTGGCTGAGGCGAAAGCCGACCTTCCGGCGTTGGTCCACGAGGCGGAGAAGCGTCCGGTGACCATCGAGCGTCGCGGGAAACGCGTCGCGGTGCTGTTGTCTGCAGCCGAGTACGATCGGCTGACCGGTGCCGGTGGTGATCTCTGGTCCGCGATCACGCGCTTCCGCGCGAGCCATGACGTCTCGGCGCTGGACCTCGGCCGCGTATTCGACGAGCTTCGGGATCGTTCACCCGGGCGTGAATTCAAATGGTGAAGTTCTTGCTCGACACCAACGCCCTGTCGGAGCCCGTTCGTGCGCGTCCGGACCGCCGATTCATGCGAAGGCTGCGCGCGAGCGCGGGGGAAGTGGCGATCTCGGCGGTGACCTGGCACGAGGCCGTGTTCGGACTGCACCGCATGCCGGAGGGCAAACGCAAGGACGCGATCCGTGCCTACTTGTTCGAGACGGTCGCGCCCACCACACCGATCTTGCCCTACGACACGCACGCCGCGGAGGTGCACGGCGCAGAGCGCGCGCGGCTCGAGCGCCTCGGACGCGCCCCGACCTTCGCGGACGGTCAGATGGCGGGGGTGGCAATCGCCAACGCGCTGATCCTCGTCACTGCAAACGCGAAAGACTTCGCTCGTTTCGACGGCCTCGCGGTCGAGAACTGGCTCGCGTAGTCCGTCCTCTCGCGCTGCTCGCAAGTGGTTGCGGCTCTCGGGCGACCCGGCGGGTGACGCCGGGGCCAGAGCTTGCTTCGCGAAGTGCACGCAGCGCGACGACGACTACCGCATTGCGATTTGCCTCCGCGGCTGCCCTGCGGTGCAAGAGAGCGAGGGCGCGTGCGGGGGCGACGGCGCAGGGAAGTCGCCAGAGGGGGCTGCTTCACTTGGAGGACCGAGGGCCGCCCGCCCAACGTGCCGGAGCCCCCGCTCCCGACGCCCGGCGGAGGAGACGGCAGCATGGCCGATCTGAACTTCGACGTCGCCGCCGGCGCGGCGATCGACCTGGCGCTGCCCGACTTTCCTGACGCCCCCGCGAGCGAAGCGACCACCGGCGGCAAGCCCCCCCCGACGCTCGCGCCCTGCCCACGTTCCCGCGCGGCCGAAGAAGCGGTGAGCCGTGCGCGATCTTCTTGAAGGACCCGGTCGTTACGGGCAGCACTCTTCGGCGCGTAGATGAACTCCGCGTCCAACGCCAGCGCCAGTGGCCAGGTTTGTCCCGCTGCAATCGTGCGCGCTGCGCCCCCGCCTTGGGCAAGCGTGGGACCGGTCAGCCGACGTAGCCTTTGTCGCCAGCGCCGCAGCCGGGCCATTGCGCGCACACCTGAGACGTCCCCTGGCAGTTGGTGCTGATGGCGTACTTGCCGTACCACTCCGCCCGGGTGACGGGCTTGAACACGATCCAGGCCTCCTCCTTCTTGGCCTGCCCCTCGCTCTCCCAGAAGGGGAAGCGCTTGCACGAGCCGTTGTCGCCGTTCGCCCCGCCCCAGTAGGCGTTGACCCCCAACCAAAGCCGGTCACCGACGAATTTGTAGCGGCCCCACTCCAGAGCGGGTCGGTCGTTCCAACTAGTCCAGTCCGGGTGCGCACAGGAGTAGCCCGCGGCGGTGCCATCGGAGTCGGCGGTGGCCTTGTAGGTCGCCAGGTCCCCCGAGACCGTGTACGTGCACTCGGTGTGGAAGTCGGAACCGGTGGTCTCGTTCCAAATGTAGTGGCACTTGTTGTTGCCGGTGCCGAACGCGATCTTCATCTGGCCCGCGTCGAGGGGCTTCGGCGGCTGAACCTCGGTGCCCATGACTCGCTTCTCCCACACCCAGTAGCCCTTCAGGACGTCGCCGCCGGGCGCGCCGCCCGTGCCTGTGGCTGAGCCGCCCGACCCGCCAGTGCCTGTGGCTGAGCCGGCCGACCCGCCCGCAGCGCCGCCAGACGCTCCGCCTCCACCTCCCATCGTGCCCGCATCGCCGCCGAGACCACCGCCGCCGGCGCCCGCGGTGCCGCCCGTGCCGCCCTCGTCACTGGCGTCATCCCCACAGCCCGTCGCGTGGAGCGCGCACACGAGCGCGCCGCAGGCGCCGAGAGCAGCGCACCATCTCGCCCTGTTGCTTCGGTTTCCGCGTGATCGAGTGCGCATGGGTGGTGTCTCCTTGGATGCTCCCAGGGAGCAGCAGGCTCCTGAACGGAAGGTAACGTAGTAGAGAGTAGAACGCAGCACTTTCTGCGGGCCGCTGCTCGGTGGCGTTGTTACGCGGGAATTTCAGCTCGAGACCGCCGCGCAAAGCCGCGCGGCTGCGCCTTGCTCCGAGACGGGTGCTGTCATCGACGGCCGCGGCGAAAGGCGTGGTCGCGCCTCGGCCCGGCGCCAGTGGGCGGGCTCCGCTCGAGCGGCGCACGCGTACTGCTGTGTCACCAAGCTGTCGATGCTGGACGGGAGCTTCAATCAGGTCGCTCAGTGCCAGGCGACGTGTGACTCCGACGCGCAGCTCATCGTGTGCCACCACCCGGGCGGGGGCTGCCCATCCGGCATGACTTGTCAGATCGCCGCGACACTTCCTCCGCATTACGGCTACTGCTGCCCGACAGGCGAGCCGTGCAGCGCGACCTGATCTGAACCGGCCTGGGCGCGTCGCAAGCGAGCTCCCACGACGGCTCGCTCGAGCTCGCGCGCTCCACCGCCTTCGCGCGCGCCAGAGCCGCTCAGGTCGGGGGCAGCTGGCAAGCGCCGGTCTTGGGATTCTTCTGGTAGCCGGGGGCGCAGAGCGTGCACTTACCCTGGTTGTCGTGCGTGTAACCGGCGGGGCACTGGTCGAAGCACTTGTCGAGCACCAGCACCTTGCCCGCGGGGCAGGTCGGCGGCTGCTGGCAGGCGCCCGTCTTCTGGTTCTTCGTGTATCCCGCGGCGCAGAGCGTGCACTTACCCTGGTTGTCGTGCGTGTAACCGGCGGGGCACTGGTCGAAGCACTTGTCGAGCACCAGCACCT
>JACPVJ010000175.1 GCA_016191785.1 Myxococcales bacterium | reverse complement strand
GGTACCCGTCCCGCGGAGCGCGTCGTGACGACCTGACACGGGCGTGCTCTGATCGTCGCGGAGGCGTGTGCGCGCCTGCATTTTTCGGCTGATTCCCGCGCGCGCGGGAAGTCCGTGGACGCGCGGTGGGAGCCGCGTCAACAGGAGCGTCCATGGATGAAGACGGCGTGGTCGAACAGCTTCACGACATCGAGCGCAAGCTCGCCGCCGGGGGCGCGGTCGGGTTGGAAGCGTGTCGAGCGGAACTAGCGGCATGGCGACAGCGCGAGCCCGACCAGGAGTTTCGTCTCAAGGTGGGAACGCCCACGGCGCAGCGGGTGCTGCTCGGGTGGTGCTATCGCTACGGAGTGACGCCGTACCGCACGCCGCGGCAGCGGCAAACGATCGTGTGCGTGCGTGTGCCGCGGGGCTTCATGCACGAGGTGATGTGGCCGCGGGTCCAAGCGATGGCGGATCTGGTCGACCAGGCGGCGGCGGAGGCCGCGGAGCGGATCGTGGAGCGCTGGTCGGGCGCATCGCTCGCGCAGTACGAGTCAGCTGCTCCGACTGCCACGGCTCAGGGCGAGCTGTTCGACGAGCCGTAACGGAGTTGGCAGCGCTGAAGCTCAGCTCGCGAGCGATATCTCCGGGGAGTCCGAGCTCGTCTGCTCGGGCGCAGCCTCGCACTCCCACGGCCGAGCCAGAATGGCGCGTTGCTCGTCGTCGAGCTTGTCGCGTGTAGCAGCCCAGTATTTGGGTGCGAGTTCGAGCACTCGATGCGCCGGCCAATGGGGTGCGAGGCGGAGGATTTCTTCGAGGTACGTTTCGGCGTTGAGCCCGTGTAGGCGACATGACGCGATGAGCGAGCGGAAAACAGTGTACCAGCGCAGGCCGGTCTCGTTGGCGAAGAAGGTCCAGTTGTGCCTGCCGAGAGCCAGGTTTCGCAGTTGCTGCTCCGAGTAGTTGTTGTGAAGGCCGATCCGAGCGTCGTCGACGAAGCGATGAAGCGCGTCGTGCTGGTTGTCGTAGTAACCGATCGCCGCCTTCAACGGCCCGCGCGGGTCGACGTGCTCCCGATGGCGATCGACCCACTGGTCGAGCAATTCGAGCAGCGGTTTCGCGCGCAGAGCGCGTGTAGCGGTGCGCTCGCCGAGGTCTGAGATCTCTGCGCACTCGCCGTCGACCTCGAACAACTTCGCGATCAAGGAGAGCGGGCCGAGCGCGAGCGCCTTGTCAGTCTCGAGCGCGCGATAGAAGTACCTACGGCAGTGAAACCAACAGCAATGCTCGATGACGTCGCCGGTTTCGTAGAGCGCGTCGTAGATGGGAGCCGCGTCGGCGAGTAGGTGGCCATGAAATCCCTCGAGCAGCTTCTTGAACTTGTCGCTGGTCGCGTGGCCCTCGACGTAGCGGAAGACGACATGGTCCCGATCCGCGAGAAATACGAACACGTCCCAGGACTCGCACTCGCCGGCCGCACGCACCGGAGCCCCGGTTGCGTCGGTGGCCATGCAGAAAGCGTGGGCCTTCGCGTCCTCGAACATCGCGTCGACGATGCGATACACGGCCGCGTGAGCCCGGCTGAGCCATCCACACTGGGTCGAACGAGGCAACACGAATCCATCGCGTGCGCTGATTCTCTCCTGGCGGTGGAGCGGAAGGATGTCGTCGTACTTGGAGATGATCACGTGGGCGATCGCGCTCGGGTCGGCCATCACGTTGGGCCACAAGCTGTCGGGCAGGGGCGCGATGAGCACGGGCGACGATTCGAGCGCCTCGGGGCAGCTGATCGTGGCGCGCTCGGGCACGCCGGTGGCGGCGTCTTCGTCCTCGATGCGAACGAACTTCACGCGCCGGATCAGTAGATGCAAGTAGCTGGCAGCCCGATGCGCAACGCGACTGGAAACCTCCTCACCGATTCGCTTGAAGCCCTTGCCGTCCGCCGCGCGCACTTCGGGCGGGATGATCTCGATCTCCTTGGTTTCGAGCCCGTGTAGGTCGAGCATGTTGCGCCGGCCATGCGCGTGCCGTCCCTTCTTCCGCTTCTTTCCGCGCGGGGCGGCTGAGGCGTCGTCCTCGCTATCGGTTGCTTCGGCAACGTCGTTGACCGGCGTCGCGCCGCCACCGAACATTTCGAGCACCTGCAAAAAGCCGAGCTGGAGCTGCGAGGCCGGGACTCGCTCGGGGTGGTTGGGCCGCACCTCTTCATACGCTTTGCGGTAGCGCTCGAGATCCTGCTGCTGGAGCTCGGCGAGCTTGAGCGCTTCGGCGAGCTCAGAATGCAGGCGCGCGTTTTCGGCGCTGAGCTCGGCGTTGCGCGCGCGCTCGTGCTCGAGCTCGGCCCGCAGCGCGTCGCAGTGATCACATCCCTCGCGCACGACGCGAACACGAATAAGGACCCAACGATCGCGCGCAAGTGGCTTGCGATCACTTTCACGAAGATCGGCCGGCCGATCTGAATCACGCACGAGCACGGACGGAGCGACGCGCAGCTCGCAGGAGTCGGCGATCGATTCCTTGCAGCAGCACATCGAGCTCGCGACGACTCACCGTCACGCTGGTCGCGCCTTGCGGGATCGCCATCGGGATCCGATACGCGCCACGGTCCAATCGCCGGAAGAAGATGCAGTAGCCCACGCCGTCGAACCACAAGATCTTCACGTGCGTGCCGCGACGGTTGTGGAATACGAACGCAGCCTCGGAGCGAGGGTCGCCGCCCAGCTCCGAACGTACAATCCCGGCCAGCCGATCGAAGGAGAAGTGCAGGTTGACCGGAGCGATCGCGACGTAGAGCTTTGCCGGAAGTCGGATCATCGGCGCCGGCCGCGGGCCACCGCAAGCAGCGCAGTCTTGAGCGCTACGAGACCACGCGGATCGTAGACGCGCAGCTCGTGTCCCGTCGGCGCGATGAGCTCCCACACCGGCGTGGCTGCGTTGCGATCAGGCGGCGCGGGGTCGGGCGACGGCTGCACCTCGATCAGCTGCACCCGGCTCGAGCGTGCTCGAGTGACCGCGAGCTTCGTCTCGCGCCCCAGGCGCCAGCGCCACCACTTGAGCGTGCCGAGCCGGATGCCGTGCGCCCGCGCAAAGGAGGCGGGCGCCTGGCCGCTCCGCCC
>JACPVJ010000174.1 GCA_016191785.1 Myxococcales bacterium | reverse complement strand
CGACCGCCAGGCGGCCAGACGTTGCAGGGCAACGCGGTGCCCAGCAGCAAACGACCGCCAGGCGGCCAGACGTTGCAGGGCAACGCGGTGCCCAGCAGCAAACGACCGCCAGGCGGCCAAGGCTTGCAGGGCAACGCTGTGCCCAGCAGCAAACGACCGCCAGGCGGCCAAACCTTGCAGGGCAACGCGGTGCCCTGCAGCAAACGACCGCCAGGCGGCCAGACGTTGCAGGGCAACGCCGTGCCCAGCAGCGAACGACCGCCAGGCGGCCAGACGTTGCAGGGCAACGCGGTGCCCTGCAGCAAACGACCGCCAGGCGGCCAAGGCTTGCAGGGCAACGCGGTGGCCCCCGGCGGCCGCCCGAGCGCAGCGGGCTCGCTCGTCCGGACGGGCCACCAATCAGGGGTGGGTTGGCGCTGGCGCCCCGGCCCGGTAACTTCCGCCGCGTCGTGCCTGAGCGCTGGATCTTGCATGCCGACATGGACGCGTTCTTCGCGTCCATCGAGCAGCGGGATCACCCCGAGCTCCGCGGCCGCCCCGTGATCGTCGGGGCGACCAGCGCCCGCGGCGTGGTCGCGGCGGCGTCCTACGAGGCCCGCGTCTTCGGGGTGCGCTCCGCCATGCCCGGCTTCCGCGCCCGGGAGCTCTGCCCCGAGGGCGTGTTCCTGGCGAGCGACATCGAGAAGTACTCGCGGGTCAGCGCCGAGGTGCACGCCGTGTTCGCCGAGATCACGCCCGAGATCGAGCCGGTGGCGCTGGACGAGGCGTTTCTGGACATCACCGGGTCGGTGGGCCTGTTCGGCGGCGTGCTGCCCCTGGCGCGCGCGCTCAAGCGCCGGGTGCGCGACCGAACCTCGCTCGCCATCAGTGTGGGCGTCGGGCCGACCAAGCAGGTGGCGAAGATCGCGTGCACCCTCGGCAAGCCCGACGGCCTGCTCTGGGTACCTCCGGAGGCCGTGCGCTGGATGCTCGACCCGCTGCCGGTGCGCCGGATCTGGGGTGTGGGTCCAGTGCTCGGGGACAAGCTCGCGCGCTTCGGGATCCGCACCATCGCCCAGCTCGCGGCCTTCGACCCGCGCACCCTCGAGCGTGAGCTGGGCGAGCGGGCGCACGAGCTTCTGGCGTTGGCCCGGGGTGAGGATCCTCGGCCGGTGGTCAGTGATCGCGATCCGAAGAGCTACGGGGAAGAGAGCACCTTCGAGCGCGACATCAGTGATCGCGGGCAAGTGAGCGCGGCGCTCACCGCGCACTCGGAGGCGATCGCGCGGCGCGTGCGGCACGACGGGTTTCGGGGGCGGGTGGTCACCCTCAAGGTCAAGCTCGGGACCCGCCGGGGCCAGCGCCAGCCGCGCCTGCTCGGCGAGGACGCCGAGCCCGTCTATCCGCTGCTCACTCGGCAGAGGAGCCTGCGCCAACCGACCGACGACGGCGCCTTGATCCGTCGAACGGCCCTCGAGCTCTGGGACGAGCTGGCTCTGACCGAGCCGGTGCGCCTCTTGGGGGTGTCGCTCTCGGGCATCGAAGCGCGCGATCGCGAGCAGCTGGAGCTGTTCACGCCCCGCCGGCCCCCCGATCGCCTCGGGCCCGCGCTCGACGCCATCGAGGAGCGCTTCGGCCGCGGGGTGATTCGCCGGGCGGTGGACGATCCGGGCAAGATCACGCCGGGGATGCGGAAGAAGCGCGGGGAGTGAGCGGGCTTCGCATCCGCCCGGAAATCTCGCTATGCTCGCGCCGAAATGCGCGCTGTTCGCCTCGCCGTTGCCCTTGCCATGGTTGCTGGTCTCCCCGGGTGCGCCACCACGGGCGTGCTCTTCGAGGGGCACGCCGAGCCCCGCATGGCTCGCCCCGGGGACCTCGCCGAGGTCGAGACCCTTCCGGAGGGCTATGACCGCATCGGTCGGCTCCGCGCGCGCTGCACGCTGGTCGAAGGGGCGCGCCCGGACGACGGTGCGCGGCTGATCGACGTGGACTGCACCGAGAGTCGGTTGATGGCTGCGTTGCGCGAGCGCGCCGCCGAGGTCGGCGCCGAGGTGTTGGTGGGGCGCCGCTGTCGCTCGCGCATTTCTTCCGAGAGCGAGACGGCGACGGAGCTGGACATCTCGTGCGACGCAGAGGTCGCACGGCCCACGGGGGACGCGCTGGTGCGTCGCCCGCTGGTCTCGGGGGTGATGGCCGACGACGACGCGCCCCGCGCGGACGAGGCGTGGCACATCCGCGTGCACTTCTCGCCAGCCAGCGGCGTGGGCCTGAGGCCGCCGCGCCGCGCCGATCTGGTGCGCGAGGTGCCCTTCATGCCGGGGGCGAACCTGCGCCTCGGCGATCTGGTCACGCGCTGCAAAGAGGGCTGCACGAAAGACGGCGCGCGCCACGGACTGATGGCCGCGGCCGGGCGCCTCGGTGCATCCGATGTCGTGGACGTGCGCTGTGTCGCGAAGGGCAAGGGCTACCTGTGCACCGCGACGGCGACGGCACCCGAAGCCGATCCCGAGCTCGATCCGCGCGCTCGCTGAGCGGTGACGCTGCGTGCTACGCTGGCGCGAGATGATGCTCACGCGCGCGGAGTTTTTGGCGGGCAGCGTTGGGTTCTTGGCGGTCTGGGGCTGCGGTGGCGACGACGACGGCGGCGGCTCGTCGGGCGGCGGCGGCGGCTCGTCCGGCGGCGGCGGCTCGTCGGGCGGCGGCGGCTCGTCGGGTGGCGGTGGGTCGCCGGGCGGCGGGGGTGCGTCGGGTGGCGGTGGCGCGTCGGGTGGCGGCGGCTCGTCCGGCGGCGGCGGCGCGTCGGGTGGCGGCGGCGGCAGCGGCGGAGGCAGCTCGGCCTGCACGAGCGCGGTCGTTGCGAAGATCCCGAACAACCACGGTCACGCGCTGACGGTGCCGCAGGCCGACATCGATGCCGGCGTCGAGAAGACCTACGACGCCACCGGCACGAGCCAGCACTGTCACAAAGTCACGCTCACCGCCGCCGACTTCGCCACGCTGAAGGGCGGTGGGGTGGTGACCAAGTTCACTTGCAACGGCGGTGACCACGAGTACGTGCTGAGCTGCGGCACGGCGCCGAACCCGAAGTTGCCCGACTGCAGCGCGACCCCGTCGGCCGGGGCCTGCTGAGCGTCGATGGAGCTCCTGATCGTTCGCCACGGCGAGAGCGAGGCCAACGCCGAGGGTCGCCTGCAAGGGTGGCTCGACTACCCGCTCTCGGAGCGAGGCCGCGCGCAGGCGCGGCAGCTCGCGGGTTGGCTCAGGACCACCGGCACGCGGTGGGACTTCGCGTTCTGCTCGCCGCTCCGGCGGGCGAGCGAGACGGCCGAGATCCTGTCCGCCGAGACGGGTCTTCCGCCGGCGACGGTGGAGCCGGATCTGGCCGAGATCCGCGCCGGCGGTCTCGAGGGGCTGACCCGCGACGAGATGGCCGAGAAGCACCCGGAGTGGATGCAGCGCGGCGTGACCGAGCTCGGTGACTTCTCCCAGTTCGGCGGCGAGAGCTACGATCAGGTGCAGTCGCGGGTGTCAGCCCTGATCGACCGCTGGGTCGGCGGCTTCCGTGCGAGCGCGCCGCGGCTCTTGGTGGTGGCCCACGGCGGGGTCAACTTTCAGATCCTGAAGAAGCTGATCTGCGAGCCGGTACCGCGGGTGTGCATCGTGCGCATGGGCAACTGCAGCGTCACCCAGGTGAAGCTGCGCGAACGCCGCGGGACCTTCATGGGCGAGCTGGTCTTCCACCTGCCGATCGAGATGATGGGGCAGGTCACGTCGGTGGACACCGGCGTGCTCTTCCGCTGAGCGCGGGTTGCCGATCGGCCGGGTGGGCCCTAGGCTGCGGTCTGGATGCTGCGTCGCGCGCTCTTCGGTCTGTGTTTCGTCGCGCTGGGCTGCGACGGGCAGAGCGCGGAGGGCGCGGGGGCGGGGTCCGGGGGCGCCGGGTGCACCGGCCAGGCCGGTCCCGGCGCGGTCTGCGTCGGCACCGTGACCGGCCGCGCCGTCGACGCGTCGGGCAAGGGGCTGGCTCAGCTCTCGACCAGCGTGTGCGGCAGCGTGT
This sequence comes from Myxococcales bacterium, assembly GCA_016191785.1. Taxonomy (GTDB): domain Bacteria; phylum Myxococcota_A; class Polyangia; order Polyangiales; family Polyangiaceae; genus JADJKB01. Next base: position 23,655 of record JACPVJ010000174.1, on the reverse strand, counting down.
GCTTCTTCGGCGAGTCGGACCAGACCGGGGCGTTCACCGTGGTGGTCGGCGAGCCCATCGTCGCGAGCGAGTTCTCGGTCTTGCCTCACGGGCGCCCGGGCCACACCAGCTTCTACTTCCCGTTGCCCCAGAGCCCCGGGCCCACCCTCGAGGTGGGCGAGCTCACCTTGCTCGAGCTGCCGCCGAGCGGACCCGCGCTCGTGGTGTGGTCCGACAAGCAGGGCTCGCCCGCCCAGAGCGTGACGAGCGGGGGCCTGACCCTCGAGATCAGCGCCGGCACGCAGGTGAAGCTCGACGTGGAGGACGTGGCCCTGGGCGGCCTCGGCAAGCAGTTCCGCGTGACGCCGATCCCGGCATCGCACCGCGAGCGGTTCGCCCCGTCCGCGCTCGGCCTGCTCGAGCTCTGGGCGCTCGCTCCGTTCGAGGCGGCCATCGTCCAAGCGGCCGGCGGCGGCAGCGCCCTGGCGCGGATCACCGCGGACAACCAGCTGGGCCTCGCCCCCGGCACCGAGGTCGAGTGGCTTGCCCACGGCAGCTATCTGTTCACCGACTGGGTGGCGCCCGCCGCCTTCGGAGTGGTGGCCACTGGCAAAGTCAGCGCCGACGGGCTACGCATCGAGATGAACACCGGCGAGGGAACGCGGTTTTTGACCTGGATTGGAGTGCGAAAGAAGGCATGACCTCACGGATCTCACGCGGTCTCTCGATCGGGCTTTCGCTCGCGCTCGGCCTGGCCGCTTGCGGCTCGGACGACAGCTCGGGGGGCGGCGCCGGCGCGAGCGGCAGCGGCGGCCTCGCCCAGACCGGGGGAACCGGCGCGGGGGGCGCGGCCGTGGGCGGCGCGGGGGGCGGGTTCGACGCCGGCTCCGACGCGCCGGTCGACCCTGGCCCGTATCCGACGGGCCCGTACGGCAACGCCGTCGGGGACACCTTGGCCAACCTGGCCTGGGAGGGGTACGTGAACCTCGACGCGAGCGCGTCATCCGACACGCTGCCGTACGGGGACTACTCGACCGACGACATGCGCAAGAGCGGCAAGTCGTATGGACTGATCCACATCGCGTTACAGGGTTGACCCGGCTGCAAGAAGGCCGCCCAGGTCTTGGGCGGGAGTCAGCAGAAGGGCAAGGCAGCCATCGAGGCCGGAGGGCTGGTGGTCGAGATCCTGCATTCGGGCGATCTGCTCTCGTGGATCAAGGCCGAAGACCTGCACGTCACGGTGGTCAAACCGAAGGACGACCAGACGCTGGATCAGCTCGTGTCTCGGGAGTGGACCTACGTCATCGATCTGAAGACCATGAAGGTCGTCTGGAAAGGGTTCGGCAGCTACGACGGCAGCAAGCCCTCGAGCGTGGAAGAGGGCCTGACCCAGCTGATGACCCTGCTCGGGAAGTGACCCGACTTGTGCCGGGGCAGGATTCCGGGCATTCATCCCTTCCGTGAGTGTCCGGGGCTGCTCGACCGTCGGCACGTGCCTGGCTGCGCTGTGCATGGTGGCGTGCGCTGAGCCGCCCCCGCCCGCACCGTCGGCGGTGATCCGCGCCTGCCCGTGGAGCCTGTGCGAGGGCGACGATTTCGCGACCAGCATCCACCTGGACGCGACGCGCAGCGCGCCGCGCCTGACGCTGGTCGAGGCGCCACCCGATCCCGACGAGCCACCCCTGACGATCCGCTGGTCGTTCACCGGGTCCGACTGGCTCTTCGACGAAGACGGCACCGCCGACAAGCCCGTCGTCCTGGTCAGCATGGCCGCAGATCGACCTCTGCACGTCACGCTCACCGTCGAGAACGCGGCCGGGGGCGTGGCCGAGGCCACGAAGAGCATCTCGCTGACCCCGCTCGACGAGGCGGGGCAGTGCCCGCTGCCGCCGCCGGTCGAGGACACCACCGACGACTGCCTGGCGATCGGACCGGCCGGGTTGTGATGCGACGCGCGCCGTGGTTTCTGCTGGTGCTGGCGGCGCTCCCGCGGGTTGCGCGGGCCACCAGCGGCACCGCCTTCGGTGAGAGCGCGCGAGTGGCGGCCCAGGTGAGCGCGGTGGTGGGCGCGCCGGGCGACGCCGGCTCGATCCGCGAGAACCCCGCTGGGCTCGCGGACGTGATCGAGCCCCAGGTGATGCTCGGTGCGAGCGTCGGCCACGTGGCCATCGACTTCACGCGGCACGGCGAGGCCGACTCCACCCGACAGCGCTGGCTCGGGGGCTATGGGCTCGCGGCGGCTTCGCCGCTGCCCGGGCCGGACTGGCTGCGGCGGCTTCGGGTGGGGTTCGCGCTCTACCTGCCTGCCGAGCACGTGCTGCGGGTGAGCGTCGACGCGCGGACCGACCAGCCCAAGAGCCCGATCTACGACGGGCGCGCCGATCGCATGAGTGCGCTCGGCGCCCTCGCCTACGAGATCATGCCCGAGCTCCGGATCGGGGTCGGAGTGGTGATGGCGCCGACCCTGGCGACGCCCACCGAGGTGACCTACGTGGCCGAGCGAGCGGACGGCGTCGAGCAGGACGTGGTCGTGCGGCTCGACCGCGATCTCGAGATGGATGTGTCGCCCTTCGCCGGGGTGCGCGCGCAGCCGCTGCCCCTGCTCGGGATCGGGCTCGCCGCCCGTGCCGCGTCCATCAGCCGAGCCGGCGGCGGTCAGCGGACCGTGGCGGGCGGCATCCTGGCCGACGACCCCATCGACTATCACCAGTTCTGGGATCCGGCCGAGGTGGTGCTCGGCGCCACGGTGGGGCCGCTGTCGGCGCTGACCGTGTCCGCCGACGTCGGCTACGCCCGCTGGAGCGCGTTTCGGAGCGGGATGAACCGCGAGCTCGACGAGCCGTTTTCGGACACCCTGAACCCTCGCGTCGGGCTCGGGTACCGGGCCCTGACTTGGCTGACTCTGCGCGGCGGCTACGCTTTCGAGCCCACGCCGGTGCCCGACCAGACGGGTGACGAGAACTACCTCGGCGCGGACACCCACGTGGTGGCCCTCGGCGCCGGGGCTGACTTGCGCACGCTCTTTGCGCGCGTGCCCGTCGGAGTGGACGTGTTCACCCGGGCTCGCTTCGGCGGCAGTCAGCGCGTCGACAAAGATCCGAGTCGGCTCAGCGACGCGACGCCGGAGCTGCCCGGGCAGCAGATCGACAACCTCGGCTATCCCGGCTTCCGATCGTCGGCGCTGTTCTGGCAGGCGGGTCTCAGCGTGACCTTGTGGGTCGGACGGGAGAAGCCGCGATGAGGCGGTCGCTCGTCTGCGTGGCGCTGGTGCTGCTCTCGGCCGCGACGGCTCGCGCCGGCGTGGAAGACACCTTCGGTCTCGGCCCGCGGGCCATGGCCCTTGGCGGGTCGTATGCCGCGCGCCCCGGAGATTTCGCCGCGGCTTACTACAACCCCGCCGGTCTCGCGCCGGGCGGCGCACGGCTCGACCGCGGTGGCTTCTTCGAGCTGACCGCGGCCTACCTGTACGCCGCGCCCCGCCTGCACGTGACCCGGTCCGACGGCTCGGAGATCGAGACGCCGGGCGTGCCGACCACCACCGGCGTGCTGGTGGGCTCGCGCTTCAGCCTGGGCCAGCCGTTCGACCTCGACGGGCTGAACCTGGGCCTCTCGGTCTACGTGCCCGAGCACCTGTTCCGCTGGTCGATCCGCCCGGACGACGACGTCCAGTGGGCGCTGCTCACCGATCGCACCCAGGTGGTCACCGCCAACGCCTCGGTCGGGCTTCGACTGGCGCCGTGGCTGTCGGTGGGCGCGGGCCTGCGCGTCATGTTCGACGTCGAGACCCTGACCCGTGGCCGGGTGACCGACGTGGCGTACGACCCGGACACCGGCAAGGTCCGCACCCACACCGTGCTCGGGACGGACGCGCGGGTGTACGGGCGCGTCGCGCCCCTGGCCGGGCTGCTCTTCACGCCCCGCGACGACCTTCGCGTGGGGCTCACCTATCGGCACGAGAGCTACGTCGACGACTGGGGCGATACCCGCATCAGCGATGTGCCGATCCTGCGTCACATGGGCTACAGCCACCGCTTCGCGCACTACTTCGAGCCCACACAGCTCGCGGCGGCGGTCTCGGCCGATCTGGCGCCGACCCTCGAAGTCTCGGCCGATTTGACCTTTTCGCGCTGGTCCCGGGCGCTCTCGACCAACCACAACGCGCAGTTCTCACCGGTGTGGGGCGACACCTGGACGCCGGCGGTGGGCGCGAGCTGGGCGGCGCATCCCGCGGTCTCGCTCCTCGGCGGCTATCGCTTCCAGAAGTCGCCGCTCGGCAACTACGGCGGGCCGTCGAACCTGCTCGACAACGATCGCCACGCCGTCTCGCTGGGGCTCGAGACCGAGCTCGAAGGCTGGCTCTCGCCGGGCTTCGACGCCAAGGTGAACCTGGCGATCGAGCACGTGCTGCTGGTCGAGCGGAGCGAGACCAAGGACTATCGCCGCTTCGAGAGCGACGCGGCGCTCGAGAAGAACCCGGGCTACCCTTCCTACGTGTACGGCGGTCGGCTGCTGGCGATCTCGCTCGGAATGGAGGCGAAGTTTTGAGGCGAGCGCTCGCGCTCTCGCTCGGCGCCCTCGGGCCGCTGGCCTTCGGCCCGAGCTGCGGCCCGAAGGACGACGTGCCGGTGCTGCGTGACGACCACTGCCCGGTGGGCGGCTGCACGGATGCGTCGGCGGACGTGGACGCGGGCCCGGTGGTCATTCCCCCCGAGCCCCTCGAGGAGTGGGACACCGCCGACCAGGGCCCGCTCAGCGGCATCTTCGCGGTCGAGACCACGATCAACGCCAAGGTCGGGATCCCGGTCGAGACGCGGCAGCTCTTCCGCCTGCGCTTGGTGCAGCACGGCAAGAAGATCAAGCAGAAGACCACGCTCTGCGCCTTCAAGCTGCCGAAGGTCGAGGGGCTCGCGACCTTGATCATTCCCCCCGCGCTCCAGACGCTGATGGCGCAGAAGCACGTCGAGGCCGAGGGGGATCTGCTCTCCAGCGAGGCGCTGATCGGCGCGGCCTATCTGCCGCCGCCGTCGCTCTTGGTGGTCGGCGCCCAGTTGAAGGACGAGGTGAAGGACCCGCTGCCGAACAAAGAGGATCTGACCACCGCCGTCGACGAAGACCAGGACGGCAGCCCGGGCGTGACCCTGCTGGCCAGCGTGGTGACCTGCGGAGAGGGCAAGCTCGAGAAGCTCTTCGTCGCGCTCAGGACCGGGGTCAAGCTGAAGGGCAAGGTCCTGACGCCCGATCGCATCGAGGGCAAGGCCGAGGTCGACCTGGACCAGTCGGTGCTCGGGTTCTCGGACGATTGCCTGACCACCGCGGCTCAGATCAACATCGTGGTCGAGCCGGGCAGCCCGTTCCGCGCCGTGCGGGTGGGCAGCGCCCAGGACCTGGACGACAACGGCAACGTCTCTTGCCCGGAGATCGTCGTGAAGGGCGGCGCGCTGTTCGGTGACTTCTGGGGCCCCTGATGCTCAGCCTGCACTTCTCGTACGGCACCCTCGAGCTCCGGGACTGGCCCAGAGAGGTGCCCCTGCCGCCCGGCGTGCGCTGGGACGCCCGCGCGGCCTGCCATCGTGCGCCGGCGAACGCCTACGCCCCGATCGTGCTCGCGCTCGGTCGCGATCAGATCGCCTTCGAGGATCGCGCGCGGAGCTACCCCGAGCTCGAGCAGGGGCTGCGCATCCGGCGCGAGCCGCGGCCGTTCCAGGATCGCGCGCTCACCGCGTGGCGCAAGGCCCAGGGCCGCGGCGTGGTCGTCTTGCCCACCGGGGCGGGGAAGAGCCACGTGGCGGTGATGGCCATCGCCGAGAAGAAGCGCAGCGCGCTGGTGGTGGCGCCGACGCTCGATCTGGTGCGGCAGTGGTACGACCTCTTGCGCACCAGCTTCGGGACCGAGGTCGGGATCGTGGGCGGCGGTGAGCACCAAGTGCTGCCGCTCACCGTCACCACCTACGACAGCGCGCACCTGCACATGGAGCATTTCGGCGCTCGCTTCGGGCTGGTGATCTTCGACGAGTGCCATCACCTGCCGGGCGCCACCTACCAGCTGGCGGCCGAGCAGTGCCTGGCGCCCTTTCGCCTGGGCCTGACCGCGACCCCCGAGCGCACTGACGGCCGCGAGGCTACCCTCGACGAGCTGATCGGGCCGATCGTGTGTCGGGTCGAGATCGGCGAGATCGCCGGCAGCTTTCTGGCCGAGTACGAGACGGTGCGGCTCAGCGTCGAGCTGACCGCCGACGAGCGGGCCGAGTACGAAGCCGAGCGGGCGACCTATCTCGGCTTCTTGCGCGCCAACGGCATCCGTATGAACAGCCCGCAGGGCTGGGGTGAGTTCGTGATGCGGGCGGCCCAGCGCACCGATGGCCGCCGGGCGATGCGGGCCTACCGGCGCCAGCGCGAGATCGCCTTCGCCTCGGCGGCCAAGCTCGAGCTGGTCGAGCACCTGCTCGAGCACCACCGCACCGACCGCGCGCTGGTGTTCACCCAGGACAACGCCACGGCGTACGCCGTCTCGCGCCGCTGCCTGGTGCCGGTCATCACGCATCAGACCAAGGTCCGCGAGCGCAGCGAGATCTTGCAGCGCTTCGCCGACGGCACCTATGGCGCGGTCGCGACCAGCAAGGTGCTGAACGAGGGCGTGGACGTGCCCGACGCCAACGTGGCCATCGTGATCAGTGGCTCGGGCTCGGTGCGCGAGCACGTGCAGCGCCTCGGGCGGATCTTGCGAAAGCGCGAAGGCAAGCAGGCCACGCTCTACGAGCTGGTGAGCGGCGGCACCGCCGAGACGGGCACCAGCGAGCGCCGGCGGGACCACGAGGCGTATCGCTGATGCTCGGCCCCGACCACGTGCGCGTGCGCCGGCAGGGCGACGAGCTGCTCTTGCCGGCCTTCGACAAGAAACGTCGAGCGGCCGCGGTGGCGCTGGCGACCGCGGTGATGGCGGCCGCCCACGAGCACCAGGGGCAGCGGCGGCGCGCCCTGGAAGAGGCCCTTTCTGCCATCGAGTGTCGGCCGAGCGAGCGCCGCATGGTCGACGGCCTGGGAAAACTACTGCTCGACGGGTGCGAGATCGAGTCGCCCCAGAGCGTGGACGTGGCGGCGCTTCGGCGCGCGGTGTTCGAGCGGGCCGCGCGAGAGCGGCGTTCGCTGCCCGACGGCGTGGCGCTCGACAAGGCTGCCGTGCTGCGCGAGGCCGGGGCGAGCTTCGGGCTCGAGCCCGAGGCGGTCGACGAGGCGCTGTACTCGGATCTGGCGAGCGAGGCCCGGGTGACTCGGGTCCCGGCGTTCACCCCCGAGGGGCTCGCCGACCAGTACGAGCGCGGCGCCCGCCAAGCGATCTTGCTCAAGGCGACGCGGGTCACGGCCGACGTGGTCTGCCGGTCGCCGAGCGCGTATCGCGCTCTGTTCGGCAAGCTCAAGTTCCGGCGCCTGCTGCACACCATCGCGCGGACCGAGCGCGGCTACCGCATCGTGATCGACGGGCCGCACAGCCTCTTCGACTCGGTCACCAAGTACGGCCTCAGCCTGGCGCTGGTGTTGCCCTCGCTCGAGGCCGCGGACGAGCTGCGGCTCACGGCGGATCTGCGCTGGGGCCGCCGGCGAGAGCGGCTCACCTTCCGCTACGAGATGAGGAACCCGGCCGACGCCGGCGACCCGGCGATGAACGACGACGTGAGCGGGCTGCTCGAGGCGTTCGCGGGTCTCCGAACGCCGTGGCAGGCGACGCCCGCCGAGCGCATCTTGGACGTGCCCGGCCTCGGCGTGTGCGTGCCGGACTTGACCTTCACCCATCGCGAGAGCGGGCGCCAGGTGCACCTCGAGGTCCTGGGCTTCTGGAGCCGGGACGCGGCATTCCGCCGGGCCGAGCTGGCGGCCGGGGGGCTGCCCGAGCCGGTGCTGTTCGCGGTCTCGAGCCGGCTCCGCGTCAGCGAAGAGATCCTGGACGAGAAGACCGCGAGCGCTCTGTACGTATACAAAGGCGTGATGAGCCCCCGCGCGGTCGCGCGCCGCCTGGACGAGATCCATGCGCGCCTTTGCGCGGGCCAGGGCCTCGTGGTGTAGTCCGCCCATGGTCGGGACCCATGCCAAGCACCTGCTGGTCGAGTACGAGGGCTGCGACTGTGCGGTCCTGGACGACCTCGACCAGGTTCGGCGGCTGATGCGGGCTGCGGCCGAGGCCGCCGGGGCCACCGTGGTCGCCGAGGCCTTCCACCGCTACCGCCCCCAAGGCGTCACCGGGGTGCTGGTGATCGAAGAGTCGCACTTCTCCGTCCATACCTGGCCAGAGCATGGGTACGCGGCGATCGACTTTTACACCTGCGGCGACTGCCGGCCCGAGCTCGCCGATCAGCTGCTGCGCCAGGGGCTCGGGGCGAAGCGGGCCGAGGCTGCCCTGGTCGAGCGGGGGCTGCGGCTCCCCGGGGGCTCGATGCGATTTTCCCGAGCGCGCGAGCCGGCGCGCGGTGCCGGGGCAGAGAGCTGATGGCCGGCCGGGGGCTCGGCTCGCGGTGAGGCGCCGGGGTCCGTGCGTCGCGCTCCTCGGCCTGGCCCTGGCGTCGCCGGCCGGTGCCGAGACCCTGGGCGGCAAGGTCGATCAGCACGTGGACGACCACTTGCCGAGCGGGGGAGGCAAGAAGCGCCCGAAGCCGAAGAAGCACCACCACAACGGCCCGCGTCCCCGCCGCGACTGGGAGGGCACCGGTCCCGCGCCGCCGGCAGCGCCCCGGCCGAAGGAGAAGAAGACCGACCTGCCACATCGGGTGTTCGGCAAGCGCTTCCAGCTCGATCCGTCCACCGGGCTCGCGTACCGCGGCTGGCGTCCACAAGAATACGAGAAGATGGACGTCTCGACGGAGAATGCCCTGACCTGGCACGTCGGCGTCCGGGCGAAGCTCTATTTCATCGCGATCAACCACGCCCACTACGAGTCGAACGGCATCGGCTCGCCGCGCCGCTCGGGCGCCAGCGTCGCGACGAAGGCGGCGGCCGCCACGCCCGTGGCGGCGTGGTTCCTGGGGGCTGTCGGGTTCCCCTTCGACTGGGTGCTCGAGCCCATCATCCGCTACGAGGCGCGCGCCTTCCAGAGCACGCTCAAACCCGACGCGCCGGTGCGCATCATTCCCCAGTCGGCGAGCAAGAAGGACGACCTCTCGACCTTTCCCACGACCACCTCCGAGCTGACCCTGACCAGCGCCTTCGAGACCTTCGTGGTGGGTCTGCGCTACCACCACGACAACGACCCCTCCGGCATCATCGCCAGCGACGGCGGCTCGTTTCCCAAGCTCTATTTCGGCGTGGGCCTGACCCAGTACAGCAAGCCGTACCAGGTGCGGGTCGGCGACCAGGTGCTCTCGGATCTGCTCTTCGACGCCCGCCTGCGCGGCGCGGGCCTGGCGCTCGGCCTCGAGACCGGGCAGCGGCCCGAGAGCTTCTTCCTCGACGTCTCGGCCCAGTCCGGGATCGGCGAGGTGCGCCTGACCCACGACTTCACCGTCAACGAGACGCTGCCGGACGGCTGGCTGATCGGCTACGCCCAAGGTGAGGTGACGGGCGGGTACCTGCACCCGCTCACGCGCACTCGTCCCACGCTGCTCGGCGGGGTCGCCGCCTCGGTGGGGGGCGCGACGTTCTTCTACTTCAAGCCACTGACGACCTCGGAAGAAGATCGCAGCACGCCCGCGCTGAACTGGGACCTGCTCTGGGGGCTGAAGGCGTTCGTGGTCGTGCCGCTCTGAGGCTCACCGCGGCGCGCTGAACACGTCGTAGTCCGCGGCGGCGTCGGCGTTGCTCGAGAAGTAGAGCGAGCACGAGCTGGGGTTGAGCGACGGCGTGCGGAGCGAGAAGCTAGTCTTGGAGTAGGTCGTGGCGAGCGACGTGCGCACGCTCTTGATCTCCTTCGCGGTGCCGATCTGCTTCCCGGTCGCCGGGTCCATGTAGGTGTAGAACAACGCGCGATTGCCGCCGTCGATCGCCAGCGCGCAGTTCGGCTGCTCGTGCCTGGGCGAGCTGAACAAGAGCACGCTGCCATCGGGCGTGACCCAGGGCTCGACGTCCTCGGTGGTGACCGCGCAGCCGCCGTCGAGGGTGAGCGAGACCTGCGCGACGGCGCCGCCGCTCAGGGCGCGGGTGTAGAGGCCCGGCTTGTTGTCGCGGTCGCTGCTCCAGTAGAGGCGCGGGTTCGACCCCAGGTAGGCATAGGCCGGGTTGTAGTCGTGCTTGCCGGAAGTGCCTTGGTTCAGCGCTGCCAGCGGGGTGGGCGAGAGCGACGACTTGAAGAGCGTGCTCACGTAGATCTGGTGCTTGCCGCTGTCGCGCTTGCTGTCGAACAAGATGAAGGGCTCGGTGGTCACGTTGCCGTTCGACGGATCTTTGGCGCCCGTCGGGATGATCACCGGGCCCGAGTCCTCGGCGTTGGGGTAGTTGACCAGGTTGCCCAGGTTGTTGGTCAGCGCGGTCCACGCGGTGCCGGCTGCGGTCGCGGTGTACATGTCGAGCTCGTTGCCTGCGGTCTGTCGCAGCACGACGCGATCGGTGCTGCTCAGGGTGGTGATGCGCGGGAAGAGCGCGTCTTTCCCTCCGCTGAGCCCGGCGACCTTGGCGACGGGGTCTTGGAAAGCGAGCCACGACAGATCGCTGCACGGCACACAGCTCTGCTTGCAGGGATTGTAGTACTGCCCGCTCGCGCAGCCGGCGTCGGGCGCCGCGCCCGCGTCGGCGGCCGGCACGCAGTTGCCGGCGTCGAGCCCGGCTTCGCCGTCGGCGGGGGAGTCCAGGCTGACGTCGCTCGGGGCGTCGAGCGAGGCGTCGGCGCCTCCGCTGCCGCTGACGCCGCCGGTGCCGCCGGTCGAGCCTCCCGTCCCACCCGCGCCGCCGCCGCCGGTGGCGCCGCCGCCGCCGCTGCCGCCGGTGGCGCCACCGCCGCCGCTTCCGCCGATCGAGCCGCCGCTGCCGCCCTGGCCACCTGAGCCCCCAGTGTTCTTGGGCTTGTCGTCCGCGTCGTCGCCGTCGGCACAGGCGAAGGCAGCACCCGCGGCGAGCAGGCTGAAGAGGGCGGCAGGGATCCAGCGATGGCGCATGGGGCGAAGTCTCGCTCAAACCGGGGTCGATCCGCAATTGGCGCTTGTGGGGGAAGGTGGGCCCCCGCGGTCGCGTAAGGAGGGGAGCTTCGAGGAGGATCGGGTGGCGTCAGCAACACGTCTTTCGGCGCTCGGCGCCGTACTTTTGGCTTCCTTGGCCTTCGCTTCGCCTGCGCGCGCCGAGGCGCCCAAGCCCCTGGGCACGGCCAAGGCCGAGCGTGCGGGGTTCAGCGCGCGGGCCGCCGACGACGTCCGCGCCGGCAAGCCGCTGGTGATCGAGGTGTTCGTCCCGCTCTGCTCCGACGACAAGGGCGGCCCCTGCGGCAAGCACCCCGGCGCAGGTGATCCGAAGAACCTCGAAGACAACTTGTACTGGGGCGCGGTCTTCGGCGCCCGCCGCTATCTGGGGCGTCGCGACACCGGGTGGACCCGCGTCGAGTCGGGGCCGGCCGAGAGCTTCGAGCTCGAGCGGATCACCTTCAAGCGCAGCGTGTCTGGTGCGGCCTGGGGAGCGAGCGGCAGCGTCGACGTCTACGTCGTGCTCCACGCGATCGACGGCGACTCGGGGAAAGCCGCGCTCGAGCGCTTCCTCGAGGTCGCGGGGCGCGGCGGCAACCTGAAGCTCGCCGACGGCAGCAACGCGGACGTGCACGCGGTCGGCTTCATGGGTCGCAACCCGTTGCTCCAGAATGGCCGCGTTCCGAGCAGGCTCGAGCTGCCGGCGGCGCCGAGCGGGACGGGCATCCCCGTGTTCACGACCATGGCGCACGCGCGCGAGACGCTGGGCTCGTGGGTTCGGCGCGCGGGCTCCCGCGAGATCTTGCTCCCGCGCGGCCCGGTGGCCTCCGAGGGCTACGTGCTGGACGCCGTGGTGCAGGGCCTCGCCCAGAACGAAGCGCCGTGGAGCGTCCGCAAGCGCGTCGTGAAGGCCTACACCCGCTGGCACAAGTCGGTGCCGGCGCCCCTGGCCGAGGTCTACTTCTCGCCCGCCGTGCCGAAGAGCTGGAGCTTTGGCGCGAAGAAGCCGATCGGCTGACCGTAGAGCCCACGAGTGGCGTGGGGGCGGAGCGACCGCTATGGTTTCCTTCGTGAAGGCAGGGCAGCGCCGTGCGGCGCCGGTGTGGGCCGTGATCTCCCTCGCGGGCGCGGTGGGCGTCGTCGAGTCGTGCGCGCAAGCGGAAGGCATCGGTGGCTCGAACCCCGCGGGCGGTGCCGGCGGCGGTGCGGGCGACGCGAGCGTGGGCGGTAGCGCGACCGGAGGCACCGCCAGCGGCGGCGCGGCCGGAAACGGCGGTGGTGCCACCGGCGGCGTTGCAGGCGGCGGTGGCTCGGTCGGCGGCGGCGGTAGCGGCGGCTCGACCGGCGGCGGTAGCGGCGGCTCGACCGGAGGCAGCGGCGGCTCGACCGGAGGCAGCGGCGGCTCGACCGGAGGCAGCGGCGGTTCGACCGGAGGCAGCGGCGGTTCGACCGGAGGCAGCGGCGGCTCGACCGGAGGCAGCGGCGGCTCGACCGGAGGCAGCGGCGGCAGCGCCGGCTGTCCGATCAAGACCTACGACTTCGCCGACTGCACGGGTTGGACGGCGGCCGGCACCAAGAGCGACTGGCAGTGTGGCGCGCCGTCGGCGGGGCCGCCGAACGGCGATCACACCGGCGGTGGCAAGTGCTGGGGCACCAAGCTCGCCGGCAACGCGACCAACTGCCAGGACTCGACCTTGACCTCGCCGGTGATCGATCTGTCCGCGGCGAGTGGCAAGCAGCCCCGGCTGCGCTTCTGGCACTATTACGATTTCCGTGCGTGCAACCCCGCGGGCTTGTGCGGCGCCATCTGCGCCCTGGAAAACAGCACCTATTCCGGGGGAATCGTCGAGGTCACGAGCAACGGCTCGACCTGGACCAAGGTGGCGCCCACCAGCGGCGGCACCAAGATCGAGTGCTACTCCGTCGATTCGGACGGAGGCACCACCTGCACGCCCTGCGCCCTCGACGGCCAGACGGGGTACTCGGGGAAGTCACCCGGCTGGGAGCTGGTCGAGATCGACGTCTCGGCCTACGCAACGTCCACCTTCCAGGCGCGCTTCCACTTTGCGAGCTATGCCCTCGAGTTCCTGTGCCACCCGGACAAGCCCGGCTGGTACATCGACGACGTGTCGATCGTGAAGCTCACGTGCCCGTGAGAGCTGCGCGGTCGCGAGGACTCGGGCTCATCCGCGCGTCGATCGGCGCGTAGTGCGCCGTTCGGTAGCGCGACGCTCGACGCCGCCCGGAGGTGCAGGGGTCGCCGCGCGGCGGCGCTCGACGTGCCGACGCTCGACGGTCCGGCGCTCGGCGCCGGCGCGACGATCACCCGGTGGGGCGCACTCGCCCCGGAGCTCGGTCAGGGTGAGCGTGCGGCGACCGGCTATGGCGGCGTGGTTCGCGCACAGCACCACGAAGCCGTCGCGCAGCTTGTGGCGGCGCAGCACCCGGAGGTCGGCGATGCCGCACACGGCGCAGGGCTTGGCCACGGCGTGGCCGCGCTGTGCGCGGCGATAGCACGCCGGGCAGCGGCCTCGGCGTGGGCGATCAGTGGGCCTTCCACAAGAGACGCAGGCTTGCATGACCCCCTGATTTATCGCGGATAGCGCCGGCGATCACAAGTCCATCGCGGCGGGGTGCCCAGAGTCGGAATCGAACCAACGACACGCGGATTTTCAATCCGCTGCTCTACCAACTGAGCTATCTGGGCGGCGGAAGCGAGCTATTAGCGCACCCGAGGGCGGATGCGCAATCTCTGGCGCGCACCCCATGCCGATCGGGCATTTTCGGCGCATCAGTGGCCCCTGGACCCTCGGGCATTCTGATATCCTGCCGGTCCCGTGGCGAGCCTTGCACCTGGAAGCGGCGCGAACCCTTACTCGAGCGAGGCCTATCTGCACCAGCTCTTGGCCAAGGCCATCGCAGCAGGGGCCCGCGACGTCCACCTGAAGGTCGGTCAGCCGCCGGGCGCCCGGGTCCGGGGCTCGCTGGTCTACTTCCGGCTCGATCGGATCCGGCCGCAAGACACCGAGGCGGCCGCGCGCCACCTGATCCGCGACCCGTCCGTCCGCGACGATCTGGCCCACCTGTCCGAGTTCGACACGTCGTACGCCGCGTCGGGCATCGGGCGCTTCCGGGTGAACATCTACCGCCAGCGCGGCACGCTGGCCATCGTGATGCGCGCCATCCCGTTCGAGATCCCCTCGCTCGAAGATCTGCGGGCGCCCCCCGCCTGCAAAGAGCTGTCCGAGCGCGATCGCGGGCTGGTGCTGGTGGTGGGGGCGGCCGGCAACGGCAAGAGCACCACGCTCGCCGCGATGATCTCGCACATGAACCACAACATGTCGCGGCACATCGTCACCATTGAAGATCCGATCGAGTATCTGCACAACGACGATCGCTGCTCGGTGAGCCAACGCGAGCTGAACCTGGACACGGCCAGCTTCGCGGATGCCCTTCGCGCGTCGCTGCGACAGGACCCCGACGTGATTCAGGTGGGCGAAATCCGCGACTCGGAGACGATGGAGATCGCCCTGAAGGCGGCCGAGACGGGCCACCTGGTGCTCTCGACCCTGCACACGCCGGACGTGTCGCGCACCGTCAACCGCGTGGTCGCCCTCTCGGGGGGTGATCCGGGGGAGGTGCGCGAGCGGCTCGGGGACGCGCTTCAGGGCGTGGTCGCTCAGCGACTTCTGCCCCGGGCCGACGGTCAGGGGATGGTGCTGGCGGCCGAGGTGCTGGTGGCCACGGGCATCGTCCGCGAGTCGATCAAGCGCCCGGCCGGCAATCCGTCGCTCAAAGACCTGATGGAAGGCGGGGACATGTACGGCATGCAGACCTTCGAGATGGCGGTGAAGGGCATGCTGCGCGAGAACCTGGTCGACAAAGAGACGGCCCGCTCCGCCATCGGCTTCTGACCCCGTTGTTGCGCCGCAACAATTTCGGTTGACCATTCCCGAGTTTCATGGGAAATAGCCGGAAACTTGCCTGTTGCACTGCAGCAGCTCGGGGAGGAAGACCGATGCAGACCGAAGCCCAGCCCAGTGCCCCGCCGACGCCGTCCTTCGCCGACCCGACCCCCTTGGGCCTGATCGCCCTGGCGATCGGCTGCGCGGCCCTCGCGCCCCTGGCCTTCGGGGTGACCACCAGCCGCGCGGCGCTCGAGACCGGGGCGGTGTTCTGCATCCTGTTCGGCTGCGGTGGGCAGCTCTTGGCTGGCGTGCTCAACCTGGCCAACAAGAACCTGCTGGGCGGCACGGTGTTCACCGCGTTCGCCTTCAACTGGGCGGTGAACGCCTGGGTGCTCTGGTCGCTGTCGCGCGGCGCGCCGCCCGATCACCACGTGCTCTTGGCCACCGAGGCGGCGTCGCTGGTGCTCTTCCTGCCGCTGACCTACGCCTTCGGGTTTCACTCCAAGATCCTGTTCGCCTTCTTGCTCGACATCGACGTCTTGTATGCCTTCAAGCTGCTCAGGGGCTACGGGCACGTGACGGGGCTCGAGCTGCCGATCGCGCTCGCCACCGTGGCGCTCGGCGGCATCGCCCTGTACATCGCCCTGGCCATGCTGGTGAACCCGACCGTGGGCCGCGCCGTGTTCCCCGTGCCCGGACCGCTGTTCGGCGTGAAGCGAGCGCCGCGCGCGCCCGAGGCCGCCGTGCCCTCGGCAGAGCGCGTCGCGGCCTGATTTCCCCGGTCGGCCTGGACCGGGCGGCCGTCCTGGTCTATTGCCTCGCGCGATGTCCGACGGTCTTCGCCACGACTACGCCCGCGCCGAGGTCCGCGCGATCCACGATCTGCCGCTGTTCGAGCTGATCGACCGCGCGCGGGCCGTTCACCTCGAGCATCACCCGAAGAGCGAGCTGCAGCTGTGCACGCTGCTCAGCGTGAAGACCGGCGGCTGTCCGGAAGACTGCGCGTACTGCCCGCAGTCGGCGCACTACAAGACCCCGGTCGATCGCGAGCAGTTGCTCGGCGTGGACGAGGTGCTGGCTGCGGCCAAACGCGCGCGCGAGGTCGGCGCCACCCGCTTGTGCATGGGGGCTGCCTGGCGCGAGGTGAAAGACGGCCCGGCGTTCGAGCAGATCTTGGAGATGGTGTCGAAGGTGAAGGCCGAAGGGCTCGAGACCTGCGTCACCCTCGGCATGCTGACCGCAGAGCAAGCCCAGCGGCTGCGGGCGGCGGGCCTCGACGCCTACAACCACAACCTGGACAGCTCGCCGGATTTCTACCGGTCGATCATCACCACGCGCACCTTCGACCAGCGGCTCGAGACGCTGAAGAACGTGCGTGCGGCCGGCATCACGGTGTGCACCGGCGGGATCATCGGCATGGGCGAGGGGGTCGAAGACCGCTGCGCCATGCTGGTCGAGCTGGCCAAGCTCGATCCGCACCCCGAGAGCGTGCCGATCAACGCGCTGGTCCGGGTGCCCGGCACGCCGCTCGAGAACATGCCCCCGGTCGATCCGCTCGACTTGGTGCGGATGATCGCGACGGCGCGGATCATGATGCCGCGCTCGCGCGTGCGCCTCAGCGCCGGCCGCGCCGAGCTCTCGCGCGAGGCTCAGCTCTTGTGCATGTACGCCGGCGCCAACAGCATCTTCTACGGCGAGACGCTGCTCACCACGCCCAATCAGGGCCCCGACGCCGACACCGAGCTGATGCGCTCGGCAGGCCTGTCGGCCGCGCCGGCTTGAGCCCGCGCCGCTCCGGTCTTCTCGAGGTGCGTCACCCACAGCGTGCGCACCAGCCGATCGCCGCGCATCACCTGAGCGTTGAACACGCCGCGCACCGCGCGCCCGGGCAGGTCGTGCTCGGGGTCGACGGCGAAGCGGCTGTCGTGGACGAAGAGCACGTGGCGTGCCTCGGCCCACTCGCCCCGCGGGAGCCAATCGTCGAAGTCGTCGCGGCGTGGACCGTTGCAGCCCACCCTGACCCGGCGGCCGAGCAGCGCGTGGGCCTGTGCGCAGATCGTCCAGTGTGGGCCCACCACGGCGTAGCTCTCGCCGGGTGGCAGCGTGCTCAGGCTCCGGGCCAAGAGCTCTGCCCCCGGCTGCCAGGCGTACAGGTCGTTGGCGATGTCGTACCGGGGTTGATAGGCGCGGCCGAGCCAGCGCGGCGCCACCGGGGTGCGGATCCAGATCCAGGCGAACGCCACGATTGCCACGCCCGTGACCCAGCACGCCCGCGCCAGCCGAGGGCCCACGATCGGGGCGCGACCGAGGTGGACGGCGAGGGCCAGGTACGCTGGCGCGAACCAGTGCGGCTCGGCCACCCGCGACCAGAGGCAGAGTAGCGCCAACGGCGCCGCGGGCACCGCGACGCTCGCGAAGAGCAGCGCGCTGATCGCGTCGGCGGAGCGGCGTCGGAACAGATCGCGCGCGACGAGCCCGACGCCCAGCAAGAAGGGCGGCGTGAGGTAGGCGAGCTGCCCGCCCAGAAACGCGCCCAGATTCCGGAGCGACAAACCCGCGGCGGCCTGGGTCGACAGCAGGCGATGTCGCGCCATCGGCCAGCCCTGCTCGCGCTCCCAAAGCACCAGCGGCGAGAGCAAGATCGCGCACGCCACGAGGGCCGCCCAGGGCCCGAGCGTGCGGTATCGGCCGCGCAGATCACGGTGCAGCGAAGCCACGATCAGCGACACCCCCAGGAGCACGCCGCTCACCTTGGACAGCGTCGCGAGCCCCACCAGGATGCCGACACCCAGGGTGCAGACGAGCGCGCGAAAACTCTGGGCGGGGGCCCGCGCAGCGAGCCCCGCCAGGGCCAGCGCACCGAGCCAGGTGAGGGCCAGCGGCAGATCCGGCGTGAGCCCGAACAGGCCGATGGCCAGCTCGGGGACCCAGATCAACGCCAGGGCCGTGGTCAGCGCCCCGCGGGCGGGAGCGCCCGCCGCACGGCTAGCGAGCGCACCGACCCAGGGCACCAGAGCCGCGAGGCACGCGGTGACCAAGTGCGTGACGAAGGGCGCCGGGGCGCTGCCGCGACCGATCACTCGCGCCAGTGACCCGATCAGCCCTGGGTGATCGAGGTACGCGGGTTGCGGGTGCAAGGCGTAGCTTGCGTAGAGCGCCTCGGAGTCGCCGAAGCCCGTGCCCACGGCGACGTGCACCCGCAGCGCGAGGAGCACGACGCTCGAAATCAGCGCCGCGAGGCCCAGCGCCCGGTCACCGAGCTTCATGACAGCCACGGCGCCATCAAGCGCGCGACCTGCTTCGAGCTCTCGAGCGGATCCCGGCGCGAGCTGGCCTTGACGTCGCGGCACGCACGCACGAACGCCGCGCGCTCATCGAGCAGGCGGCCCGCCTCTTCGGCCAGGGCTTCGGCGGTGAACTGCGCCTGCAAGAGCTCCGGGAACACCCGCTCGCCCAAGATCAGGTTGGGCAGGCCGATCAGCTCCACCTCGAGCAGGCGCCGGGCCAGGAGCTCGGTCACCGGCCCCACGCGGTAGCCGATCACCGGCGGCACCTCGGCGGCCGCGCACTCGAGCGTCACCGTGCCGCTGGCGGCCAGCGCCACGTCGAAGGCCGGCAGCACGCTGGGCGCGCTCGAGAGCACGACGGCCACGCCCGCTGCGGTGGCCTCGCGCCCGATCCGATCGGAGACCCCGCGGTCGAGCGACGGCGCCACGATGACCCGCGCGTCCAATGCGCCACGTTCGGCGCGCAAGATGCCGAGCGCGGCGAGCATCGGGCCCAGATGGTGCTTCACCTCTTCGGGCCGGCTGCCGGGCAATATTGCGACGTATTCGGCCCAGGGCGCGAGCCCCAGCCGTTGCCGAATCGCGTCGCGGGGGGGCGAGACGCGCTCGAGGGCCGGGTGGCCCACGAAGTGCGCGTCGACTCCGTGGCGCTGCCACAGCGCCTCTTCGAACGGGAAGAGCAGCGCCATGCGGTCGACGCCTCGGCTCAGGCTGGGCGCTCGTGCCTTTCGCCAGGCCCAGATCTGCGGCGGCGCGTACCAGAGCACCTTCAGGCCGCGCGCGCGGAGCCGCGGTGCGAGCCAAGCGTTGAACTCCGAGTACCCCACCAAGAGCGCGGCCCGCGCGTGGCGGCTCTTCGCCTGTGACAAGAGGGTGCGGGCCGCTCGAGCGATGGCCGGCGCTCGGGCCACCACCGCGCCGATGCCCATGCCGGTGAGCGACGCGAGATCGATCACGACGTCGGCGCCTGCGTCGCCCAGCGCCCGTCCGCCCAGGCCGAAGGCCCGGGCCCCGAGCTCGCGCACCACCGGCGCCGCCAGCGCGTCGCCCGAGGCTTCGCCGGCAGAGACGAGCAGGGTCACGAGCGGCCTCCGCGCCCGCCGCTCACTTCTTCGGCACGTTCGGTCGGATCTGGTGGACGTTCACCGTGTTGGCGAAGATCTCGACGCTCTTCTGCGCGAACTTGACCGGCTCGGCGTCGCTCTCGCTCAGGCGGCCCCAGTACTCGATGCGGTACTTGTTGCCCGCCTTCGGCTGGCCCGGCGCGTTCGACGGCGCGTTGGCGATGACGAACAAGGACTGCCGGTAGTCGGTATAGGCGCACTTCACGTTGGGCAGCGAGCCGTCGAAGTACACGTAGCGCACGTCCCGCTCGCAGGTGCCCGGCTCGACCTCGCCGTTCGCGGTCTCGTCGAAGAACTTGATGCGCGCGCCGCCCACGTCGTCGCCGGCGCAGTCGCGGATCGGCCCGGTGATGATCGCCAGATCTTCCGGCGGGGTCCAGCCGGCCAGCGTGACCACTGCGGTCGAGAGCTGCTCGTACATGTCCGGCGTGAGGGTGGCGCCGTCGACCTTCCCGGGCACCGCCGGCACGGCGTAGCCGAACCCGACGAACTCCTTGGCGACGCCGGGTTTCTCTTTCACGCGGTACGAGAGGTACTTCTCGGCCGGGTGAGGGAAGTAGAACTCCCCGATGTTGAGGCCGGTCTCGCCCGCGTGGTGCGAGACGCCCTTGGTGAAGTCGCTGAAGAACGGCGTCTTGCCGAAGATGGTCTCACCCTCGAACAGATCGACCTCGATGTCGGCGACGCCCTTGTCGCTCGAGAAGTCGAGGACCGCGAACTTGTTCTTGTCGGAGACGGTTCCGCCGTCGCCGCCGGCGTCCGAAGTCCCGCTGTCGTCCCCCGCGTCGCTCGTGCCGCTGTCCGCGGTCCCGGAGTCCGCGCCGCCGCTGCCGCCCGAGCCGCCCATGCCCGAGCCGCCGGTCCCGCCCGAGCCGCCACCGCCCGTGAGACACGACCAGTCCGGGGCGATCAGCTTGTCGTTCTTGTCGCGCTTCTGCATCACCGGAAGCGTGGTGCCGCAGCACTCTTCCGGAGCGCCGCTCTTGCAGGTGCCCGGGAAGCCCAGCGGGGTCGGGCCGCAGGTGCCGCCCTCTTTGCCGCCGGTACCGCCGGAGCCGCCGGTGCCACTGCCGCCGCCGTCGCTGTCGTCACCCCCGCAGGCGTACGCCGCCAGCGACAGCGCGCCCGCCAGAACCACACCGACCACCTTCGCTGCACGAACCACGCTGATGCCTCCGCGTTTCGAGAGCGACGCACCCGCTGTCGCTCACGCTCGGCAAGGTTCTAACAGATGCGCAGAGGTTCGGCACGCGCGGCGATTTCAGCGGGCTTTGGCCCGCACGCCGGGTCGCCGGCGCAGCGCGCCCAGGGCCAGGGCAGAGAGGCCGAGGCCCATCGCCCAGGTCCCAGACCCCGAAGGCCCGCCCGGCGCGGTGCTGCAACACCCTTTTTCCTCGGGCTCGACTCCGCAGTCGATGGAGAAGCCGTGACGGGGGATCGGGCTGCACTGGCTCACGTCCTTGCCTGGCGGATAGATCGCGCAGATGCCCTGGGTGTCGTCCGCCTCGAGGCTGCGCAGCCCGGTCTCGCCGAACTGGTAGCTGACGTACATCGTGGCCTGCTTGTCACACGAGTGCGAGAGCCCCAAGAAGTGACCGGCCTCGTGGGTGACGATCGAGTCGAGGTCGGCCTGGATCGCCACGTCGCCGACGGTGAGCGGCACCTGCAGCGAGTTGACCTCGACGTCGGCGTCGTAGATCTCTCCGGTCTTCACGTTGAACGTGACCGTGGTCAGCGCCAGGGTGCTGCTGCTGCCATAGGGCCAGGCGTCGTCGCGGTACATCCAGACGTTCGCGTTGGGCGAGTCCTGGTTGTACTCCTGCTGGTCGCAGACCACGTCTTGGGTCTGGAAGAGCGCGAGCGACGGGGGCGCGCCGCCGCAGTCGACGCCGATCCACTTGGCGAGGGCGGTCTTGACCAGCTCGCCGGTCAGCGCGCCCGAGATGCCGCGCAGCGGGGAGCCGGTGACCTGCGCCGAGAACGACGCGCACCCCCCGGGCCAGTAGAGCGGCAGCCCCCCGTCCAGGCAGTACGAGCAGCCGGCCGTGGGCTGGCACTCGTTCGGGCTGCAGGTGGTCGTGCGGCAGAACGCCGCGGCGTGCCGAGCGGTCAGACCCAGGCCGAGGGCGACGAGCAGCGCCGAGATCCGATCAGCGCGCATCCCAGGCCTTTCGCACGATGCCGGTCGCCTCTGCCACCCGTCGCCCGGCCAGCTCTGCGACCGCGCCCTGGCCGACGAGCTCGGCCAGCCGAGGGCTCGGCGCGGTGCGACGCTCCCCGCGGGAGTCGGGCCGGATCGGATAGTGACCCTGACCCATGGCGGTGACAGTGAGCGCGCCCTCTGCCGAGGGGGACAGGAAGACCAGGCACGGCTCGTTCACCAAGAGGACCGCCTCGCCATGGACCACCTGCCCGATGTCGCCCACGCGGCCGCCCAGCGTGCGGACCCAGACCTCGCCGCCGTCACTCGGCCCACCGGCCACCTCGTCCACGCGCAGTCGGCTGTACGTCACGATGCGACGGCGCCCGC
Source organism: Myxococcales bacterium (assembly GCA_016191785.1). Taxonomy (GTDB): domain Bacteria; phylum Myxococcota_A; class Polyangia; order Polyangiales; family Polyangiaceae; genus JADJKB01. The sequence continues at coordinate 1,737 of JACPVJ010000174.1, read as the reverse complement.
CGACGTGCTCGAAGCGACCGTCCGCGGACAGCGTGGTGGCCACCACCGCGCGCTCGCTCCCGCGCACCAGCTCGGCGAGCGTCACGGCCCGGGCGATACCGGCCGCCGCCCGGCGCCCCGGGAGCGTGATCACTGCTGTCGCCGACCCCATGAGCCAGAGAAACCGCCTGCGTCCCAGCATGTCGCGCGAGCCTAGCACGCCACCCCCCCCTCGCTCGACTGCGCTATAAGAGACGCCCGCGCCGGGCTAGATGACGACCTCTCCCCTCATCCCCTCTGTGGCCCCGCTGCTCACTCGGGTGTCTCCCGAGCTCGGACCGGAGCTCGCTCGTTACGTCGTGCGGCACCGGGCCGAGGTCGAGGCGATGATTCGCACCGGGGGGCGCGAAGCGGGCCTGCCCGCGGCGCGGCGCTACGCCAAGGTGTTCGACGGTCTGCTCGGCGCGCTCTTCGGCGCAGTCGAGGCCACGATGCGACAGTCCGGCGAGTGGCAGCCGGTCGCGCTCGCCGCCGTGGGCAGTTACGGGCGAGGCGCCGTGGCGTTCGCCAGTGATCTTGACGTGCGCCTGTTGCCGGCGGGCGGCGTGCTCGAAGCCGCGCAGCCCATCGCCGAAGCGCTGCTCTACCCGCTCTGGGACACCGGCCTCTCCGTCGGCCACCAGGTGGTGTCCCCCGACGAGGTGATCGAGCTCGGCCGCACCGATCTGCCCACCGCCACCTCGCTGCTCGACTGGCGCCACGTAGCGGGCGCGCGCGACGCGAGCGCCCGCTTGCTCGAGCGCGTGTTCGAAGGCCTGTTCGGCATCGGTGAGCTCGGCGCGTTCATCCGGCGGCTGGGCGATCGCGCCGACGATCGCCGCAATCGTTTCGGGGGCTCGGTCTACTTGCTCGAGCCGGACGTGAAGAACGGCCCCGGTGGGATCCGCGATCTGGACGTGGCGCACTGGGCGGCCCGCGCGCGCTGGCGCATCACCGAGCTGGCCGATCTGGTGCGGCTCGGCGTGCTGGTGCCCCGCGAGTGGCAGCGCATCGACCAAGCCCACGAGTTCCACTGGCGGGTCCGCAACCTGCTGCACGCCCACGGCGGGCGGCGCACGGACCGCCTGAGCTTCGATCGCCAGGAGCAGATCGCCGAAGATCTGGGCTACGGCAGCAGCGGCCCCTCGGTCGAGCGGTTCATGAGTGACTATTACCGTCACGCCCGGGCCATCGAGCACGCCCGGGACATGATCCTCTCGCGAGCGCTGCCGCCCCCGACCAAGAAGCCCCACGCCGCGGGCATCGGTCGGGGCCTCACGCTGGTCAACGGCGAGGTGAGCATCGCCCATCCCGGCGCCCTCGAGACCGAGCCCGCCCTGGCGTTTCGCCTGTTCGACGAGGCGCTGCGGCGCGACGTCCCGGTGTACGAGTTCGCTCGCGACCTGGTCGCGCGCGCGGCCAGCTCGCCCACCTTCGCCGAGCGCCTGCGCGCGAGCGACGAGGCGGCGCGCCTGTTCGTTCGGCTGGTCATGACGGTGCAGAGCTCGCGCCTCAAGCACGAGTCGGTGCTGGCCGAGCTGCACGACGTGGGCCTCTTGGTGGCGATGATCCCCGAGTTTTCGCCGGTCGTCGGCCGCGTGCACCACGACGTGTACCACGTGTACACCGTCGACGCGCACTCCCTCGCCGCGGTCGATCGGCTGCGCGAGCTCGTGCGCGGAGACCTCGCCGCGGAATATCCGTTGGCCTCCCGGCTGG
>JACPVJ010000201.1 GCA_016191785.1 Myxococcales bacterium | reverse complement strand
GGGGGTCTGGCCGGCGCCGGCGGCGGCGGCACGGGCGGCGGCGGTGCCGTCGGCGGGGGCGGCTCGGGCGGCGGCGGGGGCGAGTCGTGCGACCCGTATGCGCCGCGCTCGCCGGCGACGGACGTGTTCATCGGGCCGACCGGGTTCGAGAAGTTCGTGGTCGGGCACGTCGAGTCGGCCCAGAAGTCCGTTCACCTGATGATCTACCAGTTCACCAACTGGGCCATCCGCGACGCGCTGATCGCCGCCAAGAAGAAGGGCCTGGACGTGAAGGTGATCTACGACGGCAAGCAAGCCGCCAACACCAACACCGTCTCTGCGCTCCAGAATGCCGGCGTCGAGGTCAAAGCTGCCCCAGCCAAGTTCGATCACGCGCACGCCAAGGTGCTGATCGTCGACGGCAAGCGCGGCGTGGTGATGATGGGCAACTTCAACTCGTACTCGATGAGCAGCGAGCGGAACTACAACGCGGTCGTCGAGAGCGCGGACGACGTCGCCGACCTCGAGGCGGTGTTCCAGGCCGATTGGGGCGGCACTGCGCCGAACCTCTCGTGCACGCGCCTGGTCGTCTCGCCCGAGAACTCGCGTGCGCGGCTCACCGAGCTGATCAACAAGGCCGACCAACGGCTCGACCTGTCGGTCATGTACGTGACCGACGACAAGATCGTGGCGGCGGTGAAGGCGCGGGTGCAGGCGGGGGTCAAGGTCCGCATGCTCCTGGCCAACCCGGCCTGGATCTCGAACAACGCCCAGACCGCGGCGACCTTCAAGGCGTTGGGCGTGCCGGTGAAGTACTACGTGGCCGGGGATCTGCACGCGAAGCTCCTGATCACCGAAGATGCCGCGTTCGTCGGCTCCGAGAACTTCTCGTACACCAGCCTGGACAAGAACCGCGAGGCGGGTGTGTTCGTCACCGAGTCTGCGCCCGTCGCCAAGATCCAGACGCAGTTCGACGCCGACTTCGCCGCCGGAGCGACGCCGTGACCGAGGCCCGACTGCGGGTCCACCACTGCCTGGCAGTGGCGGCGCTCGCCCTGTGGGGCTGCGGCTCGGAAGAGAGCTCCGGCGGGACCGGCGGTCAGCCGAGCGGCGGCGCGGGCGGCGCGGGTGGCGCCGCCGGCAGCGGTGGCACGGCGGGGGGCGCGCTCCCGCCGAAGGTGCGCATTGCTCAGTTCAACCTGCGCGAGATGTCCACGGCCAAGCTGCTCGACTGCGCGGACGAGCAGGCGGGCGCGGCGGCACAGGTCATCGCCAAGTTCGCGCCCGAGATCATCAGCATCAACGAGCTGCAGTTCGACATCGAGGGCATCCCGTCGCTCGGTAGCCCGGGTGCACCCTCGAGCACCCAGCCGGGCACGTTCGATGGCGGCGCCCAGAACGCCAAGCGCCTCGCCGAGCGGGTCGCTGCGCTGAACCCTGCCGCTGCGTTTTCATTCACCGTGCTCACGGTCGGGAACTCGGGGTTCAAGTGGGCAGGCCCGACCTTGGGCAATCCCTCCTTCGTTCTGCGCGGCTGGGGGGACTGGCCCGGGCGCTTCAACTCGGCCATCTTGACCAAGTTCCCGATCGCCTACGACAAGATCCGGGTCATCAACGAGTTTGCCTGGGACGCCCTGCCCGACAACTCGATCGACAAGATGAAGACCGAGATCGGCACCAGCGTGCCGGCCGGGTTCCCGCTGTTCGAGAAGGGCATCCTGGTCGTGCCGGTCGAGATCGCGCCGGGCCAGCTCTTGCACATGGTGATGCATCATCCGGTGGCGCCGGCCTTCGAGGCCATCAACCCCTACCGGCACTTCGACGAGCTTCACGGCCTGAAGCTGTTCCTCGACGGCACGCTCCCGGGGGTCGAGCCGCTGCCTGTCGGGGCAAGGTTCGTGGTGATCGGCGATCTGAACGCCGACCCGGAAGACGGCGACAGTCTCGACGGAGGGATCGAGCCCATCCTGGGCCACCCCGCGCTGAACGTGTTCTTCCCGGCGGGTTCCGGTACCAAGGGCACGAACGGGAAGTACAACACCTATCTCAGCGGCTGCGGGAAGGACGACGGCACGACGGTGGACGACCCCACGACCAAGTTCCAGATGCAGCTCGACTACATCTTGCCCTCGAAGACCTTCGGGGCGGCCCAGGTCGGAGAGATCTTCTTCCCCGACTTCCAGTCGCAGAAGGCCGACTTCTTGCTCGCGTGCCAGGCGAGCGATCACCGCTTCTTGTACGTGGACGTCGAAACCGGCAAGTGAGCCGGCCGCGGCTCATCGCGCGAGGCGTCGCTTTCGGATCGCTTCGATGCGGGTGCGCACCGCGCGCGTGATGGCCGCGCGAGTGTCCCGACCCGACCGCGGCGCCAAGAGCACCCCGAGCCCAGCGCCGACCGCGACGCCCACCGCGAAGGCACCCGCCCCGGGCACCAAGAGCACGGCGCCGAGCGAGCCGCCGCGCAGCGCGCGGAACGCCGCCTCCGGCTTCACCTCGGCCAGCTTCTCCACGGCCAGCTTCCCGAGCTCGGCGGCGACCTGTGCGACCATTGCCGCCATCCTACCGACAAAAGCGCTGCGGCGCCCGAGGAGGGCGCCGCCAGCGTGGTCATGCGAGAAAAGTCGACTACTTCGCGGGGCAGAGCACGAAGTGGTTGCTCTTCGGCGAGACCGCGTCCTTGCCGATGTGCACCTTCTTCGCCGTCGCCCCAGAGTCGAGCTGCAGGTCGAAGCGCACGCACGAGTCCTTCGGCGCGCGGAAGTCGAAGCCGTCGACGTGACCCTGGGTGTGGAAGCGGAAGACGACTTCGCCGCCGGTGCCGCGCTTGATGCGGTCACCGAACTCGGTGCGCGACGCGCGGACCTTGCCGATCGGCTTCTGGACGCCCTTCACCCGGCCGCGGAACTCGTGGAGCTTCTTGGCGGTGGTGGTCCGCACCTTCCAGACGCCGGCGGCGTTGCGCCAGATCCAGAACGCGGCCGGGGCGCCCGCCTCGAGACCCTTGGGCCGCCCCTCCACCGCACCCGCGGTGGTCTCTTCGGGCATGCCCTGGGTGGCCGGCGGATCCTCGACCGGCTGCTGCTTCGGCAGCGGGGCTGCCACCGCCGGACCGTCCTCGGTGTCGTCGGCGATGTCCGCATTGGGGTCGTCGACCGGCGCCGGCGTGGGCGCTGCAGTGGGCGCCGTGGTGGGCGCCGCAGTGGGGGCTGCCGTCGGTGCTGCGGTCGGCGTCGCCGCCGGAGTCGAGCCCGGGGCGGGGCCGGGGTTGTTGTGGACCACGCAGCCGACTCCCGTCGAGACCGCGACCATGAAGAAACCAAGCAGAGCCGTACGCAGATGCATTCACATTCCTCCCAGATAGAGCCTGAGCGTGAGGGACTATGCCTCGGGCGTTGGACGGAGGGGAAGCGCGGACGGTGCAAAGCAAAATGGGGCGGTAAATCCCCGCGAAATCAGAGAGGGACCGTCCAGGTCGTCCACTCGGCGTCGAACTGGGACGGCAGGACCAAGTCCCACGCGGCCTCGGCGACGCAGCGCTCAAGCACCGGGTCCTTGCCCGTCCCGAGGTCGACACGGGCAACGTCCACGACCTCGGCGAACGTGGTCTCGAGGGAGAGGCTGGCGGTCCCCGGCTTGCCCCCGCACGCGACGAAGCTTTGCGCCAGCTCGTCGCGTAGCCACTTGTCCCGGTCCAGGGGCGGCGCGCGTCCGACGACGCTGGTCGCGCCCATACGCATGCTGGGCGCGCGGCCGCCGAAGCCCGAACCGAACCCAACGGTACCGTGGTCGAGACCTTCGGTCGACGGGCGAACCCCTGGCTCGATGGCCAGGTAGCTGGTGACGGGGCTCACGGCGCCGCCGACGAGCGCCAGCTTCATCATCTCGGGCTCGCTCAGCTCCCCGACGAGTGGGCTGCCGAACGCCAGGGCCGACCACCGCTTGCCCGCGGCCAGGTCCGGGTGGAGCACGCGCTGGACTCGCTTGGACCAGAGCTCACCCTCGGCACGCACCCAGCTCACGTCGCGCTTGGTGAGGAGCAACTGCTCATAGCCTTGCCCCTCGTCGAGCACCCGCGGCACCTCTCCGATCGCGCCGACCTCCAGGTCGGGCGAGTAGAGCTGGAAGTGATCGACCCGCAGCGGGCGCGCCCACTCTTCGTAGGTCGCCTTCATCTTCTTCCGGTCGTCGGGGTCGTCGCTGGCGCCTGCACGCCACACCAGCCCGCCGGTCGAGCGAGCGGCAGGTGCCCAGAGGTGGTCGTCGTTGCGACCGAGGGCCGGCTCGCGCCCTTCCAGGACGCCCAGGTGCACGATCGCGCCGCTCTGGCCCACCGCAGCGCGGATCCGCTCGGGCTTGAGCCGCGAGCGCACCAGGGCGTCGGTGGTGAGCACCAGACGGCGCGGGCGGCCCGCGGGCGCGCCGGCCAGGATCTGCTCGGCCTCGAGCAGCGCCTCGTCCACCGCGCTTCCGTTCTTCTGTTCGATGGCAACCGCTTCGAGGTCACGCCGCGCGCGGTCCACCCCCACCAGCGCGCCGTAGCGACGGTGCACTTTTCGATCGAAGGTCAGGACCTCCACCGAGGCGTCGCGGAAGTGGCTCAAGTACGCGGCCGCGGCGGCCCTCTGGTCGTCCAGGCGCTGGGCGCTCAGCGAGCGGGAAGCGTCGAGCACCACCACCACCTGCGCGCCTCGGGGCACTCGGCTCACGGCGGGCGCCGCCTCGATGGAAAAGTGGGTGACGTACCGCGCGCCGGTCGCGGCCACGGCAAGCTCGCCGCCGATTGGCTCGGAGGTCTTCGGAACGAGCGCGAGCTCGGTGCTGTGGCTGACGGTGCCGACGGTGCCGCCGGCGCTCGCCTTGCCGTTCACCGTGAGCTGGTCGCCGCGGCCGGGTGTGGCCACGGTGAGCGTTGCTGCGAGGCTCTCGGTGCCGAGGCGCTCGAGGTCGTAGCGGTGGGCGCCGTTCTTGTACACGGTCGGCACCAAGAGCGTGTACTCGATGGTCTTCTCGTCGTTCGGCGCGACCGGGAACACCTGAAGGAGCAGTTGACCGTGGAAGCGCCAAGAGAGCAGCGCCGGGTCCTTGGGGTAGTAGCCGCCGATGCCGGTCAGCTCGCGATACTTCGCCGCGGCGGCCTCGGCTTCCATCAGCTCGCCGTCGAACCACGTGGGCCTGCCCGCGATCGTGCCCAGCGTCTTGAGCCCGACCGCGGCGGCTGCCGACGGAGTCGAGATCCAGATCATGGCTTGGTCGTGCCGGGGGCCTTCGTTCTCGACGCGGCGCCGGACCCGGAGCTCGGCCCAGCCGCGGTGCAGGCTGGCGCGCACCTCGTGCGCACGCTCGTAGAGCCGCTCGCTGCGGGTGCCGTGAACCAGGTCTTCTGCGCCTGCCGAGCTGGTGAGCAGGGCGAGGCCGAGCGCTGCTGAGGTCGGACCGATGCGCACGTCGGGCACTGACAGCGGCGGCGGTGCAGAGTTCCGGGGGGCCAGGCACTGGCTCCGGGGCGGGAGCGGCCCGGCGCGGGTTTTTCCCTGCGCGCGGCCTGCTCGGCACCATGATACGCTCCCCTACCGCCGTGAGTCGCTCGCGTTTTCGTCGCTTCCTCGTCGCGCCGCTGTTCTTGGCCGCCTTGTGGCCCGTGTCCGCGGGCGCCCAAGACAAAGACAGCCCGTCGTCGCCGCCCGCCGCGGCCAGCGACAAGGGGCGCATCAAGCCCAAAGCCGAGCGTCAGATCGGTGCCCGCGAGCGCCCCACGATCAAGAAGAAGAAGGCGACGAAGCAGACCCAGACCCGCGAGGTTCGGCTGTCGCTCCAGATCCCCGAGCGCCTGCGCGCGGTGCTGACCAAGAAGATCGACCAGCGCATCGAGAAGAACCGGGCCAAGACCAAGAAGCTTCGGTCCGATGCGATGAAGCTGCTCGACAAGTTCATCAACGAGTCCCCCGACGACGAGCCCGAGTTGGCCGAAGCGCTGATGCGCATGGGCGAGCTCGAGTGGGAGGACGCACGCGAGCAGTTCCTGGTGAAGTTCCAGGAGTGGGAGAAGCGACCCACCGATCAGCGCGGCGACCCCCCGAACCCCGACTTCTCCAAGTCTCGAGGCCGCTTCCTGCGGGTCCTCAAGAACTACAAGACCTTCGAGCAGTACGACCTGGCGCTGTACGTCGACGGGTTCTTGGCCAACGAAGAGGCCAAGTTCGAGGAGGCCCTCGGGCGCTTCAACAAGATCCTCGAGTGGTTCCCCAAGAGCCGCTTCGCTCCGGACGCCCACATGGTTCGCGCGGAGTTCGAGTTCACCAAGGACTTCCCGGACTTCGCCAATGCCTTCCGCGAGTACGAAGAGGTCCTGAAGTACAAGGACAACGAGCTGTACGACATCGCGCTGTTCAAGAGCGCGTGGTGCTTGTGGCGCATGGATCGACCGGAAGAGGCCGCCAAGCGCTTCCTCGCGGTGTTCAAGGCCACGTCCGACGCCTCGGGCAAGAAGCAGTCCGGGAAGGACGAGCTGCAGACCGAGGCCTTGAAGAACCTGGTCGCGGTGTTCGTCGAGGACGACAAGAACCGCGCCGAGGACATGTACAAGTTCCTCGTCAAGGCGGGGGGCGACAAGTTCGCCGGCCGGATCGTGCGCGCTCTGGCCGAGGCGCTCTACGACCAATCCCACTACGAGCGTGGCATCGAGGCGTACCGCCTGCTGCTGAAGCTCGAGCCGATGTCACCGGACGCCTACAAGTACGGGCTCGCCATCGCGCAAGGTCACTCGACGATGGAGACCTGGGGCAAGCTCCAAGAGGACTACCGCTGGCTCCTCAAGGAGTACGTGCCGCCCGAGCCCAAGAGCAAGCAGAAGCCGGGCGCGTGGGTGAAGGCCCACAACGCCGCCACGGTGGCGGCCGCTGCGGCAGCCATCGAGAAGCAGCTCCGCGACGACGCGGTCGGGCTGCACGCCAAGGCGCAGCGGGACAAGACCAGCAAGGGCGAATACGGCGGCGCGATTGGCCTCTACGAGGTGTACCTCACGCGGTACGGCTCGGGTAAGGAGGCCTACGAGGTTCACTACAACCTCGCCGAAATCGCGTTCTATCACCTCGAGGACGCCAACAAGGCCGCCGACCACTACATGGCTGCGGTGCGCTTGAACCCGAAGGGGCCGCACTCTCGCGACGCGCTGTACAACGCCCTCGCCGCCCTGGAATTCGCTCGCTACAAGGAGCTCGATGCCGCCAAGGCGGCCGGCAAGAAGCCACAAGAGTCGCCGACCGACAAGAAGCTCACGGAGGCGATGGAGCTCTACATCAAGACCTATCCCAACGACCCGGATATCCCCGAGCTGCTCTTCCGGCAGGGCAAGCTCTATTACGACTACGAGATCTACGACCCCGCGGTGCGGCAGTTCGGGCTCTTGGTCGAGAAGTACCCGCGCGGCAAGTACGCCGAGGGCGCGGGCGAGCTGATCCTGGACAGCTTCAACAAGAGCAAGGACTACGAGAACATCGAGACCTGGGCACGTCGGCTCAAGACCGCGCCCGCCTTCATGGCGACGGACAAGCAGAAGCGCTTGAACGGGCTGATCGTCGTGGCGGTGTTCAAGCAGGGCGAGCAGCTGGCCGAGTCGGGCAAGCACGACAAGGCCGCGTCGGCCTACCTGCGGGCCGCCAAAGAGTTCCCGACCGAGCCCCGGGCGGCTCAGGCCGCGGTCAACGCCGAGGTCCAGGCCAAGAAGGGCGGCGACCTCGAGACGATGAAGGCGGCGGTGGCGATCCTGATCTCGGATCACCGCGGGCGTGACGAAGCGGCACAGGGTGCGTGGATCGCCGCCAACACTTTCCAAGAGGTGGGCCTCTTCAGCGAGGCGGCCGACTACCACGACGTGATCGCCGATAATTTCCCGAAGTCACAGCACCACAAGGACGCGGCGTTCAACTCGGTGCTGCTCCGAACCACGGTGGGCGAGACGCAGCGGGCGATCGACAGCGGGAACCGTTTCCGCAAGGTCTACCCCCGGGACGAGAGCGCCGAAGAGGTCACCTTCTTGATGGGCAAGGCCTACGAGAAGGCCGAGAAGTGGAAGGACGCAGCCGGCGTCTACGAGCGGTACACCCACAACGCCAAGACGCCGAGCGGGCAGATCGAGGCGTTCGTCCGCCTGGCTTCGGTCCGCGTGAAGCTGGGCGACGAGAAGGGCGCTGGCCAGGCCCTGTCGCGCGCCATGGACACCTACAAGCTCAGGAAGGGCGGGCTCGACGACAGCGGCAAGTACTTCGCGGCCAAGGCCAAGTACCTACAGGGTGAGCGCATCTTGGCCGAGTTCGAGGCGGTAAAGATCGAGGGCGACGTCAAGCAGCTGAAGGACCGTCTGAAGAAGAAGGGCGAGCTCTTGAAGAAGGCCGCCGACACCTTCCTCGGGACGGCCGAGATGGCCGTTGCCGAGTGGACCACCGCGTCGCTCTACCAGATCGGATTCACCTACGAGACCTTCACCAAGGCGCTCTTGACCTCGCCCCCGCCGGCGGCGCTGAGCAAGGACGATCAAGAGCTCTACAAGCAGCAGATCGACGAGTTCGTGGTGCCGATCGAAGAGCGCGCGCTCGAGGCCTACGAGAGCGGCTGGAAGAAGGCGCTGGAGCTCGGCATCTTCAACAGCTGGACGGCCAAGATGCGCGCCGCGCTCGGCCGGCTCAACTCGGAGCTCTACCCGCCGCTGAAAGAGATCGGGTTCGAGCTGCAGAGCAAGGGGCCCGCGCCGCTTCCGGGGTTGATCGACGGGACCCGTCGCACCAAGGACAACCGCAGCGAGCCGTATCTCATCCCCGCCCCCGAGCTGCCGGAGAAGGCGGACAAGGACAAGGACGAGAAGAAGGACGACAAGAAGGGCGACAAGAAGGGCGACAAGAAGGGCAAGGACGACAAGTCCAAGGACGAAAAGTCGGCGGACAAGTCCGACGACGAAAAGAAGGACGAGAAACCCGCGGACAAGAAGGACGACAAACCCGCGGACAAGCCCACCCTGAAGGGCAAAGGCGTCAAGAAAGGGGGCAAGAAGTGACCCGGCCGCCGAAGGGCTCGCTGCTCGCGGTCGCGCTCCTCGCCGTGGCGTGCGGCGGGGGCGCCGCCAAGGTCGAGCGGGCGCCGGTCTTGCCGCCCGCCAACCCCAAAGCCTTGGGCAAGATGGCCCAGGCGGTTCAGAGCGCCGGTGAGCGTCAGCGCGCCATCGCGCTCTTGCGCGAGGCCGTGAAGATCGACCCAAACCTTTGGGAGGCCCGCTACAACCTGGGCGTGCTCTTGGCGCAAGTCGGCGACCTGGCCGACGCCGAGCAAGAGCTCTCGAAGGCGCAGTCGCTGGCGCCCAACGCGGAGGACGTCGTGGTGGCGCTGGGCGAGGTGCGGCGTCGCCTCGAGGACCCGAAGGGCGCGGTGGCGGTCCTCGAGCCGTTCGTGAAGTCGAACCCCAAGGCCGTCGCTGCGCGCATCGAGCTGGTGAGCGCCCTGCGTGAAGCGGGGGAGGTCGAGCTGGCGATCCGTCACGCCCGAGAAGTCCTGGTGCGGCGATCCAACGATCCCAACGCGCTGGCCGAGCTGGCCATGAGCCACCTGGAGCGCGGCGAGGTGGACGCCGCCGAGCTGCTGGTGAAAGAGGCCGAGAAGGCCGCGCCGGACAACGCCGTGGTGGTGCGCACCTCGGGTTTGGTGTCGCTCAAGCGCGGCGACGACGCCGTGGCCTTCAAGCGCTTTGCCAAGGCCAGCGAGCTCGATCCGAAAGACACCACCGCGCGCCTGAACACCGGAACGGTGCTCTTGCAAGCCGGGATCTACGAGAAGGCGGTCGGTGAGTTCCGAGGCGTCTTGGCGGTCAATCCCGACGACATCATGGCCAGCATCGGCCTCGCCGCGGCGCTCAGGGGCACCGGCGGCCGCGACAAGCAAGGCCCCTACCTCGAGGCCGAGAAGATTCTGAAGCAGGTGCTCGAGCGCGAGCCCAAGAACCTGTCGGCGTTGTTCAACCTGGGCGTGCTCTACGCCGACTACTTGAAGCGACCGAGCGACGCCAAGCCGCACCTGACCAAGTTCGTGGATCTGGCGCCCAAGGCCCACCCTGCCCGCGAGATGGCGCAGAAGATCCTGAGCGGGACGAAGTAGACCCGCTCACTTGATCGGCGGCGGCAAGTCCGGCACGCACTCGATCGACACCGAAGTGCTCGACGGTGCCCAGGCCAAGCTGAGCGGATCGAACGCCAGCCCACCGGGACTGGTGACCTTGGTCATGTTGGTGAAGTCGGCCTGGGTCACGACGCCCTGGTAGTCCATCACGGCGAGGAGGCCCTTGCCGTGCACCGCGACGAACTCGCCGAGCTCTTTGGACCACTCGGTCGCCCACGGAACGCGGAAGCCGCAGAAGATCACGACGTCCCACTCCTGGGCCAAGAGCGCGGCGTTGCCCTTGTACTTCGCGGGGAGGTCTTTGCCCTGATAGGCCAGCGAGGCCGGGAGCGGGTTCTGGGGGATGCCCCCCGGCTTGCACAGGTACTCGTCGCCGAACGAGAGCACCTTCGGCGTCTTGGTCTGACCCAGGTACCCGGTGACGTTGAACGCCTCGAGCAGCTGCGGCAGGCGCGTGGAGTCGCACCAGGCGATGACGTGGCCCTTGCCCCAGCGATCCATGGCGAACACGCGGTGATTTTGGCCGCCGACGCTGATGAAGCCCTCGCCGTCCACGCTGAACCCCGGCAAGATCGAGATCGCGCACGACTGCTGGGTGTCGATGGTGAACTCGAGCTTCCCGCACGCGCAGCCGGGGTCGCCGGGCACGCCCCCGTCGGGGCAGGTGAGGCCGTCGGGCGGGGCGTCGGACACTTGAACGTCGAGGCCCACGCTGCCCCCCGACCCGCCAGACGAGCTGCCCCCCGTCGCGGCTCCCCCGCTCGCGCCGCCCCCCGCCCCGGCGGCCCCGCCGCCCGCACCGCCCGGGCCCGCGTCGCTGGTGCCGCTGCACCCGCTGCCGACCGCCAGAGCGGCGACCCATGCCCCGAGCGCATAGCCCAACCAGCTGGCCCTCATGTCACAGTGGTAGCAGCCTTCACCCAGGTGATCTACCGGACCAGGCAGCATGCAGGAGCGGTTCCCGACTGTGACGAGCTATCTCGCGCGCTTGCCCCGCGGAATCGCGTCGTACCCCGAGGTCACGGTCAAGGCCTCGGTCTATCGCGACGCGCTCGAATCGCTCGCCCTCGATGACTGCCTGGACGACCTGCCGTCGGAGCTCGGCGAGCTGGTGCGCCATCGCCTGCCCGTGACCGCGTGGTTGCCCGAGGTGCACTCGCTGGCGATGCTGATCGCGATCCGCGATCGACATTTCGCGCCGACCGCCGCCGGACTCGACTCGTACGAGGCCTGGGTGTTCGAGCGGAACGTCCGGTTGCTCAGCCGCCCGCTCTACCGGGCGCTCTTCCTGCTCTTGAACCCCGAGCGGCTCTTGTCCGGTGTCGAGCGGCGCTGGTCGGCGTTCCGCCGTGGCACCGCCGCTCGCCTGGTCGAGCGCTCCCGGGGCGCGGCCGAGGTCGAGATTTCGCACCCTCCGAACCTGTATGACGCCTGCGTCGGGCGCGGAATGTGCGGCGCCTTTCGGGCCGCAGCCACGGCCGCCGGTGGGCGCAACGTTCGGGCCGACGTCGTGGCTTCGACCGAGCTGCTCACCCGCTGCCGGATCCGTTGGAGCTGACTCTGCGGCGGCACGCGAGGGGGGCTAACGACGGCGGAAGAGCAACAGGTAGTTGAACCCCCGCAAGAAGAACCCGCCCTCGTCGGCGGCCTTGCGATAGTTGCCCATCTCGAGCGTCTTGTTGTGGCGCACCACCGCGATCACGTCGTGGGGCTCGAAGTGTTTCTTCGCCAGCTCGAACAGCTCGAAGCCCAGGGGCCAGAAGCCACGGCCCTTCTTGAAGACGTCGCACACGTAGATCGCGAGCATGCGCTGGTCGCGCAGCACCCGCGCGCACTCGTCGAGCACCAGCCGCATCGCGCGCTGGTAGCGCCCATCGGCCGCGAGCTTGCCGATGCAGCGCTCGTCGTCCGAATACTCGAGGTTGTCCGCGTAGGGCGGGTCCATGAACACCAGATCGACGCTGCGGGCCTTGAGGGGCAAGCTGCGTGCGTCGGCGACCTTGATTTCCGGTCGGGTCGAGGCCAGGTCGAAGCCCAAGCCCGTGCGTCCGAGATCCCGGCAGACGTCGAGCGTCGTGCCGCTGCCGCAGAAAGGGTCCAGCACCTTCTCGCCGGGCTGCGTGAAGCGCTGGATCACGTTCCAGATCACGTAGCTGGGGGTCGCGCCACGATAGTCGCGGCTGCCCTGCTGCTCGCTGCCGTAGTGCTGCGACGGATAGTCCCAGAGCGTGGTGACCTGGGGACGTAGTGGCGGTTTCTCGAGGCGGGGTCGTGGCGCCCCGTCGCGTGCCCGTCCGCCACCCGGCCGCTGGGGTTTCACGCCAGCTCTCGTTCGACCCGGGCCATGGCCTTGGCGCGCGCCCGGTTCGCCACCCAGGTGATCAGTCGACCGGTCACGTACAGGACCACCGCGGTTCCCGCAGAGAAGGCGCACCCGGCGCAGGTCTCCATGGCCAATCAGTCTAGCTCCGGCAGAGGTCTGCGTCACGACTCGGTCGAAGTTTCGGCGTCGTAAGCGGTCGGCGCAGCGCCACGATCGACCTCGCGGGGCAAGACGGCGCGCCCGAGCAAGAGCCCGCCCACCGCCGCCGTGGTCGAGCCGGCGAGCACGGCGAGCTTCGCGGTCTCGAGCATGGGTCCAGGTGGGTACGCCAGGCCCGCGACGAACAACGACATGGTGAAACCGATGCCCCCGACCAGACCGACGACCAGGACCCCGCTCCACCGAACCCCCCGCGGCACCGCGGCGAAACCGGCCCGCACCGCGAGCCACGAGGCTCCGGTGATCCCGACGGTCTTGCCGGCGACCAGCCCCGCGGCGATGCCCGCGAACACCAGGGCGCCGGGCCCCGAGATCGAGACGCCGGCGAGCGGGACGCCGGCGTTGGCGAGCGCGAACAGCGGCATGATGCCGAAGGCCACCGTCGCGTGGAACTGTCGCTGCAGGTGATCGACCGGCGACGCCGACTCGCCGACCCACGCGCGCACCGGGGTGAGTAGCCCGACCGCCACGCCGGCGAGGGTGGGATGAATGCCGGCGTGATAGGCGCCCGCCCACACGACCAGGGCCGGCAGCACATAGGCGAGCGGGGCGCGCACGCCGAAGCCCTGCATCACCACGATCGCCGCGATGCCGACGGAGGCCACGGCGAAGCCCACCGGCTCGATGCCCGACGAGTAGAAGAGGGCGATCACCAAGATCGCGCCCACGTCGTCGATCACCGCCAACGCCAGCAAGAGCACGCGCAACGCGGGGGGCACGCGCGGCCCGAGCAACGCCAAGACGCCGACGGCAAAGGCGATGTCCGTCGCCATCGGGATCCCCCAGCCGCGCGCCGAGGGTTGCCCGTGGTTCAGGACCAGGAAGATCGCCGCAGGAACCAACATGCCGCCCACCGCTGCCACCAGCGGAAGCGCGGCCCTGCGGAGATCGCTGAGCTCGCCCTGGTGGATCTCTCGCCGGATCTCCAGGCCCACGACGAAGAAGAAGATCGTCATCAGGCCGTCGTTGATCCAAAAGTGAAGGTCCCGCTCGAAGCGGAGCCCTGCGACATGCACGCCCAAGGGCGTGTGCCACAGCGCGGCGTACGAGGCGCTCCACCGCGAGTTCGCCCAAGCCAGAGCCAGGACAGCGGTGAACAAGAGCACGATGCCGCTCGCTGCTTGAATCGCCAGGAAGCGCTCGACCGGACGCACCAAGCGGCGGACCAGGAGTTGCGCGGGCTTCCAGGCGCCGGGCTGGCCGATTCTCGTCGACGGGTCGGAAGGGGTCTTGGGGCTCACGTGCATGGTGGGTCGGTGCTCCGAGGAAGCTGGCGGCCCGACCAGCTCGATCCTGCAGCAGAGGCTCTGCCGCACCCAAATGACGCTGCTGCATCGTTGGCCCGAGTGCGCTCGGGGTCAAGACCCGAGCTTGCGATCGCACGAAGGCCCCGTGCAACCACCGGTTGCACAGGGCCTTCATGCGGCCTCAGCGGGCCGCTACTTGCAGAACCAGCTACCGGTCACGCACGTGCACTGGGAGCCGCCCCAGGTGCACACCTGACCGGCGGGCAGCGTGCAGCTGCTTCCGGTCGCGGGCGGGTTGGAGGGGCACGCGCTGCCCCCCGAGCACGCCCAGGTGCCGTTGTTACACGTGCACTGCGCGGCACCGTACATGCAGCGGATGCCCGAGAGCGACGTCTGGCCGCTGATGCAGCTGCCGCTCGGCTGGGTCGCCGGGCATGCGCCGCAATCCCAGTCCGGATTGCTGCCGTAGCACATGCACTGCTCGGTCCCGTAGACGCACTGCGGGAAGTCGCTGCCGAACCCAGGGTTGCACTGGCCGTTGGGAGTGGGCTTCGTGCCCGGGCACGGGTCGCAGTCCCAGTTGCCGTTCCAGCAGGTGCATTGTTGGGACTGGTTCCCGGTCCCGTAGGCGCAGTTCTGGAGCGGCGTCGTGCACGCCCCGGTGGGCTGCGCGGTCGGGCAAGTCGAGGTGCCGCCGCCGGTGCCGCCGCTTCCTCCGGTCGAGCCGCCACCCGTGCCGCCGGTCGCGGTGCCGCCGGTGCCGCCGGTCGCGGTGCCGCCGGTGCCGCCGGTCGCGGTGCCGCCGGTACCGCCGCCCGTGCCACCTGTGGCCGAACCGCCTGAGCCCGCGGTGCCGCCGCCGGAACCGGCGGTGCCGCCGCCTGAGCCCGCGGTGCCGCCACCGGAGCCGGCGGTGCCGCCGCCTGAGCCCGCGGTGCCGCCACCCGCGCCGCCGCTGCCTCCGCCCGAAGACCCGCCCGTGGCCTTGCCGCCGGTGCCGCCGGTGCTCTTGCTGTCCTCTTCGCTGTCACCGCCGCAAGCGGTCGCCACCAACAGCGCCGACAGCGCACCCATCAATCCCAATCGAGCAAGCTTCAACATTCAAGCACCTCCTGACCTCGCGATAACGGGGAAGCGTGCTCCGAGGTCATCTCGGGCCCGCGGTCGTGCGCGTTCACTTGCAGAACCAGTTTCCCTGGACGCACGCGCATTGCTTGGCGCCCCAGATGCAGACCTGAGACGACGGAAGGTTGCAGTTGCCGCCGGCCGTCGGCGGATTGTTCGGGCAGCCGTTGGTGTTCCCGCACTGCCACTGGCCGGTGGTCGTGCTGCAGCTGCACCCGACCGATCCGTACAGACAGCGGATGCCGGCGAGCGAGCTGTTACCCGAGACGCAGCTGCCGGTCGGCTGGGTGGCCGGGCACGTGCCGCAGTCCCAGTCGTTGTTGGTGCCGTAGCACATGCACTGTTCGTTTCCGAAGAAGCACTGCGCGCCGGTGGAGTTGCACTGCGAGTCATTCGCCGGCTTGGTGCCCGGACACGGATCGCAGTCCCACGTGCCGCCCCAGCAGGTGCACTGCTGGTTGCCGTAGGTGCAGTTCTGGAGCGGCGTCGTGCACGCCTGGCTGTCCTGCGCGGTCGCGGGGCAGGTCGACGTCCCGCCGCCGGTGCCACCCGAGCCGCCGGTCGCGCTGCCGCCAGTGCCACCCCCGGTGCCGCCGGTTGCGCTGCCGCCAGTGCCTCCGCCGGTGCCGCCGGTCGCGCTGCCACCAGAACCCGCCGCGCCGCCGCCGGAGCCCGCGGTGCCGCCGC
>JACPVJ010000185.1 GCA_016191785.1 Myxococcales bacterium | reverse complement strand
CCGCGACCGCGACCCGCGACCGCGACCCGCGACCGCGACCCGCGACCGCGACCCGCGACCGCGACCCGCGACCCGCGACCCGCGACCCGCGACACCGACCGCGACCGCGACCGCGAGCCAGGACCGCGACCGCGACCGCGAGCCAGGACCGCGAGCCAGGACCGCGAGCCAGGACCGCGACCGCGACCGCGAGCCAGGACCGCGACCACCACCGCGACCCGCGACTGCGGTCGCGACCGCCCCTACCTCGACTCCGCCAAGCTCTTCAGCCCCGGCTGCTTGGCGTTCACCAAGATCGCCATGTTGCCGTTCGGGTGGCGGTTCTCGCGCATCATCTGGTGGCAGTCGCCGGTGCCCGCAAAGTCGAAGGTGCGCGACAGGCACGGGTCGACCTTTCGCGCAATCACCAGGTCGTTCACGCCCTTGGCCTGATCGTCGTTGGCAAAATGCGAGCCCTGGAAGCGTTTCTGGCGCATCCAGTGGTAGCGCAGATCGAGCGTCGCGTTGTAGCCGCTCGTGCCGGCGCAAATCACCACCATGCCGCCGGTCTCGCACACGAAGCCGCTGGTCGGAACCGTGGCCTCGCCCGGGTGCTCGAACACGATGGCCGGGTTCTGCTTGTCGCCCAGGGCGTCCCAGAACGCGCGGCCGAACGCGCGGGCCTGGGCCAGCCACTCGCCGTAGCCCGCGTCGTCGGTCCAGTGCGGCAGCATGCCCCAGTGGTGGAAGCTCTTGCGGTTGATCACCCCGACCGCGCCCAGCTGCTTGCAGTACTCGAACTTGTCCTCGCTGTTCACCACCGCGACCGGTCGGCCGCCAGCGGCCTTGACCAGCTGAATCGCCATCGAGCCCAGGCCGCCCGCACCGCCCCAGATCAGCACCGGGTCGCCCGGTCGAACCACGTGCGGCGCCCAGCCGAACAGCATGCGATACGCCGTGGCGCCGACCAGCATGAAGGCCGCGGCCTCTTCCCACGACAGGTGCGCTGGCTTGGGCAAGCACTGGTGGTCTTGCACCTTGGTGAACTGCGCGAAGCTGCCCCAGTTGGTCTCGTAGCCCCAGATTCGCTGGCTGGGCGCGAGCATCGGATCCTTGCCCGCGACGACGTGCGGGTCGTTCGGATCCCAGTACCCGCAGTGAACAACGACCTCGTCGCCCACCTTCACGTTCCTCACTTCTGCGCCCACCTTCCACACGATGCCGCTGGCGTCGGAGCCCCCGATGTGGAAGTTCTCTTTCTCACCCGCCTTCTGGCGAGCCTTGATCACGTCGAGGGGCACGCCCAGCGCCGCCCACACGTTGTTGTAGTTGACCCCCGCGGCCATCACGTAGAGCAGCACGTCGCGTGGCCCGAGCTCGGGCACGGGAACCTCCTCGATCCGAAACGCATCCTTCGGCTCTCCGAAGCGTTCGGGCCGGATCAGCTGCGCGTGCATGCGCTCGGGGACGTCACCAACCTCGGGGATCAGGGCGAGCTCGAAAATCTGCTTGGCCATGGCGCGGGTGGAGTCTATGACACACCGCGCCAACCAACCAGCCATCTCCCAGGAAAGGGCCGCATTTTCCGGGCTTGCTGCCCCCGGTGGCGCGGTGCAAGTAGGACCAGCCATGACCGAGGACCACGCCGCCAAGTCCGTCGCTCCGCGCACGCTGCGCGGCGACGACCTCACGCCCGCCATCGATGCCCTCGGCGATCTCTGCCAGCGGGCGAAGGCCCGCGTGCTCGGGCACGTGACCGAGGCCGGACGGATCTCGTCCCGCCTGCTCGACCGCCACCAGCTGGCCGCGCACGCCCTGGCCTACCTGGCCACCGAGGTCGAGGCGGCGCGGCAGCTCGTGGCGTGGTCGGGACGAGTGGGCGGTGATCTCGAGCGTGCCATCGCCGGGGTCTACGTGGGCGAGCTCTGTCGGCAGCTGGCGGGCGGCATCGACCTCGGCCCTTGCGAGTCGGTCTCGCTCGGGCAGCTGTGGCTCGAGGGGGACGACATCCGCGAGACGCTGGGGCGCACCGACGTGCAGGCGCTGGCCGAGCGCTACGGATCGGGGGACGGCGTCTGCGAGCTCGCGCGCCTCGCGGAAGAGCGGGGGACCTTCGGCAACGTCGGGCTCGACGACGAGACGCTGACGGCGATCCAGAGCGAGTTCCGTCGCTTCGTCGAGCGCGAAGTCCTGCCCATCGCGCAGGACATCCACCGAAAGGATCAGCTGATCCCCATCTCGTTGATCGGCAAGATGGCGGAGCTCGGCGTGTTCGGCCTGACCATCCCCGAAGAGTTTGGCGGCCAGGGCCTGGGCAAGGTGGCCATGTGCCTGGTCACCGAAGAGCTCAGTCGCGGCTACATCGGAGTGGGCTCGCTGGGCACGCGCTCCGAGATCGCCGCCGAGCTGATCTTGGGCGGCGGCTCCGACGAACAGAAGCGGGACTGGCTGCCGCGCCTCGCCGTCGGCGAGGTCCTCTCCACCGCGGTGTTCACCGAGCCGAACTTCGGCTCGGACCTGGCTCACATCAAGTCGCGAGGCGAGAAGCAGCCCGACGGCAGCTACCGGATCTTCGGCCAAAAGACCTGGATCACCCACGCCACCCGGGCCGACCTGATGACCCTGCTGGTGCGCACCAACCCCGACGACACCGGCTACGGCGGGCTCAGCATGTTCCTGGCGCCCAAGACCCGGGGCAGTGAAGAGCACCCCGAGACCGAAGGCTTCCCCGACGCCGGGATCACCGGGACCGAGATCAAGGTGCTGGGGTACCGCGGGATGAAGGAGTTCGAGCTCTCGTTCGACGACTTCACCGTTCCCGCAGGCTGCCTCTTGGGCGACGTCGAGGGCCAGGGCTTCAAGCAGCTGATGGTGACCTTCGAGAGCGCCCGGATCCAGACCGCCGCGCGCGGGGTGGGCGCGGCCCAAGCTGCCCTCGACGAGGCCATGCGCTACGCCGGCGAACGGGTGCAGTTCGGAGTCCCGATCTTCAGCTTCCCCCGGGTTCAGCGCAAGCTGGGGCGGATGATCGCGCGCATCATGGCCGCGCGGCAGCTGACCTTCTTCGCGGCCCGCGCGAAGGACAGCGGCAAGCGCTGCGATCTGGAGGCCGGCATGGCCAAGCTCTTGGCCACCCGCGCCGCCTGTGAGTCGGCCGACGCCTGCGTGCAGATCCACGGCGGCAACGGCTACGCGGAAGAGTACGTCGCCTCGCGCCTCTTGGTGGACGCGCGCGTGCTCAGCATCTTCGAGGGGGCCAACGAGATCCAGGCGCACGTGATCGCGCGCCGGCTGCTGGAGGTTTGAGTCATGACCACGCTGCGGAAACCCGAGTACGGACGGCGCCTGGACGACTTCGAGGTGGGCGAGGTGTACGCGCACCCCTGGGACGTCACGGTCGATGACGGGATGGTCGCGCTGTTTTCGGCCTCGTTCCAGGACGCCACGCCGACCTTCGCCAGCCGCAGGTACGCCGAGGCGCTGGGGTTCACCGGCCGCCCGGTGCACCCGCTCTTGCTCCTGAACCTGGGTCTGAGCTTCAGCGTGCACGACGTGAGCGAGCAGGCGATCGCGCACCTGGCGTACATCGACGTGCGCTTCCCCGAGGCGTGTTACTCCGGCGACACGCTGACCGCGTCGAGCAAGGTGCTCGGCAAGAAGCCAAGCGCCAAGGGCGACCGCGGCGTGGTCGAGGTCCGCACCCTGGTCGAGAATCAGCGCGGCGAGATCGTGTGCCGCTTCGACCGCCGGGCGCTGATCCGCGCGGGCAGCGTCCGCGAACGACCGGCCAACGCTTGGCCCGCCGCCACGCAGAGCGAGCCCGGCGATCACTTCCTGCCGGCGCCGCTCCGCGAGCAGATCCGCCCGATCGGGCGCCAGGCCGGGTTCTCGGGCTTCTTCGAAGATTTCTCGGTCGGCGACGTCTTCTTCCACAGCGTGGGCAAGACCGTCGGGGACTCCGAGCACATGCAGATCACGCAGCTCTGCCGGAACTCGCACCCCATCCACTTCGACGAGCTCTACTGCAAAGAGAGCTCGTTCGCGAAGACCCGCGTCGTGTACGGGGGGCTGGTGATGTCCTGGGTGCTCTCACTCACCAGCCGCGATCTCGCGGGCAACGCGGTGTGGGACCTCGGCCTCGATGCCGGAGCCCACCCGAACGGCACGCTGGCCGGGGACACGCTGTTCGCCGCCTCGCGGGTGGTCTCGAAAGAGGAGCTCGGCCCGAACGCCGGCGCGATCACGCTCCGGATCGTCGGCACCAAGAACCGACGGCCGGCCGAGCTGTACGCCGACGGCAAGCTGTTCGACACCGAGCTCGACAAGACCGAGGGCAAGATCCCCGAGAAGGTGGTCGAGATCACGCGCCGCCTCTTGGTCCGGCGCCGACCCTGATCCGCGGGGCTCCCCCACCCCGAGGACAAATGCGGTAAGACTACGCGATGGCCGATTGGATGGTGCGCCCGCCCGGCGACAAACCCATCGGCCCCGTGCCGACGGAGTGGGTGCGCGGCGCCCTCCAGGCCGGGCAGCTCTTGCCCTCCGCCCTCGGCTGCCCGAGCGGCACCCGAGAGTGGCGACCGCTCTCCGAGTTCCCCGAGTTCGCCGGCCACGGCTTCGACGACGCCGCCACTCATGTCACCCAGCCGCCCTGGGCCGAGCCAGCGGCTGGCCCTGCGCGCCCCGCCTATCCTCGAGGGCTCGGGCTGCCCGCCCCCGGCCCGCGTCCGATGGCGGTGGGGCAACTCGCCTACGGCGAGGTCGACGACGAGGCCGAGACCCGCATCGCGCCGCCGCCGAGCGAGGCGGCGGACTTTCCGGTGGACGACGAGACCATGACCCGCGTGGCGGGCGGCAATCGCCCGCCGGAAGCGCCGGCTCCGCGCGGTGGCGTGTTGCCAACGCTGCCCATGCCGGCGACGCCAGACTTCTCGGCGACGCGCGCCGACCCGCCCAAGCCTCGGCCCGCCGCCGGCGCGCCCGCAGCGCTTCGCCCGTACGACGACGCGGTTCCTCCGACGATGCCCTTCATCAACGCCGGCAGCTTCCCGCCAGCGGGTCCCGCCCAGCTGCCGACTCAGCCGCCTGCGTCCCCGGGGTACGGCTACCCGCCCCAGCCGTGGTCGGGACACGCTCCCCCTCCCCAAGGCCACCCCTACCCGCCGCCCACACACTACCCGGCCGACGCGAGCGGCGACCAGGGCCTGAAGAAGCTGGTGGGGCTGATCGTGTTTTTGGCGGTGGCTCTCGCCATCGTCCTCATCTTGCTGCTCATTCGGCGCTGAGGGGCGGGCATGCGCTGGCAAATCGCGATCGATCGCGGCGGAACCTTCACCGATCTGGTGGCGATCGATCCTGCCGGGAGGCTCCGGGTCGCGAAGGTGTTGTCCAGTGATCGAGCCGCGCTCGGCGCGATCCGCGCCGGCCTGGGGCTCGGGCCCGACGACGCAATTCCGGCCTGCGACCTGCGCCTCGGGACCACGCTGGCCACCAACGCTCTGCTCGAACGGCGCGGGTGCCGAACCGCGCTCTTGATCACCCGCGGGTTCGGGGACTTGCTCGAGATCGGTACCCAGGCGCGACCCGACCTCTTCACCCTCGACATTCGAACGCCGCCGGCGCTTCCCGAATGCGTGCTCGAGGTCGACGCGCGCCTCGATCGCGACGGCCGCGTGCTCGCTCGTCCGGACGCCCGAGCGCTCGCTCGTCAGCTGTCCGAGCTCACCGCCACCGGGATCCGGTCGGTCGCCGTCGCGGTCATCCACTCGTACCAGAACCCCGAGCTCGAGCTCGAAGTCGGGGCGCTGGCGGAGACCGCGGGCTTCTCCCACGTCTCGCTGTCGCACCAGGTGTCGCCCGAGCTGGGGTTGCTCGCCCGCACCGAAACCACGGTGCTCGACGCGTACCTCACGCCGCTCTTGCGCGGTCACTTCGCCGCCCTGACGAGCGAGCTGCCCGGGTCGCACCTCGAGGCGATGCAGTCGAGCGGCGGACTGGTCGCCGCCGAGCTCTTGACTGGGCCCCGGGCCATCCTCTCCGGCCCCGCCGGCGGGCTGGTGGCCGTGGGCGCCATCGCGCAGCGCGCCGGAGTGCCCTCGGCCATCGGCTTCGACATGGGCGGGACCTCGACCGACGTGTCGCGCTGGGCCGGTGCCCTGCCCAAGGTGTACGAGACCGAGCTCGGCGGAATGCGAGTGCGCGCACCGATGATGGACATCCACACCATCGCCGCGGGGGGCGGCTCGGTGTGCCGGGTCGACGGGCACCGTCTGACGGTGGGGCCCGACAGCGCGGGCGCGCGTCCCGGCCCCTTGGTCTACGGGGACCCGAGCGCGCGGGAGCTGACGCTGACCGACGTGAACGTGGTCCTCGGCCGGCTCCCGGGCGATCGCTTCCCGTTGCCGCTGGCGCGCGAGCGTGCCGAGGCCCGACTGGCGGAGCTCGCGGCCGAGCTCGCCGGCGGTGGCGCGCCCCTCGACCCGCTCGACCTGGCCGAGGGGTTCGTCGAGGTGGCGGACAGCGCCATGGCAGAGGCGATCCGCCGGGTGTCGATCGCGCGTGGTCACGACGTCCGCGGCGACGCGCTGGTCGCGTTTGGCGGCGCGGCTGGGCAGCACGCCTGCAGCGTGGCTCGACGCTTGGGCGTGCAACGGCTCCTCTTCCACCCGCTGGCGGGTGTCCAGAGCGCGCTCGGCATCGGCCTGGCCGAACGCACCTGCCATCTGGAACACGACGCCGGTCGCGTGGAGCTCGACGCCCGCTCATTGGCGTCGCTCGCGCCGCTCTTCGCACAGCTCGAGACGCGCTCGGTGGACGTCCTGTGCCGCTCCGGGGCCAGCGCCGCGGAGATCACGGTGAGGCGCCTGGTCGAGCTCCGCTACCGGGGCAGCGACGCCCGAGTGACGCTCGAGCTTTTCGATGCCACGGCGCTGGCGAACGAGTTCCATCGCGCTCACGCCCATGCCTTCGGGCACAGCCGCCCCGCACATCCCATCGAAATCGTGAACGCCCGGGTCGAGGCATGCGCGCCGGGCCCGGGGTTCGAAGTGCCGCGCGCGCCAATCACCCCACCCTCGGCAGGCGCACGGACGGTCCGCACCTATTTCGGCGGCCGGTGGCTCGAGGGCATCCCCTGCTCGGCCCGCGAGTCGTTCGCACCCGGCACCCGCGCCGCGGGGCCGCGCTTGGTGCTGGAGCAGACCGGGACGCTCTTCATCCCCCCCGGATTCGAGCTCACGGTGCTCCCCGACGGCGTGTTCGACGTGCGCCTCACCGCGGCCGCCGCGCCGGCGCCGCTGCGGCGGGCCGAGGTCGACCCGGTGCTGCTCGAGGTGATGGGCAATTCGTTCATGTCGATCGCCGAGCAGATGGGCGAGGCCCTGCGCCGAACGGCCCTGTCGACCAACATCCGCGAGCGCTTGGATTTCTCCTGCGCGGTGTTCGACCCCCTGGGCGGTCTGGTGGCAAATGCGCCACACATTCCGGTGCACCTGGGCGCGATGAGCGAGTCGGTCCGGGCGGTGATGCGAGCCCACCCGACCCCGGAGCGGGGCGACGTCTACGCGACCAACGACCCGTACGCCGGGGGCTCCCACCTGCCGGACATCACGGTCGTGAGCCCGGTGCACGACGAGCAGGGCGCGCTCTCGTTCATCGTTGCGTGTCGGGGACACCACGCCGACGTCGGCGGCGTCACGCCGGGGTCGATGCCCCCTCACTCGACGTCGCTCGCGGAAGAGGGCGTGGTGCTGTCGGCGCTGCCGCTGGTGCGGGCGGGCCACTTCGAGCGCGAGCGCCTGCTCGCGGCGCTGTCCGCGGGCCCCTACCCTGCGCGCGATCCCGAGACGAATCTGCTCGATCTCGAGGCCCAGGTCGCGGCCAACGCCACCGGCGCGCGGCTGCTCGCCGAGCTCACGCGCCGCCACGGCCTCGAGCGGGTGCAACAGTACATGGGGCACGTGCAAGACGACGCCGCCCGCCGCGTCGAGCGCCAGATCGAGCGCCTGGGCGACGGCGACCACCGCTTCGCCGATGCGCTCGACGACGGCACGCCGATCGTAGTGAATCTTCAGGTGTCGGGCAGGCGCATGCGGGTGGACTTCACCGGCACTGGGGCCGAGGTCAGCGGCAATCTCAACGCCCCACGCGCCGTCGGCGTGGCGTGCGTGCTGTACTTCCTTCGCACCTTGGTCGGCGCGCCGATCCCGCTCAACGGCGGCTGCCTGCGTCCGGTCGAGATCATCATCCCGGCCGGCAGCGTGCTCGACCCGAGGCCGGGGCGGGCAGTGTGCGGCGGCAACGTCGAGACCAGCCAGCGCGTGGTCGACGTGCTGCTCGGTGCAGCCGGCCTGGCAGCGGCCAGCCAAGGCACGATGAACAACCTGACCTTCGGCACCACCGCCGGGGCCTACTACGAGACGATCGCCGGGGGCGCGGGCGCCGGTCCCGGGTTTCACGGCCGGAGCGTGGTGCACACCCACATGACCAACACCCGCATCACCGACCCCGAGGTCCTCGAGAGCCGCTACCCGGTGCGCCTCGAGCGCTTCGCCATCCGTCGCGGGTCGGGCGGATCCGGCAAGTGGCAGGGCGGCGATGGCGTGGTGCGCGAGCTCGCCTTCCTCGAGCCCGCAGAGGTCGCGGTGCTCTCCCAGCGCCGGACCCGGGCGCCCTTCGGCCTGGCCGGCGGGAACGAGGGCGCCGCGGGGCAGAACGCGCTCGACGGCAGACCGCTGCCGGGCAGCTTCGCGCTCCGCGCCCCGGCCGGCGCGCGTCTCACCCTCGAGACCCCGGGGGGAGGCGGCTACGGCAAGCCCGAGACCTGAGCCGGCGGCGTGGTAGAACGCTGCCAGCCCGATGGATATCGCGCTCCGAAACGTGGAAAAGTCGTTCACCGGGCGCGACGGCAAGCACACCGCGCTGGCCGACGTGAGCCTCGAGATCCCGAGCGGCGCCTTCGTCTGTCTGCTGGGCCCTTCGGGCTGTGGCAAGACCACGGTGCTGAACCTGGTCGCGGGCTTCGAGACGCCGGACCTTGGCGAAGTGCTGGTGGGTGGCCGCCGGGTCGAAGGGCCTGGCCCGGACCGCGTGGTGATCTTCCAGGATCCCGCCCTGTTCCCCTGGCTCAGTGTCGGCGAGAACGTCGCCTTCCCGCTCCAGAAGCAGCCGCTCAGCGCAGCCGAGAAGGCCGACCGTGTCGACGACGCGCTCCGCGTGGTGCACCTCTACAAGTTCAAGAGCTCGCAACCGCACGAGCTGTCCGGCGGCATGCGGGCGCGCGCGGCCATCGCCCGCGCGCTGGTGATGGAGCCGCGAGTCATGCTGATGGACGAGCCCTTCGCGGCCCTGGATGCCCAGACCCGCGAGCTGCTTCAGGTCGAGCTCGAGCGAGTCTGGCAGCGCACCGGCGCGACGGTCGTGTTCGTGACCCACGACAACCGCGAGGCGGTGCGCCTGGCGACCCGCGTGGTGGTCATGGGCACACGTCCGGGCTGCGTGAAGCTCGAGGTCGACGTCGACCAAGATCTGCCGCGCCCCCGGGATCCCCTCGATCGTAACGTGAACCTGCTCGTCACCCGCGTGCAGCGCACGTTGCAGGCCGAGGTCGAGAAGATCGCGCGCGAAGAGAGCGACGAGCGCCAGGTGCCGCCCTCGCGCCGAGGGCGCGGCGAGCCGGATCTGGGCCGCGACATCTGATCCGGTCCCGCGCCGTCAGTCTGCCGCGGCGTCGCGCGCCTCGACGGCGCCAGCGGCGTCCGACGCGGCGCTCGCGTCGGCGGCCGAGCCCGCGTCGGTCGCAGCGCCGTCGGGCCCCGCATCGGCCGCCGGCTCGGGCTTCTTGGGGGCGGCCGCCAGCTTCACGGCTTCTGCCAGGTCGCAGCTATTGACCTGCCGCTGCTGGGCGAACACCGTCTCTTCGCGGGTCACCGTGGCCTGTCCCACGGGGACGAACCTGGCATCCACGCGGCGGCGCAGGCGGGCCACGAGCTGCCCGCTCTGCAGCTCCCAGATCCCGACCCGCGCGAAGTGGGGCAGCCGCTGGACACGCTCGGCCTCGGACTCCCCCGCGTCGGAGCTCGGCAGACCCTCGGCCGGATCTTCGTCGATCACGGTCACGAAGAACCGGGCGCGCGTCAGGATCTCGACCGCGACCGGCACGTCTTCCTTGCTCACGCGCTCGAGATCGCGGTCGTAGGCCGAGATGGCGAGCTCACTCGAGGTCTCGTGAAGCTCGTCCGTCCACGCGGTCGAGAGCACCCGCAGCGTGCGGTACGCCAGACGCATGTTGTACGGCTCGGGCGGCGGCGTGCACACGTTCCATTCGTTGCACAAGAGCCCGGGCTTGCAGTCGGCTGGGGACTGGCAGGGCTCGCCCTTGGTCGGGTCGGGCACGTTCTGGCGATCGAAGAAGCACGACGTGAACCCGTCGTGGAGCGAGCGCAGCGCGGCCTTGCGAATCGTGTTGGCGTCCTTCGTGTCGGCCACGCGAAGCCGCAGGTAGACGCCGGGCGACTTGCGGATCGCCCCGAGCGAGATCGACTCGGCGACGTAGTCGCCCGCGAACCCCTTGCCCAGCTCGGTGACCCAGCCCTCGATCTTGTCCCGAAAGGGCAGGATCTTCGGCCCCAGTGACTGCGCGACGGCCCGCTGCTTGGCCATCACCGCGCCCTTCTTGCCCTCGACCTTGCCCTGCTCGACCTTGTAGAAGATGACGACGATGGCCGCGATCACCGCCGCCGCCCACAGCCAGAACTGAGGGGGCAGCGAGCGCAGCCGCACCTTGCCGCCCACCAGCGCGCGGCGGCGCTCGGCCCGGGCCTCCGTCAGAGACGGCAGGCCGCGGACCTGATTACGATCGTGCTTCTTGCCAGCCATGGAACGAAACGAGCGCCGAGGCGAGGGCCTCGGCGCTCCTTTCACGTACAGGACCGATCGAGCTCACGGCCCGGCGGAGGCTCAGTGGCCGCCGCCCTCGCCACCCGGACCACCCAGGCGACCCACCATGAAGCTGATGTTCGGGAAGCCCGCGAACGCAGCCGTCTGAAACACGCTCTTGACCACCAGAGCGGGCACCTTCTTGTCCACCTGCAGGATGGCCACCCCGGGGAATTCCTTGCCCGGGTTGATCTGCTTCCACAGCTCGCGCTTGTTCTTCAAGATGTTGAACAGCTCGTCGATGCGCTGCAGGCGGTTGGCTTCCTCGATGGCGCGGGTGTTACCGGCCGGCACGCCGTCGACCAGGATCTGCGTGCCGGTGATGGCCACCATCGGCGCTTCGGTCATGTCGAGGACGTTCTCGGCCTTGGGCAGCTGCACGTTCTTGTCGATCGGCAGCTCGCCTGAGGCCGAGAAGCTCGCCAGGAGGAAGAGCACGATGCAAAGGAGGAAGTCGATGAACGGGATCAGGGGGATCTCGTGGTTGGACGCGCGATGTCCGCCGCCGACCACCTTCTTCACCACGAAGTGCAGCGGGATGTGGTGCAGCAGGCGCCGGCCCGGGACGCTGATCGGTTGCGTGAAGCGAGAGAGAGCTTTTTCCGACATCGCTGTGCTCAATTCACCGCGAAGGTGACGTTGAAGGACGGGATCTTCTTGGCGGCGCCCCCGCCGGGCGCGGTCCACTCACGCTGGGGCGTGTAGATGGCGTCGATCACCGCGATCACGTCCTGGAACTGCGTCGAGTTGTCGGTGTGGAGCACCGCCTGATCGAGCTTCTGGTCCGTGGGGGCGCGGTGACTGCCGTTGGCGGTCCACTCTTCGCTGATCTTCTTGGCGAGATCGGGGAAGCGTGTCTCTTCCCCCACCTTCACCGGCTTGCGCTCGACGTCGATGGTGTTGACGACGGTGCTGCCCTCTTTCCAGACGAGCTGGAACTTGCGCTCGCCGCGCATCTCGACGTGGAGCTGCTTTTCCTTCTGCTGCTTCTCCACTTCCTCGTCCGGCTTGGGCGGCCCCGGAACTCGAGCGTCCGCGTTGATGCGTGCCATCTGCGACCAGACGGCAGTCACCAGCAAGAACGCAACGAGGCAGAGGAGGAAGTCGATGAACGGGATCAGAGGGATCTCGTGATTGGTGGCGCGACCTTTGCCATGTCCGCCACCCGTATCGATACCAGCCATGTCCGCTCCTAGTCCTGTGGGGAAAAGTCGAGAGCACGACGGGGGAAGGCCCGAGCCCTTCCCCCAAATCGCACGCGGCTCAGGCCGCTTGCTCCAGGCCCTGCAGGCTGACCTTCTGACGGTTCGCGACGACCAGGTTGAGGACCTGGACCGAGGCCTCGTTGATGTCGTCCTCGAGCGCCTGGGTCTTGCCGTTCAAGAAGGCGAAGCCCATGAGCGCGACGATGGCCGAGATCAGGCCGAACGCGGTGCAGTTCATCGCTTCGGAGATACCTTCTGCGAGAATGCGCGCCTTCTGGCTGGGATCGACCGACTCGCCACCGACGGCGCCGAAGGCCTTGATCAGGCCGACGATGGTGCCGAACAGACCCGAGAGCATCGCCAGGTTGGCGAACAGCGCCAAGTAGCCGGTGCGCCGGTTGATCCGGGGCATCTCGCGCAAGGCAGCTTCATCCATCGCCGCTTGCACTTCCTCGTCGGGCCGGTTCACCTTCA
This sequence comes from Myxococcales bacterium, assembly GCA_016191785.1. Lineage (GTDB taxonomy): Bacteria > Myxococcota_A > Polyangia > Polyangiales > Polyangiaceae > JADJKB01. Next base: position 833 of record JACPVJ010000185.1, on the reverse strand, counting down.
CGAGGCCGGACTGAACGATGCGCGCGAGCGGAGCATTGGCCGCCGACGCCATCTTCACGGCCTTGGCGACGTCGCCTGCCAGGATGCACTTCTGCATGGTGGCGAGGAACACCTCCTTGTTGATGGAGGCTCCGTACAGGTAGACGGCGCGCTCGGCGATGATGGTGATGCTGCAGATCAGCCAGAAGAGGATGATCCACATCGCCCATCCGCCGGCCTGGTAGTGGTGCCACATTTTCGACATTGCTGGTTTTACCTTCCCCTGTACTGTCGGGATTTTGCTGGTCGATTGGAACCCCGCACCGTGCTTGGAGCGGGGCCGGAACGCCTCTGGACCGACGGCTTTGGGGAGCCTCCGCGCGCCAGCCCGATTTTGGCCACGCCATCTTGCTGAAGCTGACCCGAAACAGTCAAGAGAGTTTGGGTCGTTTGGCACGTTTCGCGCAGCGGTAGAAAGTTGCACGCTCCGCGGATACCGCGGCGCGTCGCGGGGCTCATCGAACCGCTTCGCTAAATCCGGGCACCGGCGGGCCTCCACCGACCCGCCCCGGCACCCCGGAGCGCCGAAACCCGCCGGAACGCCAACAAAAACATCGATGACCGCGTGCTTGCACTCGCTTCTGCGCGGCGGCTATAGTCGCCTCCGCTTCAGCGGGGCGGTGAGCGTCCGTGTGAAGACGATTCAAGAGGTCAGGAATGCAACTCTTCGTTCTTGCAGCGTCAGGCGGCTCCAGCCAGTTGGTCGAGGCTTTCAAGCACAACCCGACCTTCATGGTCTTGAACCTCATCAGTTCGGCGATCGTGCTCACGATCGTCGTCGAGCGGTTCGCCTT
>JACPVJ010000024.1 GCA_016191785.1 Myxococcales bacterium | reverse complement strand
TGCCGCCGGTCGCACCGCCGCTGCCGCCGGTCGCACCGCCGCTGCCGCCGGTCGCACCGCCGCTGCCGCCGGTCGCACCGCCGCTGCCGCCGGTCGCACCGCCGCTGCCGCCGGTCGCACCCGTCCCGCCCGCGCCGGTCACCTCGCCCTGTCCGTCTTCCGACCCGCACGCAGCGACCAGCCCCGCCACGACGACCGCCCCGAAGATCATCCATGGACGCGTTTCTCTCATCTCACCAGCTCCCGACTGCTGAAATCGCGGGCTGCATACCACGCGACTGGGAAGGGCGCGAGCGCGAGCGCGGTCCCCTCGACCGCCGTCAGCACGCGGGGTCGCGCGGTCGTCTAGTCATTTGTTTCCGCTGCTCAACGTCACGCTCACGGAGTGATCAGCAGACGGACCCGATCCGATCCCAGGGCACGACGCGCACGTCGGTGCGGTTCTGCGCTTGGTCTCCGCCGTAGACCACGAAGCATCGGGCCGCGAGCTTTCGCGCCGACATCAGCTCGGCGAGACGTCGCAAACGGTCGAAGAAGTCGGAGGCGACCGTGGCCCCCGACTTGGCTTCCACCAGCAAGGCGCCCTCGGCGGTCTCCAGCAAGAGATCGACCTCCAGGCGCTTGGCGTCGCGATAGTGGAAGAGGCGCGGTTCGAGGCCCTGATGCACACGCGCCTTGTACAGTTCCGACGCGACCCAGCTCTCGAACAGCGGCCCGCGCAGCGGGTGGTGGCGAAGCTGCTCTTTGCTCTCGATGCCAAGCAGGTGACAGGCGAGACCCGAGTCGAAGAAGTGTAGCTTGGGAGCCTTCACGGCCTGGCTGGTCAGGCTCACGTGCCAAGCAGGTGCACGAAAACAGATGAACGTCGCTTCCAGCACGGACAACCAGGCCCGCGCGGTGTTGTGGGTGACGCCCGCATCGGCGCCGAGGCCCGCCAGGTTCACCTCTTGACCGGTGCGGGCGGCGCACAGCCTGAGGAACGTCACGAACGTCGAGAGCTCAGTGACGCGCAGCACGTCTCGCACGTCACGCTGCACGTAGGTCGAGACGTAGTCGGAGAGCCACCGCGCCGGTGGGATCCCACGGTCGTGGATCCGCGGGTATGCGCCCCGGGTCAGTGTGCTCCACAAGTCGGTCGGAGGTTTCGGAAAACGCTCGAGCTCGCCCAGACTGGGCGGCAAGAGGTGGAGCACCGCGGTGCGACCGGCTAGGGACTGGCTCACCGCCGAGCTGAGCCCCAGGTGTTGCGATCCGGTCAGAACAAAGCGACCCGGCTTGGGCCGTTCGTCGACCTCGACCTGCAAGTAGCTGAGCAAGTCGGGGACGTGCTGCACCTCGTCGAAGATCGCGCCCCGCGGGTACTCGGCCAGGAAGCCGCGGGGATCACGGGTGGCGAACTCGCGGACGTCCAGGGCCTCGAACGACGCGTAGGGCTTCTTCGGGAAGACGGCGCGGCAGAGCGTGGTCTTTCCCGACTGCCGCGGGCCAGTCAGGGTCACGATCGGGTACTGCCGGGCGGCCGCCCGCAGCACCTTGGCCAGATCCCGGCGAATCACCGAGCCAGAGCACCCGACCCGGCATGGATTGTCAATCCGATTTACAATTCATGCCGCTGTCGCCGGCGGTGAGCGGGCTCTTGCGAGCGCCGCTCACGGCTGGAACAGCTGCGCGAACACGCCCGAGTCGTGAGTGGTGTTGCCGGCGACCTTCTCTTCTTGCGCGTGGTCGCTCCAGGCGATGACGAAGCGCCCGCCGGGCGCCATGGCGATGCGGCTGTCGTCCTGATCGCCCTCGTCGAAGGTGTTTACCCGAAAGGTCGGCTCTGGGCGGCTGCCGTCGGCGTTGAAGCGCTGGGCCCACACCTCGTCCCCCTTGCCGGCCACCGGTCCGCCGTCGTTGAACCAGGTCACGACCCAGCGCCCCGTCGAGTCCACGCCGATCCCCGGTTGCTCCATGATGCCCGAGGTCGAGAGCGAGACCGCGAGCTCGCCCCCTTGCTTGTTGCCCGACTTGTCGAACAGTTGCGCGAACACGCCCTGGGACAAGCTCGGCGCGGCATGCGTGCTCTGCCACACGACGCCGAAGCTGCCGTCCGCTCGCACCGCGACGCTGGGCTCGTTCTGAGCGCCTTTGGTCGAGGTGTTGACCGAGAGCTCACCCGCGAGCAGCGAACCCGCGGGGTCTATGCGCTGCGCGAACACCTCGGTGTCGGTGTCGTAGTAGTGCCAGGCGGCGACCATGTCGCCGTTGTCGTTGCTCGCCAGGTCGATGTCGTGCACCCGCCGTTTGTTCGCGACCCAGAACGCTGCCGCCTTCGGTGCGGCGGCGGCCGTGTACAGTCGCAACTTGGCGCCGGCGGTGAAGCCCTTCTCCCAGTCGAAGAGCACCGCGAAGTCGCCGGTCTTGGTCATGGCGAGCGAGACCTGATACTCGGTCCACTGGTCGGTGGTGCTGTCCACGATCTGTTGAGCGCCGGTCTTGGCTCCCGTGGCGTCGAAGGCCTGCGCGTAGAGCTTTCTATCGGTGCCGCCGTACCCCGACCACGCCACCACGAAGCGCCCGTCGGGCGCCATCGCCACGTCGTAGTAATTCGGCCCCCAGTAGAGCGAGCTGGCGTTGGTCGCCGAGATCTGGAGCTCCGCGCCGGCCTTGGTGCCGTCCGCGTTGAAGCGCTGGCCGTACAGCTCGCTGGTCCCGGACGCGGCCTGCCCGCGGCTCATCCACACCACCACGAAGCGCCCATCGCTCGCCATGGCGACCCGCGGGTGCTCCTGGTCTTGGGGCAGGTGCGTGTTCACGTGGATCTCTCCACCGACCCGCGGACCACCCAGACCCGAGCCCCCGACGCCGCCCGAGCCCCCGCTCGAGCCCCCGACGCCGCCCGAGCCCCCGCTCGAGCCTCCGACGCCGCCCGAGCCCCCGCTCGAGCCCCCGACGTCGCCCGAGCCCCCGCTCAAGCCCCCGACGCCGCCTGCGCCGCCGCCCGCGCCGCCGCCCGCAGCGCCACCCGCGCCGCCGCCCGCGG
>JACPVJ010000178.1 GCA_016191785.1 Myxococcales bacterium | reverse complement strand
CGCCCGAGCCGCCGCTGCCACCCTTTCCGCCGGTGGCGCCGCTGCCGCCGGTGCCTCCGGTGCCCGAGCCGCCGCCGTCGTCGTCGCTACCGCACGCGACGAACGCCGCCAAAGTGAGCGCAGACACCGCGACGAAGCGAAGTGAAGTGTTCATCCGGACCTCCTAGTAAGGCCCCGAGTATGCGGGTTGGCTGGCCTCTGCTCAACCGCTTTTTGCGCGGCTTCGGTCGACCAGCCAGGCGATGCCGATGCTGAGCGCGTACAAGAGCACCAGGGGGATGGCGAGCAGGAACTGGCTGGTCACGTCGGGCGGGGTGATCACCGCGGCGATCACGAACGCGACCACGATGAAGTACCGGAAGAACTTGATCAGGTGCTGGTGGGTGACCACCCCAGCGATGCTCAAGAAGAAGATCAGCACCGGCAGCTCGAACACCGCGCCGAACGCGATCAGCATGCGCGCGACGAACTCGATGTAGTCGCCGATCATCACCGTGGGTTTCACCTCGAAGCCCTCGACGCCCACCGGCCCGCTGAACCCGAGGAGGTACTGGAACGCAACAGGGAACGCGACCTTCCAGCCGAAGTAGCCGCCAGCCGCGAACAGCAGGCACGAGCTCACGACGAAGGGCAGCCCCAGCCGCTTCTCGCGCGAATACAGCCCCGGAGCGATGAACGACCAGAGTTGATAGAGGATGATCGGCAGCGACATGACCAGCCCGCCGATGATCGCGATCTTGATGTACGCGACGAAGAGCGAGGCAGGGGCGGGGAAGTGCAGGGCCGCCTGCCCGCCGAGCTTGCCCTGGTTCCACGCGGCGATGAACGGCTTGGTCATCCAGACCAGCAGCTTCTCGCGGTACACCCAGCTCACCACCACGCCCACCATGAAGCCGAGCAGCGCGCGCACCAGCCGAGAGCGCAGCTCTTCCAGGTGCTCCCAGAAGGTCATGGCGTGAGCGTCGGGATCGTCGCTCATGGGTCGCTCGGGGCCTCGGGCTCGTCCCACAGGTCGTCGGCCAGCGCTCCGCCCGCGTCCACGCCCTCGAGGGGGTACTCGCGGGTACGATCGAGCTCCACCGCGCTCTCGTACGGATCGTACGCGGGCGCGGGCTCGTTCACGTGGGTGCGTGCGTAGGTCAAGGCCGCCAGGTCCCCGCGGATCAAGCTGCGGAGCTCGCGGATCCCCCCGTCGATCCCCTCTTGGCGCAAGATGTCGTCGATCCCGGTCTGGGCTCGCACCTGGGTGGTCATCGTGCGGATCTTGCGGACCCACTCGCCCAGCGATCGCAGCATGGCGGGCAGCTTCTGCGGGCCGACCACGATCAACGCGACCACCGCGATCAGGGCCAGTTCTGAGAGCGAGACGCCGAACACTCGCGGCGAACGCTACTGTATGGCCTCGGGTCCGGCAACGGGGGTGACCTGGATTGGCGATTGGCACTATCGTGGTCGCTCGTGGTGCGAGCGGGCGCGTGTCGGTTGGTGATCGCTGGGCTGTGCGTGGCGGGCGGGGCGCTGGCTTCCCCCGCCGAGCAGTTCGGCTTCGGCGCCCGGAGCCAGGCCATGGCCGGGGTCGGCACCGCGGTCGGCCGCGGCGTGGACACCACCTACGCGAACCCCGCGCTGCTCAGCCGTGAGCCGCGCAGCGAGTTCACCTTCGGCTGGCAGAGCACGCGCTTCGTGCTGCGTGCGGACGGGCCGAACGCTCCGGGTGATCTGAGCGAAGAGAGCCTGCACGGCACGACCATCGGGGTGGTGGTGCCGGTGCCCTTCGGCGGCTTTCTCGAGGACCGCGTGGTGCTCGGGCTGGGGGTCTTCACGCCCAGCACCACGCTCGCCCGCGCGCGCCTGCTCTACCCCGAGCGGGCGCAGTTCCCGGTGATCACCGATCGGGCGCACACCCTGAACTTCGCCGCCGGCGCCGGCGTCGACGTCGGCTACGGTTTCCGAGTCGGAGCGGGCGCGCTGGCGCTAGCCGAGCTGGTCGGCACGGTGGTGGTGCGCACCGACACCACGGGGCGCGTCGGCACCGCGGTCGACGATCAGCTGGTCACGACCTACGCGCCGGTGGTCGGTATGAGCTGGGACTTCGCCGAAGACACCACCGCCGGGCTGGTCTTCCGCGGCGTGCTGCGCGGCGACTTCGACGTGCTGGTCCAGGTGAACGACCTCGGGAGCCTCACGGTGCCCGATCTGAACATCACCGGCGTCGCCCAGTACGATCCGGCGCAGATCCAGGCCGAGGTCGGCCGTCGCTTCGGCGCCTGGACGCTGGCGCTGGCCGCCACCTACAAACGCTGGGGCGCGTTCGACGGCTGGCAGAGCCCCACCGTGCGCTGCCCCTCGAGCCAGCCCGACTGCCAAGCTCTCGTCCCCGAGCCCGTCGAGTTCCACGACACCGTGGTACCGCGCGTCGCCGCGGCCTACGCCTTCGAGCTCAGCGCCGACGCCAAGGCCGAGGTCCGCTTGGGTTACTTCTGGGAGCCCACGCCGGTGGGCGAGCAGACCGGCGCGGCCAACTACTTCGACAACGACCGTCACGCGATCGGTCTGGGCTACGGCGTCGAGCTGGCCGAGCCCTTGCCGCCGATCCGGGTCGACCTGGTGTACCAGCATCAGCTCCTGGCGCCGCGCACCCACGAGAAGCGCGACAGCGTAGCGAGCGACAACCCGGGCGCTCCGAAGGTCGAGACCGGCGGCCACGTGATGAGCACCGGCGTGGCGCTGGGGGTGAAGTTCTGATGGCGCGCGGCGGGCTCGTCGTCCTCGGCTGCTGTCTCTTCGCTGCCCCGGCCGCCGCCAGCCCGGCCGACACCTTCGGCCTCGGCGCGCGCTCGGCGGCCATGGGCAGCGCGGTGTCGGCCGACGTCCGGGATTTCTCGGCGAACTACTACAACCCCTCGGGGCTGGCGCTGGCGCGGGGGCTCGACCTCACGGCGGGCTACAGCTACGCCGCGCACTCGCTCACGATGAACGACAAGGACAGCCGCGTCGATCCGGTGCGCGGCATCGTCGGCGGCAGCGTCGCACCCGGCAGCATCGGGTTTCTGCCCTTCGCCTTCGGCATCGCCACCTTCCTGCCCGACGATCGCCTGTCGCGCGCCCGCGCCTCGCGCCAAGAAGATCCGCGCTGGGTGCTCTACGACAACCGCACGCAGCTGATCTTCATCTCCGCGAACATCGCCATCCGGCCCTTCGAGTGGCTCAGCATCGGCGGCGGCATGACCTACCTGGCGGCCACGCGCGGCTCGTTTGGCATCAGCGGCACCGCGGTCCTGGCCTCCGAGTACGACTCGCAGCTGCGCCACGAGGTGGACGCCGATCTGACCACCCAGCGCTATCCGGAGTTCGGCGTCACCGTCAGGCCCCACGACCGGCTCGATCTGGCGGCGGTGTATCGGCACCAAGCGGCCATCGAGCTCGACATCGACGCCGAGCTGAAGGGTACCGTGGACGCCTCGCTGGCCAAGGTCCCGGCGCGCTACGCCCTCGAGTCCCACACCGTGAATGCCTTCATCCCGCGCCAGGTGGTGATCGGCGAGAGCTACCGCCCGGTCGATCAGCTCTCGATCAACCTCGACTTGAAGTGGGTCCAGTGGTCGGCCTTCAAGAGCCCGGTGAGCCGCTCGAGCACCACGCTCGAGGTCGACGTGCCGCCCGGGCTGATCGAGCTCCCGCCGAACCCGAAGCCCACGCACGTCGAAGACCCCGGTTTTTCCGACCGGATCGTGCCCCAGCTAGGCGTCGAGTACCGGCTCGAGGTGACGCCGGATCTGACCGTGCCGCTCCGCGCCGGATACGTCTACGAGCACACTCCCATCCCGCCGCAGACCGGGCTGACCAACTACGTGGACACCGATCGGCACGTGCTGTCGGTGGGCAGCGGCGTCGTGCTGCGCGACGTCGGCGCCGTCCTCCCCGGCAACGTGCGGTTCGACACCTTTGCGCAGCTGTCCATCTTGCCGACCCGTGTCACGCTCAAGGAAAGTCCCGCCGACTACGTCGGGGACTACCGCGCGGGCGGGACGATCCTCAATGTCGGCGCTTCGGTCTCAGTGGGGTTCGAATGAAGGTCCGCGCAGCGTGCACGCTCTTGTCTCTGCTTGTGCTCTCGTGCGGCACGCTGGCGACCGAGGCCGGGGACACGCGCGCCGAGCGGCCGAACGCGCTCGCGGGCCCGTTCCGCCTGCTCACCAAGGACGAGATCGGCGTGCCAGGCGCTCCGTACGTGCTCGACCAGCAGTTCTGGCGGTTCCGCCAGCCCACGGTGCTGGTCGACGAGCCCGGCGTGGTGCTCGGGTCCACCAGCTTGTACGCGGTGGCGACGGACACTGGCGTGAGCGGCCTCTATCGCTTCGTCGCGCCCGACGGCCGGACCTTCTCGGAGAAGCCCGCGCCGTCGGCTCCGGTGATCGCGGTCGCCGACGCGGACGCGCCCGAGGTGGTCCGGGTGGGCGACGAGATCTGGCTGTTCTTCTCGGCGCCGGCTGGCATCTTCCTGGCGCGTTCGAGCGACGGGGTGTCGTTCACCGTGGAGAGCGCTCCAGTGCTCGGTCCCGGCGGCGCGGCGTGGGAGGCCGGCAAGCCCCCGCGAGCCCCGGCCCACGTTCAAGTCGCGCCCGACGACCACCGGCTGGTCTACGAGGTGAACGGTCGCATCGGCGAGGCCCGATCGAGCGACGGCCAGACCTGGGACCGAGTCGGAGGCGGGCCGCTGCTCGAGCCCGGCGACGCGGTCGACGGCGAGCCGGCGTTCGACGGGCTCGAGGTGGGCGATCCGGACGTGATTCGGGCCCGGAGCCCCGAAGGCCGGACCGTTACCCGCGTGTACTACACGGGCCGAGCCGCCGACGGTTCGACCGGCATCGGCCTGGCAGCGCGCTTCGGCGACGAGGGTCCGCTCGAGCGCGCGACCGCGCCGGCGTTCGCCGGGCCTCGTGGGCCCCGAGCACCTGCGGTGGTACCCCAGGGGTCGTTCACCTTGCTGTTCATCGAGCAGCAGGCCGGGACCAAGGAAGATTGGCCGGCGATCGCCGCCGGGATCGCGCCGGCCACCCGGCGGATCCCGGTGGACTGAGACAGCCCGCGCGACCCTCGGGGAAATCCTCTAAGCTGCCGCCGTGATCATCGCGCTCTTCATCGCCATCATCCTGGTCTCGGTGTGCGTGTTCTTCTATGGGCTCGCCATCAAAGGGGTCGACCGCTACGAGCCCGAGCCCTGGTGGCTGCTGGTGCTCTGCTTCTTCTGGGGGGCCCTGGGCGCGACGTTCTTCTCGCTGATCTTCAACACCATCGGCGGCACCGTGGTGATGGAGGCGATGGGCCCCTCGCAAGCGGCGCAGGGTCTCACCGCGTCGTTCATCGCCCCCCCGGTGGAAGAGTCGTTCAAGGGCGTGTTCTTGCTGGTGGTCTGGGCGGCCTCGGCGCTGTGGCTCAAAGAGGTGGACGGCGCCCTCGACGGCGCCATCTACGGCGGCGTGATTGGCCTCGGCTTCACCCTGACCGAGGACGTGCTGTACATCATGCGCGGCACGGCCCAGGGCGGGCTCGCGGCGTTCACCATCATCTTCTTCCTGCGCACCATCCTGGGCGGCCTGGGCCACGCGACCTTCACCGCCATGACCGGCGTGGGCGTGGGCGTCGCGGCCGAGTCCCGCAGCATCTTGGTGAAGGTGATCGCGCCCATCGGCGGCTGGACGGCGGCCGTGGGCCTGCACTTCCTGCACAACTTCCTGGTCAGCTTCTTCGGGGGCGCCGGCGTGCTGCTCAAGCTGGCGGTGTTCTTCACCTTCGACATCCTGTTCTTCGTGCTGCTCTACATCCTGGCCTTCCGCGATCGCGCCATCGTGGTCCGGAACCTGGTGGACGAGGTCGGCGTGATGCTCCACCCCAAAGAGTTCCGCACCAGCACCAGCGCCGGCCAGCTGATCCCGCTCTGGAACGTGCTCACCCTCAAAGACAGCCCCACGGGCTACATGTCGGCGCGCAAGAAGCAGCTCGCGCTCTCGGAGCTGGCCTTCTTGAAGCACCGCCGCCGCCGCGGCGAAGCGGGCACCTCCCTCGATCGGCGCGAGCAAGAGCTGCGCGGGCAGATCCAGCAGGCGAACGCCCAGGGCGTGTTCATCGGGAAGCGGTGAGGCGGGCGCCTCTCGCCAGGGGATTAACGAGACACAGGGGCGACGGAAACGGAAAGCAGTCGGTCGTCCCCCGCGCCTGGCGCGCTGCTAGGATGGGGCCGGGCGTTCGCGGGAGAGCGCCGACTCGTTTGTGGGGGCGCCAGTCGTGTCGCAGATGGCCAGTACATCGACGGAGCCGCGCTTTCGTCCTTGCTCGAGCTGGACCGTCTCGGGTGTCTTGTGGCGAGCGGCCCGGGCAATCGGGCGCCATCCGTTGCGGTCGGTGCTGATTCTTGGCGCTGCGCCGACGCTGTGGGCGCTTCCGGAAGCGCTGCTCCAGGACCATCCGACTGTGGCAGCCCTCGTGCCTGCTCTCGCGTTTCGGCTGGTTGCCGCGGCGTGGTCTGCTCTGCTCTCGGGCGGGACAGTCATTGGGTCCATCGAGCTCGCCGCAGGTGGCCGGCCGTCCCTCGGCGCGCTGGTGCGGGGCATTCGCTTCTCGCCCGCGGTCTTCCTGGCGCTGGCCCTCCAGCTCGTGCCGCTGCAGGTGCTGTCGCGCGCGATGGATACGTCTTCGGTCCAGCAAGCCCTCGCGCTGGCGGTCGGAGCCCCGGTCGTCCTGGTGCTGGCGGTCCGCGCCGTCGCGTGGATCCCGATGATTGTCGACCGGCGCCTTGGTCCAATGCAGGCGTTCCGTGCCAGTTGGGAGGTAACGCGTGGTTCGAGCGGGCGGATCGTCGTCGTCTGGGCGGTCCTCGTCGCGTTCGCGACTTCGGCCGGCGCGCTCGCTCTCGGGAACCCGATCACCGTGCACGTCGTGGGCCTCGCCGTCGGTCCGGTCTTCTCCGTCGTGCTCGCCGAGCTCTACCTGGCCCTTGTCGCCGATCGAACGAACCCACCCGCCGAGCGCTCCGTGCTCGCCGAGGGCCCGCCGCCCGCGCCAGCAGCCGAGTCCCTGCCGACCAGAGGCTCCGGCTGGTCCCGAAACGCCGGCACCGGGTAGCGGGCGTCGTCGGCGTGGTCGGTGTCGCTGTGGGCGACAATGGCCACCGGGGAACGCGCATCGGCGTGGTCGGTGTCGCTGTGGGCGACAGCGGCCACAGCGCAACGCGCATCAGCGT
>JACPVJ010000177.1 GCA_016191785.1 Myxococcales bacterium | reverse complement strand
GACCGCGTCGCTCAGGCACTGTCCCTGAGCCGTGGTGGCCAGTGGGATCAGCGCGCAGACCTTCGCGCAGGTGTCCACCCCGCTGCCGCCGCCGCTGCCGCCGGTGCCGCTGCCGCCGCCGCTGCCGCCGGTGCCGCTGCCGCCGCCGCCGCCGCCGCCGCCGCCGCCGCTCGATCCGCCCGCCCCCACCACCTCGAGCTGGGTCGCTACCGCCAGCGTGGCGGCGCGAACGACCTGCATCGCGAACTCGAAGCTCAGGTTCGCGATCACGTCGTCGCCGTTCTTGCAGTGGTAGGCCGGGTAGCGGAACTCGGCGGTGTCGCCGGCGAACAGGGCCGGGAAGCCGGCGTCCCAGAACGGGGCGTGGTCCGATCGGCGCAGGTCGCTGATGGTCATCAGCGCCGGGGGCACCTCGACCCGAACGCCCATGCGCCCACTCTTCTCGAGTGCGCTCTCGAACAGCGTGCCGTGGGCGGCGCTCGCCGCGTCGTGAGCCATGAACAAGAAGTTGGCGCGCGACTGGTTGTTCGTCACCTCGGCGATCTGCTTGGGGAACACCGCGTCGAAGCCGCCAGGCATCGACTGGCTGCCGGGCGCGTCGTCGACGAACCCGATCATGTCGAACACCGTCACTCCCACCAGCTTCTCGCCGTTGATCAGCGCTCGCTGCGCGTACGCCTTCGAGCCGAGAAGCCCGTCTTCCTCTTCGTCGAAGCAGGTCAGCACCAGGGTGCGGGCGAAATCGGCGGTGCCGAGCACCCGCGCGATCTCGAGCACGGCCGAAGTCCCGGTGGCGTTGTCGTCGGCGCCTGGGCAACCCTTCAGGTGGTCGTAGTGGGCGCCGACCAGCACGCGCTCTTCGGGTTTTGTCTTGCCCGCTCGCGTGCCGATCACGTTCACGCCGGTGCCATAGTCGTGCTTCTCGACGGAAAACCCGCTGCTCTTCAGCACGTCGGCACACCGATCTTGCACCACCTGCCAGTGGGTCGAGCCGGGGTCGCGCTCGCCCGTGATCAACTTCACGTCGGCTTCGTAGCGGGCTTGGTCCGCGCACGCGCCGAGACCCGCGGGGCTCTGGGCGCTGCAGCCTCCGGCCCCGCCGCCATCCGCGCCGCCTGCGCCACCCGCACCCGCCCCGCCGCCGCCCGCGGCCGTGCCGCCGGCGCCCACGCCGCCCGCGCCGCCGTTCGCGGCATCGCCCCCATCGTCGGAGCCGCAAGCGAGCGGGGCCAGAGCCGCGACGAGCGCGAGACCGGGGACGACGAAGCGAAACGCCATGCCCGCCAGCGTAGCTGATTCCCTGCACTTCGGGGCTTCGCGTCCGCCGCCACGCCCGGTTCGGCCGATGCGGGACGGGCGAGGCAGAGTGCGTCTCTTGGCCCCGGCCGAGCTGTGGTAAAGGTCACCCCCCACCGTGTTCGAAGCACTGACCAAAGGCTTCCGAGAGGCCAAGAATCGTCTCGCTGGGCTCGCCGAGCTGAACGAGAACAACATCAAACCCGCGCTCAACGAGGTGCGCCTCTCGTTGCTCGAAGCAGACGTCGAGATCGGCGTGGTGAAGCGCTTCCTCGCCCGCGTCGAGCAGAAGGCCGTCGGGCAGACGGTGCAGACGCGGGTGAAGCACGGCGGGGAGACCCACCGGGTCGGCGCCGAAGAGCAGTTCGTCAAGATCTGCCACGACGAGCTGATCGACATGATGCAGAGCGACGCCGAGCCCGTCGCCTGGTCCGACAAGGGCCGGACCGCCGTGATGATGGTGGGCCTTCAAGGCTCGGGCAAGACCACCACCGCCGCCAAGCTGGCGCGCTGGTTCGAGCGCCAGGACAAGAAGCCGATGCTGGTGGCGGCCGACATGCAGCGCCCCGCCGCCGTCGAGCAGCTGAAGGTCCTGGGCGAGCAGCTCGGGGTGCCGGTGTTCAACATCGCGGGCCAGACGCCCCTCGAGATCTGCAGCCAGGCTGACGCCGAGGCAAAGAAGCTCGGGCGCGACGTGGTCATCTACGACACCGCCGGCCGCCTGGCCATCGACGAGCCGCTGATGGAAGAGCTGGCCGCGATCAAGAGCGCGATCGGCCCCCAGAACATCTACCTGGTGATCGACGCGATGATCGGCCAGGACGCGGTGCAGACCGCGAAGTCGTTCAACGAGCGGCTGGGCATCACCGGCGTGGTGCTCACCAAGCTGGACGGTGACGCCCGCGGCGGTGCCGCGCTCAGCGTGCGCGAGGTCACGGGCGCGCCCATCGTCTTCACCGGCGTGGGCGAGACGCTGGACAAGCTCGAGCCGTTCCGGGCCGAGGGCATGGCGAGCCGCGTGCTCAGCATGGGCGACGTGGTGGGCCTGATCCAGGACTTCGAGCAGGTCGTGGACCAGAAGAAGGCCGAGCAGGACGCCATGCGCATGATGCAGGGCGAGTTCACGCTCGAGGACTTCCTGAATCAGGTGCGGATGATCCAGCAGATGGGGTCGCTCAAGGACCTGGTCGAGAAGATCCCCGGGATGGGCGGGATGATCCCGCCGGGCGTGAACCTGGACGACAAAGAGCTGGTGCGCATCCAGGCCATGATTCAGTCGATGACGCAGCAAGAGCGCAACGACCCGCACACGCTGATTCGTGAGCCCGGCCGAGTGAAGCGCATCGCCAAGGGCTCGGCCCAGCCCGAGCAAGGCGTCACCGAGCTGATTCAGAAGTTCCTGTTCATGAAGCAGATGATGGGCGGCATGGGCGGCATGGGCGACATGGGAATGCTCGGCCGCATCCCCGGCATGAAGAACATCGCCGCGGCGCGCCAGCTCAAGAAGGCGATGAAGGGCGGCGGCATGCCAGGGATGCCTGGCATGGGCTTCCCGGGAATGCCCGGCATGGGAATGCCCGGCCTGGGAATGCCCGGCCTGGGAATGCCCGGCATGGGAATGCCCGGCCTGGGAATGCCCGGCATGGGTGGGGCCGAGCCCCCGAAGATGCGCCAGCTCAGCAAGGCAGAGAAGAACGCCAAGAAGTCCGACCGCAAGCGCGAGCGCGCGGCGCGCAAGAAGCAAAAGGGAAAGAAATGATCACGCTGCCCCGACTGGCCACGCTGCTCGCCGTCTGCACCTTCGCCCTCGGGTGCGAGAAAGAAGCGAAGCAAGACCCGGCGAGCATCGACGTGAACCTCGCGCAATACGTGCTGGACGAGGTGCCGAACGATCTGAAGAACCGCACCTTCATCGACTTCGAGGGCAAGGTGCAGATCATCGGCTGGGAGCTCGAGCCGAGCGGCGTGGTCGGCCCGGGGTCGAAGATGAAGCTCAAGCTCTACTGGAAGAGCTCGCAGAAGCTGGGGCCGGGCTGGAGCTTGTTCACGCACCTGGTCGCGCCGGGCGGCGTGCGCAAGGACGGCAACGTGAACGGCGTGGCGCTGGACGATACCGGACCGCTCCGCGCGCGGAGCGGCCCGAGCTCACCCCAGGCCTTGCCGCCGAGCTCCTGGCAGCCCGGAAAGATCTACGTCGACACCCAGGAGATCGAGATGCCGCGGGACATCACCGCGCCCGAGGTCAGCATCGTGGTGGGTGTCTGGAAGGGCCAGAGCCGACTCGATCCGATCAGCGGCTCGTCGGACCGCGAGCGCCGAGCGGTCGTCACCACCGTCCCCACGGGGGTCAAGCCGGCGCCCCGCGCCAAGCGACCGGCAGCCCCGCAGCAGAAATCGTGAGCCGGAGTCTTCGCATGCGTCGCTGTCGATCGATCCTCGCCTCTCTCGTCACCACCCTCGTGCTCGCCGGCTGCGTGGGCGGCTCGACCGACACCAGCGCCGAGGACAAAGAGCGGCTCAAGGCCTACGTGGTGGACAAAGTCCCCGACGACGCCCCGCTCAAGCTGAACATCAACTTCGACGGCAAGGTCACGCTGGTGGCTGCCAAGCTCTCGCCACCGGGTACGGTGCGGCCCGGTAGCCAGGTGAAGGTCACCATGTACTGGCGCGCCGACAAGAAGGTCGAGCCGGGCTGGAACCTGTTCACCCACGTGCTCGACGGCTCGGGCGAGCGCATCTTGAACATCGACAACGTGGGCCCGCTGCGCGAGTGGAAGGGCGACAAGCAGGTGATGGCGCCGAGCGCGTGGGAGCCCGGCAAGGTCTACGTCGACGAGCAAGAGTTCACGGTTCCCCAGACCGTGCGCACGGACAAGGTCCAGTTCACCACCGGCATCTGGCGCGAGAACGATCGGATGAAGATCGTGGGCGGGCCGGCGGACCGAGAGAACCGCGGCATCGTGGCGAACATCCCCACCGGCGGGCCGGCGGCGCCGGCGGCTGGGCCCGAGCCGAGCACGCGGGTGCCCGCGCTGCGAGTCGACCGGCTGGAGAAGGGCGTGAAGCTCGCCCTCGACGGCAAGCTCGACGAGCCCGCCTGGGCCGCCGCGCCGAGCACCGGCGCGTTCGTGGACGTGACCAACGGCCGCCCGAGCGCGGGCTCGCCGGTGAGCGGCAGCGTGAAGCTCTTGTGGGACGAGCAGAGCCTCTATCTCGGGTTCGAGGTGAAGGACGCCGACATCGTCAGTGGCTTCGACAAGAAGCAGAAAGATCCGCACCTCTGGACGAAGGACACCGTCGAGATCATGGTCGACCCCGACGGCGACGGGGACAACAAGGACTACTACGAGATCCAGGTGAACCCCGAGGGTCTGGTCTTCGACTCGCAGTTCGACGACTACAACTCGCCGAAGAAGGATCCCGACGGGCCCTTCGGTCACCAGGACTGGGAAGCCAAGCTGAAGAGCGGCATCACCGTGAATGGCACCCTCGACAAGCCCGGCGACAAGGACGAGGGCTACGTGGTCGAGCTCGCCATCCCGTGGAAGAGCTTCGGCAAAGCCAAGGCCGCGCCCCCAAAGGTCGGTGACGTCTGGCGGATCAACTTCTACGCGATGCAGAACAACGGTGGCGTCTCGTGGAGCCCGATCTTGGGCCAGGGCAACTTCCACAAGGCGTCCCGCTTCGGTCGGGTGATGTTCGCCGAAGCCGGCTTCGTTCCCCCGCTGCCGTTCGGCTCGCCGGGTGCCGCGCCCGCGCCAGCGCTGGCGCCGCCGCCCATCGCACCCTCGGGCTCGGCCGCCCCCGCCGGCAGCGCCCCGCGCTTGCGCTTGGCGCCGGGTCTCTTGCGCACCGTGCCGCCCCTCCAGAAGCTGCCCGCACCGCCTCCGCAGCCCTGAGCGCCACCGCTCACTTCAGCTTGTACTTGGCGACCACTCGGCCCTCGATCTCGGCGCAGCGGGTGGCGCGCTGCTTTCCCGCAGCCACGTCGCTCTCGGCGCTGGCCAAGAGCTCGCCGGCGCGCTCTGCCTCGGCCTGGCCTCCGTCCGAAGCCAGGGCCTTCTTCACCGCCCGCACGGCCTCGAGCCCCTTGGTGTAAAGCTCGTAGGCCGAGACGCACTCGGTCTTGAGCTCGCCGAGGTCGGGCTCCGAGACCAGGGTCCCGCGCAGCGCGGCCAGGCGCGCGGGTTTGTCGGCGTTGTCCGCCTCGCGCAGCGTGCGCACGGCGTGAACGAGCCGATCTGCCTCGGTGCGTGCTCCCGCGTCGGCACCGCCCTGGCAGGCCGCCGCGAGCGCCGCTGCCAGTGCCGCGGCGCCCCGGTTCAGTCCGCCGCCTTGGGCGCGGGTCCCATCTGCACGCGCTCGCCGACGTAGGAGCCGATCAGCGTGAAGAACACCCCGAGCGCGCTCATCAAGACGTACATCCACCAGGGCATGGTCTTCACCGTCTGCCCGCGCAAGAGCAGGAAGGCGGTCGGGATCGCCACCAAGAAGGCCGCGACCACCGGCTCGATGAAGGTGCGGCCGGGAGAGATCAGGCCGATCAACAGGCCACCGATGAACCACACCGGGATCGCGATCAGCATGCCGGCCGAGCCCTCGAAGTCGAAGGCGGGAACGACCATCGGCAGGCCCATCACGATGGCGGCGGTCAGCACCCCCTGGATCACCAGCGCGATGGTGAACCACATCAGGCTGAACCCCTCCTGCTGATAGCGCCGCTCGAGCTCCTCTTGGCGCGACATCACGCGCTTCAGGTCTTCGATCTTGGCGCCGCAGGAAACGCAGCGATTGTTGGGCAGCGGAGCGCTGTTCTTGAACCCGCAAGAGGGGCAGATGATCTTCTTGGGAGCAGCCATGGCGACGGCGCGAGCCCGGGGATTCGGGGCTCGGGCGACCAGCCTAGCCGGAAATGCGGAGGGCGGAAAACAGGGTGCGACCGGCGCCCGGGACCTCGGGGCAAATCCGCGGTATATCCAGGGAGTCCCGGCGCCCCGGAACCTCCGAGCCCCCGGGCTGTCCGACCCTGCCATGACCCGCCGACCTGCCGCCGAGCTTCCGCCGCTGGTGCTCCCGGTCGAGCCCGATCCCGAGCTCGAGGCGCTGCCGGCTCCGCGCCGCCCGGGTCGGACGCTGACGCTGGCCACCATGAGCGTGACCACGCTGCTCGCCCTGGGCATGGCCTGGGCGATCCGAGGCGAGGTGACCTACGCGCTTCGAAAGGGCTCGCCCTCCGCGCTCGGCAACCTCTCGGAGCTCGAGCCGCGCTCCGACCTGGCAAACACCTGGGTGCAGGGCGAGGCGCTGCTCGGCTCGACGCGCGCGGTTCGGTACGAGCGCCCGCTCGAAGGCGGCGACAGCTATCGCCTCGCGCCCATCGCCGGCAACGATCGCATCTGGGTCCAGGTCCGCGTTCCCCAAGGCATGGAGGGCCCGCGCTTCGTTCCGCCGACCTCGTTCGTCGGGCGCATGATTCCGTTCTCGCAGGCGGGCGTCCGGTACGACGGCCTGACCGCGGCCGCCGCGCGCGCGAGCGGCGGCAAGGCGCCGAACGACGCCTGGCTCTTGATCGACGGCGAGGCGCCCACCACCACGCGTTGGTCGCTGGGGCTCGTGGCGTTGTTCGTGGGCTTCGCGGCCTTCAACGTCTGGGGCTTGGCGCGGCTGCTGCGCCCCGCCGAGGGCTGACGTCTCCCCCCCCGGGGCGATCCCGTGTATGAGGCCGCCATGGCCGTCACTTACCGCGACGCTGGAGTGGACATCGACGCGGGCGACGACCTGGTCGAGCGCATCAAGCCGCTGGCCAGGAGCACTCGCATCGCCGAGGTGGTGGACGGCGTCGGCGGCTTCGCCGGGCTGTGCGCGCTCCCAGCGGGGATCCAAGATCCGTTGCTGGTCAGCGGCACCGACGGCGTCGGCACCAAGCTGAAGGTGGCGTTCGCGACCGGGCGGCACGACAGCATCGGCATCGACCTGGTGGCGATGTGCGCCAACGACGTGCTCACCACCGGCGCCCGGCCGCTGTTCTTTCTGGACTACTTCGCCTGCGGCAAGCTCGACGTGAGCGTGGCCGAGCGCGTGATCGCGGGCATCGCCGACGGCTGCCGCCAGGCCGGGTGTGCGCTGATTGGCGGCGAGACCGCCGAGCTGCCAGGCATGTACGCCGAGGGCGAGTACGACCTCGCAGGCTTCTGCGTGGGCGTGGTGTCGCGCCAGGCGGTGCTGGGCCCGGCCCGCGTGAAGCCGGGTGACGCGGTGATCGGCGTGGCCTCGACCGGGCTGCACTCCAACGGGTACTCGCTCGCGCGGCGCGTGCTCGAGACCGAGATGAAGCTCTCGCTCGACGCCCGGCTGCCAGAGCTCGACCAGTCGGTGGGCGACACCCTGCTCACGCCGACCAAGATCTACGCAAAGGCGTGCCTCGGTCTCGGCGCCGCCCTCGGCTCGGGGCTGCGTGCGCTGTGCCACGTCACCGGTGGCGGCATCGAGGGCAACCTGCCTCGGGTCTTGCCCGCGGGCACCGCGGCCCAGATCCGGCTCTCGCACCGGCGCCCGGCGGTCTTCGATCTGATCGCGCGCGGGGGCCCGGTCGACGAGGCGGAGATGCGCCGCACCTTCAACCTGGGCGTCGGACTGATCGCGGTCGTGGCCCCGGGCGACGCCGAACGCGCGCTCGCGGCGCTCGAGAGCGCCGGCGACCGAGCCTGGGTGATGGGCAAGATCGTCGAGACCCGGCCGGGCGCCGAGGCCACGGTCGACGTGGTGGAGGGCTGAGCCGCGTGCTCGAGCTGGGCGTCCTGGTCTCGGGCAGCGGGTCGAACCTGCAGGCCATCCTGGACGCCGTGGCGGAAGGGCGACTCGACGCGCACGTGCGGGTCGTGGTCTCGAACAAGCCCGACGTGCTGGCGATCGAGCGCGCCGCGCGCGCCGGTGTACCCACGGTCGTGGTCCCCCACCGCGAGTTTTCGACCCGCGAGGCCTTCGACCAGAAGCTGGTCGACGTGCTGACCCGCGCCGGGGTCGAGCACGTGGTGCTCGCGGGGTTCATGCGCGTGCTCACGCCGGTCTTCTTGCGCGCCTTCGCGGGGAAGGTGATCAACATCCACCCCTCGCTCTTGCCAGCATTCCCCGGCGTGCGGGCCCAGGCCCAAGCCCTGGAGCGCGGCGTGAAGGTCACCGGCTGCACGGTGCACTTCGTCGACGAAGGGGTGGACACCGGTCCGATCATCGCGCAGCGCGCGGTCCCGGTGCTCGACGGCGACACGGTCGAGACGCTGACCCAGCGCATCCTCGAGCAAGAGCACGTGCTGATGGTCGAGGCGCTGAGTCGGGTTTCCGCGGGGCTCACGTGACCGCACGTTACTTCGACGTCGTCGTGCTCGGGCGCTCGCTCGGTGCCCTCTCGGCAGCCTCGCTCTTGGCCCGGCGCGACTTCCGGGTCCTGCTCTTGGGCCAGGGGCAGCGCCCCCCGAGCTACGAGTACGAGCGGTTCCGGCTGAAGCGTCGCGCCTTCACCCTGCTCTTCGGATCGAGCCCGCTCTGGTCGCGGCTCTTGCACGAGCTGGCGCAGAGCCCGCGCTTTCGCCGGATGGCCACCCCGCTCGATCCGATGTTCGTGGTCTCGAGCGGGGGGCGCCACCTCGAGGTACCGCCAGAGATGGAGCTGTTCCAGCGCGAGGTCGACCGAGAGTTCCCCGAGGTGCGCCAGCTGGTGGACGAGCTCTACGCCACGATCGCGCCGATCAACGCCGCGGTGGACGCCGTCTTCGAGAAGGACGCGGTCTGGCCACCGGGCACGTTGTGGGAGCGCATCGAGACGCGGCGCGCGGCGAGCACGCTGCCGCTGGTGCGCGGCGCCGAGACGGACCTGCTCTCGAAGTTCCCCATCGGCCACCCGTATCGCGAGATCGTGACCTTGCCCCCGCTCTTCGCCAGCAGCCTGCTGGCGAGCGGGGACTACCTTCCGCCGCTCGCGCTGGCTCGGCTGCATGGCTCGTGGACCCGGGGCATCCAGGCGCTCGAGCGGGGTGAGGACGAGCTGGAAGAGTTCCTGCTCGAGCGAATCGAGGCCCACGGCGGGGAATGCCGACTCGGCGATCGCGCGGCCTCGCTGGTGCTCAGAATGGGAAAGATCGCGGGCGTGCGCGAAGAGGGCGAAGAGGAGATCACGGGGACGAGCGCCGTGGTCACCGACCTGTCCGGCGAGGCGATCGCCGAGCTGTCGGGGGGCGAGGGCATCAGCCCGGGCGCACGCCGCGACTGGCCACGCCTCACGGCCAGCGCCGGCCGCTTCGTCGTGAGCTTGGTGGTCAAGAAGCGCGCGCTCCCCGACCCGCTGGGGGTCGAGGCCTTCTTGACCGCGCGCGCCGGCGCGCACCCCGACCCGCGCCGCCCGGCCGTGCATCTACAGCGGCTCGACGGCCCCGACGACGAGAGCACGCTGGTCGCCGAGACGGTGCTCCCGCTGCGGGGGCCGCTGACCGTGCTCGAGGCCCGCGAGGCGGTGATGGCCACCCTGCGCGAGCACCTGCCGTTCCTGGACCCACACGTCTTGGTCATCGATTCCCCGCACGACGGGCTGCCGCTGATCGACAACAGCCGCGGCGCGCCGCGCGAGATGGACCGGATCCACCTGTCGGGCACGTCGCCCGGACCGGAGCCGATGCAATGGCTCTGGAACGTCGAGCCCGCGGGCTACCTCGACCTCGGCGGCGAGCCGATCCGCGGCCCCATCCCCGGCACTTACCTGGTGGGTTCGACGGTGCTCCCGGCGCTGGGGCAGGAGGGCCAGCTGCTCGCGGCCTGGGGGGCAGCCCGCATCATCACGCACAAAGACAAGGGTCGGCAGAAGATGCGTCGGCAGATGTGGACGAAGATAGAAACGTAGTATCCTTCGGCTCGATGCGACGCACGCTCCCCGCCGTGCTCTTGGCCCTCGGCCTGCTCCTCACGGCAATCTCCGCCTCGGCTCAGTCCAAATCCAGCGTACAAGTGCTGGCCATCGGTAGTGACGACGCCTTCGAGCAGGCCCAAGCCCTGACGATCGCGCTCAAGCGGGCCATCACCCGCGCCGACGGTTGGGCGCTCGCCAAGGGGGACTTCTCGCTCGAGGTGATGACGGCGGCGCTCGGCTGTCCCATTCCTCCGGACGCGGGCTGCCAGAAGAAGATCAGCGAGAAGGTCGGCTCGAATCGCTACATCTGGGGAACGCTGGCCAAGGGCGGCAGGAAAGAGGTCGTGGCCGTCCTGCGCCTCTGGGAGAACGGCGAGCAGAAGAAAGACGTGCAGATCAAGTACGCCTCGAACCTGACCGACCCGTCCGACGACTCCCTGATGGGCATCGCGTCCGACGCTTTCGGCAAGCTGACGGGCGAGGCGAGCGGCGTCGTGGTGGTCAGCGCCGGCAACGTGAGTGGCAAGGTGTTCGTGGACGGGCGAGAAGCCGGTACGGTCACCGACGGGCGGACCGAGCTGACGCTGCCGAGCGGCGAGCACAAGATCGTGGTGAAGGCCGAAGGCTTCAACGACGCGGTCGGCACCGTCACGGTTCGAGCGGGCTCGAGCGCCGAGGTCACCCTCAACCCCACCCCGGCGGCCGCGGGAAAGCCGGGCAACGGCGATCCGACCGGCGACGCCGGCACGGGCGGCACGAGCAAGATCCTGGGCTACATCGGGGTCGGCGTGGGCGGCGCGCTGATGCTGACCGGGGGCTACTTCGGCATCCAGACCCTCGGCCAGATCAAGGACAGCGCCTACGAGGACTACCGCAAGAACGTGGTGCCGGACGGCGAGGACACCTGCAAGTACGCCGAGGCGAAAGGCGAAGAGAAGGTCGTCGACGTGTGCGACCGAAACAAGCGGGACAAGACCTTGTTCTGGGTACTCACGCCCGTGGGCGCGGTCCTCGCGGGGGTGGGCGCGTACCTGCTGGTGAGCGGCGGGGACGAGAAGGCGAAGAGCGCGAAGCCGGCCCGGGTGCAGCCGATGCTCGGTCTCGGGCCCCGCGGCGGCGAGCTCCGCGTGAACGTCGCGTTCTGATGGCCCTATGAGGGTCATCGGCGGGCGGCTGGGCGGCCGCGTTCTGCGCGCGCCCAAGGGGGAGGCCACTCGGCCGACCACCGATCGGGTCCGCGAGAGCCTGTTCCAGATCTTGGGGGACTTGGACGGCGCGCGAGCCCTGGACCTCTACGCCGGGACCGGCGCACTGGGGATCGAGGCGCTCTCACGGGGGGCCTGCTTTGCTGTGTTCGTCGAGGCGCGCCGCGCCTCTGCCGGAGTGATGCGCCAGAACCTCGAGGCCCTGGGCCTCACCCGAGAGAGCCGGGTCCTGGTTTCGACGGTCGAGCGCGTCGGAGCTTCGCTCGCCGGCAGCGGCCCGTTCGACCTGATCTTCGCCGACCCGCCTTGGGCCGACATGTCCACCGCCCTGCGCGCGGTGGGGCGCCTGCTCGCATCGCTCGATCTGGCCGACGAGTGCCGGCTGGTGATCGAGCATCCGGCTCGCGAGCCACTACCGGCTCCGGAGGGCTTCCCCTTCGAGCCGGACGACGTGCGGCAGTGGGGGGACACAGCGGTTTCCATGTTCAGCATCCCAAAGTCGGGAAAAGGCTGAAGTTTTTATTCGCCGCGGGCGCGCGGGCTGGACTATATTGCCGGAACCGTTTCGAGGAAATTGATGGCCCAATCGGTGGCGCCCCCGCCCAAAGGGGGAAACGGAGCATTCATCGGAGCAGCCGTGGTGATGCTGCTTTTGATGGGCGGGTTGATCTTCTGGAAGCTGAAGGGCAGCGGCGATCCGCAGCCCCAGGCCTCCGCCCCCCCGCCGCCTCCGCCTCCGCCCACGGTCTTCGAGCAGCCGCCGCCCCCGCCGCCTCCCCCGCCGCCGGTCGAGGAAGACGCCGGCAAAAAGCCGGTCGGCAAGGTCGGCCCGGTGGGGGCCGGAGTGTGCACCGGCGAGTGCAAGGGCAGCGCCACCGCCGCCCTTCAGTCTGCGCTGGCGGCCAAGGCCGGCGCGGCCCGGGGGTGCTACGAGCGCGGGCTCCGCAACAACGCGACCCTTCAAGGCCGCCTGGTGATCAGCGTGCGGGTGGGCCCGACCGGCCAGGTCTGCAGCGCCGGCGTCGCCAGCAACGCGCTGGGCGATCCCGGCGTGGCCTCGTGCGTCGTCGGGATGTTCCGCTCCGCGAGCTTCCCCGCGCCGCAGGGGGGTTGCGTCGACACTCAAGTTCCGATGAACTTCGTCCCGAAGGGCGGAGGTAAGTGATGCGCGCTCCCAAGTGGCAAGGTCCGATGTCGCTCGCAGCCAGCGTCTTCGTGGGGCTCGCCGTCACCTGGGGCTGCGGCGACGACGAAGGCATGACGCCGAATTGCCCCGACCTTCCGCTCTACGACGTGTCCGACGCCTCTGCTTCCGACCTGGCAGCACGCAAGGCAGCGGCGGCCGAGGGCTGCGTCACCCAAGCCGGCACTGCCACGACGGCAACCCCCGGCGGAGGCGGCTCGGGCGGCGGCGACTCGGGCGGCGGCGGCGGCTCGGGCGGTAGCGGTGGAGCGGCCGGCAGCGGCGGCAGCGACGGCTCGACCACCGGCGGCACCGGCGGCACCAGCGACGCGGCCGCGGGCTGAGTGGCCGCACCCGCGTTCGGCGTGCTGCTCGGCGTCGCCTACGACGGCGGGCCGTTCTCTGGGTTCGCGCGTCAGCCCGAGGCCCGCACCGTGGCGGGCGAGCTCGACGGCGCGGTGCGCGCCATCGACCCGTCGGGATCTCTGGTGCGCGGGGTCAGCCGCACGGACGCCGGCGTCCACGCGCGCGCGCAGTGCGTGGCCTTCGACACCGCGCTCGACATCCCGCCGCGCGGTTGGGCGCTCGCGCTGGCGCGGCACCTCCCCGACGAGATCGCGGTGGTGCGCGCCGCGCGCGTCGCTGTCGGCTACGATCCGCGCTCGCATGCCCGGACCAAGACCTACCGTTACTCGCTCCTCGAGAGCGTGGTCCGCGATCCGTTCCGGTCACGCTTCACCTGGCGCATCACCGAGAGGTTGAACCAGCAGGCCATGGAGGGCGAGGCCGCAGCGCTGGTGGGTGAGCACGACTTTCGCGCGTTCCGCGCGGCCGGCGATCCCCGCGTGGACACCCGCCGACACATCCTGAGCGCGCACGTGCGTCCCGCCGACGGCGGCCTGGACATCGTGGTGACTGGGAACCGCTTTCTCTACAAGATGGTGCGGATCATCGCCGGAACGCTGGTCGACGTGGGGCGAAGTCGGCTGCCGCCGGGCACCGTCAGCCGCGCCCTGGCCAGCGGCGCCCGCGACGACCTGGGGATGACCGCTCCACCCGAGGGCCTGTGCCTCGAGAAGGTGACCCTCGGGGAGGCTGGCGACAGCGCCTGGCCTGACCAGTTCCCGCGTGATTGACGAAACCGGGGTCGTAACGTACTGACTGGCCGCCCGAAGCGCGCTCCGCGGCGTGGACCGCTCGGGTGAGGAGCATCCCTGATGGGACTGAAAGACAAGATCTCGGAACGCGGCAAACGGATCCTCCTGAGCCCGGCTGTGATGCGCTGGGTCTCCGACGACCGCGTGATGAAGGCCGCCGAAGGCCTGATGGATGCGCCCTCGCGGATGAAGGCGGCGTGGAGCGTGCTGAAACACGGCCACGATTTGCCCTCGATCGATCCGGCCATCGACGAGTCGATGGGCGAGGTCGACGCGACGCACGACGCCCCGCGGGCCAAGAAGACCAACGGCAGCGCGGTGCACGAGCCGGCTCCGACCGCACGCTCGCTCGGCTCCGAGGACATGAAAGAGTCGCTGAAAGAGCGCAGCTCGCTCAGCGGCATCGGCGGCCGCGACGTGTTCGAGAAGGCCTACAAGTTCAGCGCCGCGGACAACGCGCGCAAGATGGGGATCTACCCGTTCTTTCGCCCGCTCGATCTGAACGACGGTCCCGAGGCCGTGATCGACGGCAAGCGCGTGGTGATGTTCGGCTCGAACAACTACCTGGGCCTGACCACCCACCCCAAGGTGCGCGAGGCCGCCAAGGCCGCCATCGATCGCTTCGGCACCAGCATGACCGGCTCGCGCCTGGTCAACGGCTCGATGAAGCTGCACGAGGAGTTCGAGGACAAGCTGGCGGCCTGGTTCGGCAAAGAGAGCGCGCTGGTGTTCACCACCGGCTACCAGGTGAACATCGCGACCTGCTCGGCGTTGCTCAGCAACAAGAAGAGCGTCGCGGTCATCGACCGCAACGTCCACGCCTCGCTCTACGACGGCGTGCGCCTCGGCCAGTCGGCGGGCGCGCGGCTGGTCCGCTATCGCCACAACGACGCCGAGTCCCTCGACAAGGCGCTGGAGAAGGTCGACGCCGGCGAAGGCGCGCTGGTGGTCACCGACGGCGTGTTCAGCGCCGAAGGCGAGATCGCCAAGCTCGACGAGCTGGTGCCGATCGTGAAGAAGCACGGCGCCCGCCTGTTCGTGGACGACGCCCACGCCCTGGGCGTGATCGGCCCGAGTGGCCGGGGAACGGCCCACCATTTCGGCCTCTCGGACCAGGTCGACCTGATGGGCGGCACCTTCAGCAAGTCGTTGGCCAGCATCGGCGGCTGGCTCGTGGGCGAGCGCAAGGTGCTCGACTACATCCGCCACTTCGCGCCGAGCTTCTTGTTCGCCGCCGCCGCAGCGCCCCCCAACGTGGCAGCAGCCATGGCCGCCTTCGAGCTGATGAACGAAGAGAGCTGGCGCATCGACAAGCTGCGCCAGAACTTCGAGTACATGCGCGACGGCCTGCGCAGCCTGGGCTTCGACCTCGGTCACACCCAGACCTCGGTGATTCCGATCTACATCCGGGAAGATCTGCGCACCATCATGATGTGGCGGGACCTCTTGGAAGAGTACGGCATCTACACCAACCCGTTCATCTCGCCGGGCGTTCCGCCGAAGCACGCCATGCTGCGCACCAGCTACATGGCGACCCACGAGAAGGCACACCTCGATCGCGGCCTGGAAGCCTTCGAGAAGGTCGGCAAGAAGTACGGCGTGATCTGAGCGTGCTATCCTGACGCGGATGCGCGCCCAGGCCGCCGCACTCTTCGCGCTCTCGCTCTCGGCGCCGGCCCTCGCCTGCCCGGTGGGTCAGAAGGTCAGCGTCGACAACGACACGCCGGGCTCGGGCTACTCGGAGGTGAAGCCCGAGAACTGGGTGAGCCACAGCGTGGGGGCCTGCAAGGGCAACTACCGCTACCTGAGCGCGTACGTCGGCGACGGCACGCGCAAGGGCAAGGCCCTCTGGCAGCCCAAGATCACCACCGCGGGCATGTACGAAGTGACGACCAGCTTCCGCGCGTCGGTCAACCGCACCAACGACGCCGACTACGTGCTCTACGACGACAAGGGCGGCACGCAGAAGAAGAGCGTGAACCAGACCCTGGGCGACGGCTGCACCAAGGTGGTGATCGGCAGCGTGTACTGCGCCGTCGGGGGGAGCTGCCGGCTCGTGCTCGACGGGGACGACGGCAAGAGCGACGCCGCCGACGAGACGGTCTTCGTGCTGAAGAGCTGCGACACCGGAGCGGACGCGGGCCCGCCCGGTCCGTGCGCGGGCATCGCCGCGGTCGCGGCGTATCAAGTCTGTGCCGAGACCCCGACCACCTGCGCGGGCGTGTACGACAACGGCGCGGGGTGCACGGCCTACTGCGCGGCGGCGGGCATGCTGTGCACCGCGCGCTTCGGCGCCGGCACGGGGTGCTCGAAGGAAGCGCAGAACCCCTACCCGTGCGGCGCGAACAACGGGCACCTGTCCAACTGGTGCGAGTGTGCGTACCCGTCGGGGAGCGGCGGCGCCGGCGGCAGCGGGGGCTCGCCCTCGGGTGGGGGCGGCGCGCCCAGCGGCGGCGGCACCGCGAGCGGCGGCGAGGCGGGTGTCCCCGCCGGCGGTCAGGCGGGCCACGCGGGGGCGGGCGGCAGCGGCGCGGGCTGGCCGGGCACCGGGGCCTCGATCGGCAAAGAGGACGCGGGTCCCGGCGTGAGCGGGGGCACCACCGAAGAGGACTCGGGGTGTGGCTGCCGAACGTCGGGGCACGAGTCCGTCGGGCTTTCCGCCTGCCTCTTTGCGCTCGCTGCTCTCGCGCTCGGTCGGCGCCGCCCGCGCGGTTGACTCCCCGGCGCGCAGCGCCTTATCTCGCGCGCCATGTCCGTGGAAGTGAGCGAAACGCCCATCGGGGGCAAACTCAGAGATTTCTTGGACGTCGTCGACTACGTCTACCGCGACGACCCGAACTACGTGCGCCCGCTCGACTTCGATCTGGAGCAGCGCCTGAGCAAGAAGAACCCGTTCTTCGAGCACGCCGAGGCCACGACCTTCACCGCCTACAAGAACGGCTGGTGCGTCGGCCGCATCAGCGCGCAGGTCGATCGTGCGCACCTCGAGCGCTACAAAGACGACGTGGGGTTCTTCGGTTTCCTGGACACGGTGGACGACCCCGAGGTGGCCAAGGCGTTGCTCGACGCCGCGGCGAAGTGGCTGGCGCGTCGGGGCATGAAGCAGATGCGCGGCCCGATGTCCCTCAACATCAACGAAGAGATCGGGTGCCTGATCGACGGCTTCGACACGCCACCGATGATCTTGATGCCACATCACCGCGCTTATCAGGGCGCGCTGATCGAGCAGGCCGGCCTCGAGAAGATCAAGGACCTGTATGCCTGGCGCTACACCGTGGGCGACGTGCCGAAGCGCGCCGCGAAGGCCATGGCCGACGTCGACGCCATGCCCGAGGTGAAGCTGCGCCACGTGGACAAAAGCCACGTCGAGCGCGACGT
Source organism: Myxococcales bacterium (assembly GCA_016191785.1). Classification (GTDB taxonomy): domain Bacteria; phylum Myxococcota_A; class Polyangia; order Polyangiales; family Polyangiaceae; genus JADJKB01. The sequence goes on along the minus strand of JACPVJ010000177.1, from coordinate 681 downwards.
CCGCATCATCATGGACGTCTTCAACGACGCCTGGAGCGACAACTGGGGCTTCGTGCCGCTCACCGAGACCGAGCTCAGCAAGATGGCGAGTGAGCTCAAGCCGATCTTGATCCCCGAGCTGACCTACATCGCCGACATCGACGGCGAGCCGGCGGCGGTGGCCCTCGCGCTGCCGAACATCAACGAGCTGATCGGAGACCTGCACGGCAAGCTCTTCCCCCTCGGGCTCCCGAAGCTGCTCTATCGCCTGAAGGTGAAGGGGCCGAAGTCGGCGCGGCTGATCATCCTGGGCATCCGGAAGAAGTACCGGGGCGTGAAGAAGTACGGCGCGCTCAGCATCTGCCTGTACGCGAAGATGCACCGATCGGCCGAGAAGATCGGGGTTCGCTGGGGGGAGCTGTCCTGGACCCTCGAAGACAACGCGGCGGTGAACGTCGGCATCAAGTTCATGGGCGGCGAGATCTACAAGAAGTACCGGCTCTACCAGCGAGACCTCGTATAATCCTGGTCCATGCTCCGCCTGTTCGCCGCGTCCGTCGCGGGCCTGCTCGCGCTCGGCTGTAGCAGCGAGGAAGGCCAGAGCCCCGATCCAGGGACCGGCGGCAGTGGCGCTGCCGGAAGCGGGGGCGCGAGCACGGGCGGCGCCGGCAGCGGGGGCGCGGCCGGCGCCGGCGGCGGCAG
>JACPVJ010000176.1 GCA_016191785.1 Myxococcales bacterium | reverse complement strand
CCCGCACCGGCACCGGGTCCGGCACCAGCGCCGGAGGCGGACGCTCACGCTGGGGGCGCGCGCACTCACGACGGCTTCTTCTTCCGGATCGGTTTGAACGGCGGTCCGCTCATGTTGAGCTTGGACGCCCCCTCCGACCCGAAGTGGAGCGGCTTCCAGTCCGGATTCGACCTGCTCATCGGCGGCTCGCCGGTGGACGGCTTGGCCATCGGCGGCGCGCTCATCGCAAACCGAACCACCGACCCGACGTACGAAGTGGGCGGCGCCGAGTCGACCTGGAAGGGCTCGATGCTCTTCGCGGGTCTCGCCCTGTTCGCGGACTGGTACCTGAACCCGCACGAGGGGCTGCATTTCCAGGGCTTGGTCGGCTTCGCGGCCGTCGACTTCGTGAGCGACTCGGGCCAGAGCGGTGGCAACGACCCCACCGGAACGATGTTCGGGCTCGGCGCCGGCTACGACTTCTGGATCTCCAATCAGTGGAGCATCGGACCGTTCGGGCGCGTGATCTACTCGTCGGTCAGCGCCGAGGCGGGCGGGGCGACCGCGAAGTACAGCTACCTCTACCCCAGCATCGGGGTGGCCTTCACGCTGCACTGAGCTAACTTCCGCAGCATTGCGCCTGAGGGGCGCAAGCGCGGCGGGCATGTGGCGCGTCGGCAACGTACCCGGCGTCACACCAGCAGAGCCGCTCGCAGTGGTGCCGCCTGTCGGATGAATCACTGATGATTGTGACCGAAGTGCTCGTTGCCAGGCTCGCGACCGAAGGAGTCCTTGCCGTCCGGGCCCGGCGCGGGAGCCGGCGCCGGGGCGGCGCCCGGCGCGCCTTGCCCCGGTGGGTGGTCGTGACCGAAGTGCTCGTCGCCCGGGGGCCTGCCGAACTTGTCGGCCCCCGCTGCAGCCGGAGCCGCCGCCACCGCCGCCGATGGATCGACCCGCGGCCCCTCAACGGTCTCGACGGGCGCGGGCGCTGCCGCCGTCGCCTTGCCGCTGCCTCGCGCGGTGTAACCGCCGAAGCCGCCCACGGCCAGGCCGACGCACAGCACGCCGAGGATCTGCGCCGACGACCAGCCCCTGGCGTTCGCGGGCTGAAGCGCCCGGTCGGTGGCGACGGAATCCTCCGCCTCCGAAGTCGCGCGCGGCTTCTTCTCGGGCGTGGTCGTCTTCACCATTGCGCGAGCGTAGCACGCTCTCCGCGGGCATGAAGGCCCTCGGACCTCCCGCGAACCTCGGCGATCACCTCGACCCGTGACCGCGTCGCGGCTCGGCCTCGCGTCAGTGCATCGGGCCGCCCATTCCCTGTTTCGGCGAGCCCGTGCGGACCGAGCACCGGCCCGTGGCGCGAAACCGCGGGACGGTCGGGACCAGCCCGAGGTAGAGGTAGTCGCGAAAGCTCTTCCACTTGGTGGTGTCGGTGGCCCACGGTCCGCTCGCCTTGCCGAGCTCGCCGAGCGGTAGCGCCGCGAGCTCGTCCAGGGTCACGTTTCCGTCGCCGTCGCCGTGCTCGTCGTCCGCGCGTGCGAAGGGCTCGAACCGGAGCTCCGCGCTCTGGTCGTCCAGGTCGGTCTGGAACAGCGCTTGCCCCCGGATCAAGAGGTCGAGGGTCTCGCTCGCCTCCGAAGCGAGGGAGATCGACGGCGACCCGCCGCCCACCCCGCAGTCTTCGTAGACCAGCGCGCGCCGGAACGCCCAGTCGAAGGTCTTGGTCGTACCGCCCTTCTCGGCCGCTCCCGCCACGCGGAGCGTGATGCCGGCGTCGGTGGCGTACTTGTCGCTGCTCTCCGCGCGCATGAAGTCCAGGTCGCCCGCCGTGACCCCTTCACCCAGCACGGCGCTGGACGGCGGCTCCGGGACTCGGAACCCGAGCTGACAGTCCCCCACCGCGTAGACCGCGCCCACGCGCTGCGGCGACGACCGCACGAAGTCGAGGAGGCGGCCGTAGTTCGCGCCCGCATAGGTGTCGCAGGCATCGTCGCGGTCGAGTGACACGTAGCCCAGCGACATCACGAAGCGATCGAAGCGCACCTTCCAGCCGTCTGCCGTCGTGAGCCCCGTGACCACGGGCTGATCGGCGGTGGCCGTCACCGTCAGGCCACCCGGAGGCGGCCGCGTCTCGCCGGGCAGGCAGGCTTGCGCTGCGGCGCCACAGGCGACCAGGCTCGCGCCGAGTCGGAACCACTTCGTCATCAGAACCCTCCCTCGAGGCCGACGCTCGGGATGGTGATCGGCCCAATCTCACGGTCGCCGACCGTCTCTTTGCTGAGCGTGACGTTCATCCCCTCGGCCACGAACGAGAGCCACGTCGCTTTGCCGAACGTCCAGCGCTTCTCGAAGCGCAGGTCGATCCGGTAAAACGGCGGATTCCGCTCCACGTCGCCCCCGAGCGTGTCACGCACGGGCGTGCCCGTGTAGAACAACCCGCGCGTGCCGGCTCGCCACGAGCGACCCAGGTCGTAGCTCAGCACGGCGTTGACGACGTGGGTGCGATCGAAGGCGCTGGGAGCCGAGCTTCGCTCGAAGCTGCGGGTGGAGCGAGAGAGCGTGTAGGACAAGAGTCCGCCGAGCTTCTTGGTCAGCCGGCGCCGGACGTAGAGCTCGAGACCGTAGGCCGACCCCAAGCTCCGCTGGTCGAGCTCGGTGAACGGGCCCTCGTCTTCGGTACCGCTGCCGAGCGCGTCGCTCATGTCGAAGAATACGTTGTTGAACAGCGTGACGCTCGCGACCACGTCTTCTGGCAGGTCCCACTCCACGCCGGCGCTGGTCTGGAACGCCGTCTGCAACCCGCCCTCGAGCCCCGCGGGGTTCAAGCCGGGCAGCGGCACCATGAAGGCGGGTGGCTGGTGCGCGATGCCGTAGGCGTGGATGAGCCTGAGGTCCGGGGTCACCTCGAAGCGGGCGGAGAGCCTCGGGTCGATGGCGAAGGCCGTGGCCGAGCCGGACTGATAGCGGTCCAGGCGCAGCCCCGGGACCACCTCGATGCCGTCGGTCACGTCGAGCACGACGTCGAGCCAGACTCCGGCGACCAGGTCGTTCCGGGACGGAAACGTCTCGTCGAACTCGCGCACGCGGGGGTCGTCCGGATCGCCGTAGGGCGCCTTGGCGGTGCGAAACGCGTCGAGCGCGACGTCGGCCCCGCCCCGTAGCGTGGCACCTGCGCCGGCCTTGCTGCGGAAAGCAGTGCGGGCCGCGATCGAGCGGTCGGTCACGTTGCGTTCGGTGCCCGGCGGGTGGATCTGGTCGTACCCGAGCGTCACCGCCGTCGCGACCGATCCCGAGTCGAACGCGTGCTCGTGGCGCAGATCGAGCCGATAGAACTCGGAGCCGAAGAGCACGTCGAGCCCACTGTCGCGCTCTTGCGCGAGCAGGTCGTAGGCGCCGAAACCGAAGGCGGTGACGCGATCTCGGGAAGTGACGTCGTAGCTGACGCGCGCCTGGAAGTCGCGATAGTCGAGGACCAGGTCCGGCGCGATCGCCGACAGCAGCGCCGCCGTGTACGAGTAGCGAGCACCGAGCGCCACCGTTCCGCGGCCGCCCGCGAAGCCGCTCTCGACGAACGCACCCGCGTCGAACAAGCGCAGGTTCCCTTCGCCGTGAAGCTCGGTCTGCGGGGGCGTGGTCTCGGCCGAGACGATGCCCCCGGCGTAGCGCCCGAACCGTGCCGGATAGCCCCCGGGGTGGAGGTCCACGCGCTCGACCAGCGCGGGCTGCACCACGGATGGGCCGATCAACAAGTGATACAGGTAGGGCACGCGAACACCATCGAGGAAGTAGCCCACGTCGCCCGGTGGAGCGCCGCGCACGTAAAAGAACGGCAACCCCGAGAACACCGGGGTCACGCCGGGCAGGGCCTCGATGGCGCGGAACGGATCGCCGAAAGCCCCGGGCAACTGCCGCACCTCTTGCCGGGTCATGCTCACCCGGGCCGGCGGCGGCCGCTCGCCTTGAACGGTCACTCCGACTTCGTCCGGCGCCGGCGCCGGCTCGGGCTCGACGTGCCGTGCGAGCTCGATGGCGACTACGGTCTCTTTGCCCGGAAGAAGCTCGAACGGCACCTGTTGCTCGTCGTAGCCGCTGCGCGTGACCGACACGCGCCCGCGCCCGGCAGCCGAGGCGGGCGCTGTCCAGCGACCCTGGGCATCCGAGGTCAGCTCGTGGTTGGTGCCGTCGCTCCCGCGCACGAGGATCTTTGCGCCGGCAATGGGCTCGCCGGACTTCGAGTCGACGACTCGGCCGGACAGGGCCAGAGGCGGCGGAGAGAAGAGGTACCGGAACCGGATCTTCGCCGCCACTGGGGTGTCGCCGCGTCGAGCCGGCTCGAAGCGGAGGCGAAGCGCGGCCTCCGAGGCGGCCTCGTCGAAGCCGTGACCGCCGGCTCCCGCGACGGTGGTGCCCGTGACCTTCCCGGTCGCGTCGATCTCCAGGATCAAGATCACCGCGACCGGCTGGGTCACCCCGTCTTCCACCGCGCGCTTCGGGTAGGTGGCCGCAGAGTCGGCGAGCAGGCGCGGCGGCGTGATCACCGGACGGCGCTCCGCCGGGGCCTGGATCTCGACCTTCTGGCTCCGCGCCGGCGCGGTCGCCAGCCAAAGCGCGGAAGCGACCGAGATGCCGAGGGCGGCGGAAGCGCGAGACACGGAAACGATGAATAGCGCAGATCCCTGAAGCACTCCTGAAGCGCGAGCTTCAGCTTCACTTCAGGTGCACGGGGGTAAGATGAGGTCCCGTGCCCAGCGTGCTCTTGATCGAAGACGACGAAGCCCTGGGGCGACAGCTGGTCGATCACCTGAAGCGCGAGGGCTACTCCACCGTCTGGTGGAAGAAGGGTCGCCTGCCCACCGCGGAGGACCTGGCCGACGTGACGCTGATCGTGCTCGATCTGATGCTGCCCGAGGTCCCCGGGCTCGACGTGCTCGCGCACGTGCGCGAGATCTCGGAGGTTCCGGTCCTGGTGCTCAGCGCGCGCCAGGACAGCAGCGACAAGGTGCGCGCCCTGAAGCTCGGCGCCGACGACTACGTGACGAAACCCTTCTGGCCGGAGGAGCTGCTCGAGCGCCTCCGCGCCAGGCTGCGGCGCCCCACCCTGCAGCGCGACTCGACGCTGCGCTGGGGCGCCCTCGAGATCGACACCGAAGCGCGCGAGGCTCGCATGGATGGCCGGCGCCTGGAGCTGACCAAGGTCGAGCTCGACCTTCTCGTCGCGCTGGTGCGCAAGGCCGGCAAGCCGCTGTCGCGCGCCTGGCTGCTCGCCCACGTGCTCGACCCCGATCGCGAGGCCACCGAGCGGACCCTCGACGTGCACGTCTCGCGGCTGCGAAAGAAGCTGGGCGACCCGTCCATGATCGAGACGGTGTGGGGCGCGGGTTATCGCATGCGCGGAGCGGACCTTTGAAGCTGCGCCTCCGCCTGGCGCTGACGACTCTCGGGGTCGCCGCGCCGCTGATCGTGGCCTCGGCGCTGGGGCTGCGCGGGCTGGCTCAGCGCGCGGACGACGAGCTGGTGGCCGCCGGCATGCTGGCTCGCGGCACCCCCGATCTGCGCGCAGCGTGCGAGCGCGGCGAGTCGACCCGGCTGACGCTCACCCTGCCGCGCCACGCGGGCAGCCGGCTGTTCGGTCGCGCGGTCACCGACCAGGTGGAGATCTCGCTGCTCGATCGCGACGGGCGCCACGCCGGCAGTCCCGCACCCGAAGCGCCCCCGGATCTCGTCGCAGCCCTCGCGCGAGGGAGCCCGCTGGCCGCGCGCACCGCCGGCCAGCGACGCGAAGTGCTGGTCGCCATGCCGTGGGGCAGCGGGCCGTGTGCCACCGCGTTCGCCGTCACGCGCCCGGCCCAGCCACCGCTCTTCGCGCCTCCGGTGGTGATCCCGGTGATGCTGGCGCTGGTGGCGGTGCTCTTGGGCATCGCCCCGCTGATCCGGCGCATCCTCGCGCTGACCGCGGCGGTCCGGCGCTTTCGCGGCGACACGGCGCAGGTGCCTCCGGCAGCGACCGACGCCGACGAGCTCGGCGAGCTTGCGCGCGCCTTCCACGACGCGGCTACAGCGGTGCGCGAGCAGCACGTCGAGCTGTCGGCCAGAGAGCGTGACCTGCGAGAGTTCGTCGAGAACACCTCGCACGACCTCGCGACGCCCCTCACGGTGCTGCAGGGGCACCTGGCCGCACTCGAACGAGCGCACGATCCACTGGTGGTGCGCCAAGCGATGAACGAAGCCCACTACCTGGGGTCGCTGCTCGGCAGGCTCGCGATGACTGCCAAGCTCGACGCCGGCGAGCGCGTCGAGGTGAGCTTGGACCTCGCCGAGCTCGTGACCCGGGTCGTCGCCCGGCATCGGAGCCTGGCCGCACGCCACGAGGTGCAGCTCGAGTGCGCGACGGGCGACGAACCGCTGCGGGTGGTCGCCGATCCAACCTTCGCCGAGCAGGCACTCACGAACCTGGTCGGCAACGCAGTGAGCTACAACCAGGCGGGGGGGCACGTGGCCGTCGTGCTCGACGTGCAGGGCGACGACTTCGTGCTGCGCGTGCTCGACGACGGCCCCGGCCTGACCAACGAGGAGCGCGAGCGGGTCGTGGCCCGCGGCGAGCGCGGTGACCAGGCACGCTCGCGCGCGACCGCTGGCCAGGGCCTCGGGCTCGCGATCGTCGCGCGGGTGGCGGCCGCTCAGGGCTGGCGCTTCAGTTTGGTCGCGAACGAGCCCCGCGGGCTCGTCGCCACGCTCCAGGGCAAGCGCAGCGTGGCATGAGCCGCGGGCAGCGCCGGTTCAGAGGCTGTGAAAGTTTCGCCTGCCGCCGGCGGTCGCGGGCGGGGCCGCTCGCGGCCCTTCCGGGGCGTTGGCAAGGAACGACGCTGAAAGAGCGCCTGCCGCGCCGTGACCCGGGGTGAGGCTCGTGGGTCCGTTGCTGGATCTGCCGCAGCAGTTGCCATGGCTGACATGGGCAGGCCGCAGGGCTTCAGCTCCATCCCGCACGCTCATGCGCTCGATAGCGAGACAGCGCGGCAAAGAGCAGCGCTCGAGGCGCGGTTCCTTGCCCACGGCGCTGCCGCTGACAAAGACCACAGAGGGCATCCCGTGCACGCCCACCCCGTCGGGTGTCCCCCGTCGGGGACTTCGGAGCGTCGTCGCGAAGCGCGTCCTTTGTTGGGGGCGTGCAGGCAGCGTCCCAGCGCTGGGCGACACGGACGAAAGCGCACAGTCACGTCGATTTGTGTTGACGCACTTACGAGCGACACGCTCTCGCAATTCGTCAGGCGCGTCGCTGACTGCGTCGCCATCGCACGACGATGCCCGCCGAGCGTGTTTCGCGCGCGCGACGATTCGCGAAGCATCCGGAGGCTCGAAGCGCGCTCAGCGTGTCAGCGGCGGGGTCGAAAATCCCCGTGATATGCCAGAAAGCATGAACGCTCTCTCTTCGATCTCCGATCGCGAGCTTCGCGAGCGCCTCACGGCCGCTGTCAGCGCCGAGCGCATGGCCGCAGCCGACGTCATCTATCACCTGCTGGAACTGGACCGCCGTCAGCTCTACCTCCAGGACGCCTGCTCCTCACTCTTCGCGTACTGCGTGGAGCGGCTCGGGTACTCCGAGGACGGCGCGACCAAGCGAATGCGGGTCGCCCGCATCTCTCAGCGCTTCCCACAGATTCTCGACGAGCTCGCGAGCGGCTCCATTCACCTCACGGGTCTATTCCAGCTCTCGAACTACCCCACGGAAGAGAACGTCGACCGGCTGCTCGCCGAGGCCCGGGGCAAGTCCAAGCGGCAGCTCGAGGAGCTCTTGGCTCGCTTGTTTCCCAGGCCCGACGTGCCGGCGACCCTCACGTCGAGCGCGCCCGAACCGGCCCAGGCGGAGTTATCAACAATGTCCGGGGCAGGTAACTCGGGCCCGCCGCCAGCGCCGCCGGAGCCCACGGCCCGGGCTCGGGTCGAGCCGCTCTCCGCCACGACCTTCCGCGTGGAGTTCACCGCCAGCGCCACGCTGCGCCACAAGCTCCAGCACGCCCGGAACTTGCTCAGCCACGCCGTTCCGAGCGGCGACCTCGCGGCGCTCATCGAGAGGGCCATCGACGAGCTCATCGCCGTCGAGACGAAGCGGCGGTCGGGCGCGGGAAAGCCGCGCAAGCATCGGCAGACGAAGCCGGGCTCACGGCACGTGCCTGTGGACATCCAGCGCGCGGTGCGGGAGCGAGATGAAGATCAGTGCACCTTCGTTGACGCCGAGGGGCGGCGTTGTTCGGAGAGACGCTTCCTGACCATCGAGCACATCGAGCCTTTCGCGCTGGGTGGGCCCACGACGGTGGAGAACTGCTGCTTGCTCTGCTCGGCTCACAACGCCTACCAAGCACGCCTGTTCTTCGGCGAAGAGCACGTCGCTCGGAAGGTCGAAGAGGCTCGGGCGGACCGGGACGCCGCCCCCGGGGAGCATGCGGAGTCTGCGGTGCCCGCGGAGCCTGCGGTGCCGACGGAGCCTGCCGCACCTGCGTCCCCGCCCGCGCGCGACGCGTTTCAGAAGGTGCAGTACGCCTTGGTGCACATGGGCTTCAAGGCGACGCAGGCAAAGCGCGCCCTCGAGGAGCTGCGCCGGCGCGGGGTCGAGCCTCGGCCCGAGCCGCTGCTCCGCGCGGCGATCACACTGCTCATGCCTTGAGACGCTTCAGGCACACCCCCACAAAGGACGCGCTTCGCGACGACGCTCCGAAGTCCCCGACGGGGGACACCCGACGGGCTCAAGATTGATCGGATCTCCGGCACGCTAGAGCAGCGCGGAAGCCAACCTCGTAGTCGAGGACCTTCTGGTAGCCCTTTCCCAGGGTCTGCCAGCCCGGCATGCCGTTGTTTCGCAGATGGCCCCCCAGTCGTGCGACGGCGAGCAGTGCATCCCCGATTGTGTTGGGCACCACTGGCAGTCGAAGCTTGAACTTGATGACGAGCAACTGCGGCTCGGTCAAGATGGTTGTGGCTGGTTGCTCGGGCGCAACGCGGGCCAGCGAGCGCATGAGCAAGAGGCGCCAGGCAACGGGGAGAAACACCGCCAAGGCATTGCTCAACGCCTGGTACGACTCGAGTTGTCGTTTCTCGAGCGAGCATCCTTGCTTGAGTGCCTTGAAGAACTCCTCGATCACCCAGCGGCTGCGATAGTAGTCGACAACGGTGGCGAGTTCGGCGGCGGTGTCGATTGGCTCGTTGGTGAGCAAGACCCATTCGATCGGCGGCTCGCCTTCCATCGGTGCCAGCTCCCAGACTCACACGACGTTCAGCTCGATGGCTGTCGTCCGGTGCTTGCAGTTGCGCGGACGTACCACCGTCACACGCCGACCCGCCACGCCGACCTCCGCGCTACGCGCGTTTCGCGGCGGATGCTCTTCAACCACCACACGCTCAGCGACTTCCGCAGCACGAGCGCCGAGGTGTTCGACGACCTGGTCACGCAGGTGCTGGCGTTGCTCATGAGCCAGGACTTGGTGGACCTCTCGCGCATCGCTCAGGACGGCTCGCGCGTGCAGGCCAGCGCCGGCGCCGAGGAACCGATACTTTCTCGGCCTCTCAGTCACGCCGCCACGGGCCCCGAGCCGAGCTATGCTGTCGCCTTCCCCTTCGCATCATCGAGGTCCGTGTATGAATCGTCTTGGCATCGTCGGTGGGCTGCTGGTTCTCGGTCTGGTGCAGGGTTGCGGCGGCGGCGACAGCGGCTCGTCGGGCCAGCCCCAGCCCGACGCCGGCACCGACGACGCGTCGGACGCCGGCATCGAGCCCGACGCACCCGCGGACGCGCCGGCCGACTCGCAGGCTGACGCTCCCCCGCCGGACGCCGACTGCGGTGCGGCGACCGAGTGCGCGCTCGACGACGAGCAGGCCGCTTCGGACAAAATGGATGCGGTCGAGAGCGACCCGGTGGCGCTGAAGCAGTTCTTGACCGCGGTGCCCAAGGGCGGCGACCTGCACAATCACCTGTCCGGCGCGGTGTACGCCGAGACCTACCTCGGGTGGGCCAAGACCGAGGGCGGGTACTGCATCACGAACAGCTCGCTCTCGCTCTCGACCTCGTGCAGCAACACCTCGACCACGTCACCGGTTCCGTCACCGTCGGACGCGCTGTTCATCCAGGTCGTCCGCGCCTGGTCGATGCAAGACTTCGTGCCGGGCGCCGAGACCGGCCACGATCACTTCTTCGCGACCTTCGGCAAGTTCGGGGCCATCTCGGGCGTGGGGCACCACGCGAAGGGGCTGGCGGACGTCATGCTGCGCGCGGACAGCGAGAACGCGCTGTACATCGAGCCGATGCTCCATTCCAACTCGACCGCGAGCAACGTCGGCAGCACCGTGTGGACCGGTGGCACGCTGACGACAGCGGACCTTCCGGCGTTCCATGCGGCGCTCTTGGCCTACAGCGGCTGGGGCGCGGCGGTTCAGTCGGTGAAGAACGACATTCAGAACACCGAGTCCGGCGCGCGGCAAGCGCTCGGGTGCAGCGGGGGCAACCCTCCGAGCGCGTGCCGGGTGGGCGCGCGGTACATGACTTACATCTCGCGAAGCGGCAGCGCGCCCGGCGTGTTCGCACAGATGGTGGCAGCGTTCGAGGCGGCGAAGACCGAGCCCCGGCTCGTGGCCTTGAACCTGGTAGGGCCGGAAGACGGGTCGACGGCCCTGAGCGCCTACGATCGCCAGATGGAGATGCTGGGGTACCTGCACACCGCCTACGCCGGCAAGAGCCCGCTCCACGTCACGCTGCACGCCGGGGAGGTCACGACCAAGTACCTGCCCGCGAGCTACAAGATCGAGAGCATCAACCACATCCGCAAGGCGGTCGAGATCGCCCACGCCGAGCGCATCGGGCACGGGGTCGACGTGCTCGGCGAGACCGACCCGACGGGGCTCTTGGCGCAGATGAAGAAGCTGGGGGTGATGGTCGAGATCGGCCTGAGCAGCAACGTTCAGATCCTGGAGGTGAGCGGCGCCGCTCACCCGCTCGGCAGCTACTTGAAGAGCGGGGTGCCGGTGGCCCTCGCGACCGACGACCAGGGCGTGTCTCGCTCGAGCATGGCGGGGGAGTACCTGCGCGCCGTTCAGGACCAGAAGCTCGACTACAAGACGCTCAAGAAGATGGCCCGGACCAGCCTCGAGAAGGCGTTCCTCCCGGGGGCCAGCCTGTGGACCTCGCTCGATGCGCTCGAGGCCGTCGCCGCGTGTGCCCCCACCGCCAGCACCTATTTCGGAGACGACCCACCGCCAGCGGGCTGCCAGGCCCACCTCACGGGGAGCGCCAAGGCAGCGATGCAGTGGGAGCTCGAGCGGCGCTTCCGCGAGTTCGAAGCGAAGCAGTGAAGCGGCCGGACGGCGGTCACCGGCCGAGCAGGCGCGCGACTTCTTTCCGCAGCGCGGCCGAATCGACCGGCTTGGACACGTAGGCGTCGAAGCCCGCCGCCAGCGCGGCTTGCTCGTCGCCGCGCATGGCGTGCGCCGTGAGCGCGATGACCGGAATGGTGGCTGTGGTCGGCTCGGCGCGCAGCTCTGCCAAGGCCTGAAAGCCGTCCTTGCCTGGCATGGACAGGTCCATCAGCACCAGGTCGGGCGGGTCGATGCGCGCGAGCGCGAGGGCGGCGTCGGCGCCGTCGGCGTCGAGCACGGTGTGCCCCATGCCCTCGACCAGCTCGCGGGCGAGCGTTCGGTTCAGATCGTGATCGTCGACGATCAACACCCGACGCGCGGTGCCCGCCGGGCCGGCGGCGGTGCTCGGGTGCAGGGTGTGCTTCCTCACCGTGGCCAAGAGCTCTCCGCTGGTCAGATCGCCCTTCTGCGCCACGGCCCGGACCCGCGGCTTGAGCCAGCGACGGGTCTCGGCGTCGAGCTCGCCGCCGGTGAGCACCACCAGCGGGACGGCGGACAGGGCCGGGTCGTCGTGCAGCGCCGCGATCACCTCGCGCCCCGGAATGTCGGGCAGCTCGAGGTCGACGATGACCAGCGTCGGCCGCTCGCGGCGCGCAGCGGCCAGCGCGCTTCTGCCCGTGACCGCACCCTCGACCCGGAACCCCTCTGCCCCGAGCAGCGCCGAGAGCACCTCGACCACCCGCGCATCGTCGTCGACAACCAACACCAAGCCGCCCGCAGCCGGCGGCGCGGCCGCGAGCTCGGCGATGCTGGTCCCCAAGGCCCGGGGGGTCAGCCCCTTGCGCAAAGCGATCGGACCGCTCGGATCGCGCGGCAGGCGGACTCGGAAGGTAGCCCCCTTCTCAGTCGTGCTCGAGACCTCGATCTGGCCGCCGTGGGCGTCGACCAACCGGCGGGTGATGGCCAGGCCCAGGCCCGTACCGCCGTGACGCTTCACGAGCGGGCTGTCGGCCTGGGCGAAGGGCTCGAAGAGCCTCGGGAGAAAGGCCTCGGGGATGCCGGGGCCCGAGTCCGTCACCCAGAGCTCGGCGCCCGCGGGCGTGGCTTTGACCCCGACCTCGACGGTGCCGCCGTCGGGGCTGAACTTCACCGCGTTGGACAGCAAGTTGAGCAGCACCTGGCGCAGCTTGGCGCGGTCGGCGCGAACCATGGCGGCGCTGGCGCTCACCTCGATCAGGGTCACGCGCTTCTTCGCGGCGGCGGGTCGCATCAACTGGACGGCCTCGGCGATCGCAACCGCCGCGTCCAGATCCTCGGTCTCGAGGTCGAGGCGCCCGGCCTCGATCTTCGAGAGGTCGAGCACGTCGTTGATCAGCTCGAGCAAGTGCCGCCCGCTGTCGAGCACGTGGCGGACGCGCTCGGTCTGCTTGGGGGTCAGGGTCTCGACGCCCGCGGTCAAGAGCAAGTCCGAGAAGCCGATGATGGCGTTGAGCGGCGTGCGAAGCTCGTGGGACATGTTGGCCAAGAACTCGCTCTTGAGCGCCGTGGCCCGCTCGACCAACCGGTTCTTGTTTTCGAGGTCGGTCTGCTGGGCCAAGAGCTGAGATTGAGCGACCAACAGCTCCTCGCGCTGGGCGATCAGCTCGGCCCGCTGCGCCATCAACTCGGACTTCTGCTGCTCGAGGGTGGCGTTGGCCGCGGCGAGCTCGGCGGTGCGCTCGGCAACGCTGGCTTCGAGGCCCTCGGTGGCCCCGGCGACGGCCTCGGCCATCTGGTTGAAGCGGCGGCCCAGCTGGCCGATTTCGTCGCGGGTCTCGGCCGGCGCGCGGGCCGAGAGGTCGCCCCCCGCCAGCGCGTCGGTCGCCGTGGCCAGCTCGCGCAGCGGGCGGCGCAGCGCGCAGATGAAGACGTAGCCCACCAAGAGCGCGAGCGCGGCGATCAGGCTGCCGGTCGCCAGCGCCTGGGTGAACAGGGTGCGAGCCGGCGCGGTGACGGAGCTCTCGGGCACGAGCACGAACAGCGTCCACGACGCGGCGCGGGTGCGGCGCGCGACGGCGACGTTCTGCTGCTGGTTGGTCGCCGACAGGATGTGAAACGGCTGGCCCAGCTCCCCCAGCGCGGGGCTGCGGCTGCGGGTCGCCAGCTCCGGCGACGGGAGCACGTCGTCGAGCACGTGGGCGGTGCGGTCGCCGAAGCGGCGGTCCGCGATCAGCGCCTGGCGCGCCGCCGGGTCGAGGGGCGCGGTGGCCCGGAACAGGTGCTGATCGTGAGAGCTGTGAGCGATTCGAATGCCGTACTGGTCCACCAGCATCGAGAAGCTGCCCTCGCCCGCGCGGCCGTTGGTGGCCCGCACGGCACTCCACAAACCTTCGGCTCGAACGGCCAGCACGACGGCGCAGGCGACGCTTCCGTCCGCCGCGAGCACCGGGTTGGAGTAGACCAGCACGGGTTTCAGGTCGGCAGGGGTGATCGGCACCAGCAGATCCGAGATGGTCGCGTGGCCGGCGAGGGCGCGCCGGGCATAGTCGCGGTGCGACACGCTCACCCCCCCAACGCCGGCTTCGGTCGAGCGCCAGATGGTGGCATCTGCGCCGACGATCGACACCGAGCGGATGGTCGCGTCGCCGGCGTGCGGTGCCATCGCGGCGTCCGCCCCGCCGCCGGTCCGCTGGTGTTCAGCGGGGCCGCTGCGGCAGAACTCGACCACGCCGGGCGCCCGAGCCAGGAGCTCGGCGCCCCGCTGGTGCCGGGCGTGGAAGGCGTCTATCTCGGCGGCTAGCGCCTCGGCGCGGGCGCCCAGGAGCTCGGCGGCCTCGGCCTCGAGCTGCCGCTTGCCGCCCGCGTAGCCGATGCTGGTGCTCACGAGCACGGGCAGGGTCGACGCGCACAGCACGAGCAACGCGAGCTTCGCCCCGAAGGTCGAGAACCACCTGCCCCCCGCGCCAGTCACGGCTGCCTCCGGTAGATGCGCAGCCCAGCAGGCAACCCGGGGTAAGGCACCAGCCGATCGCGAAGCGCCGGCGGCACCGACTCGACCCGGCTCAGCACGAGCGCGCCGCCTGGCTCGAGCACCGCCGTCGCACGGTCGAGCGCCTTCTCTTGCAGGCGGCGATCGAAGTAGATCAGCAGGTTCCGCATCAGCACCAGGTGGAACGAAGCGACCACCGCCCCGCGGGGCATCAGCGCGGCGCCGACGATGTCGTGCTGGGCGAAGCGCACGCGCTCGCGGAGCTCGGGCGCGATGGCGACACGGCTGTCGGCGGCGGAGCCGAAGAAGCGCGGGCGGAACGCCGCGGGGACGTCGGCCAGGGCAGCGGCTGGGTACTCGGCGCGGACCCCCGCGGCCAGCGACGCAGGGTCGACGTCGGTGGCCAGCACCGAGGGCGGCGCGAGCCTCAGGCGCCCTGCAACGGCGGCGGCGATCATGGCCAGCGACCAGGCCTCTTCACCGGTGGCGACGGCGATGCAGAGCGCGCGCACCGGCGAGGGCGCGCAGGCCCGCATCAGGTCCGGCAGTACCTGGTGTTCGAGCGCCTCGAACACCGGGGGTGCGCGGAAGAACCGGGTCACGGGGATGTCGATGGCCGCCACCAGCGCGCTCAGCTCGTCGGGCGAGGCCGCGAGCGCCGCGGCATAGGCGGTCCGGGTCGGGACCCCGCGAGCCGCCGCCCGCGCGTCCACCGCGCGGAGCACGGCGTCGCGCTGGTAGTCGCGGAAGTCGAGCCCGCGCCGGCTCTCGATCTGCGCGAAGATCGCTTCGAGCTCGTCCCCCATGGCGGCTCAGCCTGCGGGCAGCTCCAGGTGGAGCACCGTTCCGCCGCCGGCGGCGTCCGAGACGGCGACGCTGCCGCCGTGAGCCTCGATCGCCAGGCGCACCGAGTACAGGCCGAGACCGAAGCCGCGGCGTCCCGAAGTGCGATGGCCCGTGCCGCCGAATTTCTCGAACAGCGCGTGCTTGTTCTGGTCGCTCATGCCCGAGCCACGATCCATCACGTCGACGGTCGCCAGTTGGTCCGTGCCGCCCACCTCGGCCTCGACGATTCCCCCGCGGGGTGAGTACTTGATGGCGTTCATCAGCACATTCTCCACGGCACGGCGCACCAGCGGCCGGTCCAGTCTCGGGGAACACGGCCGCAGCACCGAGACCTTTAGCTGGATGCCACGGTCCCGCGCCGAGCCGCCCACTGCGGCCGCGGCCTCTTCGACCACCGAGCCGAGATCCTGGGGTTCGCGCTGCAACGCCAGTCGGCCCTCTTCCAGCTGGCGAACGCGCAAGATGTCTTCCAGCGCGACCCGCATCTGCTCGGACGACTTGCTGGCGAGGGCGATGTCTTCGGCCAGGTCGGGGTCGTCCACTTGCTCGCGGACCACTTGCAATAGACCGTGGATACCCGCCAGCGGGTTTCGCAGGTCGTGGACCAAGAGGGATACGAGATCGTCTTTCAGCGCGTCGAGCTCTCGCAGCTTCTCGAGCTGCGCCGCGATGGTTCGCTCGTGCTGCCGCAGCCGCAGAAACGCCGCCGAGCGCAGCCGAAGCTCGGCCAGGTTCACGGGCTTGCTCAGGAAGTCGTCGGCACCCACGCCGAGGCCGCGATTGCGGTCGTCTTGCTCGTTCAGCGCCGTCAGTAGAATCACCGGCAAGAACGCCGCCCCGACCCGCTGCTTGATGCGCTTGCAGACCTCGAAGCCGCTCATCTCGGGCATCATCACGTCGAGCAGCACCAGGTCGACCTCGGACTGCTCGAGCAACCGCAAGGCATCCGGGCCGTCCGGGGCTTCGATCACCTGGTACAGGTCTTCCAGCGCGGCGCACACCAGCGCGCGGTTCCTGGCGTCGTCGTCAACGACGAGCACCGTCGGTCGGTCCCCCACCACCATCACTCTCCCGCCTTCCCCATCGAACCGCGGATCGTAGCCGAGCCGTCGCCAATGGCAACCCGCGGGTCGCGATGACCTCGGCCAATCGCTCGAAACGACCGCCGCAGGGGCCGCCCGACGCGAAGTCCGCGAAATCACGTCGGCGCGCCTTGGCACAGCTGGTGCTGAAGGGCACTGCATGACCCCCGATGTGTCGGTCCCCGAGCTGTTCCTCAAGGTCCGCGGCCTCGCTGGTCGCCTCAAGCGCCGCATCCCCGAGCACGTCGAGTACGACGACCTGGTGTCGGCGGGTCTGCTCGGAGTGGCCCGCGCTCTGGCCCAGGGCCACATGGACGACCCCGGCGTGTTTCAGACCTACGCCCTGCGCTGCGCCGCTGGCGCCATGCTCGACGAGCTGCGCGGAAACGACCCACTGACCCGGGGGCAACGCCGCCTGGCGCGCCGCCTGGCCCAGGCCGAGCGCGCGCTGTCACAAGAGCTGGGGCGCGAGCCCGAGGGCCACGAAGTCGCATCGGCGATGGGGGTCAGCGAGGCCGAGCTCGCCGAAGCGCGCCAGAGCGCGGCGCGGCGCGATCGCGTCAGCCTCACGGTGGTCGAGTCGGCGACCGCGTCCCACGCCAGCGTTCGCCCCGACGCGTTGCTCGCAGCGGCTCGGGAGGCTGAAACCCTCAAAAAGGCCCGCGAAAACCTGCCCGAGCGGCTGAAGACCGTGCTCGAGCTGAGCACCGAGGCTGATCTGACCTTGCGCGAAATCGGCCAGCGGCTCGGCGTGACCGAAGGCCGCGTGTGCCAGCTGCGGCAAGAGGCCGTGCGCCAGTTGCGGGCCGACTGCGCCGCCGCCTGAGGTCAGTCCTCTGCGGGCAGGTTCTCTTCCAGCCGCTTCAGCAAGCGGCGAAAGTTCGAGGGGTTCATGCCCGCTCGTTTCGCGGCCTCGGCCACGTCACCGCCGACCCGCGCCATGACTCGAGCGACGTACGCCCGGGTGAACTGGTCCCGTGCCTCGGCCAGCTCGCCGAGATCATCACCCGCGGGGTCCGCCGCAGGCGGCGGTTTGCTGAGCGAGGCTGGCAAGTGCTCGGGCCCGATGCGCCCGCCGGCGCACAGGACCAAGGCGCGGGCCACGGTGTTCTCGAGCTCCCGGATGTTGCCCGGCCAGGCGCCGGCCGTGAGCAAGTCGAGCGCCGCGGCGTCGAGCTCGGGGGGCGGGCGGCCCGGCCGAGCGTGCTTCGCCACGAAGTGGGCGACCAACGCGGGGATGTCGCCACGGCGCTGGCGAAGGGGGGGCAGCTCGATGGTGAAGACCGCCAGGCGGTAGTACAGGTCTTGACGAAACTGTCCTGACTTGACGGCCTTTTCCAGGTCTTTGTTGGTGGCGGCGATGACCCGAACGTCTGTCTGGCGCGACTCGTTCGAGCCCACCGGCCGCACCGTGCCTTCTTGCAACACCCGCAGCAGGCGGGCTTGGGTCGCGGGCGAGAGCTCGCCGACTTCGTCCATGAAGAGGGTGCCGCCCGAAGCGGTCTCGAACAACCCCCGGCGCGCCGCCAGCGCGCCGGTGAAGGCCCCTTTCACGTGCCCGAACAGCTCGCTTTCGAGCAACGATTCGGTGAGCGCCGCGCAGTTCACGTCCACGAAGGGTCGCCCGCTGCGGGGGCTCTGGTCGTGGACCGCCCGGGCGACCAGCTCTTTGCCAGTGCCGCTCTCGCCCAGGACCAACACGGTCACGTCCGACGGCGCCACCGCCGAGACCAGGGACGCCACCTGCCGCATTGCCGCGGAGCCGCCGACCATCCCCCGGGCCCGCTGCGCAGAGGTCAGTTGTCCCTCGAGGAAGCGATTGCGTTCGAGCAATCGGCGGTGTTCGAGCGCCCGGCGCACGTCGGGGATCAGCGTGTTCTGCACGTCTAAAGGCTTGACCAGGTAGTCGTAGGCTCCGGAGCGGATGGCGTCGACCGCCGCCGCAACGGTTGCGCCGGCGGTCATGAGCAGCACGGGCACCTCGGGCCAACGCGCATGGACTCGGCTCAAGAGCTCGAAGCCGCTGAGGCCCGGCATCATCACGTCGGTCAGGACCAGGTCGGGCTCGTCGCCACCTGCCTCGAACGCCGCCAGCGCGTCGGTGGCTGATTCGAACTGAAGAACGGAGAGCCCCAGCTGTTCGAGCGACCGCACCACGACTCGCCGCACGGCAGGGTCGTCGTCCACCACGACCACCACGCCGACCGCGGTCTTCGGATCTCCGCTCATCACGAGTGACCGATCTGGGTCCCGTTGACTCGTCGCGCGCCCCCGGGCACCCGCCAAACACCGCGAAAACGTCTCGCCACTGTCGCCGCCCACCTCGGCCCGGTTCATGCAAAACCCGAGTGCAACCCCTACTACCGAGAGGCACAACCATGCAAGGCAGGCGGTCCGTTCAGTCTCACCCCAGCTTCCACGCAGCAGCGCGCCCGGCCGATCTCGCGGCGGGCGATCGCTTCGACCGCTACGTGGTGCAGCGGCTCTTGGCCCGCGGCGGCGGGGCCGACGTCTACGCTGCCACCCACGCCTACACCCACGCGCCGGCGGCGCTCAAGATCCCCCGCGAGGACAGCGCCGTGGCCCACGCGCGGTTCGAACGAGAAATCGAGGCGCTCGCCCGGGTCCGCGGTCCTGGGATCGTCGAAATGCTGGACGCCGGGCAGTTCCAGTCCCGCCCGTTCATCGCGTTTCGTGCCCTCGAGGGCCGCACCCTGAGCGGTCTGCTCGCCGCGCGCGGGCAGCTGAGCGTCGCGGACACCCTGGCCGTCGGCTGCGAGGTGTCGGCGGCGCTCGAACGCTGCCACGCGGCCGGCGTGATCCACCGCGACCTGAAGCCGTCGAACCTGTTCGTCGGGCCCGGGCCCGAGGCGCAGCTCACCTTGCTGGACTTCGGGATCGCCAAACTGGCCAACCTGCCCGAGACCGCGGCCAAGCTGACGCGCGAGCACTCGCTGCTCGGCACGCCCGAGTACATGGCGCCCGAAGCGTTGCTCTCGTCGTCCCAGGTGGTGGACGGTCGCACCGACGTCTACGGCCTCGGGGTCACGCTGTACGAGTGCCTGACCGGCGTCGTGCCGTTCGAAGGGGGTTACGTCAACGTGCTGCTCGAGCAGTCGATGCACCCACCGACTCCGGTGCGTCAGAGGCGCCAAGACGTGCCCCCCGACCTGGCCGCAGTGATCGATCGCTGCCTGGCCCCGGTTGCGGACGAGCGCTTCGAGTCGATCTCTGCGCTTCAGGCCGCGCTGACGGCCTGCGCGCCGACCAAGAACCACACCATCGACCTGTTCGGGCGCGCTGCCCCGGCGCCCCACGCGGACCAGACGAGGACCCTGGCCGACACTCCCGACGCCAAGGCCGGCGCCAACCCCACCGGCGTGCGGCGCAAGCACCCGCGCGCGCCTTACGTCTCGCTGGCGCGCATCACGCTCGCGAGCGGGGAGCGGGTCGACGGCCGCGTCGAAGAGATCTCCGAAGGTGGCTTGCAGTTCGTCGGCGACTACGGCGTGCCCGAGCAGCACGCGGTGAAGATCCGCTTCGCGCTGCCGGTCACCGGGCGCGTGGCCGAGGTCGCGGCGGTCTCGCGGTGGAACCGCACGGTGCGTGGCTGCAACGCCACCGGGTTCGAGCTCACGGAGATCGCCGACCCGCACCGCGCCGAGATCCGCCAGTACGTCTCGATCATGTGCCCCGAAGACACCTGTGCCGCCGAGTGAAGGAG
Source organism: Myxococcales bacterium (assembly GCA_016191785.1). Taxonomy (GTDB): domain Bacteria; phylum Myxococcota_A; class Polyangia; order Polyangiales; family Polyangiaceae; genus JADJKB01. The sequence continues at coordinate 16,929 of JACPVJ010000176.1, read as the reverse complement.
CAAGAGTGACCATGAACCCCACCCTGACCCGCCAAGACACCCCCGACCCCCGCAGCAACCGCCAGGTTCTTGGCGTGGTGCTGGTCGTCGACGACGACGTGGCCCTGGGCCGCATCGTGGCCCGAATGCTGGGCCAGCACGGCTATGCCACCAAAGTCGTGACCACCGCCACCGAGGCCCTAGAGCTGATCGAGCGCGAGCGCTTCGACGTGCTGCTGAGTGACATTCACATGCCCGAGATGACGGGCGTACAGCTCTTGCGCCGGGTGCGCGCCCGCAACGCTCTGGTGCCGGTCATCTTGATGACGGGCGATCCTAAGGTCGACACCGCCGCCGAGGCGATCGAGTATGGCGTCTTCCGCTATTTGACCAAGCCCGTGGCGCAAGCCGACCTCGGCCACGCCGTCGACAAGGCGGTGCGCTTGCACCGGATGGCGCGGCTCACCCAAGAGGCCCGAGAGATGACGGGCGGAGAGGCCGCGGGTGCCCCCGATCGAGCCGAGCTCGAGGCCAGCTTCGACCGTGCGCTGGCGTCACTGTGGATCGCCTATCAGCCCATCGTGGACGCACGGACGGGCAAGACCTACGGCCACGAGGCCCTGCTTCGCTCGACCGAGGCCAGCCTGCCGCACCCCGGCGCGGTGCTGGACGCGGCGGCTCGCCTGGGACGGCTCGACGATCTGGGCCGCTCGGTGCGTGACCGAGCCTCGGAGCCGGTGGCTGCCGACCCCGAGGCGGGGACGCTGTTCGTGAACCTGCATGTGCGCGACCTGCTCGACCCCATGCTCACCTCGCCACAGTCGCCGCTCACGGCCATCGCCTCGCGCGTGGTGCTCGAGATCACCGAGCGCGCCAAGCTGGACGAAGGCGGGGACGTCCGCGCGCGCATCGCCGAGCTTCGAGCCCTGGGCTTCCGCATCGCCATCGACGACCTGGGCGCGGGCTACTCGGGCTTGAGCAGCTTGGCCCAGCTCGAGCCCGAGGTGGTGAAGCTGGACATGAGCCTGGTTCGCGGCATCGATTCGAGCGCGACGCGGCAACGGGTGGTGCGGTCGATGACCGCCCTCAGCCACGAGATGGGCATGCTCGTCGTGGCCGAGGGCGTCGAGACGCCGGCCGAACGGGACACGCTGATCGGGCTGGGCTGCGACTTGCTGCAGGGCTACCTGCTCGCCAAGCCGGCCCGGGCATTTCCTGCCGTGAGCTGGTGAGCGGAATGTACCGGGGATCACCCCTCGGGTCGCTGGCCCCGGGCATCATCCAAGAGCGCCCGCACCGCACGAGTCAAGGTCGCCACGTCGAACGGTTTGGCGACCACCGCGGCGAACTGCCCCCCCACGCCGCGCCGTGCGACGTCGTCGTCGGAGTAGCCGGACATGAACAGCACGCGCACGCCCGGCCTGAGCTGGGCCACGCGCTCGGCCAGCTCGCGACCACCCATCTCGGGCATGACCACGTCCGACAGCAGCAGGTGGATCGGCCCGGGGTGCTTCTCGCAGATCAGAAGCGCTTCGCCGCCGTGCGCGGCAGTGAGCACGCGGTAGCCCGAGCGCCGCAGCATGCGCGCGGCCAGGTCCCGCACGGCTGCTTCGTCCTCGACCAAGAGGATGGTCTCACTGCCGGCGGCAGGACCGGGCGCCGGCGGGTGCACCGAAGCGGCGCGCTCGGCTTCGCCGAGCCGCGGCAGGTAGACATCGAAGCGACTGCCCTGCCCGGGCTGGCTCTCGACCCGCACGTGCCCGCCGCTCTGCCGCACGATGCCGTAGACCGTCGAGAGCCCGAGGCCGGTCCCCTTGCCCTGCTCTTTGGTGGTGAAGAACGGCTCGAAGATCCGAGCCAGCACCTCGGGCGGCATGCCCTCGCCGCTGTCCCGTACGCTCAGCCGGACCCACGACCCGGACGCGAGCTCGGGGTACGTGGCGAGCAGGGCCGCGCCGGCCTCGACGGCGGCCGTGGCGATCACCAGCTCGCCGCCGGACGGCATGGCGTCGCGCGCATTCACCACCAGGTTCATCAGCACCTGCTCGAGCTGGCCGCGATCGGCGCGGACGTATCCGACCTTCGGGTCCAGCTCCAGGCGCAGCGTCACATCTTCGCCGATCAGACGCCCGAGCATGCGCTCGAGGTCGGCCGCGATCTGGTTCGGATCGAGCACCCGAAGGTCGAGCACCTGCCGCCGGCTGAAGGCCAAGAGCTGGCGGGTCAGCGCAGCCGCCCGTTCCCCTGCCTTGTGGACTTGCTCGAGGTCTCGCCGGAGCGGATCTTCGGCCCGCAGCCCCGCCAGGGCCAGGTCGGAATACCCCAGCACGGCCGACACGATGTTGTTGAAGTCGTGGGCGATGCCGCCGGCCAACCGCCCCACGGCCTCGAGCTTCTGCGCCGCCAAGAGCTGCGCCTCGAGCCGACCACGCTCTTCGAGCGCGCGCTGCTGATCGGTGACGTCTTGCAACGAGCAGACCACCGACAGGTGCCCGTCGTCGCCGACGCGCAGCGCGCCTCGTCCCAGGACGGAGCGCACTTCACCGCCGGGGCGCAGCACCCGGAAGTCGATCTCGGGGATGCCGCGGCCCGCCCGCGCGTGCTCGACCCGGGCACGTACGCGCTCGAGATCGGCGGGGTAGACCCGCGAGAGACCGGCCTCGATGTCCGGCTCGGGTTCGCCCTCTCCAATCCCGAAAATCCGGCGGGCCTCGGCGGACCAGTGCACCCTGCCGCTGGTCAAGTCGGCCTCGACGCTGCCGATGTGGGACAGCGCCTGCGCCTCTTCGAGCAGCTGCCGTTGCTGCTCGAACTCGGCCGAGGCGCGAACCCGTTCGCTGATGTCCTCGACCACCGAGATGAAGTAGTCGGGCTCACCGTCGGACTTCCGCACGAGGGAGACCGTGAGATGGATCCAGACCGTCTCGCCGGTCTTGCGGAAGTAGCGCTTCTGCATGCTGTACGTGGCGAGCTCGCCCGAGAGGACACGACCGACGAACGCCAGATCGAGGTCGAGGTCGTCGGGGTGTGTGATGTCTTGGAACGTCTTCGCCGCCAGCTCTTCCCGGCTGTACCCGACGATGCTGCAGAGCTTCTGGTTGACCCGCAGCCACGTGCCATCCGGCGCGACATGGGCGATGCCGACCGCGGCCTGCTCGAAGGTGGAACGGAAGCGCTCTTCCGATTCACGGAGGGCGCCCTCCGCGGCCTTGCGCGCGGTGATCACCTCCGAGAACAGGATGATGCCGCCCACCCCGCCGTCTTCGGTGGTCCAAGGCAAGATCTCCCAGCGCACCCAGTCGACTCGGCCGTCGGCGCGCTCGAAGGGGTCTTCGTCGCAGCGATCGGACGCCCCGGCCAGACAGCGCTGGTGCACTTCGCGCCAGCGCTCGGGGATCTCCGGGAACACGTCATAGTGACAGCGTCCCACGACCTCTTGCTCGCCGAGCCCGTAGTCTTCGCGATAGCGCCGGCTGTGGGCGATGTAGCGCATCTGGCGATCGAAGAGCGCCACCGCCGCCGGCGCGTGCTCCACCAGCTGGCGAAGCACTCCCGCGCTGGCGCGCGCGAGGCGCTCACGCGCGAAGTGGGACGGAAGCTCGGCGCCGGCGAGCAGCGCCCGAAGCTCGTCACCGGTGTCGGCGGGGTGTGGCATGACGCCTCGGCAGGGCTCGCCCGGCGCCCCGGCGAGGGCGCGGGCCATGTGCAGCAAGGTGTAGCGCCTCGCGGGCAAATGCACAGGGGCAAGAACGGCGGCGTAATGTCAGCCTTCGTCCTACGCCGCGAAGCTGCACATGGGCGCTGGCGGAAGAGTGCGCGGCGTGCGAGATTGGGAGATCGGGGCGTTGCGAGAGCGAGCCGCCCCGTACTTCGGGGTTCTGATGCGAGGGGGTAAGATGCAGACCACGAGCGCGACGAGCGGAAACCAAGGGGAGCGGGCCGCCGGGCGCGCGACGGCCAACGCCCGCGTGCTGGTGCTCTCCGACGACTCGGGGCGAGCCCGTAGGCAAGTCGAGGCGCTCGAGGGCGGCGGCTACGCCGTGGCTCTGGCAAGGTCGACCGCGGTCTTGGATGCGACCGACGCCGAGGTAGTGCTGTGCGGCGCGGGGGGCCCGCGCGCCCTGGCGTTTTGCCGGCGCGCGGCCCAGGCGCGGCCCGACGTCCCGGTGATCGTGCTCGACGAGCGAAGCCCGGTCGAGTTCGCCCTCGAGGCGATGCGAGCCGGCGCCTACGACTTTCTCACCTCGCCCCTGGACGATCGCGTCCTGCTCTTCGCGGTGGCGGGCGCCGTCGACTACCGGCGCGCCTCTCACGACCGCAACCGCCCGCCCGTCGAGCCCGGTGCAGACGAAGGGCCGGGTGTCGGGCTCTTGGGGGAAAGCCCCGCCATGCGCGCGCTGCGCCGCAGCGTGGAGCGGGTCTCGCCGACCAACGCGACGGTGCTGCTGCTCGGCGAGAGCGGCACCGGGAAAGAGGTGGTCGCTAGCGCGCTGCACCGCGGCAGCCTCCGAGCCTCTGGCCCATTCGTGCCGATCAACTGCGCGGCCTTGCCTGCCGCGCTGCTCGAGAGCGAGCTGTTCGGCCACGCCAAGGGCGCCTTCACCGGGGCAACCTCGGCCAAGCAGGGGCTGTTCGTGGAAGCGAGCGGCGGCACGCTCTTCTTGGACGAGATCGGCGACCTGCCGCTGGCCCTGCAGCCCAAGCTCTTGCGAGCGCTGCAAGAACGCTGCGTCCGCCCCGTGGGCGGCGGGCGCGAGATCCCCGTCGACGTGCGGCTCGTCGCGGCGACGAACCGCGACCTCCGGCGCCTGGTCGACGAGCAGCGCTTCCGCGAAGATCTGTTCTACCGGCTGAGCGTGGTCGAGATCGACCTGCCCCCGCTGCGTCGCCGCGGCCAGGACGTGCTGCTCTTCGCCAATCACTGCCTCGAGCGGCTGGCGGGGCGTATGAAGCGCGAGCCGCTCCGACTCGCTCCGGCCGTGGCCCAGGCGATGCTGACGCACGATTGGCCGGGCAACGTGCGCGAGCTCGAGAACTGCGTGGAGCGCGCCGTCGCGCTCGCCCAGGGGTCGCTGATCGAGCTCGAGGACCTGCCCGAGAGCGTGCGCCGGGCGCCGCCGACCCGCGACCCCGATGTCGCCGGTGGTGATCGCGGGCTGATCTCGCTGGAAGAGACGGAGCGCCGGCACGTGCTGCACGTGCTGGAGGCAGTCGGGGGGAACAAGTCGTTGGCGGCGCAGGTGCTCGGCGTGGATCGCAAGACCCTGTATCGCAAGCTTGCCCTGTACGGCGCCGGCAGCGCCGGCCGCTGAAGCGAGCTCAGAAGGCGTCATCGCACCCGAGGTCGAAGGCCCGGGCCCAGGCGCGCGCGATGTCGCGCGCTCGGACAGCGTGGCTCGACGCTTCCTCGATCAACGACCGACCGGGGCGCGACCCACGCCGCCCCGAACGGGGCGCGGCCCAGCCGTCCGACCCGCTCTCGGGTTCGTCGTGGTCGCATGAAACGCGGTCGAGTGGTCTCGTCATTCGTTGTTCCCCCAGGTGCTCGACTCGAGCAAAGCAAACGCCGTGCGCGCTGGGCGGTGCGCGAGTTTCGCGGGGCGTCGCGGCAGGGCAGCGATCGAGTGTCCCATTTTGCCCCACTCGCCCTGGGCCTCCGCGCCACCGCCGCCCGAGGTTGGATTGCGGCAGCCTGGCTCTCGAGACTGCGCTAGCCTGACCGAGGGATGGGGGACCTCGTCGAGCACGCCGTCGTCATCGCTGGTGACCGCGCGCGGCTGTTGCCCGGAGGGCAGGTCGCGTGAAGACCATCGCCGAACGCATCCCGAAAGACCCGGCTGAGCGAGACGCGCTGTTGTTCCACCTGTTGGCCTTGTCCGAGCGGGGCCCGGCGGTGCTCTACGTGGCGGGCGCAACCGACCTCGTGGTGGGTTACATCTCTCCGAGCTGCCTGGGGCTGACGGGATACACGGCGGAGGAGTTCACGGCAGATCCGAGCGTGTGGACCGAAGGTCTACACCCCGACGACGCACCCCGGGTGTTCCAGGCGCTCGAGGACCTGATGCGCGTCGGCCACCAGGTGCTCGAGTACCGATTCCGCAAGAAGCGGGGCGAATGGGTCTGGGTGCGTGACGAGCTGACCGTGCTCTACGACCCCGTGGGGACACCGAGCGAGATCCTCGGCTACTGGTTCGACATCACCGCGCGCGTGGAGGCCGAGACGGCCCTCCGGACGCTCGCCGGCGAGCTCGAACGCCGCGTCGAGGAGCGCACCAAGCTGCTCGAGACTCTGCTCAGGGAGGTGCACCACCGGGTGAAGAACAACTTGCAGGTGGTGATGAGCCTGCTCCGCCTGAGCTCCGATACTGCTCCCCACGGGCCGGCGCGGGACGCAATCCAACTGACGATCTCGCGCGTCCGTTCCATCGCGCTGGTCCACCAGCTGCTCCACCAGACGGACCGGGTCGATCGGCTGAGCTTGCGGGGCTACCTCGAGGCCCTGCTGGAGCAGGTCAGCCGGGCAGAAGAGCTCGGCACGACTCGCCTGGACTCGTCGCTCGAAGAGGTCGACGCGTCGCCCGACGTGGCGGTCCCGGTCGGTCTGATCGTGACGGAGCTGATCGCCAACGCGCTCAAGCACGCCTTCAGCCCGGGTGCGGGCGGAACGATCCGGGTCACGCTGGCGCCCGAACCCGCGGCTAGCCCCAACTCGTTCGTGCTCGCGGTGAGCGACGACGGGCGCGGGATGGCCGACCCGGCTTCGACCGGTTCGAGCGGCATCGGTCTGTCGCTGATCAAGAGCCTGGCCCGACAGCTCGGGGGCGAGGGCACGGTGACCTCGGGGCCCGACGGGACTCGGGTGACGGTGGTGTTCCGGATCCAGGAGAGGTCGGCATGAAACGAGCGACGCGGTTGATGGTGGTGGAAGACGAAGGCGTCACTGCGCTCGATCTCGAGCGCACGTTGACGCGCATGGGCTTCGAGGTGCTCGCCGTGTGCTCCACCGGCGAAGCCGCCGTCGAGCGCGCCCGGGCGCTGGCCCCCGATCTGGTGCTGATGGATGTCCGCCTGGCCGGCGAGCTGGACGGCATCGACGCCGCCGACCAGATCCGCCAGCGCGCCGACATCCCTGTGGTGTACCTGACCGCCCACGGTGACAAGGCCACGCTGGCCCGGGCGCGCGTCACCGAGCCCTATGCCTACGTGCTCAAGCCGTTCGACGAGCGCGAGCTGCAGATCGCGGTCGAGGTCGCCTTGTTTCGTCACGCCACCGCGGCCAAGCTGAAGGGGCACGCGACCGAGCTCGAGACCCTGGTCGCCGCCCGCACGCGGGACCTCGAGCAGCGCACCCGCGAGCTCGAGCAGCGCACCCGCGAGCTCGAGCTGGCCACCCGCGTGAAGTCGGATTTCTTGGGCGCAGTGAGTCACGAGCTCAAGACCCCGCTGAACCACATCGTCGGTTTTTCCCAGCTCTTGCTCGACGCGCCGCCCGACCAGAGCGCCGAGTCGCGCGCCGAACAGCTGCGTTCGATCCTCGAAGGCGGGCAGCGCTTGACGCGGCTCGTGAACGACCTGCTCACGCTGGCGAAGCTCGATTTCGACGCGCTCGAGGTCAAGCTGGCGCCGGCCGCCATCGCAGAGCTCTTGCGCGCCACGGCAGCGGTCTTCGCCGAGCACGCCGCCGCCAAGGGCGTCACCCTGACGGTCGACGTCGCCCCGGTCGAGGCGCGCGTGGTGCTGGTCGACGCGCCCAAGCTGGGCCACGCCGTGGCACACCTGCTCTGCAACGCGATCAAGTTCACCTCGGCGGGCGGACACGCCTGGCTGCGCGCTGTCCCGGGCACGCGCCCCGGCGAGATCGAAGTGACGGTCGAGGATACCGGCGTGGGGATCGCCGACGAAGCGCTGCCCCGCGTGTTCACCGCGTTCGAGAAGACGGGCGTGGGGCGCGGCGCGCCCGAGGGCCTTGGCGTCGGGTTGGCCCTGGCGCACGGGCTTCTGGCGGCCCAAGGCGCCGAGCTTCGGGTCGCGAAGCAACCGACGGGCACCCAGCTCGCCTTCACGCTGCGCGAAGCAGCCGAGGCGTGACCCGCTCCCATTCCGCCAAACTCCGAGGGCGCCAACCGCGAGTAGCAGGTGCCAAGCGAAGGTTGGCACGAGGCGAGGGCTGCGAGCGCGAAACCTCTCGCTGCGACGTCGGCCGCGAAGTTGCAAGGAAGCGGTGATGCGACTCCGCGGGCTGTTCGCTGCGTTCGGACTCGGGCTCTTGGGACTGGTCGCCTGCGGGAGCAACGACGACGCCGACGACTCCTCGCTCACCGGCGGCGCAGGCGGAACTGACGCGAGCGCGGCGACGGGCGGAGCCAGCGGCGCCGCGGGTGCGGGCGGCTCAGCAGGCGCGGGTGGCGCCGCCGGTTCGGCCGGTGCCGCCGGTGGCGGGCCCGACGCCGCGAGCGCGGTCGATGCGGCTGCCGAGGGCGGCGGCCCGGACGCGGGTGCGAGCGACTCGGGTGCGACCGATGCAGGTGCAGCGCCCTGCTGCCTGACCAAACCGCCAGGGACGGTACCGACCAACGGCGGCTGGAACGACTGCCCGTACAGCGGCTCGGGCCGCCAGCACGCGGCCATCGACTATTCGAGCAAGAAGGGCACGCCCATCCCCGCGGGCATGGACGGCGTGGTCCAGTACGTCCGAAACAAGAACGATCCGAAGTGCTACGACCCGGTGACCGAGTCGTGCTCGACCGCTTGCCTGTCGAGCGGCGACTTCATCATGATCAAGTCCGCGTGTGGCGATCCGCTGAAGCCGGGCAACGACTTCTACGTGCGCTATCACCACATCGACGGGGTCAACGCGGGGCTCGCGGTCGGCAGCGTGGTCAAGAAGGGCGACATCATCGCCTTCGTCGGGGACTCGGGGTGCGCCACCGGCCCGCACGTGCACCTGCAGACCGCGACCTTCGCCAAGGGCAAGTACAAGGTCGGCGAGCTCCCGGTCTTCTACGACTGCAAGTACCTGGTGAACCCGTCGACCCGCTACTGCAAGAACGTGCCGTGACCTCTCAGAACTGGATCGTGCGCGGGCGCTCTGCTCAGGTCCGTGACCTTCACCAGCTCGGTGAGCCCCCGCGGCGCGACGCCGACACGCCCTCCGCGAGGAGTTGCATCAGGCGCTCGGCCTCGAGCGGCTTCGGCACCACGGGGTTGGGCAGCCGGCCGAGGTACTCGGACGCCTTGGCCGTGAACGCGCCACCGGTGCAGAACACCACGCGCTCGGCCAGCGCAGGGGTGCGCGCCGCGACCCAGGCGTGGAGCTCCATTCCGGTCATGGTGGGCATCATCAGATCGCACAAGATCACGTCGAACTCGCAGTCCCTCTCGAGCAATTCGCAGGCCGCTTGCCCCGAGGCCGCGGTGACCACGTCGTGGCGTTTGGCGATCAGTCGCTCGAGCAGCCGACGGATCGGTGCCTCGTCGTCGATCACCAACACCCGCCCGCGGCTGGCGTCGCCCTCGGCCGCCGGCGCGCCAACCCGCTCGGGGGCGGGCTTGGCTGGCTGGGCATCCAGGGCCGGCAGGCGGACCACGACCCGAGTGCCTCGACCCAGCACGCTCTCGACGCGGATGGCCCCTCCCACGTCGGCGAGCAGCGACTTGCACAGCGCCAAACCGAGCCCCGTTCCGGTGCCCGCGCTCTTGGTGGTGAAGAACGGATCGAAGATGCGCTCCAGGTCCGACGCGGGGATCCCGGCACCGGTGTCGCTGACCTCGGCGAACACTTCAGACCCTTCGGGCCACGTGCGCAGCGTGACGCTGTTTTGGTCCGCCTTGCCTTCGTCGATGGCCTGGGCGGCGTTGAGCAAGAGGTTCAAGAAGACCTGAGCCAGCTTCCCTTCGGAGGCCCAGACCGGCGGCGTCGGCGCCAGCTCGTCTCGAAGCTGGGCGCGGTACTTGAGCTCGGCGCCGGCGAGCCGCGCCGCCGATCGGATGGCCCGGACCACGTCCGCGGGCCCCAGGCTGGCGCGCTCGGGGCGCCAGAACGCGCTGAAGGCTCGAGAGATCTCTTCGATGCGGCGAGCGCCCTCCAGAGCCTCCCGGGTCTTCAGCGCGGTGTCGGCCAAGAACGCAGGCCGAAGCAGCGCCGCGCCGGCGCCCACGACCTCGGCGAACGCGGCGTCGCCCAGGCGTTGTTCAACCGCGGCGCTCCAATGGCTAACCGCCTCGGTAAGCCTCGGAACATCGATGGCCAGGGACTCGGTGTGGTGGAGCAAGTACGTCAGCGGGTTGTTGAGCTCGTGAGCGATGCCGCCGGCCAAGACCCCCATCGTGGCCAGCCGATCTGCTTGTGCCAAGGCGATCTCCAGCTCGCGCTTCTCGGCCTCGGCGTGCTTGCGCGCGGTGAGGTCGGCAGCGACGACGCGGCACTCGCCGTCGCTGCCCCTGGACGCCCCGGTGAGCTCGAGGGTCAGCGGCGGCTTGCCCGAGACGGGCACCAGCACCTCGCACGGAGCGTCAGCGCGCCCCTGGCACAGCTCGGCGAGGAAGCGCGCGAACGGGGGACGGGACGCGGGCTCCAGATACCCTGGGAACCTCCGTCCGACGAGCTCGCCGCGATCGATGCCGAGCAGGCGCGCCGCCGTGAGGTTGGCGCGGTGGACGGTACCGTCGGCGCCGAGGCTGAAGTAGCCGACCGGCGCCAGCTCGTACAAATCGGTGTAGCGCGCGAGGGCTGCCTCGAGCTCGGCGCGCGTCTGCTCGAGCTCGTGGTTCTGCTGCTCGAGCTCGATCTGGTGCACTTCGAGCTCATGGATGAGTCGTTCGGGGGACAGGTCCCGGCGCCCGGAGTCGGCGCGGCCCGCGCGGTCGTCGCGATCTTCTTTGCTCATGCTTCCCCTTCCTCGACCTTCAGCCGGCCGCGCAGCGTGGCCTCGAGCGCCTTCGCCGCGGTGATGTCGACGAAGGTGATAACCACCCCGTCCACGTGGTTCTTCAGCGTGCGGTAGGGCATGATCCGCACCGAGAACCAACGCCCGCCGCTGGCGCCGACCTGCCGCTCCCGGGTCAGCAGGGTTCTCAGGACCTCGCGCGTGTCCGCGACCAGATCGGGATAGGTCAAGTCCCAGGCCAGATCGGTGATCGGCCGATCGACGTCCCCCGGGATGAGCTTGACGAGCTTGGTCATGGGAGCGGTGTACCGCCGCACGCGGAGCTCCCCGTCCAGGAACAAGGTGGCGATGTCGGTGCTGTCCAGCAGGTTGCGCATGTCGTCGTTGGTCCGCGCCAGCTCGTCGAGCTTGATCTGAAGCTCGTGGTTCAAGGTCTGGAGCTCCTCGTTCAGCGACTGCATCTCTTCTTTCGAGGTGGTCAGCTCTTCATTGGTGCTCTGCAGCTCTTCGTTGGTGCTCTGCAGCTCTTCGTTGGCCGCACGCGCCTCTTCTTCCGAGCTCACCATCTGCTCTCGGGTCAACGCGAGCTCGGCCAGCGCCTGCTCCAGCTCTCGGGCGCGGGTGTCGGCAGAGCCCTCCTCGCGCCCCGACCCCCGGCCCTTGCCGGTGCGCGGCGCCGCCTCGTCTTCGAACACCACCAGCATGAGCCCCCGGAGGCCGGGCGGCTCTTCGAGCCGCTCGACCCTGAGGCTCAGCGTCCGCCGGCCGGCCTTGGTGAGCCGCAGACCCCCCCTGACCACGGCGCCCCCGCCGGTCGAGGCCGCGCGGTACGCCGCGCTGAGCTCCCCGCGCACATGCTCGCGCGCCATCGCGTGGATGTTCCAGTTGGTCTTCCCCGCAGCGGGCTCCAGGTAGGGTCCGGTCCGGCCGCTGACGTAGACGATCTCGCCCTGCAACGTGGTCAGGACGGCGGCGGGCGAGTGCCGCTGCGCGAGGAGCTGCTCGGCCAGGGTCTGCAACGCTGGCGCGGCGGGTCTGGCGACCTTCGCTCGCGTGCCGCGAGCGGCGAACGCCGGGGGGAGCTCGAGTAACGCGATGCGGCGCGCCGCCTCTCGCCGCCGAAAGAGCCGCGCATCGAGGTCCACCGGCGCGAACAGGTCGTCGGCGGTGCCGATGGTCTCGGCGCTGCCCAAGAGCAGGAACCCGCCGGGCCTGAGGCTGTAGTGGAACACCGGCAAGAGCTTCGCTTGCAGCTCGGGCGCGAGGTAGATGAGCAGATTGCGGCAAGTCAAGAGGTCGAGCTTGGTGAACGGCGGGTCGGCGATCAGGTTGTGTGTTGCGAACACCACCGAAGCGCGGAGCGTTTCAGTGACGCGGTAGCCCCGCGCGTCGCGTTCGAAGTAGCGCTGCAACCGCTCGGGCGACACGTCGCCGGCGATGTCGGCCGGATAGACCCCGAGGCGCGCCTTGTCGATGGCGTCGGTGTCGAGATCGGTGGCGAAGATCTGGACCGGCAGGTTGCGGCGCGGGCGCTCGGCATCTAACGCCTCGCTCAGCACGATGGCCAGCGAGTAGGCCTCTTCGCCGGTCGAGCAGCCCGCCACCCACGCGCGGAGCGGTTGGCCGTTCTCGTGGCGCGCCAGCACCTCGGGAATGACCTTGTCGCGGAGGCTGACCCAGGCGGCGGGGTCGCGGAAGAACCGCGTCACGCCAATCAACAGCTCGCGGAACAAGATCCGCGTCTCTTGCGGATTTGCCTGCAAGAAGCGCACGTAGGCCGCGATGCCGTCGATCTGGTGCAGCGCGATGCGCCGCTCGATGCGCCGGTACACGCTGCTGCGTTTGTACTGCGAGAAGTCGTGCCCGGTGGCCCCTCGCACCAGCAGGCAGATCTTGTCGATGGCGCTCAGGGTCTTGTCGCCGAGCGGAACCTGGGCGCGGACTGCCAGCGGCGCCCGGCGAACATACGCCGCCACCGCTCGCGCCAGCTCGGCCGCTGGCGCAACCACGTCGGCGAGGCCGGCATCGATGGCGCTCCGCGGCATGCGATCGAACTTGGCGGACGCCGGCTCTTGGACGAAGACCACGCCAGCTTGCTCCCGGATGGCCGCCAGGCCGCGCGTGCCGTCCGACCCCATGCCCGAGAGGATGACGCCAATGCTGCGCTCGCGCTGATCGTTGGCCAGCGACAGCAAGAAGAAGTCGATCGGCATGCGGCTCCCGTGCGGGGCCGCTGGCGCGAACAGGTGGAGCACCCCGCGCAGGACCGACAGATCCCTGTTCGGGGGGATGACGTAGATGTTCCCGGGCTCGACGCGCAGGCGATCTCTGGCCTGGAGGACCTTCAGCGTCGTGGCCCGCTGCAGCAGCTCGACCAGCATCGCCTTGTGATCGGGGTCCAGGTGCTGCACCACCACGAAGGCCAGCCCGCTGACCTCCGGCAGGTTGCGGAAGAACGCCTCGAGCGCCTCGAGCCCGCCCGCCGACGCACCGATCCCGACGACCCGCACACCGAGATCGACGCTCGCCGACGTCAGCGCGGTGCTCGGTTCGAGCTTGGGCTTCGACGTCGGCCGCGGCTTGGGCGTCGCCCGCGGCTTGGGCGTCGCCCGCGGCTTGGGCTTGGGATTCGCCTTCGGCTTGCGTTGCGGCATGACGCGCGGAGCCTGCACGCACGCGGCGTAGAGCCGACCCCCTTTCCTCTGATCCTCCTGGAAAGCCTAGGACCCGCCGACCACCAGCGCCAAGCCGCCGGGTGGCGCGGATCCGGTGCTGGCAGCGACGCGATGGCCTGCTGGCCCAGCCTGGCGGTCGACGTCGCCGCCCTCGAGACGCGGCATCAGAACTGGATCGTGCGCTCGGCCTGACCTAGCTGACGCAGCTCTTGGCGCGACTTGTAGAACTCTTTCCAGAGGTAGATGTAACCCTCGTGGAGGCGCTCGGGGGTCATGTGCTTGGGGCGGAAGACCACGTTGGCGTCGTTGTAGCGCTCCCAGCGGCGGTGCAGGATGCGCCCCTCTTCGACCAGCCGGTGCCAGACCCGCGTCCCTGGATAGGGCGTCATCACCGCGAACTCGGCCTTGCGGATCTTCGCCTTGTTGGCGAACTCGAGCATGCGGTCCATCGTGCCTTCGTCGTCGTCGTCGTTCCCGACCAAGAACGACGTGTACGGCTCGATGCCGTGGTCGAAGCACTTCTGGACGGCGTCGTAGGCCTTCTCGAGCGCGTCGGGGTCGTTGCCGGTGAAGGCCTTCATGGTGAACGGGTCGAAGCCGCCCACCAGGTAGAACATGTTGATGCCGGCCGCGCGCATCCGTGTCAGAAACTCGCTGGAGGTCACCCGCACCATCGGCATGCTGGTGCCGAGGTAGCTGAAGGGTGCCGGCCCGCCACGCTCGGCGATGGCGTCGAGCAGCGCACCGAAGCGTCGTGACGCCCCCGAACCAAAGAACAGGCTGGTGTCTTCGGTGAGTGACGCGAGCTTGCCGCGCTTGGCCAGCTGATCGATCTGCCCCATGGCGTGCTCGGTGCCGAAGTGGCGCATCTTGCGGCCCATGCTGGTGGGCAACACGCAGGCGAAGCAGTTGAGCGGGCAGCCGCGCGCAATCTGCAGCGGGTAGTCGTCGGGCTTGTACTCGTCGTTCTCTTTGTCCAGGTACAGATCGATGCGCGGCATCGGCAGGGTCGCGGGGTCGACGCCGGGCAGACCGTGATAGCGCTTCTGCAGCTTGCCGGCCTTGGCGTCGGCCAGCACCGTGGGCCACACGCCCTCGCCCTCGTGCATCACGACCGAGTCGACGTGCGGCTCGACCACCTCGGGCATCATGGTGGGGAAGATGCCGCCGGCCACGACCTTCTTGCCGCGCTTGCGGAACTCGTCGGCGAGCTCGAGGGCCCGGGTTGCCGCCGGCGTGAAGAACGAGAGCGCGACCAGATCCACGTCGTCGCAGTCGTCGAGCCCGACATCTTCGACGCGCTCGTCTTTGAACTCGATCTGCCAGTCGGGCGGAGTGACCGCCGCCAGGCAGGCGATGCCGAGGGAGGGCGGACCGAAGTACTCGTTGCACGGCACGTGTTGCCGAAGCTCGGGGTTGTGGTCGGCGTGGCGTGCGAACTTGGAATAGACGAAACGCAGCTTCATGTCGGGTTCCTGGCCTGTATCACGGGCCCCGCCGCGCCGCGGGTTCAACGTGATGGGTCGCGTTCGTCTAAGACACGCGACCCTGGGGTCAAGGTCCGGTGATCTTGGCCGCGCCCAGCGCCTCTTTTTTCCCGGCAACCTGGGTGCCCGAGAAGGTGATCTGCGCGTTGCCCAGGGCCTTGGCGGCGGCGGTCTTGGCCGTGACGCTGCCGCCCTTGACCGTGATCTTGGCGTTCGAGAGCGCCTCGATCCCGACCGGGGCCGTGATGTTCACGTTGACCAGCTCGAGCTTGCAGTTGCCGCTGGCGCTGATGGCCTCGCCGCTGGCGATGGTGGCGGTGACGCCCTCGAGCTTCACGTTGTCGTTCCCGCTGCACGAGAACTTGCTCTTGCCGTCCCAGGCCGCAGCCTTGCCGGCACCGGTCGGGGCATTCCCCCCGGAGGCCTCGCGGAAGATGTACCAGGCGAGCCCCAAGAGGCCCACGATCACCACGCCCACCACGGCGCAGCCGATGCCGTACCAGATGACCTCGGTCTTGACCTTGTCTTTGACCTGGTTCTTCAGCCCTTCGGTGTCGAGGCCGCCGTCGGTGCTGGCGTTGATCTTGAACCCGCCGACGTTGATCTTGGCCGCGTACTCGTAGTTGCGTGGATCCAGCCGATCTTGCGCCGCCTGCGCGAACGCGTTCTTGGTGGCCTGGATCGGATCGGGCGGCAGCGGGCCACCCATGCCCGGCGTCGCCGCGTAGGGGTTTTGCACGTCGACCGCGAGCTGAAGCTGAGAGAGCTGGATGTCGGGTGCCTCCGCGGTTGCGGCGGCGATGATCTCGTTCAGGAAGTACGGCACGCTGCCCGCGATGGTGGGGATCGCGACCTGGTTCGCCGCCAGCTTCTGCGCGATCACGTTGGTGACTGCGCGCAGCAGCGCCGCCTGGGCGCGAGGCAGCAGCGACGACGGGTCGCCCGCACCAGCGAAGGTGAAGCTTCCGCTGACGCTGCCGTTGACCGACTGCCCCGAGGTGGGGTCGCGGAATGGACCGATGTTGCCGCCGAGCTGTCCGGGATACACGTGGGTGCCCTCCAGGGCCCGGAGCCTACACGATTCGGTCCCGGCCCTCGGCGTGGTTTTCCTGTCGGCCGAGCAGCACGAAGCCCTCGAACACCAGCATCACCAGCATCACGGCGGGGCCCCACCAGAACAGCGACACCCAGCTGTCGGTCCGGGCTGCGGCGCGGCCGGTGGCATATCCGGCGACCGCGACTGCCGCCACGATCTTGGCCAAAAGGATCGCCACCCCCGACCCCAGGCGCCCGAGCGACGCCCACACCCCGATCGGTGCGAAGGCCGCGAAGCCGCAGAACGCTGCGGCCAAGTAGCCCGCCAGCGCGTCGCTGTCCCCGATGGCGCTCCAGACCGCGCTCGCCCAGAGCACGATCCCGACCACGCCCAGGACTCGGCCCGCGGCGGCGCCACGGGTCACGGGGGGGGTGCTCGATTTCCGATAGACCGCGAGGGCGGTCTCGGCGCGTGCGAGCTTCTGCTCGAAGCCAGCGCGCTCTTGCCGCGCGGCCTCGAGCTCTTGCTCGAGCACCTCGCGCTCGGCGCGCCGTGCGCCTTCGGTCTCGCGATAGGTCACTCGGGCATCGTAACTCGAATCGTGACCGTGCCGGGCACGCCGTTGCCCTGCAATGAACGACCGCGTGGCGGCCGAAACGTGTCGGGCAAACCCTTGCCCTGCAACCGATGACCGCGTGGCGGCCGAAACGTGTCGGGCAAACCCTTGCCCTGCAACCGATGACCGCGTGGCGGCCGAAACGTGTCGGGCAAGACCTTGCCCTGCAACCGATGACCGCGTGGCGGCCGAAACGTGTCGGGCAAGACCTTGCCCTGCAACCGATGACCGCGTGGCGGCCGAAACGTGT
>JACPVJ010000211.1 GCA_016191785.1 Myxococcales bacterium | reverse complement strand
GCGTTGACCCGCGCTCGATGACCTCCCGGGGGACAAAACGCGTCGCTCACTGCGTTGACCCGCGCTCGATGACCTCCCGGGGGACAAAACGCGTCGCTCACTGCGTTGACCCACGCTCGATGACCTCCCGGAGGACAAAACGCGTCGCTCACTGCGTTGACCCGCGCTCGATGACCTCCCGGGGGACAAAACGCGTGGCTCACCACGCTGACCCACGCTCGATGACCTCCCGGAGGACAAAACGCGTCGCTCACTGCGTCGACCCGCGCTCGATGACCTCCCGGGGGACAAAACGCGTGGCTCACCACGTTGACCCGCGCTCGATGACCTCCCCCAACGGGAAACCACGCTGGGCCGGCGGGTGGCCCGCCGCCGCCCCCGGCGTCTACTTCGTCAGCTCGACCCCTGACGCGACGAACTGCACCTCCTTGGCGGTGCCGTCGGGGTTCTTGTTGGCGACCTTCGCGCCCTCTTCTTCCAGGTGCTCGACGTGGCCCTTCTTCATCAGCGCCACGTTCACCACCCCCTGGAGCTTGGCGTGCGCTCCGGCCGAATCGAGCGGGACGAAGAAGCCGTAGTCCTTGAACGTGACTCGAGCGCCGCGGGCGTCTGCGGCGGTGCTCTCGGCGATCTCCATCCAGCAGCCCTTCTTGGAGCAAGCGCGCCGGACCTCACCCTCGACCATCACCTCTTTGCCTTCGAACCCGTCGGGCTTGGTCAAGACGTCGGTGAGCGCCGCCGCCGTGGCTTGCCCGAGGGGCGCGCCGTAGGACTTGGTGGCGCGACCGGGCGCTGCGCTTGCCGCCGGGGATGGCCCCGGGCGCGCGGTCTCGGCCGCGGGGGCAGGGGCCGGAGGAGCGGTTTCGCAAGCCGTCGCCACGACGACAGCCAGAAGGGCGGAAACGACGACGCGCATGCCTGGCGCGTTATCGCACGCCGCGCCGAGCCGCAAGCCTTAGCCCTGGACGTCGGTCGCGAACGGCGCCAGATTCCGCCCATGTTTCACCGCCCGCGGGCCTCTGCTCTGGCCGTCGCGCTCACGCTCGCGCTGGCGCTCGCGTCTGCGACCGGCCGCGCCGGGGCGGGGCAGGGCGACCACCCGCCCGCCGAGAAGGGCGACTTCAGCGAGGCCGTCGAGGGGGCGAGCGCCCTCGAGGGCCGCATCCGCGCTCCGTGCTGCTGGAACCAGACCCTGGACATCCACGGCTCCGAGAGCGCCAACGAGCTCCGGCGCGAGATCCGTCGCCGTCTCAAAGCGGGGGAGACCCAAGACGCCATCCAGGCGGACTTCGTCCGGCGCTACGGCGAGAAGATCCTGGCTGTGCCGCCGGGAAACCCGCTGAAAGACGTGGGCGTGATCCTGTCGCTCTTGTTCGGCGCGTCGGGCATCGGCGCGCTGTTCATGCTGGCCCGCTGGCGCAAGCGCACCCTGGCCGATCGCGCCCTGGAGGCAGCTGCCGGCAAGAAGAGCAAGAAGAAACCCGAGCGCGACGCATACGACGACCAGATCGACGCCGAGCTCGAGAAGCTTTGAACCAGGAGCCGCGATGAACGTCGCCATGTGGGGCCGCGCGCTGTCGGTCATTCCGCGCGTCAGCAAAGAAGAGTGGTCCGAGCTCGATTTCGTCAGCAAGTGGCTGATCGCAACCCGCTCGGCGGTGATCATCATGACGGTGATCGCGTCGGGCATCGCCGGCCTGCTCGCCTACCGGGACGGCGCGTTCGACGCCGTGCTCTGGGGGGCGTGCACGCTGGGGCTGGCGTTCGCCCACGCCACCAACAACCTGGTCAACGATCTGACCGACCACAAGAAGGGCGTCGACAAGGACAACTACTTCCGCACGCAGTACGGGCCGCAGCCGCTCGAGCATGGCCTGATGACCACCGGGCAGGTCATCAAGTACGCGGTGGTCACCGGGCTCGTCGCCCTCGCCGCGGGGGCGTTCTTGGTGACCCAGCGCGGGCAGGTCACGCTCACGCTCTTCCTGATCGGGATCTTCTTCGTGCTCTTCTACACCTGGCCCCTGAAGTACATCGGCATGGGGGAGCCCGCGGTGCTGGTGGTCTGGGGCCCGCTGATGGTCGGCGGCACGTACTACGTCGTGACGGGTCGCTTCGACTGGCACGTGGCCCTGGCCAGCTTGCCCTTCGCCCTCGGTGCCACGGCGGTGCTCTTCGGAAAACACATCGACAAGCTCGAGGCCGACCAGGGCAAGCACATCCGCACCCTTCCGGTGCTGCTCGGTGAGCGCCTCTCGCGCCACGTCACCAGCGCGATGCTGCTCTGCCAGTACGGCCTGGTCGGCTACCTGATCGTGACCCGTTACTTCTCGCCGGTGCTCTTGGTGGTGCTCGGGGCCGCGCCGGCTCTGCTGCTCGCGCTCAAGGCCTATCGCGCGCGCCGGCCCCTTCGCCCGCCGCCCGAGCTGCCGCCGAACGTCTGGCCGCTCTGGTTCGTGGCCTTCGCGTTCCACCACACGCGGCGCTTCGGCATGCTCTACGTGCTGGGGCTCGTGGCCGACGTGGTCATCCGGAAGATCGGGCTCGTCGGGCCCTGAGGGCCAGCGCGAGCGCCACCGCGCAGAGGGCGCACCCCGCTGCGATCACCGAGAGCAGGATCGGCACGCCCAGCTTCTGACCGAAGCTCGGAGTGACCAGCCAGCGCCGAGTCGTGGCCAGGGCGCAGGCGTTGAAGACCATGTGCAAGAGCAACGGCGCGAGCAGCGAGCCGCCGAGCTGACGGGCCACGCCGGTCGCGAGCCCCAGGCCCAGGGCGCTGACCCAGCGAACGATCCCGAGCCCGCCGGGCATGTCGGCGTGCATGCCCGCGAAGACCACCGCGCTGGCCAGGGTCGCGACCCCACCATTCAGGAAGAAGCCCGCGCTCCTGCGCGCGAACGACAAGAACGCGCTCGGCTCGAGCACACCCTCGGGCAGGGCACCGGACGCCGGCGCCGGCTCGGTCGCCGCCAGATTTTGCCGCGCGAAATCGACCACGCTCTGGGCCGCCGACCAGACCGCGCCGCGGAACATCGCCTCTTCGGCCAGCGGTGAGACCACGACCCCCCAGACGATGGCCAGGCCCAGGCCCGACGAGGCGAGCTGCCGGCCGAACTCGCCGCTGTCGGCCTGCACCGCCGCTCGCCCGCGGGCCGCCAGCTCGGCGAGCAGGGTGGGCAGCGCGACGTAGATCGCGACGTAGCTCGCGGCGACGTAGATGGCCGGGGCGGCCAGCACGATGACCGCGCCCGTGCGCGCCGGCATGCGCCCTTGCCCGAGCGCCAGCCGGGCGCCGGGCAACAGGGCGAAGCTGAGCCCCAGGCCGATGGCCAGCGTGAGGAGTTGCACCCCGGTCAGGTAGCCTTGAAGGCTCAGGCTCTTCGCCAAAGACAGCGGCACGAGGCGCACCGCGTGCTCCGAGAGCAAGCGAAACGCCATGACCCACAGCACCGCCACCACCAGGTGACGCGCGACGTGGCCGAGCTTCACCACGGCAACGGGTCGCCGTTCTGGTGCAAGAAGCGACCGGTGGTCGCCAGAGTGAGCGCGTCGATGCGCGCGATGAGCCCCCGGGCGGACTCGGCCGGGTCGATGAGACCCTGGCCCCCGGTCATCTCGGTGCGCACGAAGCCCGGGTGCAAGGTGACCACCGCGATCTCCTTCGGCGCGAGGTCCCGCGCCAGGCTCATGCCGGCGGCGTTGAGCGCGGCCTTGCTCATGCGATAGCCGTAATAGCCGCCCGAGTCGTTGTCCGCGATGGACCCCATGCGGCTGGTCACGAGGGCGATCTTCGAGCCCGCACGCAGGCGCGGCACGAGCGCGCGGGTGGCCAAAAGCGGCGCCACCGCGTTGAGCTCGAACTGCCTGAGCACGTCCTCTCGGCGCAGGTCGCCCAGCGAGTCCGCGATCAAGACGCCGGCGTTGTGGATCAGGAGCGCGATCTCGTCCCCGGCGAAGCGCCGCCCGAGCTCGACCTCGAACCCGTCGGCGGTGAGGTCGATGCCGGCCTCGACCCGCACGCCGAGCGCGTCGAGGGCCGGTGAGCTCTGGCGACACACCGCGACCACGCTCTGGCCCCGGGCGCCGAGCTGCCGAGCCAGCTCGAGCCCGATCCCCCGGTTTGCTCCGGTGACTACTGCAATCGCCATGATCTCACCCTCTCGCCGAGCGCGCACCCGCGGCCGGCGCCTTTCGTTTCTTCTTGGTGGGCGCGGCCTCGCCGCCGGCCGACGCTCGTCGTTTCGTCTTCTTGGCAGGCGAGCCCTCGGGCGACGGCGCCGCCTCGCCGCTGTCGCCGTCCGCCCCCGGCAGCTCACCGCGGAACAGCTTCTCGGCCGCCTCGGCCGCCCGCCGGGCCTTCTCGGTCTCGCCGCGCATCTCCATGAGGAAGCGGCTGGGGATCTGCGGCCGGGCCTTGCCCCATTTCATCCGCGCCTTGCACAGGGTCAAGGTCAGGGTGTCCTGCGCGCGGGTCACGCCCACGTAACACAGGCGCCGCTCTTCCTCGATGCTGCGGCCGTCGATGATCGAGCGCGAGTGCGGCAAGAGGCCCTCTTCCATCCCCACCATGTACACGTGGGGGAATTCGAGACCCTTGGCGCTGTGCATCGTCATCAGGGTCACGGCGTGGAGCTGCCGGTCCTTCTTCTTGTCGTCGTCCTTCTGATCTTCACGGCCGGCCAGGGTGGACTCTTCCAGGAACCCGAGGAGCGAGGCGCCCTCGCTGCGCTCTTCGTACTGCGCCACGGCGTTCACCAGCTCTTCGATCGAGTGCCACCGGGCCTCGACGTCCCCCGGGGTCTTGTAGACTCGCTCGATCTCGGACTTGTAGGCCACGGTCGCGATCAGATCGCGCACCAGCTCGGCCAGGGGCATCGTTCCCAGGCGCGCCCGGTAGCCCTCGATCATCTGCCGGAAGGCCTCGATGCGCTCGCCCGCGTGGTGGGGGATGTCCCCGGAGTGAACCGCGCTCGGCAGCACGCTCCACAGCGGTTGCCCGGCGGACACCGCCTGCTCGAGCAGCGTCTCGACGGTGCTCGCCCCGATGCCCCGGGGTGGGGTGTTGAGCACGCGCAGCAGCGACACCTCGTCCGACGGGTTGGCCAGCACCTTGAGGTAGGCCAAGACGTCCCGGATCTCTTTGCGATCGTAGAACGAGAGCCCCCCGACCAGCTGGTAGGGCACCCGCGCCCGCCGGAGCTCGAGCTCGAAGGCCCGCGGCTGCTCGTTGGTGCGAAACAAGATCGCGATGGCGCTCGGGGGCACGCGCTCGGGGTTCTCGCTGTCGATGCGGTGCGCGATCTCGCGCACCACGCTCTCGGCCTCGGAGGTCTCGTCTTCGAAGCGGATGAAGCGCGGCGCCTCGCCCCCCTCGCGGAACGGGCGCAGCACCTTGTCGTGGCGAGTGGCGTTGTGCCCGATCAGGGTGTTGGCCAGCGCCAAGATCGGCGCCCGCGAGCGATAGTTGTCCTCGAGCCGCACCACCTTGGCCTCGGGCCAATCCCGCTGAAAGCTCAAGATGTGGGCCACTTCGGCCCCGCGCCAGCCGTAGATGCTCTGGTCGTCGTCGCCCACCACGCACAGGTTGCGGTGTCGGTCGGCCAGCGCCTTCACGATCCGGTACTGAAGCCCGTTGGTGTCTTGGTACTCGTCGATCAGCAGGTGATCGAAGCGCGTCGCCTCGGCGAAGCGCGCCTCGGGAAACCGCGCGAACAGCTCTTCGGTCTTGAGCAAGAGGTCGTCGAAGTCCATCGCGCCGCTCGCCCGAAGGTGCTCCTGGTAGCGGCGATAGGCCATGGCCGCGAGCTGCTTCTTGTCGTCCTCGGCGCTGGTCTCTGCCACGTCCGGCGCGATCGAAGCGCCCTTCCAGAAGCTGATGGCGTGCAGCAGGTCGCCCGGCCGAAGCTTCTCGTGGCCGACCCGGATGTCACGAAGCGCCGAGCGGGCCACCGTCTCCTGGTCGCCGCGGTCGTAGATCGAGAACTCTTTGGGGTACCCCAGCTTGTCGGCGTGGCGCCGGAGCACGCGGACGCAGAGCGAGTGGAAGGTCGAGATCTCGGGGCCGCTCTCCCCCCGGCGGCGCTTGCCGATCAGCGCCATGGCCCGGTGCTTCATCTCCTTGGCGGCCTTGTTGGTGAAGGTGACCGCCAAGATGCGGCTGGGCTTGATGCCGCTCTTGATCAGCGCCGCGATGCGAAAGGTGATGACCCGGGTCTTGCCCGTGCCCGCGCCGGCCAGCACCAAGAGCGGCCCCGCGAGGGTGGTGACGGCGGCGCGCTGCGGCGGGTTCAGCTTCGGTTCGGACATGGGCGAGGAAGAGTGCGGTCGTAGGGAGGGCGAGGGCAGGGGTCAAGGCGAGCGTCCGCCCGTGGCGGGTTCGCCGGGCGCTCTCGGCGTTTCGCGAGCGCGTTTCGCTCCGGTGCGCTCGTCAATGACCTGCCGGGTGTGAGTCCGCCAGCGACGCGAGCCCGGCCTACGGGCTGACGCGAGCAGTCAGCGTGCGGGCGGCTTGGTCTCGCCGTACCTGTCGTTCCCCCAGCACGCGACCGTGCCGTCCGGTCGGACGGCGCACGCATGCTCGACGCCGACGTCGAGCTGGGCGAAGCGACCAGCGGGCGGACGGCTGAGGAAATCGTTCCTGCCCGCGCAGGTGATGGTGCCGTCGAGCTCGATGGCGCAGGTGTGGGAGTGACCGGCGTGGACCGAACGCGCCATGCGGTTGTGCAGCGCGCCGAAGCCACGCTCGTCCCCCCAGCACGCCACGACGTTGTCGAGGTTCCGGGCGCAAGAGAACTTCGTCCCGGTCGTGACCTGCACGAATGCCCCCTTGGGCGGGCTCGACTCGCCAGCCGAGTTGCCGCCCCAGCAGGCGAGGGTGCCGTCGGCGCGGATCGCGCAGGCGTGCTCGCCGGACACCGCGACGTCCCGGAACTTGCCGGGGGGCGGATCGGTGATCCCACCGTCGGGGTGGCCCCAGCACCTGATCGCGCCGTCGAGCCCGATGGCACAGGCGACGAACCCGGCGGTGGAGACGACCGAATACCGCCCAGGTGGGTACGCGCCGACGTCCGCCATCTCGGCAGGCGGCCAGCAGACGAGCGCTCCATCGCGCTCGAGCCCGCAGTGCCCGAGCTCGAAGTCCACCGACGCGAAGCGCTTGTCGGGCGGAGGGCTGTCCATCGAAAGACGCTTTCCCCAGCACGAGAGCTGCCCAGAGGCGTCGAGCAGGCAGCTCTCTCCGGCGCCGGCGACGACTCGCGGATATCCCGAGTAGGGTGGCTCGCCGTCGGGCCGGCCGTCGTCGGGGACGGTGCGTCCGCAGGCAGCCGCGCCGAGAATGAACCCACCGAGCAAAGCAACGCGGCGCATCACTGGACTCCTTGGTTGCCGGGAGAACGCTTCAGCTTGAGATCGATCTTGTAGGCGGCGTTGCAGGGCCCGGACTTGAGGCGGACCCCGACGAACAGCGGGTAGTACTTGCCGGCGCACTCCGGCCCGTTGGTGCAGCCGCCGCCTGGTGGCGGTGTGAACGCGAAGGAATCGTTGGCTGGTGCGACTTGCGGGGTCGTCCCGTCGAAGGCCATGGCCGGGAACACCTGGTTGTCCAGGGCGCAGTTCTTCGGCGGCGTCTCCTCGAAGGAGCAGGGCTTGTACCGGTAGAAGCGGATGTCGAACTCGGGTGCCGGGTCTTTCGAAGTGCCCTGCACGCTGATTCCGTACTCGACTTTGTCTCCCACGCCCGCCTTCTCGTTCACGACGAAGAAGTCCTGATCTTTGGAGCACAAGTTCCCGGTGATGGGGCGACTGTAGTTGGCGCCCGCGGCGATCAGGTTCGCCGCGGCCCCCGGGCCAATCTGCGCGACCAGCGCGTAGTCGTTGGGCTCGTGCTCCACGCCACGTCCGAAGCCGTATTCCGCGAACGTCCGGCGCATCCGCTCTTCCGAGTTGGTCTCGAACCAGCCGGCGGAGGTGGAGAGGGTCTTGCGATTCGCGGCCAAGATATCGACGAAATCGTGGAACGACGTAGGCTCGTTCTTAGCCTCGAGCAGCGTGTACATGAGCAGGCGAGTGAGCCGCTGGAAGCCCGCTTGCCGGTCCACCACCACCCCGGACACCGACCCGAGCGAATCGCCGAGCTGGCCCCCACCCGTCACCGCGATGTCCTTGTCGACCGCGACAGTTGGCCCGCCAGTGACCATCAGCCGGCAGACCCCGCCGACCAGCGTGCTGTCTTTCTCGTAGTCCGAGTCCAGCGAGCGACGGCCCGCCCAGTGTGTGAACCGGAACCCCGGCGTGGGCCAGTCGAGCGGCCAGCTCTTCTTCGGGTTCCACAGGTTCGGATACCCTGGGGCGTACTCCGCCTTCGAGGCGTCCTTGTAGCTGCCGGCCCAGAACGAGAAGGGGGCGAACGAGTGCAGGTCGTCGTACCCAGGGTGCGGGGGATTGTTGACGGGGTCGTTCGTCCAGTCTTGCTGCATGTCGTTCATGGCCGCCATGGCGAAGCAGTCGGACAAGCCCTCGTAGATCGCCTTCTTCTCCGACTTGTCCGGGGGTTCGTTCAGCACGTCGAGCCAGAGCGAGTGCCCGAGCTCGTGCGCCAGCACCATTGGGTCGGCCGAGGTCGTGAAGTGGGGCCCGCCGACACCGACGTCGATCTCGCCGTTCTCGCTCCCAAGACTCGTCGTGAGCTTCCAGAATCGCGCCGCCTCGGAGATCCCCTTCTGCCACGCGACGAAGCGCACCGGTTGATCGCTGTCGTGACGCGTCGTGTACCCGTTCTTCTTGAAGTAGCGCAGCACGCGCTCGCCCCAATAGTGCGTGCTCACGGCGTGCGGGAGGAGATCGTCCGACTTGCCCGTGCCGATCCATAGGTCGTTGTCGTCGCGGAACACGTCAGCTTGGTCGAACTTCGGATCGACCAAGGGGCTGTCGCGGAAGGTGACCACGTCTTGGGCCTTCAGCAGGCGCTCGGGCATGCCCCACTCGTTGCACGAGACCATCGCGAACGGGTTGGTCTCCTTCGGGTAGTAGGTGGTCGAGAAGCGACGCACGACGGAATCCGCGTCTGAGCCTTGGCCCTCGAAGTTGGCGCAGAGCAGAAGCGGGAACATCAGGTCCTCGAACACTGCCTGGCCAACCGTGATGGCCTTCGGCACCGGCTTCACCGCGAACAGCCAATCGAGCAATCCACCTGGAGTTCCGGACGAAAACGAGATCGTACGGGTTGGAAGGCCCGTCGCGGCGTCGACCCACACCTCGGCCATGTGACGAGCCACCGCGTCGTCGGTGACGAGCCGCACAGCGTACACGAGTTGGTCGTTCGCGCGACGGACTTCGGTCGCGCGCCGCGCCCCGCCCAGCACGCTGGGCTCGCGCACCACCTGCAAGGGCGGCGGAACCTCGAGGGCGACGAGCGGGACGGATGAAATCCCCGGCGCGGCCTCGATCGCCACCGACACGGCCTCGTCGGGGGTGGCCTGCGCCTCCGGCGGAGCCAGGTCGGGTTGAAGCGTGCTCACGACTGAAGCGATCGAGACGTTGTCGCCGGCGATGTTCAGCGCGACTCGTGCACCGCGAACAGGCACGCCCCGGTGGCGTTGAGCGAGTGCCACGACGCTCCACGCCGGCTCCCCCGACAATGCCTCGAGGGAGTCTGCGCCTGGCGCGAGCCCGAGCATTTCGAGGAACGCCGGCGACTGAGCGAGGGCGATGATGCGCGCCCGCCGCTCGGCGTAGGCACGGCGCAGGGCCGCGGGCGGAACCTGTCGCTGGCGCGACCGCTCGAGCAAAATCCTCGACGCGCGGCTCAGGCCCGGGATCGCGAGCGGCGCGTCCCACTCGACGATGCGGACGTTGTCACCAGTCCGATCCGAGGAGGGGGGGGGGCAACGCAAGCGCTTGATTTGACAGGAGAAACAATGCAGCAAGAGCGAGCGCCAAGGTCCCTGCCGACTGCCCATCTCGCATCATCCACCTCCCGTGTGCGCCTGGCGCCCAGCAACACTACGCCGCGCGCGGGGCATGATCAATGTGAGCGTTGGCGTACCGTGTGCGACGGCTCATTTGGAGACGCGCGGGGCACCCTGCTCGTCACCCTGCCCAGGTGCTCTGGGCTACCCTCGAGCCATTGGGGCATCGCATGAAAGTAATCGAGCCAGCCGTTCTCGCGCTGGCCTTCGCGGCCGCCGCGGGCTGTGGGGAAGTCGACGAAGATGCGCCGGGCGCGCCCGATGGCGGCGACGCGAACGGGTGGGCCTCGCTCTCGAGCTACGCCGATCACTTTCCGGCCGCGTGCGGCGCGCTCGATGCGCTGGTCGACTTCGCGTACGCGAACAAGACCTGTAGCGCCGACGGCGACTGCGTCCACGTCGGCGCCTGCACCGAGGTGCGCGAGCACTGCGCCGGCGGGTTCTACGTGAACGCGCAACACGACCCAGCCAAGCTCGCTCTCTTGTCCAAGGCCGCGAGCAGCTGTCCGATCGAGGCGCCCTGCTGTGGCACGCTGCCAACGGCCGCGCGCTGCTGGCATGGGCGCTGCTTTCCGAAGGTCGAGCCCGCTGAGCCCCCCGAGGCCTGTTTGGCGGCCGCGGGCGCCACCAGCGATTGCACGCTGTGCGTGTGCGCCGAGGGCAGCGCGAACGCGGCCGAGTGCCTGCTCGATCCGAGCTGCGCGCCGATCTTCGCGTGCGCCGTGAAGGCGGAGTGCTTCGGCACCCTGGCCTGCGATCTGGCGGAACCGACCTTCCCCTGTCGGGCCCAGGTCGACGCGACCGGTGGCCCGACCTCCGGGGTGGCCGAGAAATACCGCCGCTCGAACGCCCGCGCGGCGTACCTGGGCTGCGACGCTCGGTGCAGCAAGCCCTGACGCGCCCAGGGCGCTCGGCTGCAGTTCTCACCCAGCGTATTTCCGAGGATCTTGCACTCTTGACGGGTCCCGGGGCAGAGGTGACCGGTGGGGAGTCTGGCGACCGACGCGAGCTGAAAGCAGGCGGCGCCGGCCTCGCCGGTCTTCTCGTGGGTTTCTGGCTCCCGTGCCGATCGTGACACTCCCGAGTGCTTCCTTCGGTCGTCTGGTCTTCCAAGACCGCCTAGGTCGAGGCTAGCGTCTCACCGCGCGCGCATGCTGAGCGAGAGCGTCTTCGAAATCTGGCCGGGTGCCCACGCGCACTTCGGTTGCGGCAGCGTCCAGAAGCTCGCCCGGGCGGTGCGCGCCCTCGATCGGTCCCGCGTGATCGTGGTCACCGATCCCGGCGTGGAGCAAGCCGGCGTGATCCACAAGGTGCGCGCGGTGCTCGAGGCCGACGGCATCGGGGTCGAGGTCTCGGCCGCGCCGCGCCGCATCCCGAGCGGCGATCGCGTCGCCACGCTGGTGACGCGGGCGCGCAGCGAGCCCGACGCGGTGCTGGTGGCGGTCGGCGGCGGCTCGGTCATCGACACCGCCAAGGCCGCGGCGCTGCTCGCTCCGAACGGGGGCAACGTGGTCGACTTTCCGCCCGGCTGCAGGCCCGCGCGGCCCGGCATGCCGGTGATCGCGGTCCCGACCACCGCCGGCAGCGGCTCCGAGACCAACATGCTCGCGCTGATGCTCGAGCCGCGGACGCAGCGCCTGTTTCCCATCGGGCACGCGAGCGTGCGGCCGGCGTCGGTCGTGCTCGATCCCGAGCTCGGGCTCTCGGCGCCGGCCCACGTCACGGCGGCAAGCGGCGCCGATGCCCTGGTCCACGCCGTCGAGGCCCTGACCAGCAACCGCCACAACCCGCTGAGCGACGCGCTGGCGCTGCGCGCGCTGGCCGCCATCGTCAGCTTTTTGCCGCGTGCGGTCGAAGCCGGCGGCGACCTCGAGGCCCGTGCGCAGATGCTGCTCGCCGCGCACCTGGCGGGGCTCGCCGCCCAGAGCTCGGGCCTGGGCCTCTGCCACGCCATGGCTCATCCGCTCACCGTGCGGCTCGAGGTGGCCCACGGTCAGGCACTGGCTACGTTCCTGCCGCACGTGATGCGCTTCAACTTCGGCGTGGCCGAGCCGCGCTACGCGCAGGTGGCCATCGCCCTGGGCGTGGCGGCGCCGGGGGTGAGTGACGCCGAGAACGCCCACCGCGCCATCTCCGAGGTCGAGCGACTCATCGCCCGGGTGGGCCTGGCTCGCAGCGCCACCGAGCTGGGCGTCGGCCGGGTCTTGTGCCCGACGCTGGTCGAAGACGCGATGGCCGATCTGGTGCTCACGGCGGCGCCCCGTTTTCCCGAGGCCAACGACGTGCTCGCGCTGTACGAGGCCGCCTTGTGAGCGCGCCTGCCCGGGTGCCGGTGCGTTCGGGCGAGCTCTCGCTGTATGCCGAGCGCTGGGGTGACGCAGGCCCGCTGGTGGTCCTGGGGCATGGCTTCGGCGGCAGCGCCCGCAACTTCCGCCCCCAGGCGCGGGTGCTGGCGAAAAGCCATCGGGTGATCGTGTTCGACGCCCGCGGGCACGCGCGCAGCGACGCCCCCGAGGCCCCCGCGGCGTATCGACCCGAGTGCTTCGTCGCCGATCTTGGCGCCGTGCTCGACGCGGCCGGTGCCGAGCGCGCCATCGTCGGCGGCCTGAGCATGGGCGCGGGGGTCGCGCTGCGCTTCGCCCTCGAGCACCCCGAGCGCGTGAGCGGGCTCGTGCTGTCCGCGTTTCCGCGGGCGGTCGACGAGCCGGCCCACGCGCCGTGGGCCTACGGCTTCGCCGACGGCATCGAGCAACGCGGTCTCGAGTCGGCGGGTGAAGAGGTGATCTGGGGCCGCTTCGATCCGAAGACCGCGGATCTGATCAAGCGCGGGTTCCTCGAGCACCGCCCCTACGCGCTGGTGAACGTGCTCCGCGAGCTGATCGCCATCCAGCCCGCGCCGGCGGCCATGCCCGAGCTGGCCCGAGTCGCCGTACCGGCGGTGATCATCGTCGGGAGCGCCGATCTGCCTTCCCTCGGTCCCTGCCGGGCGCTGGCTCGGCTCATCCCGAACGCCAAGCTGGTCGAGGTTCCGGGGGCCGGTCACGTCGTGAACCTCTCGCACGTCGCCGAGTACAACCGGGCGGTCGCGGACTTCCTGGGAACGGTCGGCGAAGGCTGAGAATCAGCCGCCCTCTGGCCCCCCGCGGCCCCGGGCGGTACGATGAGGGCCGTTCCGTGTCCCGGCCCTCGTCCATCGCCCTGGTCGCCGCTGCCCTGGCCTTGACCGCCGCGGGGCCGGCCGTGGCCCAGGACTCGAAGGCCGAGGCGGCCCAGCGCTTCAAGGACGGCGAGAAGGCCTTCAAGCGCCACGAGTACGCGGTCGCTGCCAAGGCCTTCGAAGAAGCCCACGCCATCGCCCCGCACCCGGCCGCGCTGTTCAACGCGGCTACCGCCCACCAGAAGGCAGGCGATCTGGTGCGCGCGGCCAACCTCTGCGCGCGCTACTTGCGCGACGCCCCGGAAGACGACTCGCGGCGCGAGAAGGCCAACGCCCTGATCGGCGAGCTGATGCCCAAGCTCGGGCGCATTCAGATCAAAGATCGCGGCGCAAAGAACGTCCAGCTGGACGGCAAGGCGCTGGACGCCGAGACCACCTACGTCGACCCTGGCGACCACACCGTGAGCGGAGAGTTCGGCGACAAGACCGTGCAGCGGAAGCTCGCGGTCGTGGCCGGCAGCCTGGTGAAGGTGGCCCTCGACCCCCCGAAGCGCGAGAGCGCGGCGCTGGAAGAAGAGGGCGACGAGGCGCCGGCGCCCACCAACGAGCCCGATCAGGCGAAGAAGGGCGACAAGGGCCTCTCGCCCACGCTCTTCTACGTGGGGCTCGGGGTGACCGCGGTGGTCGGCGGCGTCACGCTCTGGAGCGGGCTCGACACCAACAAGGCCCGCGACGCGTACGACGCCGATCCCACCCCCGAGGGGCTCGACGAAGGTCGCGCCAAGCAGAGCCGCACCAACCTGCTGCTCGGGGCCACGGCGGTGGTCGGCGTGGGCACCGCGGTCGTGGGCCTCTTTCTGACCAACTGGAAGGGCAAGCCAAAGACCGCTCCTCCGCCGGAGGACGCGGGCTTGCTCGTCGGTCCGGGCTTCGTGGGCGCGCGGGGGCGGTTCTGATGGCGGCCGAACCGGACGACGACTCGGCGTCGATCGAAGAGCTCACCATGAGCGAGATCGAGCTGACCCGCGCGCTCGACGCGTCGGACGCGCGCGAGACCTTCGCGTCGAGCCCCACTGCCACCGCCCCGGTGGCCGGCGTGCCGCGCATGCAGCAGGTCGGCCGTTACGAGCTCTTGCTCGAGGTCGCCTCGGGCGGCATGGCTACCGTCTACGTCGGTCGCCAGCACGGCGCCGGGGGGTTCGAGCGCCTGGTCGCGATCAAGCGGATGCACCCGCACATCGGCGCCGAGCCCGAGCTGGCCGCGTCGTTCATGGACGAGGCGCGCATTGCCTCGCTGATCCGCCACCCCAACGTGGTCGCCGTCCAAGACGTCCACGACGCCGACGGCGAGCACCTGCTGGTGATGGACTACGTGGACGGGCCGAGCCTGGCCAACGTGATGCGCGCCGCTCGCAAGCGCGGCGAGCGCATCTCGCGGCCGGCGGCGATTCGCATCTTGGTCGACTCGCTGGCGGGGCTGCACGCCGCCCACGAGATCACCAACATGAATGGCGTGCCGCTGGGCGTGGTGCACCGCGACGCGACCCCACACAACCTGCTGCTGGGCAGCGACGGCACGGTGCGCCTGACCGACTTCGGCATCGCCAAGGCGGCCGAGCGCTCGGTGCACACCGCCACCGGCCTGGCGAAGGGGAAGTTCCGCTACATGGCGCCGGAGCAGGCGAGGGGCGGCGCCATCGATCGGCGGGTCGACGTGTTCGCGATGGGCGTGGTGGCGTGGGAGCTGTTCGTCGGCGAGCGCCTGTTCAAGGCCGAGAACGACGCCCAGATCTTGCTCCAGGTCGCCGAGGGCAACTACCGCACGCCCTCCAGCGTGGACCCGACCATTCCGCCCGAGCTCGAGCGGATCGTGATGCGCGCCCTCGCACCAAACCCGAACGACCGCTTCCCGACGGCAGCCGCCATGGCCGACGCCTTCGAGGGCTGGGCGCGCCTGCACTCCGAGCTGGTGAGCAGCGCCGAGATCGCGCGGCTGGTCCACGAGTTCTGCGGCCACGCGGTGGTCGAGCGGCGCAAAGCGCTGGCCGCGGTGTTGGCTGGCACCCGCGCGCCGGCCGGCTTCAGGACGTTGCGCCAGACCCACACCTCTGGGACCGGCTCCACCGCGGGCACGAGCGTGCCGCTGACCCTCGACAGCGTGAAGGTCGTGCCGGCGGTGACCCATGCCGAGCTCACCGAGCACCGCCGCCGCAAGCGCCTCGGGCTCTTGATCGCGGCCGGGGCGCTGGGCAGCATCGCCATCGCGCTCGTGGCGCTCCTCGCCACCGTGGTCTCGAAGCGCAGCCAGGCCGCGACGCCCGTGGCCAACGCGGGCCCCAGCCGTTCGGCATCCACTCCCGTCGCCTCCGCGGTGCCCTCGGCGCGGGTTCGCGTGGTGGTGACCGCCGACACGGACATCTCCGAGATCCGCGGCCCCGGCGT
Source organism: Myxococcales bacterium (assembly GCA_016191785.1). Lineage (GTDB taxonomy): Bacteria > Myxococcota_A > Polyangia > Polyangiales > Polyangiaceae > JADJKB01. Next base: position 821 of record JACPVJ010000211.1, on the reverse strand, counting down.
GAGCGGCGTGCAGTTCCGCGACAAGGGCGCCGAGCTCGAGCTGCCGCGTTCGACCCAGAGCGTGACCTTGCTGGTGCGGCTGAGCGACGGCAGCGAGCTGAGCGAGACCCTGGTGCCCAACGACAACACTGCGATCCGCCTGCGCTCGGTCGCCGGCACCGCGGTCAAGCCCGGCGACCTGCCGAAGGTGCAAGGCACCGGCGCGGTCGGCGGCAAGCCCACGAGCGGCGGCAAGCCCACCGGCGGCAAGCCGACCTCCGGCGGGCTCGAAGCGAACCCTTACGAGTAGGCGATGCGCGACTCTGTCGTCTCGCCAAGGGCGCGGGCTGGAGCCTGATGTTGGGTTGTCCCAACATGATCCATGTGGGATGTTCGCTACATGAGCGCCAAGGCGGTTCAAATCTCGGTCGATCGGGCGCTGCTCGCGCGGATCGACCGCGACCCTCAGACCAAGAAGCAGGGGCGGTCGGCCTTCATTCGCGACGCGGTCGAGCTGTACCTCGAAGCGAAGCGGCGCCGAGAGACGGACGCGCGCATTCGAACGGCGTTCGCCGGGCACGACAGCGAGATCCTGTCCGAAGTGGAGAGCATGCTCGGGGGGCAGGCGTGGCCCGAGAGGTGAGCCGGGGCTCGTGATCGGCAGGCAAGTGCTGCTCGACGTGCTTGCGCCAGGGGAGAGGCGCGAGTCCCGGGGCATGACTGATCAGGGCTCTGGGGCATGGGCTCTCGCCGCGCTTCAATCGGGGTCGACCAGCCCGGCGTCTGCGGCAAGCCAACGACCGGCGGCAAGCCCACCTCCGACGCGCGTGTCTCATCTCGAG
>JACPVJ010000210.1 GCA_016191785.1 Myxococcales bacterium | reverse complement strand
CGGCACCGGCGGCGGCACCGGCGGCAGCAGCACCGGCGGCGGCGGCACCGGCGGCGGCGGTACCGGCGGCAGCAGCACGGGTGGCACCGGCGGCACCGGCGGCACCGGCGGCGGAGCGGGCGGCAGCGGCGGCAGCGCCCTCACCTGCCTGCAAGAGCTGGACAAGCGCGGCGTGGGCTACACCCCCACCACCGCCAAGGGCGTGGTCGACGCCGTCAAGCTCACCGGCAAGCTGAACGACGTGCTGATCGCCAAGACCGACACCAATCAGGTCTCGACCGATCCGATGGCGTGCACCTTCGTCTTGTACTTGTGGGAGATGGCCACCGTCCTGAAGACCCACGGCATCCACAAGATCGGCACGCTGGGGTCGTACTGCTATCGCTGCTGCTGCTACTGGTCGGCCGAGAACTTCTGCCGCGGACCGAACGACCCGGAGCCGGATTGCACCAAGTCGCCCTGGAGCGGGTACTCGAACCATTCCTGGGGCCGGGCGGTGGACATCCGCTGGCTCTACAAGGACACCGGTCAGGTGTACGACGTGAACAACCCCGCCCACTGGGTCGAGTGGAGCGGCTCTGCGTCCGAGACCTGCACCAAGGGCCTGGCCGCTCAGACCGGAATCAGCAAGGAGCTGTATTCACTGGTCTGCGAGCTCTCGAGCAAGCACGCCTTCGGAACCATTCTCACGCCGAACTACAACTCGGCACATCGGAACCACTTCCACTGCGACATCGGCCAGAGCGGCGATCCAACCAAGTGGACCGTGCTCTCGAGCCAGACGCACGTGGACGAGGGCCCCGGCGACGAGTAGCGCCGCCCGAGGGCATCGGTTAGGCTCCAGTGTTGGGCGCGGGGCGGGCAGACCCCGTCGAAAGGTTTCGCACGTGATGACCAAGCTCTTCCGAGTGGCAGCTTCCATCTTCTTCGCTTTCGGCCTCGGCGCCGTGGCGTGCGCGGGCAGCGAAGAGGCGGGCGGGGACGACGGCACCGGGGGAGCCGCTGGGGATTCGGGAACCGACGGCAAGGCGGGCAGCGCGGGCGACAGCGGCTTGAACCTGGACGCGTCGACCTGCACGCCCAAGACCTGCGCCGAGCTCGGCGTCGATTGTGGGCAACAGGCCGACGGGTGCGGCGCCATCTTGGATTGCGGCGGCTGCACCGCGCCGGCGTACTGCGGGGGCGGTGGCCCCAGCAAGTGCGGGACCGACCCCTGCACCAAGAAGACCTGCGCCGAGCTCAATGCGTTCTGCGGCATGCAGGGTGACGGCTGCGGCGGGTTGATGGACTGCGGCACCTGCACCGCCCCTCAGACCTGCGGCGGCGGCGGCGTGCCCAACGTCTGCGGCGGCACGGCGTGCACCAAGAAGACCTGCGCCCAGATGGGCTACGACTGCGGGCCGGTCGCCGACGGGTGCGGCGGGCTGGTGCAGTGCGGCTCGTGCACCAAGGCGGGCGACATCTGCGGCGGCGGCGGCAAGCCCAACGTCTGTGGCTCGACCGTCGGCCCGTGCGTGAAGAAGACCTGCACCGACTGGGGTGCCAACTGCGGGCCGGTCAGCGATGGCTGCGGCGGCATCATCCAGTGCGGGAACTGCACGTCGCCCGAGTGCTGCGGGTGCGGCGGCGCGCCCAGCGTGTGCGGCGGCGCGCCGCCCACCTGCGTGAAGAAGACCTGCACCGACTACGGGGCGAACTGCGGGCCCGTCAGTGACGGCTGCGGCGGGCTGACCGCCAGCTGCGGAACGTGTGCCACCGGGCAGTGCTGCGGCTGCGGCGGCACGCCCAACGTGTGCGCGGGCGCCTCGGCCTGCACTCCGCTCACCTGCTCGAGCTTCCCGGCCGGCACTTGCGGCCAGCAGTCCGACGGCTGCGGCGGGCTGACCGCGAGCTGCGGCTCGTGCCCGTCCGGCCAGTTCTGCGGCGGCGGCGGCCCGAACAAGTGCGGCTCGGGGTCCACTTGCATCAACCTGCAGTGCAAGCAGGTCACCTGCCCGGGCTCCGGCACCACCTCGATCAGCGGTACCGTGTACGACCCGGCCGGGCTCCGCCCCTTGCCGAACGTGTACGTCTATGTGCCGAACGGCACGCCCGCGCCGTTCGCCCCCGGCGCCACCTGCGACAAGTGCGGCTCGGCGCTGTCGGGCCTGCCGCTGGTCACCACGCTCACCGACGCCACCGGCAAGTTCAAGCTCGACAACATGCCCGTGGGCGCCGACATCCCGGTCGTGATCCAGATCGGCAAGTGGCGTCGTCAGATCAAGGTCACCACGACCCAGTGCACCAACACCGCGGTCGCGGCCACGCTCACCCGGCTGCCGCGCAACAAGACCGAGGGCGACATCCCCAAGATGGCGCTGACGACCGGGGGCTACGACTCCCTCGAGTGCCTGCTGCGCAAGATCGGCATCTCGGACAGCGAGTTCACCAACCCCACCGGCACGGGTCGTATCAACCTGTTCAAGGGGCAACCCGGCACGGGTTCGACCCAGGCGGTGGGCAAGTACGACGCCGCCTTCGGTGGCGCGAATTTCCCGGTGGCGACCACCCTGTGGGGCACGCTGGCCGGCCTGCAGCAGTACGACGTCACGCTGATGGCGTGCGAGGGCGACACCTACCCGAACGACAAGCCCACGGCGGCCCGCAAGGCCATGTACGACTACCTGAACGTCGGCGGCCGCGTGTTCGCGTCGCACTACCACCACTACTGGGTCAGCGCGAACACCAACGGCACCGGCGCGGGCGCGTGGAGCACCCTCGGCAGCTGGATCTACCCGTCGCCGGGCCTGCTCTCGCAGACCAATCAGCTCACCGTCGGTGGCAAGATCGTGACCACGTTCCCCAAGGGCAACGCGCTGGCCACCTGGCTGCAGACCGTGGGCGCGTCGACCACCTTCGGCAACCTGTCGATCTTCGACGCCAAGAACAGCCTGAAGAGCTTCGATCAGTCGCGCGTGACCGAGTGGATCTACGTGCAGAACACCAAGCTCTATCCGTCGCTCACGGCGGTGCCGTACGCCACCGAGTACGTCTCTTTCAACACGCCGGTCGGCATTCAGTCGGCCGATCAGTGCGGGCGTTTCATCTTCAGCGACATCCACGTGTCGTCCGGCGACAAGGGCAACGCCTTCCCCAGCGAGTGCAAGTCGACCACCATGAGCCCGCAAGAGCTCGCGCTCGAGTACATGTTCTTCGACCTGTCGTCGTCGGTCTGCGACGAGAAGCAACCGCCCCCAACGTGCAGCAAGCTCACCTGCGCCGATCAGGGCATCACGTGCGGGCCCGCGCCCGACGGCTGCGGCGGCGTGATCACCAGCTGCGGCACCTGCCCCTCGGGCCAGGTGTGCGGCACCGGCGGCAAGTGTTCCACCTCGAGCTGCACGCCCACCACCTGCGGGGCCTTGGGCAAGAACTGCGGCCTCTGGTCCAACGGCTGCGGCGGCACCTTGAACTGCGGGACGTGCACCTCGCCCCAGTCGTGCGGCGGCGCGGGCACCCCCGGCGTGTGCGGCGCCGGCAGCTGCACGCCCAAGACCTGCACGGCCCTCGGCTACGACTGCGGGCAGTGGGCCGACGGCTGCGGCGGCACGCTCAGCTGCGGAACGTGCCCCTCGGGCCAGACCTGCGGCGGCGGCGGCACCTTCGGCAAGTGCGGCGCCTCGAGCTGCACCAAGAAGACCTGCGCCGAGCTCGGCGTGGCGTGTGGGCAATCCGGCGACGGCTGCGGCGGCACCATCGACTGCGGCCCCTGCGACGGCGGCGTGTCGTGCAAGCCGCTCGACTGCGGCGGCCGGTGCGGTCCGCAAGGCGACGGCTGCGGCGGCGTGCTGCAGTGCGAGGCCTGCCCCGGCGGCACGTGCGTGCCCACGACGTGCATCAAGGCAGCGGCACAGTGCGGCTTCTACCCCGACGGCTGCGGCGGCGCGCTCGACTGCGGCGGTTGCGGTACCGGTCAGGTGTGCAGCAACAACAAGTGCCTGACCATCGGCTGACGGGCCGCCGGGCTCACGCCTCGTCGTGGAGGGGCGCGAGCAAGCTCTCGATGTCGTCGGGCAAGAGCCGGACGGTGCCGACCTCGTTGCCCAGGAGGGTGTCGGCCAGGGCGCGCTTGCGCTGCTGCAGCTCGAGCATGCGCTCTTCCACGCTGCCGGCGACCACCAGGTTGTGCACGAACACCGGCTGCGTCTGGCCGATGCGGTGGGCACGGTCGGTGGCCTGCATCTGCGCGGCGGCGTTCCACCACGGGTCGTAGTGGATCACGGTGTCGGCGCGGGTCAGCGTGAGGCCGGTGCCACCCGCCTTGAGGCTGATCAAAAAGACGTCCACCGCCCCCTCTTGGAAGCGGTCCACCAGCTCGTGCCGATTGTCCGAAGCGCCGGTGAGGGTCACGTGCTTCACGCCGCGTGCCCGGAGCTCGTCCGAGAGCAGCGCGAGCATCCGGGCGAACTGCGAGAAGACCAGCACGCGCCGCCCGCGGCCCAGCTCGTCCGAAAGAAACGCGTGGAACGCCTCGGCCTTGGCGCTGGACGTCACCTCGCGGGCGGCGTCGACCTTGACCAGGCGCGGATCGCAGCAGACCTGCCGCAGCTTGGTGAGCGCGTCGAGGATCATCAGGCTCGACGCCTCGAACCCCTGGCGCCGAATGGCAGAGCGCACCTCGGCGTGGGCAGCCACCCGGATGCTCTCGTAGAGGTCTCGCTGCTCTTGGCCCATCGTGACGTAGCGGGTGAGCTCGGTCTTCGGTGGCAGGTCGCGGGCCACCGTCTCTTTCAGGCGCCGGAGCACGAAGGGCGAGACCCGCGATCGCAGGGCGCTCAGCCGTGACTCGTTGCCTTCGCGCTCGATCGGATACCGGAAGCCGGTGCGAAAGCGCTGGGCATTGCCGAGCAGGCCCGGCATCACGAACTCGAACAGGCTCCACAGCTCGTCCAGGTTGTTCTCGACCGGGGTCCCGGTGAGCGCCAGGCGGTGGCGCGCCGAGAGCGTGCGGACGGAGTGGCTGGCCTGGCTGCGGGCGTTCTTGATCGCCTGCGCCTCGTCGAGCACCACGTAGTGGTAGTCGTGCTCGCGGAAGCGGCCGAGGTCGCGGGACAGCACCGAGTAGGTGGTGAGCACCACGTCGGTGGCGGGCAGCTTGTGGAACGCGGCGTGGCGCTTCCCGCCGTGCAGCACCAGCACCCGCAGGTGCGGCGCGAACTGCGCGATCTGGCGGCGCCAGGTCTCGATCAGACTGGTCGGCACGATCACCAGCGACGGCCGGTCCATGCGCCGCTGTTCCTTCTCGATGGCCAAGAGGGCGATGGTCTGCAGCGTCTTGCCCAGGCCCATGTCGTCGGCCAGCACGCCGCCCACGCCGTGATCGCGCAAGTGGCAGAGCCAGGTGAGCCCGTCTTGTTGATAGGGGCGAAGCTCGGCGTGGAGCACGGCCGGCTTGTCCGCGCCCCGGGGACCGCGGACCAGCTGCTTGCCCCGCTCGACCGCGTCGACCCGGCCCGACCACTCGAGCACGCGGCCCTCGCCGGCCAGGGCCTCTTCGAGGCGGCCGACCGCGGCCAGGTTGGCTTCGTGTAGCTTCAGCTTGCGGCCCTGTCCGTCGTAGAGCTCGGCCAGCACCGAGAGCACGGGCTCGAGCCGATCCCAGGGGATGGCCACGTATCGCCCACGGGCCACCGGCAGCGCACGGCAGCGCGCGACCTGCCGCGACAGCGATGACAGGCGCCCGCCCTTGGGTGCCTCTTCCAGCAGCTTGATCAAGGCCGGCACTAGATCGATGACCTCGCCGTCGACCTCGAGCCCGAGCTCGAGCTGGAACCACTCGGCCTTGTCGCGCGCCTCGCTCAGGCGTAGCGCCCAGCGATCCGCGTTGCCCACGACCTGGAACTGGAAGTCGGCGTCGACCTCGACCTGCCAGCCCAACGCTCGCAGCTCGTCGACCGCGAGGCCCGAGAACGAGCAGATGGCGTGGACGTTGTCGTCCACGTTGATCACGTAGTCGGCCTGGGCGCCCACCGGAGCGACCATGCCCTCGAGGTGATCGAGCTCGACCGCGCCGTAGCGCTCGATGCGGGCCTGAACCAGGCGTTCGGCGCTGAAATTCCGCTCGATCTCCCGCTCGCTGCCGGCCCCCTCGGGCTCGGCGTCGAAGTCCGCGTCGCGCACCGGCCCGACCCGGACGCCGGCGTAGTCGAAGCGGAGCGAGAGCACGGCGCACTCGCGCTCGCGCCAGCGGCCGTCTGCCCCTTCGACCAGCAATCGCTCCGAGAAGACCCGAAGCTCGACTTTGAACTGTTCTCCGCCCTGCCGGGGGACGGCCCCCGCCGTCTGATCGATGTGTTGGGCTTGCACGCGGTTCGCTCGAACGTCGTTACTACTCGGGCCTCGACTTAGATCAAAAAAAATCTCTCTTGTCGATCCCTCGCGCGCATCGTCGTGAAAAAAATCTCTTCGATCGGCCGGCCGATCTCGAGGACAAAACCTACATGGACTCACACGGCCGCGTGGGTCGCGATCACGATCGCGATCGCAGCGCCAAAGCGCGCAAGCCGCGCACTAAGGCGCCGGCACTTTGCCCTTCGGGTCGTCCATCAGGTTCTTCACGAACCCAGCCGCCTGCGCCATCGCGGCCGGGATGTCGTAGATCACGAAGTGGCCGTCACTCGCCTCGGCCGCGGGCCACTGCGCCAGCACGCCGCTAGCCTTGCCGCCCGCCAGATTCCCCGACAGCCCGCCCGACGGAACCGCGACGGGTGAGAGGTCGGACCAGGCAAGCTCCTCGATCGGGTGGATCACCGGGCTCTGCGGCGGCAGCCCGAGCGCCACCGCCTGAACCTCCATCCCGTGGGGCGGCGTGTAATTGTCGCCCGAGCCGTCGGCGTTGACCCCTTCGGTCATCATCGTGGGCTTGGGCGCGAATCCGCTGCGCGGGCGGCGCACGATCAGCGGCGCATAGTGGATGGGGTCGGTCGGGTCGACGATGCTCTGGGCGAGGGACATCGCGGGGTGGAACAAGCTCAGCTCCCCGGTCTCGTCGCCGAGCAGACCCAAGAACACGACCTTGACCAGTCCAGCGATGTCGATCGGCTTCGTCTTCTCGAGCAGCGCGATGGTGATCATGCTGCCCGAGCCGCTGAGCATGCCGCCACGCGCCTGATCGTCCACCGCCAGGAACATCGGCCCGTTGATGCCGCCCTGCGAGTGCCCGAAGAACGCGACCTTGGCCGGGTCGAAGCGGATCTCGTCGGCCCCGGTCACCGAGGCCGGGATCACGAACTTCGACTGGGTGACCAGGCGCGCCTGTTGCACCACGTCGATGGCGGACTGCGGGCCGTTGGCACGAGCGGCGATCGGGTTCGACACGTTGAAGAACAAGATGTCGGGGGTGCCCGCCTCGGCGCCGGGGCGATCGCCGTGGAAGATCTGGTCGATGCCCATGGTCGCGACGCAGCGCTTGGCCAGGGCGGGCCCCTCGTCGGATGGGCCGATGAAGCTCTTGTAGTTGCCGCCGGTGCCGTGCGCGTAGAGCACGATGGGATAGCCGGCAGCCGGCATCGGGCACGCGGTGGGGTTCGGCACGGTGACGGCGAACCGCAGGTCGAACTCGCTCTGCAGCTCAGGCGCGCCGCTCGTGCCGAACGCCAGGCTGCCGCCGTCGCCGTACTTCGCGAACGGCAGCTTGCCCTTCTGGAAGTTCGGGGTCGGCCCGTAGCGCCCGACGTAGGTGTCGTAGGTCGCCGTCTGGCCGTCCTTCGCCAGCGTGCCGTCGATGACCTCCGGGGCGGCGTAGCTCTTCACCACCCAGTCGCGGATCTTCGCCGTCTCGCCGGTCGGGTCGTTGGTGGTGAACACGGTCAAGTGCACGATCGACCCCTGCGCGACGCCCGCCGTGTCGAGCTCGGTGAGGGCATCGGCCCACGACGCCTCGCCGCCGCCCAGCACCGCGCCGAGGTCGGCCGAGGGAGCGATGCGCCCGCCCCCCGCGGCCCGAGCGCGATCGGTGACGACCAGCGCGTAGCGCGTGTTCGGGCGGAGCGGGAAGCCCAGCGCCGGCATGAACGCCAGGGTGTTCGGACGCCAGTACACCCCCTCTTCGGCGCGGAAGTGGAGGGCGACGGGGTGCCGCTTGCCGCGCTCCGGCGAGCTCGCGTCCACGTCCAGCAGCTGCACGCTGGCGTCGGCTTCCAGCGAGCCGAGCGGCGTCGGCAGCGTGCTCTCGTCGAGCGCGACGGTGAACCGCAAGAACCCCGCGGCGGCGGGCGAGAAGCCCTGCAGCATCCCCTTCATCGACGCGATGTAGTCGACCAAGATCGGCTTCTCGCGGGGGTTCGGGAACCCCTCGAAGCGCACCGTGCCGTCGCTCTCTTTGCGGAGATCGCTGGGCCAGGGCTGATCGAAGAAGGTCTCGCCCGCGAGCTCGCTCAGCTCTTTCGGCGTGACGAAGATGCTCTCGCCGGCCGACGAGCCCGAGTCATCCGTCGATGAGCCACACCCCAAGGTCACGAGCACGCCCAGCACCCACCAGAGCCCACGCATGCTGCGTGTTCTAACACGTGGGAGACTGCCGCAGAAAACCGAGCTAAGACCCCGCCCCGTGAGCTGGGTGCTGGTGCTCGACCGCCCGAACGGAGACGCCTCCCGCAAGGTCGGCGGCCTGAGCCTGGCCTTGCGCCTCGCCCTGGACGCGCAGGCCGGGGGCGCGAGCTGCATCGTGGCAGCGCCCGACCTGGCGCCGCTTCTGGTCGACGCCCGCTTGCGGACTCCGGTGGTCGAGGCGGCCCCTTCGGGGTCGCACCGCGTCCGGGTTCCGGCAAGCTTCGTCGTCCACCGCCAGCTCTTCAAGCTGCTCGCCGCCACGCTGGCCTCGGACCGCGATCTCGCCGCCGAGCCGTTCTCGATCGACGTGCCCTTCGGGTTTTCGCCGATCGACGTGGTCGATGCTGCCAGCGCCCGGCACGCCGAGCGTTCCCTGTTCCGCGCGCTCCGGAAACCCCAAGACGGCTGGACCAGTCGCTGGCTGAACCGCTACGTGAGCCTGGCCCTCTCGCGCTTCCTGGTGAAGACGCCGCTCCGACCGAACCAGGTGTCGGTGGGCATCCTGGCCGTCGGGCTGGTCGGAGCGTGGCTGGCGTCGCGCGGAGACTGGGCCTCGATGGCGCTCGGGGCGTTCCTGTTCCAGATGCAGAGCATCCTCGATGGCTGCGATGGCGAGATGAGCCGGATCACCTACCGCGGCTCGCTCACCGGCGAGTGGCTCGACACGGTGGGCGACGACCTCACCAACTACAGCTTCTTCGGCGCGACCGGCTTCGGCCTGTACGCCGCCACCGGCCAGAAGCTGTACTTGATCGCGGGCCTCGTCACCGTGACGTGCGGCGTGATCACCAGCGGCATCGAGTACCGCTACTTGATCGCGATCGGCTCGGGCGACCTGCTCAAGTACCCGCTGAGCGCGCCCGGTTCCGAGTCGAAACCCGGCCTGTTCGACGCCATCCAGCCCCTGTTCAAGCGCGACACCTTCGTGTTCCTGACCTTGGTCGCCGCGCTCGCCGGCCTGCTCGGCCCCATGCTGGTCCTCTTCGCCCTTGGCGGCGTGGGGATCTTGCTGTCGGTGATCGGCGCCGAGGTGCGCATGGCGCGCGAGCGCCGAAAGGCGCGGGGCTGAACCAGGATCAGAGGCACGCGCAGGCCGACGACCACTGGGCCTGCAGCACGTCGCTGCACGCACCGGTCGGTGCGGGGCTTGCCGGAACGCACGCGTCGAAGCCAGCTTGCGCGGCGCGATGCGCGCAGCCAGCGCGACCGAAGACGCAGCACACTTGCTCACAGGTCACCCCCGGCGCGCTGGCGACCTGCCCGATGTGCTCGCCGTCGGCGCAGGGCATGAAGTGCGACTTGATCCAGCTCTCGTCGGCGCCCCCGCAAGCCGCGAGGGCGCAGCCGGCTTTCACCGCGAGCGGTGAGGGTTCGCTCTTGCCATTGCCCAGCTGCCCGCTGCCGTTCGCGCCCCAACAGACGAGCTCGCCCGACGACCTGAGCGCGCAGGTGTGATCGCCGCCGGCCGAGACCCGGGCCGCGTCCACGACGCCAACCACCGTGACCGGGGCGTCTTGGTCGACCGTGGTCCCGTTTCCGAGCTGACCGAAGTAGTTCCGGCCCCAGCAGCGGACCGTCCCCCCCTTTCGCACGGCGCACGCATGCGACTGACCGCCGCTCAGCCAGACCGCATCGGTGAGCCCGACCACCGGCGCCGCCGTCGGCGAATTCTCGACGCCGCTGCCGATCCCGAGCTGCCCCGATCCGTTGTACCCCCAGCAATACACGGCGCCGCTCGCGGTGCGCGCGCAGCCATAGTGATTGCCGGCCACCACCTGCACGGCGCCGCTCACGCCGGCCACCGGCACCGGCGTCGGGTAGCTCTTCGCGTCCAGGTTGCCGATGCCCAGCGCGCCGCTGGCGTTCCAACCCCAACAGCGCACGGTGCCACTCGCCTCTGCGGCGCAGGAGAAGATGTACCCCACGGCGACCGCGATCGCGCCGTTCAGGCCGACCACGGGCTTCGGCGTCAGGCTCGGCTCGAGGGTTCCCGTCCCGAGCTGTCCGTGACTGTTCTGACCCCAGCAGCTCACGCTCCCGTTCTGGTGCACGGCGCAGGCGTGAGACGCGACCATGCCGCTCGAGATCGCGACCGCGCCCCCCATGCCCTTCACGGCGACCGGCGCCGCTTGGTCCTCGGTCGTGCCATCGCCCAGCACGCCGAGGGGGTTGTGCCCCCAACCCATCATGCTGCCGTCGGCTCGTACGCCCGACGAGTGGAACTCGCCTGCGCCCAGGCCCACGAAGTCGCTCGGTCCGGCGATCGGCCCAGGAACGGTGGCGGCGCTGCCGGGCGTGCCGCTACCGAGTTGGCCGAACTGATTGGCGCCGAAACAAAGCACGGCGCCGGTCGGCTCGAGCACGCAGGTGTGATCGCCGCCGAGCGCCAGGTCGTCGTACACGCAGGCGCTCGGGCCTCCGCCCGCGCCACCGGTGCCCGCGCCGCCGCCACTTCCACCGCCCCCGCCGCCGACCCCCGCCGCGCCCCCCGAGCCGCCGCCGGCCGAACCGCCCGAGGACGTCCCAGGGCCGAGCAGGCGCGAACGCGACCCACAACCAGCCACCGCCAGACCGAGCGCGAGGGTAGCCGCGAGGCGGATCATCGCAGCAGAGCATACCGGACCTTGGGCTATCCTGCCGGCCGTGCCCGCCCGCCGCCTGGCCTTCACCGGTGCTGTCGCCGCTCTGATGACGGCCGGGGTCAGCGCGCACGCTGCCGGGCCCCTCGGCCCCGACGGCTCGCCGATCACCACCAGCGATTACCGCATCGACCTGAGCCGTGGGGTCGTGCTGGCCGGCACGCGGGTGCTGGGACTGGCCGGCGCCTACGTGGCCATCGCGGAGGGCGTCGACGGTAACTCGGCGAACCCGGTGGCGCCGGCGATGCGCTCCCCGAACTCGTACGATCACTTCGACTACGATCTGGGGTTCGGGTTGACCTTTCCTTCGGCGGTCAGCGGCACCGATCTGTTCAACAGCGGAGATCGCACCTCGCTCTCGGCCTCCCAGAAGGACGCGCTCTTCGTCGACCTCGCGGCGAACCTACAGTTCGGGCGGTGGGGTACCGGCGTGTCTCTGCACTACACCACCTTCGAGGTCGCCGAGCCCGGCGGCCAGAGCCTGGGCCTCGCCGCGCGCTTCGGAGGGGTGCGGCTCCAGGTCGCGCGCTCGTGGTTCGACGGCCAGTTCTTGCTCGGGCTCGGGAGCCGCGGCACCGGGCTGGTGATCCGGAACGAGAACCCCGAGCCCGGCGAGCCGGCGGAGCTGTTCAACATCGAGGGCGCGTCCGCGGAGCTGGGCGCGCTGTACCGCCCCAACGACGCACCCTTTCGCGTCGGGGTGGCCGCGCGCTCGGCGGTGGTCACCAATCAGCTGTCGTCGGAGGTCCCGGCCAACGCCGACGGCGATCGCATCATCTCGCGGAACGGCACCGATCTCTACCTGCCGAACGAGGTCACGCTGCCGTGGGACATCGACGTCGGCCTCGCAGTGCAGCTCGGCCCGCGCCCCCTCAACCCGCGGTGGGTCGATCCCGACCGCGCCCTCGCCCGCCTCGATCGCTACCTGGCGTGGAAGGCCGCGGAGCGGCGGCGGCGCATGAACGCGGACCTCGCCAGCGCGACGCCTGCCCGCGCCGCGGCGCTCGAGGCCGAACGGACCTCCGACGAAGCGCTCGACGAGGTCCATCGCGATCGTGCCGCCCGGGCGGTTCGCGCCGAGCTGAGGCGTCGCGCCCGCGTGATGGAGCGCTTCTACGTCCTGGTTTCGAGCTCCCTCGCGGTCACGGGGCCGGTCAGGAACAGCGTCGGCATCGAGTCCTTCATCGAGCGGCGAGTCGAGCGCTCGGGCCGAAAAGCGACCTACACGCCACGCCTGGGCATCGAGAGCGAAGTGGTGCCGCGCTGGCTGCGGCTCCGCGCCGGGACGTACGGCGAGCCGACCCGCTTCGAGTCGCAGGGGGCAAGAGCTCGCTTGCACGGCACCCTGGGTTTCGACCAGAAGCTCTTCCCATGGACGGTCTTCGGGATCTTCGACGACGACACGGAGTGGAAGCTCTCGGCAGCGCTCGACGGGGCCCGCCACTACTTGGGTTGGGGCGTCAGCGTGGGGATCTGGCGATGAGAGCGGGCCTCGTCCTCGTGGCGCTCTTCGCGCTCGGCTGCTCCAAGAAAGAGCCCGAGCCCGTCGAGAGGAAGGAGCCGTGGCTCGCCAAACCACCCGACGCGAGCGCCGCGGTCCGCGCCAAGTTCACGGTGTCCGATCGTTGCGAGGCCAAGGTCGAGCTCAAGGCCAAAGAGGGCACGCCCCGCGGAGCGTTCCGGGTCTGCCGGGGCGAGCTCGATCTCAACCTGAGCGATCTGACCGACAGCCGCGGCACCTTGGCGGTGGACGTCGCCAGTATCGAGATCCGCGGCGACGGCGACGCCGGGCGCAGCGACGAACAGACGCAAGAGGCACAGAACTGGCTCGACGTCGGCGCAAGCCGGCCGGAGGCCGAGCGCGAACGGTTGCGCTGGGCGACGTTCACCCTCACCGGCGTCGCCGACGCCAGCAGCAGGGCGGCGCACTCGGGCCGGCGTGAACGGGTGGAGCCCGAGGCCGAGGAAGCGCCGTCACCACCCGACGACGATGGCGGGCCGCCGAGCGCCAGCGAGCGACGATCGGTGTCGATGACGGCGCGCGGCCACTTGCTCTTGCATCGGGTCAGGGTCGACGTCGAGGTCCCGATTCGGATCCGCTTTCACTATGCCGGGCGGGCGACCGCCGACGCGGTGCCCGAGAAGCTAGCGCTCACGACTCGCCGCCCGGTCGTGGTGTCCCTCGCCGCCCACGACATCAAGCCCCGGGACGCGGCGGGCGTGTTCCAGGCCCAGGGAATGAAGCTCATCGGAAGCCGGGTCGGCGCCGATGCCCGGGTGAGCTTGGTGGCCAGCGCCACGCTTGCAAAGTAGCGGGTTTGTACCCATCTGAAACCGTCAGGGCTCCCGGGCGTAGATATCTGGGCCAAAGCTGGTCCAGAATCAGACAGAGGAGATCCACGGAAATGCCCCATCCGCTCAGCTTCACGACCCTCGCCGCTACCCTCGCCGCCCTGGGGGCGGTCGCTTGTGGGGGTTCCACCCCTCCGGCCGAGTCGCCCGTGGCGGCCACCGAGGTCCCCGCCGCCACCGAGTCGGAGCCCGAGGCGGCGGCAGCGGACGAGCAGACCGCCGCCCCCGTCGCCGAGGCCCCCGAGGCGTCGGGCGGCACGGCCGCGGCCGACCCGGCAGAGCCGGCCGTGGCGACCCCCGCGCCGACCGCAACGCCAGTGAAGAAGCCGGCCGCCAAGAAGCCGGCGGTCAAGAAGGCCGCGGGAGCGAAGGCCGGCTGCGGCGCGGGAACCTGCGGCTGAACGGCGCGATGTCGAGCACGGAGCGCAGCCTGAACGGCGTGGGCCTGGGCCTGCGCTGGGAGTTCCTCGAAGAGGTGCTCGCCGCGCCCGAGCTCGGCCTGGCCTTCTGGGAGATCTGTCCCGAGAACTACATGCACCGCGGGGGCTACTACCCCTATGCGCTCGGACGCATCGCCGAGCGCGAGCCGGTGGTGACTCACGGCCTGACGCTGTCCATCGGGGGCAGCGAGCCGGCACCGCTCGATTACTTGCACGAGCTGCGAGACGAGATCCGGCGAGTCGGTGCCCCGTGGCACAGCGATCACCTGTGCTTCGGCAACGCCGGCCCCCGCATGCTGCACGAGCTCTTGCCGCTGAAGCAGAGCAGCGCGAACGCCCAGCGCGCGGCCGAGCGCCTGCGCCGCGCTCGCGACGTCCTCGGCGTGCCGGTGCTGGTCGAGAACATCACCTGGTACGCGCACCCAGGCCGGCGAGAGATGCCCGAGGCGGACTTCATCACGGAGGTCGTCGAGCGAGCCGAGACCGGTCTCTTGCTCGACGTGAACAACGTCTGGGTCAACGCGCAGAACCACGGCTTCGAGCCCCGCGCGTTCATCCGTGCGCTCCCCCTCGATCGCGTCCGCCAGATCCACGTCGCCGGCCACACCCGCACCCCTTCGGGTCTGATCCTGGACACCCACGGCGAGAAGGTGGTCGACCCGGTGATTGATCTGCTCGGCTTCACGCTCGAGCACACGGGCCCGATGCCGGTGCTGCTCGAGCGAGACAACCAGGTGCCGGAGCTGCCGGAGCTCCTGGACGAGGTCGGGCGGCTCCGCGCCGCCTACGACCGCGCCATGACTCGGAGGGAGGCGCCGCTTGCCCGAAGCGCTTGAGCGCGCCTTCGCGGAGCTGGCGCTGGGTGCCGAGCCCGTCCCCGCCGACCCGGTGGCGGTGCGCGCGTGGCTCGATCGCAGCGGCGTGAGCGCCGACGACGCCGCGGCCATCCTGGACGACGGCGCCGACCGACTCTTCGTCTACCGCACGCTGATCCGCGCCACGCTGCGAGACGCCGTAGAGTGCGCGATCCCGCGCACCATGCACCGACTGGGCGGCGTCTTCGACGAGTACTTCACCCGCTACCTTTCCGAGGTTGGCCCGCGGTCACGCTACCTGCGCGACATCACCACCGAGCTTCTGGACTTCTGCGCGCCGCTCTGGCCCGACGATCCCCGGGTCCCGCCCTGGGCGATGGATCTCGCCCGGCACGAGGCCGTGCAAATCGTGGTGGCTTCCGAGCTGGCACGCCCGCTCGGCGCCGAGCCGGGCGTGCTCGACCTCGACACACCGGTCCGCTTCATCGACGCGGTGCGCCTGATGTCCTACGACCACGCGGTACACCGCCTCAGCGACCGCCTGGACGACCGCACGCCACCCGCCGCGGAGCCGACCCGGCTGCTCGTGTATCGGAGCCCCGAGCACGACGTGCGCTATCTGCAGCTGACGCCCCTCGCGGCGGCGATCCTCGAGCGGCTGCTGGCGGGGGACGCCCTCGGCGCCGCGCTGCTCGATGCGACCCGCTCCACCGGCACCGAGCTCGGCGAGTCGGTCCTCGCGGGCACGGCGGCACTGCTCGCCGACTTGGCCGAGCGCGGCGCGCTCGTCGGCTCGAATCGCCCCCCCGAAAGGATGACGACATGACGGCCCCGAGCTCCCAATCGTTGGTCGACCCGCTCGGCATCGCGGGGCAAATCGTCGCCGAGAAGTACCGGATCGAACGCGCCGTCGGGCAGGGCGGCTTCGCCGTGGTGTACCGCGCCGAGCACGTGATCTGGAAGCAGCCCGTCGCGATCAAGTTCTTCAGCGAGCTCTCGAGCGTCCCGGTCGATCAGCGCGACGCGATGCAGAGCGCCTTCATCGAAGAGGGGCGCCTGCTGACCCAGCTCTCGAGCCAGACGGCAGCCATCGTCCAGGCCCGCGACGTCGGCACCTACACCACGCCGGACGGCCGCTGGATGCCGTACATGGTGCTCGAGTGGCTCGAAGGGCGCTCGCTCGAAGAACTGATCGTCGCCGAGTCTCGCGCCGGCCGCCCGCACTTCACTCTGGGCGAGGTCTTGCGACTGCTCGGGCCGGTGGCCGCCGCGCTGGACGTCGCGCACGGCCGCGGCATCGCTCACCGCGACGTCAAGCCGCCGAACATCTTCGTGCTGGGCGACGATCCGCGCCAGGGTTCGGTGGCGGTGAAGATCCTCGACTTCGGCGTCGCCAAGCTGATCACCGACAACACCCAGATGAAGGCCGCGATGGCCAAGACCGGCGCGAGCATCACCTCGTTCACGCCGCAGTACGGCGCTCCGGAGCAGTTCAGCCGGACCTACGGCGCCACCGGGCCTTGGACCGACGTGTTTGCACTGGCGCTGGTCGTGGTCGAGATGCTCAGCGGGCGTCCGGCACTGGACGGCGACGACGTGGTCCAGCTCGCGTTCTCGGCCGGCAACCCCGAGCGCCGACCCACCCCGCGCCTGCTCGGCGTAGACCTGGGCGAAGCGGTCGAGCGCGTGCTGGCCAAGGCGCTGAGGGTCCAGCCCGCCGAACGCCACGCCCGCGCGGGCGAGTTCTGGGCGGCGTTCGAGGTGGCTGCGGGGACCGGGAGCAGCCGCGCGACGGCGGCCGAGGCGTTGAACGCCACCATGGCCATGCCCGAGTCGCTGCGTGCGGCCATCACCCCGGTGCGGCCGGCAGGCACCGAAGCGATGCGCGACCCGGTGACGGTGGACGCCGCGACCCTGACCCCGCGCGCCGCGCAGACCAAGAGCCGGGGCGCGTGGTTCGCGGCCTTAGGGGTCCTGACGGCTGCACTGGCCGCCGGCGCGTTCTTCGCGCTCCGCGCCGCGGGCGACTCCCGCGGCGCAGCCCCGCCGTCTTCCGCCCCGACGCCGGCCCCGAGCGCCGCGGTCGCGGCCAGCGATGACGCCCCGGCGGCGGCCCGGAAGTGTCCAGAAGACATGTTCGAGATCCCCGCCGGGCAGTTCTACATGGGGACCGACGCGGCCCAGGCGCCGGACAACCAGAAGCCAGCTCACAACGTCCAGCTCGACGGGTTCTGCATGGACGCAACCGAGGTGACGGTCGCGGCCTACTTGAAGTGCAGCGGCGTCGGAGCGTGTCGCCGGCTCGCGCCGGAGGTCTCGTACGTCGGAATGAAGCCTTCGGAAGAGAAGGCGTTCAAGCCGCTGTGCAACGTGGACGTGGCCGACCGCAGCGACCACCCCATGAATTGCGTCTCGTGGCGCGACGCCGAGACCTACTGCCGCAAGAGCGACAAGCGCCTGCCGACCGAGGCCGAGTGGGAATACGCCACGCGCGGTCCCGACGGACGCGTGTACCCCTGGGGCGACGAGAAGCCCACCGTCCAGCACCTCAACGCCTGCGACGCAGAGTGCCTGAAGTGGTCGAAGCGCGCCGACGTGGGGGTGCTGGTGCTGTTCGAGAGCGCGAGCGACGGGTACGCGGCCACGAGCCCGGTCGGGAAGTTCCCGGGGGGAAGCTCGCGCTTCGGCCCCAAGGACGTGGTCGGCAACGTGTGGGAGTGGGTGCAGGACTTCGAGGGGAAGTACACCGCGGACGAGAGCAAGAACCCGAGCGGGCCTTCGAGCGGCGAAAGGCGCGTGCTGCGCGGCGGCGCCTGGAACGGCGCCCGCGAAGAGTGGCTTCACCCGAGCTTCCGCTTCGCCGCGGAGCCCGAGCGCCGCCACCCGGCCATCGGGTTTCGCTGCGCCCGCGGGATTTGAGGCCCGAGTTTTCGCGCCCGGCAGCCGTCCTGTAGACTGCCCGCTTCATGGGTCGAAGCCCCCTGGATCACCCGCGGCTGGCGATCATCGATCGCAAGCTCGACTCGGGCGAGCT
The DNA here is from genome assembly GCA_016191785.1 of Myxococcales bacterium. Classification (GTDB taxonomy): domain Bacteria; phylum Myxococcota_A; class Polyangia; order Polyangiales; family Polyangiaceae; genus JADJKB01. Next base: position 2,767 of record JACPVJ010000210.1, on the reverse strand, counting down.
CGAAGAAGCGCAGCACCTGCTCGCGCAGCTCGGGGACAACTACTTCTTCCGCCATGCCACCACCTACCTGGCGTCGCGGCTGCTCTACCTGCGCGGCACCCTCGATGCCGACAGCCTGATCGAGCGCCTGAGCCGGGTGCTGAACGAGACCCATGATTTCCCCGAGGCCGAGACCTTGCTCGCGCGCGCGAAGAGCGGCTCGCTGGAGCGAGTCTCCGCGCCACCGCAGAGCTCGCGTCCGCCACCGGCCAGCCTGTCGAGCCCGCCGCCCGGCGCCGAGGTCGAGCTGGCGTTCGGCGGGCGCGTCGGGCCCGAAGATCGCCAGCGGCTGATCGCGCCCGAGTTTCCGCGAGCCGGGCGCGTCCCCAGCCTCGAGCCGGCACGCGCGCCCGGTTCGATCCCGGATCTCGAGGTACCCACCTCGACGCCGTCTCCGGGGTTCGCAGCGGCCAAGCCCGCTGCCCCGGCGGGCGACATCGAGCTGACCGAGCGCGCCCGACGGATCGAGGCCCGGTACTCGTCGTCGAACGAGCTGTCCGAGACGATCGCGCTCACTCGGAAGAGCACGCGGCCGAGCACCCGACCCGTGGCGCGCTCCCACACCGAGCCGATGATCGGCCACGAAGAGCCACCCCAGCACGCGCCCCAGGCGAGCATGTTCGAGATCGCCGCCCTGCTCGACGCGGGTCGCGCGTCGGCGGCGCTCGAGGCCCTCGACGCGCGCACCGACCAAGACGAGCCCGACCACGCGCTGCTCCGCGCTCGCGCGCTGGCGCGGGCGCGTCGCACGACCGAGAGCTCGGCGCTCGCTCGGCGCCTCGGTCAGGCGCCGCTGCTCGAGCCCACATTGCGCGCGGGGGTGGCGCGGCTGGCCCTCGAGCTCGGGGACGTGGACTTCGCCCTCGAGCAGGCCGAGCTGGCACACGATGACGATCCGACCCAGCCCACGGTCTGTCTCACTTACGCGTGGGCGGCCCTGCGGCGTGCCCGCCGGGCCGCAGATCCGAAGCTGGTGTCCCGCGCCTCGCTGGCGTTGCGCGAGCTGGTCGGCGACGGTGGTCCCCACGAGGGCCTGCTCCTCGGCTTGCGCGCCTGCGTCGAGGCCCACGCCGGCGACGCCGTCCGGGCGCTGCGCCTCGCCGAGCGCTCCCTCGCGCTCGAGCCGAACGCCGACGGGAACGCCGCGCTGGCGATGGCCGCGGCACGCCTCGGTCGCTTCGACGACGTGAAGCGCGCGAGCGCCTGGCTCCAAGAGAACTTCCACGACGAGGCGGTGGCGCTGAAGAAGAGCCTGGACGAGCACGGCGAGCGCTTGTTCGAACTCAGGGCACAGCCCGATTCGATCCATGCGCCGGCGACCAGCGCCGCAATGGAGGCGTCCGCGCTGTGGGGCCCGCTCGAGCACGCGGTAGTCGAGGGGCGCTGGTCCCGCGCGTGGGAGACCTTCGCGCAGCTCGCCGACGACACCTTTTCGCAGGTGTCGTCCGCGGCGCGCCACGAGCCCCCTGCCCTGGCGGCGGTGGCGGCGAGCTTCCTGACGATCGCGCCGATATCTCGGGACCTGGCCCCCTACGACCAGACTCCGTGGAGCCTGGCTCGGCTGGCCGATCTGCTGGCGCTCCTGGCGCGCGGCGCAGCGGGCGTGCGCCCCGATCACGCGATCGGCCTGCTCGTGGGCGCGTACGTCGGGGAGTCGGTGCGGCTGGCGGTGGGCGGACACTGGCAAGGCCCCACCGCCGAGGCGTCGGCGCGCGAGGTGGTGAGCCCGCGTGGGATCTGGCGCCCCTGCGAGATCGTGGCCTCTGCGCTGGCCGGAACGAGCGACCTCGCCGCGGTGGCGACCCTGGCCGAGACCGAGGTCGCTGGCCACCGCGCGGCGCCCCACCTGCCGGCGGTCACGCCGCTCTGCCCCTGGGATCCCGCAGAGTGGCCGGCTCCGTCTCGGCTGCCGCACTACGCAAAAGCCGTGGAGCAGTCGGTGATCTCGGTGCTCTGCGCCGAGCGCTCGGGCACGGCTCTCGACGGCTCTCTCGCCTCGCTCCACGCGCTCGACGAGCACGTGGACCGGATCGCGCCCAGGGCCGCGCCGGCCGAGCCCGATGCGCGCTGGGCGCGGCGCGCCACCGTGCTGGTCGGCGCTTATTTGGGCGAGGTCGTGCGGCGCGAGACCACCGCCGAGTGGTCGAAGCGCGACAGCGTGGAGCTGGGCCCGTCGAGCTACCGGTTGGTGCTGCCGACGGGCCGGGAGCTCCGGCCCGTCGAGCACGTGTTCACGCGCCTCTCGGCCCGCGCGACCGGGCTACACGAGTACGCGCTGCGTTGGGTGCGCCGCGGTCAGCCCTGACAGCAGCCCAGGCACGCCGAGGGGTAGCAGTACTGGTTCTTGCAGCACGACTGGCCCGACCCACAGGACAGGTTGCCGCACTTGGTGCCCGCGTCCACCGTGCCGCCGCCATCGAGCTTCTGGCAGCAGTTGGTGCAAGTCGTCTGGTAGCAGTACTTGATCATGCCCGATTCGCAGCAGGTCTGGCTCGCGGTGCAGGTCTGTGTCCCGCACTTCGTGCCGCCGGCATCGCCCGTGCCGCCGTCACCCAGGTTCGGGCAGCAGTTCGTACAGGTCTTGGGGTAGCAATAGTTCAGTCCGGGACAGCAGTTCTGGTTCGACCCGCAGGTCATCACCCCGCAGGTGGTGCCGCCGCCATCGTTGCCACCGCCGTCGGTCGTGCCGCCTCCGGTGCCGCCGGTGCCGCTGCCGCCGGTGCCGCTG
>JACPVJ010000180.1 GCA_016191785.1 Myxococcales bacterium | reverse complement strand
GGCACCGGCGCGACGGGTGGCACCGGCGCGACGGGTGGCACCGGCGCGACGGGTGGCACCGGCGGCACCACGGGCAACATCATCCCGAAGGCCTGCGGGGAAGCGCACGGCTCCATCGGGTGCTGCGGTTCGAACAACGAGATCTACTACTGGGAGTGCGGCAAGCTCCAGGGTGGGCCGGGCTCGTGCCAGGGCAATCCCTGCGGCTGGGATCCGATCAAGAAGTACTACTCGTGCGGCGGCACGGGCTTCACGGGCTCCGACCCCAGCGGGAAGTACCCGCGCTCGTGCGGCGGCACCAACCCCGATCCCGGCGGGTGCCCGGGCAAGACGTGCATGTGCCAGGGCAACTGCGGCAAGAGCAGCACGCCCTACGGTTGCGCCTGTGACAGCTTGTGCACGCTACTCAACGACTGCTGCGCCGACGCCTGCCCGGCCTGCGGTTACTGCTGAGCGATCTCGTAGAGCAGCGCTTCGGTCTCGGGCCAACCCAGGCACCCGTCGGTGATCGACACGCCGCGCGCGAGCGTCACGCCCTTCGTCCAGTCCTGGCGCCCGGGTTCGAGGTTGCTCTCGATCAAGAAACCCAGAAGCGCCCGCTGCCCCGCGCGGATCTGCTCGAGCACCGCGCGGCACACCTCGGGCTGCCGCCGCCAGTCCTTCATCGAGTTGCCGTGCGAGGTGTCGACCATGATCGAGCGCACCAGGCGCGGCTCGGCCGCTGCGACGCGCTCGGCGGCCTGGCGCACGTCGTCCGGGCCATAGTTGGGCGAAGGCCCGCCGCGCAGCACCACGTGCCGATCCGGGTTGCCCCGGGTCTGCACCACGCTGGTGACGCCGTCGGCATTGATTCCCAAGAAGTGGTGGGCGTGGCCGGCCGAGATCAGCGCGTTGATCGCCGGGTCCAGGCTGCCGTCGGTGGCGTTCTTGAAGCCGATCGGCATCGAGAGGCCGCTCGCCATCTCGCGGTGGGTCTGGCTCTCGGTGGTGCGCGCGCCGATCGACGCCCACGACGAGAGGTCGGCCACGTACTGCGGAGTGATGGGGTCGAGCATCTCGCTGCCGCACGGCACACCGAGGGCGTTAATCGCGAGCAGCGTGTGACGCGCACGCCGAAGCCCGGTGGCGATGTCGCAGCTGCCGTCCAGGTGCGGGTCGTTGATCAGCCCCTTCCACCCGACGGTGGTGCGCGGCTTCTCGAAGTACGCGCGCATGATCAGGATCAGCCGGTCCCGCGTCGCCTCGCGTACCTTCGCCAGGCGGGCCGCGTACTCGACGGCCGCCTCGGGATCGTGGATCGAGCAGGGCCCGACCACCACCACCGTCCGCCTCGTGTCGCTCCCGAAGAGGGCGTCGCGGATCTCTTGCCGCGTGCGGAGCACCAGCTCGAGCATCTTGGCGGGCGCGGGCAGCTCGGCTTTGACGGTGCGCGGGGGCGGCAGCGGCAAGAACGCCGCGAGGTTGGTGTTCTCGACCGGCAGCTCCGGCAGCTCTCGGGTGGGCGGGGTCATACGCGCCCTCTCCCATGCTGCGAGAGCCGCTCCAGGTCAAGCGCTGGCCAGGGCCTCTGCCAGCCGCGCCAGGGTCTCGCCGGCGCTCGCGTCGAGCTTCAACGTCGCCAGTGGGTCGCCCCGCGTCGGGCCAAGGTTGACGATCGCCACCGGGATCTTCCGCTCGACGGCGCGCCGCACGAAGCGATACCCCGAGAACACCGCGAGCGACGAGCCCACGACCAAGAGCGCCTCCGCCGCGGCCACCTGCGCGTAGGCCGCCTCGACGATCGCCGCCGGCACGTTCTCGCCGAAGAACACCACGTCGGGCTTGAGCACCCCGTCGCAGGCGCTGCAACCGACCACGACGAAGTCCCGCGCTCGGTCCGCGTCGAGCTCGGCGTCACCGTCGGGGCGGCTCGCAGCCGGGCCGGCGTCGAACCCCGGGTTGGCGGCCAAGAGCCGGGTCTGCAGCGCCGCGCGCGGCTCGATCGCGCCGCACCCGAGGCAGCGCACGCGGGCGATCGCGCCGTGGAGCTCGATCACCTCGCGACTGCCGGCAGCGTGGTGCAGCCGATCCACGTTCTGGGTGATCAGCCCGGACACCACCCTCCGGGCTTCCAGCGCCGAAAGCGCGTGGTGCGCCGCGTTCGGGCGGGCACCGGACAGCCGCGCAAAGCCCAGCACGCTGCGCGCCCAGTAGCGTCGGCGCGCCTCGGGATCGCGCCGGAACGCCTGGTACTGCACCGGCGCGGCGGGACGATCGGCGGCGCCCTGCCCGCGATAGCTCGGGATCCCGCTCTCGGTGCTGCAGCCCGCACCGGTCAGGACCAGGGTGCGCCGGCCACGCACGAGCGCGACCAGGTCGCCCGCGCTCATGGGCAACCGGGCAGCTGAGCGGCGCTGCCGCCCGTACCGGCCGCATCGCCGCCGTCGCCCCCGCATCCGACCAGCAGAACGGCGACCAGGAGAGCTCGTCCGCGCATCGGTCGAAGAATGTCACGGGGACCCGGGTTTTGCAGCTCATTCGGCCGCCGGGGCCCGGGTCAGGTAAAATGCTCCTTCAATGTCCACCGCGGGGGCAACGCGAGCCTCGCTGGCCGCCATCTTGGAAGAGGCGGCGGCCACCGGGGATCATGCGCGCGCCGTCGAGCTCTTGAGCGCCGGCGCGCTGGTCACGCCGAACGCGCTCTGCCACGCGGTCGCGGCAGGCTCGAACGAGATCGTCACCGCGCTGCTCGATGCCGGCGCCAACCCGAACGCGCCGGACACCCGCGGCGTCGCCCCGATCTTCGTCGCCGCCGCGGCGGGGCACCCGGCGCTGCCCACCTTCCTGGCCGATCCCGATCACACCAACCTTCGCGCCGCGATCTGGCCTGCGCACACCCCGTCCATCGGCCACGCCGAGGTGACGTGGACCTTGCTCGCTCGGGGCGCCGACCCCAACGCCCGCGCCGCGCCCGCGACCCGGGCCACCCACGCCGGCGTGAGCGCGGTGATGGTCGCCGCCGCCTTCGGACACACCCCTGCCCTCGACGTGCTGGTGGCTCGCGGCGCCGACGCCCGCGCCGTCGACTATGCCGGGCGCAACGCCCGCGACTTCGCCGAGCGCTTCGAGCAGAAGGCCGCGATGGAGCGGCTGCGCAGCTTCACCCGGCGCTGAGCCCCTCGGGCGCACGCGCGCTCATCCGGAAATCACGCGCCATTTTCGGATGCGCTGGAAATGGCCCAGGGCCGTGGCAACCTCCGCGCCCGCCATGACCCTCCGTGCGCTCTCCGTCCTCGCCCTGGGCTCGCTCTCGTGCCTTTTCGCCTTCGCTCCCGGCTGCAGCTCGGACGACGGTGGCGGCGACTCGAAGCCCACTCCGGACGCCGGCGGCGACGCCGACGCGGCCGGGCCCAAGCTGCCGGGCAGCGCGTGCACCGTCAACGCCGAGTGCGAGGGCAACGCCGCGCACCCGGGCGTCTGCCTGCACGGCGTGTGCGTGACCCGCGCCACCGCGCCCTGCCCCGCGCCCGCGGCACCCGACGGCTGCGACCCGGGCGCGCTCTGCTTCAACTCGACGGTGGTCGGCGGCAACGGCTTCTGCTTGCCCAAAATCGACGCCGCCGCCTGCACCGGCGGCGCCATCAACCGCCACGAGGTGTGCGCGCCGATCAAGGGCAAGGGCTGTGACGCCACGGCAGGCACGTTCTGCGAGCTGTTCACGCCGCCCGCCGGCGAGCCCGGCGCCAAGTGCAGCGCCGACAGCGAGTGCACCATCGCCGACGCCAAGTGTTACCAGGGCTCGGGCAAGATCAGCGCCTGGCTCGAGGGCTACTGCCTGTCGTTCGGCTGTCAGGACTCGAGCGTCTGCGGCCAGGGCTCTTGCCAGCCGGTCGCGGCCGACGGCAGCGGCGTCTGCATCCAGGGCTGCGGCATGGATCTGGACTGCCGCGCCGGCTACTGGTGCTCGAAGACCGAGGACGGCACGGGCAACTATTGCCGCGCCGGCTGCGACGCCGCCGCCGTGTGCCCCGCCGGCCTGGTGTGCATGGGCGCCACGGGCTGCGTGCCCGACGACGTCGGTTGCTCGCCCAAGAAGCCCGACGGCTGGTGCCCGAAAGACAGCTGGTGCGATCAGGGCACCTGCAGCAAAGAGCTCTTCACCTGCGGCGGCAAGGACGACCCGCAAGAGGACAACGACTCGCAGAGCGCCGCCAAGCCGGCGCCCGCCGGGGTGACCGACGGGCTCATCACTTGCAAGGGCGACGACGACTGGTGGAGCGTGACCGTGCCGAAGGGCAAGGTGCTGCGGGTGGGCATCGAGTTCGCGACGGCCGCCGGCGATCTCGACCTCGTGGTCTACGACGGGGCGGGCAAGGTCGTGGGCTCGCGCACCGGCGACAGCTACCCGTACACCGATCGCACCGCCGAGACCGACACCGAGTACTACGGCTTCTGGTCCGAGGCCGGCGGCGACAAGTACTTCGTACGCGTGACCGGCTACATGGGCTCCGAGAACAAGTACAGCCTGCACGTCGACGAGTTCCCGTACCAAGACGGCAAGGACTGCGAGAGCGTGTTCACCGCCGCGCAGTGCATCGGGCAAGCCGCCGGCGGCACCGGACTCATCCCCTTCCCCTTCCCCGATACGAAGAGCGGCAAGGGCGAAGACAACTACATGTGGGACACCTACTCGAACTACCGCTTCGCGCGGCGCGAGCTGGTGATGCTGGTCCGGTGGGCGCTCAGCGAGACCGGCAAGGCGTTCCCGGGCACCAAACCCCTGGGGTTGATCGACACCTGCCAGATCGACGGGATCACGCCGGGCTACGACGTGGACGACCCGCGCCACCCCGAGAGCACCCACGATCAGGGCGGCAACCAGGACCTCGCCTACTTCCAGACCGGTTCGGACAACAGCGCTCGCATCGTGTGCGGGGACGGCTCGACCCACGCCGACGGCTTCTGCTCCGACGCCGCCAAGACCAAGCACATCGTCGACCTTCCCCGGCAGGCGTTCTTCATGGCCAAGCTGATCTCGAACCCCCGCGCCCGGGTGATCGGCGCCGATCAGGTGCTCGCGCCGCTGATCGTCCAGGCCGGCAAGGACCTCGGCGCGCTGGCCGACGGCGACCCCAAGAAGCTCACCGCCGCAGAGGTCTCGGGCCTCGGGAGCCACATCGCCTCGGGCAGCGGCTGGCCGTACCACCACCACCACATTCACCTGAGCCTGAAGTGGTGGGGGCAAGAGAACGCCTACTGGTACTCGCAGTTCCAGGACGACCGGAGCGCATCGCCCGCGCAGCTGGTCACGGCCTGGCCGGCCCGCGGCAAGCGCCAGCGTCCGAACCGCGCCCCCCGCACCCAACACTGACGACTCGGCCTCACCCCAGCTTCTTGCCCACCGCGTCGCGCAGCGCCAGACAGCACGACTCGTAGCGCAGGTCGGCGTTGCCGCCCTTGTCCACCGCGAGTCGCACCTGGGTCGGGCCCTTCTTGTGAACCGGACAGCTCACGGTCGCGAGCTTCTGCCCCACGTCGTCGGCCAGCTGCCGAAACGCGCGAACCACCGCCGGGTCCCGCACCTGATCGAGGGGCACGTCCTTGCCCTTCACGCTCACCAGCACGCTGACCGCCAGCCGGCTCATTTCGCGCCCAGCTTACCACGGCTCGCCTTGCAGCAGCGGAACCCGGTCTGCACTCCGGCGTACTGCTCGCCGTGGTTGTCGGTGGCGGCGCGACAGCGGTTTCGACCGATCAGCCACCACCCACCCCGCAAGATGGCGCGCCGCCCCTTGGGCTGATTGTAGCGGGCCGTCCACTCGTCCACGTTGCCGACCAGGTTGAACACGCCGAAGGGGCTCTTGCAGCCCGGCAGGGCGTCCCGCGGCACTCGCCGATCGATGAACTGATCGGGTCCGGTGACCAGCTGCTCCTCCGGAAAGTCGTGGTTGCAGCGCTGGCCGTCGCGCACGAACCCATAGGGATACGGCAGCGCCTCGGGCCCTTCGCAGGCGAACTCCCACTCGTCCTCGAAGCACAGGCGCTTGCCCATGGCGGCGCACAGGTTCCCGGCTTCGCCGAAGTTCACGTGGGTCAGCGGGTGGCTGTATCCGGGCGGAGTGAATTCGTACTGGTCGATGCAGTAGCTCAGCTGGCGGCGCGTCCCGACGCACTCGCTGGGCTCGGCGAACTCGGCGCACGCGATCTTCTGGCCGACGCTCAGCCGCGGCAGCCAGCGCTTGCAGAGCTGCTTCGGCTCGGCGCAGCGCAGCCCCGCCACGTGGACCATGTCCACCGGGCAGGCGGCGTCGGCGGGCTCGTAGGGCGGCGGCGACAGCTTGGGCAGCTTGCCGGTGTTGCTGGCGAACCCGCGCATGCCCGGCGGATCGGTGGGCGTGCTCCCCGCCGGGGCGGGCTCGGCGGGCGTGGGCGGCGGCGGCGCGACCATTGCCTGCACGGCCGCCTTGTCCGCCTTGGTGCAGCAGCGAAAGCCGGTGGTGAAGTCGTGATACTCGGCGCCGTGGCCGGCGGTCACGTAGCGACAGCCCTTGCCGTGGAGCTTGGCCTCGAGATAGTGCCCGCCCATCAGGAGCGCCTTCTTGTCGCCCTGGGTCCACTCGAGCAGGTTGCCCTGCAGGTCGAAGACGCCCTCGGGCGTGACGCACGACGAAAACTCGCCGGTCTTGGCCACGGTTTGGTCGAACTGGTTGAGCTTCGGATCGTTGAGAACCTCCGAGTCGTGGACGTATTTCCCGTGGACGCGCACCACCGGGTGCAAGCGGCGCTCGACGTTGCACGCGCCCTTCTCGTACTGCGTGCCGTAGGGATAAACCCGGTACGGCTGCTCGGCGCCCATGCAGGCGTCCTGCCACTCTTGGGTGGTGCACAGGTGTTTGCCCGCGCGGCGGCAGGCTGCGTCGCCCTCTTCGGCCGAGATGTAGGCCTGGGGCAACACACCGGCGCGCGCCTCGGCCTTGACCTTCTTGGGCCCCACCGCGTGATGCGGCGAGTGCGGCTGACCGTCCGCCTCGACAGTGGTCGCTTCCCAGCGATCGATGCAGAATCGGCCGGCGATCAGCGCCATGCCCTCGGGGCACGGCAGCTTCGGTGCGGGGGCAGCGGGCGGCTGGGCGCTGGGTGCCGCCGCCACCGCGGCATCGCTCGCGACGGGCGCGGCCGCGCTCGGCTCGGGGGGCGGCGGCTCGGCGCGCTTCTTCTGACAGCCAGGGGCCACCACCCAGAGCAGCACTGCCGCTCGAACCACGCGACCGAACACGCGCGGAGTGTGGCACACTTCGTCGCATGGGGGTCACTTCGACCCAGAGCCCGATCCGCGTCGCGTTCGTTCCCGGTCACCTGACCGGACTGCCGGGACGCATCGGCATCACCATCGGGCCCGGCAAACACGACGCCCGCTGGCACCGCGATCTGGACGAAGATCTGACCCGACTTCGCGAGGCGCACGGGGTCGACGTACTGGTCTCGCTGATGGAGCCCGACGAACGCCAATCGCTCGGCATGCAAGCCCTGCCCGAGCGCGCGCGCCACCTCGGGCTCGAGTTCCACGAGCTACCGGTGGTCGACGGCTCGGCGCCCGCGTCTCGATCCGACTTCGAGGCGCTCGTGCGCTCCATCGTCGAAGCCGCGGCGGCCGGTCGCAACGTGGTGGTGCACTGCCGCGGGGGCCTGGGTCGCAGCGGCATGACCGTCGCCGCCGTGCTGCGCGCCCGGGGCCTCGAGGCCGAGCGCGCGATCGCCGAGGTGCGCCACGTGCGCCCTGGCGCCGTCGAGACCGACGAACAGGCACGCTTCGTCCACGCCTCGCCGGGCGGCGAGCTGCCGGCTTTGCCGGTGAGCTTCGATCGCTTCGCGGGCTGCCTCTTGGGCGGCGCCATCGGTGATGCCCTGGGCTACCCCGTCGAGTTCGACAACGCCCACTCGATCGTGACGCGCTGGGGCCACGCGCCCCCCGAGCCCCTGGCCTATGCCGACGTCCCGCCTGCGGTGGTCTCGGACGACACCCAGATGACCCTGTTCACCGCCGAGGGGCTGATCGCCGCCGAGGGTCCGAGGCAGGCCATCGATCGCATCCAGGCGGCGTACCTGCGCTGGCTCGCGACGCAGACCGGCGGCCCCGCCTCCGGCGGCTGGCTCCTGGGCGTCGAGCGACTGCACGCGCGCCGCGCGCCGGGCAACACCTGTCTGTCGGCGTTGATGGCCCAGAGCCGCAACCCCCACCAGCCCAGCGTGAGCGCGGTACCGAACGACAGCAAGGGCTGCGGCGCCATCATGCGCTCGGCGCCCATCGGCCTGGCCGCCGCGTCGCGCGAGGTCGCTTTCGAGCTCGGTCGCGACGCAGGCGTGCTGACCCACGGCCACCCGAGCGGCTACCTCTCGGCGGGCTACTTCGCCGCGCTGATCCACGACCTGTCGCGGGGCGCCGATCTGCGCGAAGCCATGACCGCCGCCGATGGGCTGCTCGCCTGCGAGTTCGGCGCGGCCGAGACCCAGAGCGCCATCGCGCTGGCCAAAGAGCTGGCCTTGGGCGGCCCGCCGAGCGCGGCGGCACTCGAGTCCCTTGGCGGCGGGTGGACCGGCGAGAGCGCCCTCGGCATTTCGCTCTCGTGCGTGCTCTCGAGCGATTCGGTGCCCGAGACGCTGTGGCGTTCCGTCGCCCACGGGGGCGACAGCGACAGCACCGGCAGCCTGGTCGGGAACCTGCTCGGCGCGCTGCACGGCACCGACGCGCTGCCCCCGCGCTGGCTGGAGGAGGTCGAGCTGCGGGACGTGATCGCCACGGTGTCCGCCGATCTCTACGACCAGAGCGTGCTCGGGGCGCGAATGGACCGCGAGCGGTACGGCTAGCGCCGGCGCGGCTGGCCGCTCCCCGGCGCTCGCTTCGCTCGCACGGAAGGGGCACGTCCCGTGACCCTCATGGATCGTCCGTCTGGAGGACAACTCGTGTGGGGCACGTCACGTGACCCTCATGGAT
>JACPVJ010000179.1 GCA_016191785.1 Myxococcales bacterium | reverse complement strand
GTCGGTGTCGCTGTGGGCTCCGCACTGGCGCGCATCGACGTGGTTGGTGTCGCTGAGGGCTCCGCACTGGCGCGCATCGACGTGGCCGGTGTCGCTGTGGGCGACAATGGCCACAGGGGAACGCGCATCGACGTGGCCGGTGTCGCTGAGGGCTCCGCTCTGGCGCGCATCGACGTGGTTGGTGTCGCCGTGGGCGACAAACGCAACAGGGGCCCGTCGATGGTGGGTTGCCGCCCGCCGCTGGCAGGTCCGGCCCTGCCACGTCGCCGCGGTTCTCCGCGACTTTTGGCTGGCACGCGGCCTGCTACACCGCGGTTGCCAACTTGGCCCCGCGGGCCCGCTTGGCTAGCGTCACCACAGCACTCTTTCCCGGAGGTCAGTCGTGATTCGTTCGTCGATTGCTGCATTCCTCGTGTTGGGCCTGGCTAGTTGTGTCGTGCACACCGCCGGCGAAGGCCAGATGAAGGCCCAGGGTCAGGGCCAGGCGCAAGCCGGCGCGCAAGCGGGCCCGGGCCAGGCACCAACGCCCGCCGAGCAACCGGGCGCGCAACCGGCCGCAGGCGGCGGCACGGCGTCGGTGGCGATCACCCTCGGCGACGGCTGCCCGGCGGGCAACTGCAAGCTGGCGTGCGCCGCGAATCAGACCTGCAACGCCAGCTGCGCGGGCGGCAACTGCAAGCTGGCGTGCGCGTCGGGGTCCACCTGCTCGCTGGCGTGCACAGGCGGCAACTGCGAGCTCAGCTGCGCGGCCGGCGCCACCTGCAACAACGACTGCCCCGGCGGCAACTGCAAGAGCGTGTGCGAGGCCGGTGCCAAGTGCTCGGTCGCGTGCACCGGCGGCAACTGCAAGGCCAGCTGCGCCAACCCGGCAGACTGCAGCGTCAGCTGCCCGGGCGGTCACTGCAAGGTGAACTGAATCGTCAGCTCACCTGACCGACCTGGCGCGGGCTAGCCCTTCGTCGCCGGCTTGTCGCCGGCGGGCTTCGTCGCGGGCTTGTCGCCGGCGGCCTTCGTCGCAGGCTTGTCGCCGGCGGGCTTCGTCGCGGGCTTGTCGCCGGCCGGCTTGTCGCCGGCCGGCTTGTCGCCCGCGGGCCCGGACGCCGGCGCGAGGTTCGCTAGGCCCGCCTTCACGTCGGGATGCGTGAGCGGATCTTTCGCCGCCTCGGCCACCACCTTCTTGCCTTCGTCGCCGCCGATGCGGAGCAACGCCTGCGCCACCGAGAGCACGGCGTTCACCAGCTCCTTCTCGTCGGCGGTCGCGCGATAGAGCGTGAAGAAGGTCTTCAGCTCACCTAGCTCGGCGGCGGTGGCCAGCTTCGACAGGGCGCGGGCCGCGCGCTCGATGTCGCTCGGGGTGTTCGCCGCGTCGTTCAAGTGATGGGCCAGGGGGCCCGCGGCCTTGGGCTCGTTCATTGCGGCCAGTGCATCGGCGATGGGGCCCACCGGCGGCGACCGAAGCACGTCGCTCAAGAAGTCGTAGTGCTTGGTCAGCGCCTCGAGCATGTACTCCGCGCCGTTGCGCCGCGCCGCCAAGAGCTGACGGGCGTCCTCGAGCAAGAGCGCCGAGGTGCGCGGGTTACTGGCCAGATCGACCAGGGCCTTGGTGACCAGCGGCTCTTGCCGGGTGCCCAGCTCGCGCAACAAGAAGCGCTGCGCCGTCGCCATCTCGGTCTCGCGGAGCTCGATCGCCTTGGCTAGCTGCTCGGGCAGTGAGCCGGGCGACTTGCCTGCCGGGAGCGTGAAGCCGCCGGTCTCTACGACGCAGCCCACGAGCGACGCGCCCAGATCGACCGAACCCGAGTCGCCGCCGTTCGAGTCGACCAGCGTGACCTTGCCGCCTGCGTCGCAGAACGCGAAGCCGCTCTCGGCAGCCGCGCCGCCGAGCACGTCTTGCCCGAACGTGCGCACCCAGCGGAGCGACCCGTCGGCCGCGTCGAGCCCCATCACCACCCGGAAGTAGGTTGCGGCATAGCGACCGCCGGCGATGCCCAGCTTGCCGCCCTGGTCCGCGGGGCGCGCGAACAGCCTGATCTTCTCCCGGGCGCTGGCCGCCGCCGGGGTCACCTGCGAGCCGATGGGGAACCACACCGGCTTGCCCGGCAGCTCGCGCTCGGGGAGCTTCACCGCGTTGGAGGTGCCGCTGGCCGAGCCGCCGATCTTGTCGTCGAAACGCACCACCCCGCGCTCGCCGAAGTGGAGCTTGCCGCCCACGTTCACCGCGTGGCTGACCTGATCGCGGAGCAGCAGGCGACCGATCTCGTCACCCGAGCCGAGGTCGACGGCCGACACGTATTGACTGGACCAGGGCACGAAGGCCACGTTGCCCTGCGCGGCGGGCACACCCAGCTCGACCGCCTCGGGCTCGATCTTGCGCGCGACGCTGCCGTCGCGTGTGACGGCCAGCAGCAGGCTGCCGCCGCCGCCCGGCTGGCCGAGCGAGAGCACCGTGGTGGAGCCATCGTCGCCGGCACCGCGCAGCACGCGGCCCTCGACCGGGACGCGCCACAGCTCTTTGCCGCTCTTGGCGTCCAGACCCACGGCGCTGCCGCCGGTGGTGCTCACCACTACGCTGCCGGCGATGGCCGGCTGCGAGTCGGGGCGACCGGCGGCCTTCCACTTGCCCGAGCCGTCGAGCCCGATGCCGACCAGGCCGTCACGCGTGACGCCCACGGCCACTGCGGCGCCGGGGGGCGGGGGAGCGCTCGACACCTTGGCGTAGACCGCCTGAATCGACTTTCCGCCGTCGTTCTGCCAGTTGGAAGAGAACGCGGCGCTGGTGTTGGTGGTCGCGGGGGAGCAGGCCGCGAGCGCCGGAAGCGCCCACGAGAGCCCGAGCACGAGGCGCCGTGAGGTCATTCGTCACCTCCGCTCGAGCTGCCGCCCGTGGCCTTGACCGCCGCCTCGATCGCCTGCTTCACGCGCTTGCTCCAGCCCTCGGGCCAGCGGCCCTTCACGTCTGCCAGGTACTTGCCCGCCTCTTTGGTGCCAAGCTCACGGATGCGACCGATGACCTTGATCTTCTGATCGTCGGGCATCTCTTTCTCGGCGCGGAACAAGATCTGATCGAAGCCGCTCGACATGATGTCGAACTGATGCTTGCCCGTGAGCTCGGCGAACTTGTCGCAGTCGCTGGGCTGGCACAGCTGGCCGATGGACGATGCCGCTTCGGGCACGCTGTGAGCCAGGGCCTTGAACAGATCGGGCAGCGCTTCTTTCGCGCCCAGCGCGCCGAGGCCGGTGGCGGCCGCGCCGCGGACCTGCGCGTCGCCGGTGCGCAGCGCTTGCCGCAGCGTGCTCACCGCGATGGCCCCCTTGGTCTTGACCAAGGCCTTGGCCGCCGCGCGCCGCACCGCGTCCGAGCGGTGCTTCACATAGGGAGCGATGGCCGCGCTCGAAGAGCTCTGCTTGAGCGCGCCGGCGGCATCGAGCGCCTTGACCACCAGCTCTGCCGGCAGCCCCTTGGAGAGCGCCGCTTCGACCGCGGGCGCAGCGGCTGCCGCCGCGTCACCCGCCTTGATCAGCTCGGCCAGCGCTGCGCCGATCCGCGCCGAGTCGCCACTGCCGAGCTCGGCCTCGAGCTTCTTGGTGTCGACCTTGGCCTTGCCTTTGTCGCCCTTGGCCTCGGGCTTGTCCTTGGGCTTGGCCGCAGGTTTGGCCGGCTTCGCCTCGGCCTTGGCCTTGGGCTCTGCGGCGGCGGCCGGCGGCTGCGCCGCAAGAGCGGCCACGGAAAGCAGCGCGGTGAACGTGAAAGTATGCCTGAGCATTTGGGATCCCTCTCCCCCTTCTGCTCGGCCGATGTAACCTGCTGAGCCCTAGCCGGCAAGTGCCCGTATGACCGACTCCGACGCGCTGCCCGACATCCGGCTCGAGCTCGTGGAAGACCTCTCGCCCCCGGACGACGGTGGGTTTCTGCGCTTGGTGCGCCGACGCTTCCGCGCGCGCTACCCGGACGGCAGCCTGAGCGAGCCGTTCGTCTACGACGCGGTCGATCGGCGCGCCATCGACGCCGTGGTGATCGCCGCGCACTACGTCAGCCGTAGCGAGCTCTGGGTCTACCTGCGCAGCGCAGTGCGCCCGCCGCTCTCGCTTCGGGACCCGAGCCGGTCGCCGGTGCCCGAGCGCGACCGCGGCACCGGCCTGTGGGAGCTGCCCGCCGGCCTGGTCGAGGTCGACGAGCAGACGCCGGACGGCCTGCGCGCCTGTGCGTCGCGAGAGCTGGCCGAAGAGCTAGGCTTCGATCAGCCCCCCGATCTGATGCGCGAGCTCGGGCCGAGCACGTATCCCGCACCCGGCATCATCGGCGAGCGTCACTTCTACTTCGAGGTCGAGGTCGATCCGAAGTCGCGCGCCGAGCCCAGCCACGACGGCTCGCCCCTCGAGCACGGCGGTCTGGTGCGCAGCGTGCGCCTGGCCGACGCGCTGGCGCTGTGCGCGCAGGGCGCGATCGAGGACGCCAAGAGCGAGCTCGGGCTCCGAAGGCTGGCGGATCGGTTCGCATGAACGGCCAGCGCGTCATCGTGGTGGTGAAGCGCTCCAGCTACTCGCGCTTCGTCGAGGACGAGGGCGATCCGCGGGCCAAGCTCTTGCTCCGCAAGAAGGACCCGAGCGTGGCGCGCTGGCTCGAGTCGCACCGCGACCACAACCGAACGGTGGACGCGGTGCTCGACTCGCTCGAGCGTCACGGCGCGCGCTCGCTGGTGGTACGGCGTGCCCACGCCGCCTTCGACGCCGCGGACGCCGCGCTTGTCGTGGCCGTCGGCGGCGACGGGACCCTGCTCGCGGCCTCGCACAATGTAGGCAACACGCCCATCCTGGGAGTGAACAGCGCACCCAAGTCGAGCGTCGGCTTCTTCTGTGGTGCTCAGCGCGAGGGCATCCACCAGAGCCTGGGTCTGGCCCTCGACGGTCGGATGGATTCGCTCACGCTCAGCCGCATGAGCGTGGCACTGAACGGACGCGAGCGTTCGCGGCGGGTGCTCAACGAGGCGCTCTATTGTCACCAGTCGCCGGCCGCGACCTCGCGCTATTTGCTGAGCCACGGCGCCCGCTCCGAAGCCCACAAATCCAGCGGGTTTTGGCTTGGTCCCGCCGCCGGGTCGACCGCCGCGCAGCACTCGGCGGGGGGCAAGGTTTTGCCGCTGCGATCGAAGAAGCTGCAGGTCGTGGTGCGCGAGCCCTACGCGCCAGCGGGCACTCGCTATCGCCTGCTGCGCTTCATGATCGCGCCCGGCGAGCAGCTCGAGGCCAAGAGCATGATGCAGGACGCCTGTATGTTTCTAGACGGACCGTATCGGTTGATCCGCGTGAGCCTGGGCGACGTGGCGACCTTCGGGGTGTCTCCCGAGCCGCTGCGCGTGCTCGGGCTCGGCCGGCACATCGACGCGCGTCGAAGACAGCTCGCGCGGTAGCAGGCCCGCGGGTAGAGTACGCGCATGCGACTGGGTCGGCTGGGTCTTGCGGCGGTCGTGACGATGCTGATGGGTTGCGCGACCGGTGAGCCGATCGACGACGACGGTGCGGGCGGCGCGCCGGCCGGTGGCAACAGCGGAACGGGCGGCAAGGCCGACAACCCGAACGGCGGGGGGACGGGCGGGACCACAGCCGGCGGCGCGGCCGGGCAGGCCGGTGGCGGCACGTCGAGCGGCGGCACGTCGAGCGGCGGCACGTCGAGCGGTGGCGCGTCGAGCGGTGGCACGTCCAGCGGCGGCTCGTCCAGCGGCGGCGGCGGCGGCACGTGCTCAGCGGGTCAGAAGAAATGCGGCGGCGTGTGCATCGCGCCGAGCCCCGGCGTGGGGTGCGGGTCTCAGGACGACCAGTGCACCGCGTGCAACCCGCCCCCCAACTCGACGGCGGCCTGTTCGGGGAGCCTGTGCGACTTCACCTGCAGCGCCGGGTACACCAAGTCCGGCAGCACGTGCGTCTCGACCGGAGGCGGCGGCGCCCCGGGTGGCGGCGGCGGCGGCGGATCGGGCGGGTCGACCGGGTGCGCGGCGCCCTGTGATCCGAGCAAGATCCAGGACCAGTTGATCTGCAACATCTACTGCGCGCCCAAGACCGGCAAAATCGGGCTGTGCGCGCCGGTTCTGAACTGCTGCACCTGCCCCAGCTGACGCGGCCGTCGGCGCGGCGTGACTCGCTTGGCTCGGCCCATGCACCGCGCCGCGCGAAATCGGTGCGCGGTCGCTACCAATACCTGCAGGCGGTGTCGACGGCATGACCTCCGATCGCGAATCGTTGCTCTACCGCCCAGCGCAGTTCCGCCCCGGATTAGCGGCGTAGCGGCAGCCAGGTCGTGGCAGGCCGCGCCGCGTGAGGTGGACGCGGACGGGGAGGCCACGCGCGGCGCGGTGCTCGCCACGCAGGTAGCCGCGCGAGAGGGCAGGCGCGGCCACCTCCGCGGCCGCCCGCTGCCGCCGAGCCGAGCGCGCGAGCGGGCCGGCCGCCTGAGGGTCACGTGGTACGCGCGTTGTTTCGGGCTGCAGCGGGCGACACACCGGCTGCATCACGCCCGGAGCAACGAATCGGGCTGGCGGCTGGCTACGGCGCGGCGATGCAGTCTTCCGGCGCGACGCAGAACGGCCCGAAAGGGCTTCCGGTATCGGGGTTGGCGACCCAGCAACATGCCGCAGTCGGCGGGCAGACCGCAGTGTCGCACCTGCAGGCCGGAAAGTTCCGCGTCTGCTCGTGGCACGTGCCGTGGCACATCTGCCCATCGCAGCAGCTCTCGATGCCCGGGCCGCTACCCACGGCTTCACATCCCGCGGAATGCCCGTCCGCCGCATCCTCCGCCCCTCCATCTTCAGTCGACGCATCACCGCCGCCCTGGTCGCTCTGTCCTGAGCCATCTAGCGCTTCGGGGCCGTCCGAAACGCCGCTGTCTTGCTGCGTTTCGTAGAGAGACGTTCCCCCGCACGCCCCCGCGAGAGAGGCGAGACCTACTTCCAGGGCAAGCAAACTCCGTATCCGCCGCATACGAGTTGCTCCTTCCCAAGGGCGCAGCATACCGACGGGAGCACGCAGCCCCCGTCGATTCCGCCGCAATGACACCTCCCCTCTTCGCACGTGCCGAGACACACGTGACCGCCACAACAACTCTTGTACGGGTCTTTCACTCCGCCTTCCCCGCAGACCCAGGGGAACTTCTCGTCAGCGTCCTGCAGCGACGCATCGACCGCCTGCGTCCCGCCGGTTCCAGCTGCTGCCCCATCCTCGTTGGCTGCATCGACGACACTGGTATCTTCGCCTGAGTCCCCTGGCGCGCCGCCGGTCGCTGCTCCGGTGTTTCGGACTTCAGTGTTCCCGCCGCAACCCAGCGCGAACACAAAGGCCAGTGTCGCCAAGCGGCGGACCATCAGTCCGTCCACCCCCAAGCCACAACATGGAGATTGCGCCCTTGAAGTGGGTGACTTGGCTCGCACCCTCGTTGTTCGTCACTCGAGTAGACCGCAAGGTGCCGCCAGCTCGCGTTGCCCGGTACTGGAGGCACGGCCACGAGCCCAAAGTAGTCGCCCCAGTAGTGGGCGTCCTGCCAAGAGTAGTAGGCCGGACAAACCTCGGGATCCGCCCCCGGCAGCGGCGCAAACGCGAGAGTCGGTTCGGCCGGGTTCGGTAGCGTACCAAACAAGGTCGCGAGCGTCACTTGGGTATCCGGAAGCGATCTCCGTGCGTCCGAATTCGTAGAAAGCGTATCGCCAGTCCGCGCCCGAACCATCCTGCGCAGCGCTCTTGTCCACGAGCTCGATGCGAGGTTGAACTTGATACCCGGCTCTAGTCTGGGTGCCCCATGCGTCGATGTCCTGACAGCCAAGGTCTCCACCCAGCCCGAACCGGAAACATCGTGTCGCGCCCACATAGGGACGGGATGCGCCGGGGTCGAGCCGGGAGTACACGAAGATGAACTCGCGAACGGTGCCGCCGGCGAGCTGGGTGCGATTGACGGCGTAGTCGGCGCTGACACCTGACCGCAGCTCCTTGTTGGTCGCGACGCCGGCGGGGAGACTTGCAAAGAGGCGCGCGTCTGTTGTCACCTGGCCGACATAGCTGCAGCCCCCGCCGAGGACTTCGCAGAGTCGCACCGTGCCGGACGGGTTCATCCCGGCCAGCCAGACCGCACCGCTCTGGTCACGCCGCAGCTCCGGGCTTCTCGAGTATCCGTCCATGTCCGGGTCGACCGACAGCCTCTCGAGGGTAGGAGTGGGCTGGCCCGTGTAGTGAAGCTCGTAGAGCAGAATGCGACCACCGCCGTCGATTGGCGGCGACAGGGGTTCCCAGTCATCCACGGCCACATACACGCGGTCGCCGGCACCAATCGCGGCGGTGGTCTGGTCGGTTCCGGCATTGCCGATGTCGGGCTCACGTGCGCAAACCAGGTCCCCGAACTGGACACCGCCGTCGAAGGAGAGCGCCACGCAGATGCTGTCGACCAAGTTGACTCCGTCGGGAGTTGTGAGGTTGGTCGGCCATCCAGGAAGTTGGTTCTGTGACGCCCCGGCTACTGCGTCGAACGCTTGCTTGCTCACCGCGAGGTTTGCGTAGGCCACAAGCGACTGGTTGGTGCGGCCGACTGCGAGCGCCGGGTCGCTCCAGAGAATCGCGACTGGCTCACCCCAGACGAACTGCGGGTAAACCTTGCCGGGCGCCTGCCACACCGCACCGGTGGCGCTAATAAGACCACCCGCCAATCGACGATCCGCGTCGGAAAGACACATCGCCGGGCAGCGCCTCGTCGTACTTGATGTCCAGCGGGTTGGCGCTGTTGTTGTTGAGGAAACTTGGTCCCGTGAAGCGATGACCGACCACAACGTTCACGGCACCGTTTGGGCGGCGCGCGACTACCGCATGCGTCTCGGCTTGTTCGCCTGCCTCATTCGGCTGTTTTGGATCGCCGAAGATCGGCGGGGAGGGTGGGTCTGAGACCGAGCAGCCCGAGAGAAGGACAAACGCAGCGATCTCCGGCCGGAGCCCAGTTGCCCTCCCGAGTTCTTTCATCTTGCCCTCCAGGCGCAGTATCGCCGGCTAGGACAACGGTACGCCGGTCCCTGACTCTGTCAACGCGGAAGTGCGTGAGGCGCCGGTGACTGGCCACCGACCGCCACCGACCTACTCCCGGGGAACGAACACAATTCGGGCGGCAAGTGAACAGCGCACCCAAGTCCAGCGTCGGCTTCTTCTGCGCGGCTCAGCGCGAAGGCATCCACCAGAGCTTGGGCGAGGCACTGGACGGTGGCACGGACACGCTCACGCTCACCCGGATGAGCGTGGCACTGAACGGACGCGAGCGTTCGCGGCGCGGGCTGAACGAGGCGCTCTATTGTCACCAGTCGCCGGCCGCGACCTCGCGCTATTTGCTGAGCCACGTCGTCCGCTCCGAACCGCACAAATCCAGCGGATTTTGGCTGGGTCCTGCCGCCGGGTCGACCGCCGCGCAGCACTCGGCAGGGGGGAAGGTCTTGCCCCTGCGCTCGAAGAAGTTGCAGGTCGTAGTGCGCGAGCCCTACGCGCCGGCGGGCACTCGCTATCGCCTGCTGCGCTTCATGATCGCCCCGGCGAGCAGCTCGAGGCCAAGAGCATGATGCAGGACGCCTGTATGTTTCTAGACGGACCGTATCGGTTGATCCGCGTCAGCCTGGGCGACTTCGCCACGTTCAGCGTGTCCCCCCGAGCCGCTGCACGTGCTCGGGCTCGGTCGGCACATCGACGCGCGTCGAAGACAGCTCGCGCAGTAGCAGGCCCGCGGGTAGAGTACGCGCATGCGACTGGGTCGGCTGGGTCTTGCGGCGGTCGTGACGATGCTGATGGGTTGCGCGACAGGCGAGCCGATCGACGACGACGGCGCGGGCGGCACGCCGGCCGGCGGCAACAGCGGAACGGGCGGCAAGGCCGACAACCCGCACCTGCCCCACCTGACGCACCGCCTGCAGGCCTGGCTGGCGAGCGCGCACTCATTTCGCGCGGCCGAAGCCGGCGCGCCGTGAACCGCTTGGCTCGGTCCGTGCAGCGGCCCGTGCCATGAGCTCCGATCGCGAACCGCTGCGCGCGGTAGACGCCGCTTGGCTGCGCATGGACAGCCCGACCAACGCCATGGTCATCAACGCGCTCTTGGTCTTCCGCGAAGCGCCAGGCATCGAACGCATCCGCGCGCTGGTCAGCGAACGCCTCCTGGCGCACCGGCGCTTCCATCAGCGGGTGGTCGAGCCGGCGCTCGGGCTGCCGCACTGGGAGCTCGATCCCCACTTCGACGTTCGCGCCCACCTGCACCACCTGGCGCTGCCCGCGCCGGGCGATCAGGGGGCCCTCGAGGCCCTGGTCAGCGATCTGGCCAGCACGCCCCTCGATCGAAGCAAGCCCCTCTGGCAGGCCTACCTGATCGACGGCGTCGGCTCGGGGGCGGCGCTGTTCGCGCGCCTGCACCACTCGATGGGCGACGGGGTCTCGCTCGTGCGCTTCTTGCTCGGCATGACCGACGAGGGCGCGCTGCTCGCCCCGCCCGAGGTGGGCGTCGAGGTGCCGCACCCCAAGGGCCTGACCGAGCGCGTCAAGCTGGCCTCGGCGCAAGCGCTGACCCTGGGCCACCTGCTGATGCTTCCGCCGGACTCGGACAGCGTGCTCAAGGGCGAGCTCGGCACCCAGAAGCGCATCGCATGGTCGGCGCCCGCACCGCTGGATCGGATCAAGGCCTGCGCGCGCCAGCACGGCGCGAAGATCAACGACGTGCTGGTCACCGCCGTGTCCGGCGCGCTGGCGAGCTTCCTCGCAGAGCAGGGGCCTGTTGCTGGGCTCGAGCTTCGGGCCTTGGTGCCGGTCTACGTGCGCGACGAGGTCGACCGCGGCGACCTCGGCAATCACTTCGGCCTGGTGTACGTCCCCCTCGCCATCGACGCCACCGATCGGCTCGATCGCCTGTCGAAGCTTCGAGCGAGCTTCGACGCTATCAAGGCTCAGCCCGACGCGGTGGTGGCGCTCGGTGTGCTCGGCGCGATGGGAGTGGCCACGAGCGAGATCGAGCACATTGGCATCCAGCTCTTCACTCGCAAGGCCAGCGTGATGATCACCAACGTACCGGGGCCACCGGTCGAGATCCACCTGGCCGGGAGCCCCCTCTCCGAGATGCTGGTCTGGGCTCCGGTGTCCGGGCACATCGGGCTGGGTGTGAGCCTCTTGTCGTACGCCGGGCAGGTGCGGCTCGGCATCGCGGCAGACGCCAAGCGCGTGCTCGAGCCCCGCGCGATCGTCAGCGCCTACGAGGCCGAGCTCGCTGCGCTCACTTCGACTGCAAGTTGATCTTTCCGGCCCACTTCTGCTTCGCCAGATCGCCGGTCAGCCACGCGTCGTAGCCGGCTTGACCGCGCAGGTAGCGCGCGAAGAACGCCACGCTGTACGCCCTCGCAACGGCCAGCGCATCGGCCTGCGGCAGCGTGGCCTTGTTGCAGAACGAGCAGGTCAGCCCGCAGCTTCCGACGTCGTCGATGAAGCTCATGTGATTGGCGCCGTTCAGCGTGACCTCGACGCTGGGCGCCCCGGCCTTGGCGAAGAAGGTCTGGTAGTTGTCGGCGGCGGGGGCGCAGGCCTGGAAGCTCCCCGTGGCGTCCAGGGTCTCACCTAGAAACGCCGTCGGAATGGGCTGCGGCAGGGTGTCCGAGGCATCCGGGCACAGGGTCTTGTCGGTGCACCCGGTGGCGGCGTCGACCGGGTCGAGGCCGAGCACCGCTTTGAAGCGCACGTCGGCCTTCGCTGCCAGCACGCTGACCTTACCGCCCAGCGAGTGTCCCATCACGCCGATCTGGTTGATGTCGACCTTGCCTTGGAGCGGGCTGCCTGCGGTTGCGGACTGCACCAGCACCCAGTCGAGGGCGCCGGACATGTCCTGGGCAGCTGCCGCGTGGTTCGGTGAGAACCCGGCGGGGAAGTCCACGGTGCACGCGATGAAGCCGTGGCTGGCCAGCCGATCGGCGTAGCCGTTGTACTGCTTCGCCGGGAGCTGGAAGCCGTGCCCGATCAAGATTACCGGAGCGGTGGCCGACGACGTACCCACCGGGAGCACGCAGTGCATCGGCACCTGGTGCTTGGTCGCGGACACGGTGGCTGTTCCGTCGAAGGGCGCTCCTGTGTTCGGTCCGGGCAACGAGGGATCGGCGACGGATCCGCCGCCGCCGGTCGAGCTTCCGCCGGCACCGCCGGTCGAGGTTCCGCCGGCACCGCCGGTCGCGCTGCCCGCTGCGCCGCCGCTTGCACCGCTGCCCGCTGCGCCGCCGGTCGCGCTGCCCGCCGCGCCGCCGCTTGCACCGCTGCCCGTCGCGCCGGCGGCGCCACCGGTCGCCCCCGTCGCATCGGCGTCGGTCGATCCCCCGCAGCCGATGACGACGAGCGCGACCCAGAATGCATGTGCGTGGCGAGGCATGGCGTGGCTCCCGACCCCCGGCCCAAGTAGAGAGTCAGACTTCCCACTTTCTGCGATGGGTGTCAACACCGCTGCGTGGCGCTCGCCGTTCGCGCGCGATATGGTTGACCCACATGAAGACGACCATCGATATTGCTGACCCGATCCTCGAGCGAGCCAAGCGCCTGGCCGCGCGGCGGGGCACCACGCTGCGAGTCGTCGTCGAAGAGGCGCTGCGCGAGAAGCTGGCGGCCGAGGCGGAGAGCGAAGTCGCCGCGAGCGGGGTCGAGACCCACAGCGTGGGGGGGCGCGGGCTCCAGTCGGGGCTCTCGTGGGACGAGGTGCGCACCCTGCGAGATCTCGCCTACGAGGGGCGCGGGACGTGATCGCCATCGACACCAACATCTTGCTCTACGCCCACCGCGCCGACTCCCCGTGGCACGAGGTCGCCCGAGCGCGGGTGCGCGAAGCCTCGCGCCGGCCCTGGGCGATCCCCTGGCCCTGCGTCCACGAGTTCATCGCCATCGCGACGCACCCTCGCGTCTTCGACCCGCCCACGAGCCTCACCGACGCGCTGCGCACAGTCGAAGGCTGGCTCGCCTCACCGAAGCTGGTGCTGCTCGGCGAGCCGTCGTCGTACTGGAACACGCTCGCCGATCTGTTGCGCGCGGGTGCCGTCGCGGGGCCGCGGGTGCACGATGCTAGGATCGCCGCTCTCTGCATCGAGCACGCGGTCAGCGAGCTGTGGACCGCCGACCGCGACTTTTCGAGGTTCGCCGCTCTCCGGACGCGCAACCCGCTGGTGGCGTAACCTTCACCCGGCCGGCGCGAAGGCGCGGGCCGCGCGGGAGTCGAGCAAGACCACCAGCATCCAGATCCCGAGGGCCAACCCGACCACGCAGCCGCACCCGCCCAGGATGTCGAGCACTGCTGCGGCGATCCCCGCGCCGCGGCTCCACGGCGCCAGGCGCCGAAGGCCGGAGCCGGCGACCATGTTCACGGCGGCGCCCGCGGCACAATAGAGGCCGACCAGGGCGCTGCCGCCGATGCCGGCCAGGCGATCGCCGGCGCTCTCGTGGGGGTTGAGGATGCCGAGGCCGCCCAGCGTGCCCACCGTCGCGAAGAGGAGCACGCCGAACAGCCACAGCACGCCGACCACCAGCGTCACCGTGCCGATGACGCGGACGCTCGAGCGATAGGCCTCGAGATCGGGATCAGCGGGCACGCGTGAACGGCGTGCGGCCCGCGTAGACCTGGCAGTCCCCCAGCTCTTCGGCGATGCGGAGCAGCTGGTTGTACTTCGCGATGCGATCGCTGCGGCTCAGGCTGCCGGTCTTGATCTGGCCCGCGTTGGTGCCCACGGCCAGATCCGCGATGAACGGATCCTCTGTCTCGCCCGAGCGGTGCGAGATCACCGAGGTGTACCCGGCGCTGGTCGCCAAGCGGATGGTGTCCAGCGTCTCGGTGAGGGTGCCGATCTGGTTCAGCTTGATCAAGATCGAGTTGCCGATCTTCTTCTGGATGCCCTGGGCCAGCCGCTGCTTGTTGGTCACGAAGAGATCGTCGCCGACCAGCTGGATGCGCGTGCCCAGCTTGTCGGTCAAGAGCTTCCAGCCGTCCCAGTCGTCCTCGGCCAGGCCGTCTTCGATGCGGACGATCGGGTACTTCTCGCAGAGCTTCTCGTACAGGCCGACCAGCTCGGCCGGGGTGTGCGGCTTCTTGTCCCAGGTGTACTTGCCGTCGGCGTAGAACTCGCTCGCCGCCGGGTCGAGGGCGATGCCCACCTGCTCGCCGGGCCTATAGCCGGCGGCCTCGATGGCGCTCACGATGCGCTGCAGCGCGGCCTCGTTGGTCTCGAGACGTGGAGCGAACCCGCCCTCGTCACCCACCGCGGTCGTCAGGCCGTCCTTCTTCAGGTTGGCCTTGAGCGCATGGAAGATCTCGGCGCCGCAACGCAGCGCCTCGGCGAAGCTGGGCAGGCCCAGCGGCACGATCATGAACTCTTGGGCCTCGAGGCCGTTGTCGGCGTGGGTGCCGCCGTTCAGGATGTTCATCATCGGCGTGGGCAGCACGCGCGCCTGCACGCCGCCCAGGTATCGCCAGAACGGCAGGCCGACCACGTCGGCGCCGGCGCGCGCCACCGCCATGCTGACGGCCAAGATGGCGTTCGCGCCCAGCTTGCTCTTTGTGGGCGTGCCGTCCAGGTCGAGCATGATCTGATCGATGCCCGGCTGATCGAAGGCCGACAGCCCGACCAGCGCCGGCCCGATCACGTCGTTGACGTTGGTGACCGCGGTCGACACCCCTTTGCCCAGGTATCGTTGCTTGTCCCCGTCGCGCAGCTCGAGGGCTTCGTGCTCGCCGGTGGAGGCGCCGCTGGGCACCGCGCCACGGCCGAACCCGCTCTGGGTGTGGACTTCCGCCTCGACCGTCGGGTTACCACGCGAGTCGAGGATCTCGCGCGCGACAACGCTGATGATTTCCGGCATGACGGGAGGCCGGATACCACGGGGTGCGGAGCGCGGCGAGGTCAGTTCAGGAAGACGTTGAGCTTGTATGCAAAAGTTGCCGAAGACGCGCCCGGCCCGGCCTTGACCGCGAGGTAGTAGGTGCCCGCGGCGAGCCCCGTCTTGCTGAGCGACGAGCACAGACCATCGCCGGAGTTGTCGTCGGCGGCCAAGATGGACTCCGTCGAGTCCCAGAGCGCCAGATAGCTGTCGACCTTCTCCAGGTCGCACAGGCCGCCACCGAGGTCGGAGATGGTCGCGCTGAGCGTGGTGTTCGCTTTGGTGATCGTGACCTTCACCACGTCGATGTCTCCCGCCGGGCCGATGCTCGCCACGAAGGGCGTTTCCCAGGTATTGGCTTGCGCTGAGGTGTTGTTGGGCTCGGTCTCTTTCGCCTCGACCGTGCAGCTGGCGCTGCAGCCGTCGCCGCTCTTGGTGTTGCCGTCGTCGCAGGCTTCCGTGCCATCGACGTGCGTGTCACCGCAGGCGATGGCTCGACTCTGGGCCGAGAGCCCGAACGGGCCGCCGCTGCTGGCGCTGGCTGCGTCGACCACGAGCCAGAGCTTGGTGCCTGCCGTGACGGGCAGCTTGAGGGACTTGCCCGACGTGCACCCGAGCTCGGTGCCGTTGCACGCCGAGCGCACCGACAGCGTGAGATCAGAGAAGCCGCCGAGCACGGCCTCGAACACGCCGCTGTGCTTGGCGGTGAACTCGTACGCGACGTCGATGCCCCCGGCCGCGCCGCTGCACGCGTTCTTCACGCTGTCGACGTGACCCGCGGTCGAGCCGGACACGACTGCGGGATCCGGCAGCACGTCGGGCTTCGCGCAGGCCGACGTGCACGATGCGGTGCACACCGGATCGGCGCAGTCCGTCTTGCCGTTTTGGTCGTTGTCGAGGCCGTCGTTGCACTGCTCGGGCCCGATGGTGCCGCCGCCGGAGCCGCCCCCACCGCCGGTGCCGCCGCCACCGGTGCCGCCGCCGCCCGAGCCACCACCACCGACGCCGCCGGCCCCGCCGCCGGCGATGCCGCCCGCCCCGCCGTCACCCGACGAGCCACCGGTGCCGCCGCCACCGGTGCCGCCGCCACCGGTGCCGCTGCTCGCTCCAGTGCCGCTGAACGGTTTCTTCTTGTCGTCGTCGCCGCCACACCCCGCGAGGGCCAGAGCGGCAACGAATGCCAGGAGGATCGAGGTGCGGGTCATTCGCTTGGCGGACAAGAGTACGTGAGGTTGAAGGTGTTGACCGTCGGAATACCGCCGCCGCCCGGCACCAGCGCCATCTCGAGCTGCGCCCAGGCGCGCTTCTGGTCGGGGAAGCCCAGCGCGGCGAAGGCGTCGATGGGGCAGGGCGCAGGCCCGGTGAGCGGGCAGACCTGGGTGTCGGTCGGAACGGACTGCGCCACGGCCAGGTTGTGCCAGCCGGCGGAGGAGAGCCCCGCCTGGGTGTCGGCCGTCCGCACCCGGAAGGTCACCGTGGACGTGTTGGGCGTGGTGGTGTCGTACGAGAAGAAGTTCCACACCGGCTTGCTGCCCGGCGGGCACTGACCCTGGTGGTCCAGCGTGACCGTGACCGGGCCCGCGCCCGTGGGGCAGCCGAGCGCGATGTCGATCTTCGAGCCCGCGTCGTTCTGGGCGGTGATGCAGCTCTTCGGGCAAAGCAACAGCTTCGTCGGAGCCGCGTTGTTGTCGTAGTACCAGCCGGCGTTGACGTTGCCGTTGCAGGCGGCCAAGTCGGCGCGCTTCGGCAGGTTGACCGCGGGGCCGCTCGAGGGCGTGTACTTGACCGTGACGTTGCCGATGTCGAACAAGCTGGTCGACGGGAGGTCGGACGCGCACGTGACGCCGTTGCCGCTGATGGCCAAGAGCGCGGCCTGGATGTCCGCGGCCATGGTGGCGAACGCCACTGTGATGGAAGTTCCAGTCCCGCCGGCGGCGGCGATCGCGTTCAGATAGGCAGTGGACGCGCCCGGGAGCCCGATCGTGTAGGTGCGGATGCCGGTGGTGTTGAACGCAGCCGAGGCCAGCGCCACCACGCCGGCGGTGCTGGTGTCGCAGTTCACCGGTGCGCCGTCGGTGATCAGGATCACGTCGAACTGCTCGGTCGGCTTGAGGATGGTTTGCGCCGTTGCCCACTGCAGCGCGCCGTCGAGGGCTGGGTGAGTCGGAGTTCCGTAGCCGGAGCCTTTGATGCCAGCCGGGACGCTGGACGGGAAGGTCAGCGCAAACGAGTCGATCAGCGCTTTCTCGTGGGTGTCAGTGGGCGCAGCCGCTGCGGTGAGTAGGCCGAGGGGAATCATCGGATTGCCGCAAGGCGGCGCGTTGCAGTTGCCCGCTGCGCAACCATCTCCGTAGGCGCCACCCGGGCCGAGCATCGGGTAGAACTCCTGCGCGATGCCGAGGCCGGCGTTGGCCGCCAGCCCGTAGAACGCCGTCATGCCAGCGACGGCCGGAGCCCACAGGCCGTTGTCTTCCATCGAGCCCGAGCGGTCGAACATCACATAGTAGTTGATCTTCTTGAACGTGGCGATCTGGGTGTCGCCGCCACAGACCGGAAGCCCGCAGGTGCCGCCCGAGTACAGCGACCAGTTGTCCTTGCAGCTGCACTCGTTGACGTACCCCGCGTAACCCCCCGGAGTCGTCTTGCCGGATTGGGTCTGGGGGTTGATCATGATCTCGCGGTTGCCCACCAGCTGATCGCAGCCGGACTTCCAGGCGGCGCCGTCCCAGTATTGCAGCGCCGTCGTGCACTCGCCCGGCGGGATGGGCTGAGTGGTGAAGCACTCGTACATGTTCGGGTGCGTCTGACTCGGATCGCACTTCGGGTACTGGTTCGAGTTCGCGGGGTAGTGCACCAAGCGGATGCCCGCCGGGGCCGCCACGGTGCCGTGGTTGCAGACCGGGATGTTGTTCGAGCAAGGTACGTCCACCGTCAAGTCGACGCCCGCGCAGGACGGGTCCGTCTCGCCCGGGATCCACTCCTTGCACTTGCCCTCTTCCGTGATGGGGGGCACGGTGTCGCAGACCGCGTCGCAGGCCGTCGCGACACTGCCAGCGCACGCCGCCGTCCAGCTGCCGACCGCGGTGTCGATCTGCGCGCAATTCAGCCCGCAGGTGGCGCTCACTTCGGCCACGCAAGCGGCCGTCCACGCCTTGTTGTTCTTGCAGCAGTCGGCGAACGCGCCGCCCTTGTCACAGATCTGCTGAACGCAGTCCTCACCCGCCGAGTCGCAGCCCTTCGCGAGCTCCGACCCGACTCCGCCAGCTTGGCAGATGCTGTGCGCGCAGCTGCCGCCCCGCGCTGCGGTGTCGGGGTAAATGCAGCAGGTCTGATTGCCCTTGCAGATCTGCTTGACGCACTTGTCACAGTCCCAAGGGAGCTTGGCGCCCGCAACACACTTGCTGTGCCCGCAGGCCGCGTTGGTCTTCGGGTGCCAGCAATAGGTGTTGAACTGGCAGTCCGCGCCGTCGGTGCAGGGCTCGATCAAGCCCTTGTTCTTCAGGCCATTGGGGAGCCCGCTGATCTGCCCGCCTTGCCAGGTGTAGATCGGCGAGCCGCCGTCGGCGCTGTAGCCCGCGTCGTTGTTGTAGTTCTGGCAGTACGGGTCGCAGGGGTTGTTGGCGCAGTTGCCCAGGAAGTTCATCGAGCCCGAGCCGGGCCCGATGCCGGGCGGCGCCGCCACACTCTTGGTGATCTGCGAGCCGTCGGTGCACTCGCCCCACTTGCCGGCGGTACAGCTCTGGGTGCCGACGTAGCAGGTCACGATGTCGTCGTGCTGCGCCAGCTTGATGCCGCACTTGCGGCTGTCGCCGGTCTCGCAGGGTCCCGTGGCCACCCCTCCGACCCCGCCGTTGCCGCCGTCGAACCCGGCCGCGTCGAGGCCGGCGTCGTCGGAGCAGCCAATCGGCAGCGCCCCGAGGCCGCCCACGAGGCCGACCAGGAGCCCCGCTCTCACGAGAGACATTCGTTCAGCTCTGCTGCGCATCACGCCTCCAAGGACCGAACCAGTCGGTGGGCTTCAGTTCCTGCCGCCGCACGCCAGGGCGTAGTCATCCGAGAGTGTACTAGCAGGGTTCGTGCCTCGGGGCCTGGCCCGGGCAGCCCTGCAATCCAAGCGGTTTCTACAAGAACGGCGGGCTAAACCCCCGCGCCGGCTACGCAAACAGTGCAGGGCGGGCAAATCATTTCCATGGGGGCAAGTCGGGTCGGAAGCGCCTGCCGCTCGGGGGCTCAGCCGCCGCTGACCGCCAGGAGCTCTTCCGAGGTCACCACCTGCACGCCGCTCGAGCCGGCGGCGGCGGCAGCCCCCCGCTCGGCATCCACCACGAACAGGGCACGCACTCGTTCGTGGTCGGCGTAGCGCGCGCCCAGCGCGGGCTCGGGACGGGTCGAGAGCGCCCGACACGCGCGCTCGACCGCAGCTCTCGAGAGCGGGCGCTCGCTCCACTTCGCTTCCCCCAGCAGCAACCGCTGCCCGCGAGTCGATTCAGCGACCAGGTCCCATTCCGGGGCCGACCCCGACCACCAACGCCGGGCCGGGCCCCAGGCGTCGCGGGCGAACTTCGCCGCGCTCGAGCCGTGGGCTCGCACCAGGTCCTCCCAGCTCGCGGCGACCAACGCCGGCCAGTGGCGACCGAGGAGCGCACGGCGAGCCTCGGGTCGAGCCCCAGCGAGGAGCGCGCGCTGGGCCGACACCACGCGGAACCAGAGCCTGAAGAACGGATCGTCGATGCGGTAGAGGCTCCGCTTCCCGCCGCGCTCTGGCTCGCCGAACGGGTACTCGCGGCGAACCAGCCGCATTCCGACGAGCCGGTCGAGCGGCCGCGACAGCGACGTCGCCGCTCGCCCCATTCGCCCCGCGATCTCGGAGACGCGATGCGCGCCAGCCCCGATCGAGTCGAGGACTGGCCGCACCTCGGTCGCAGGGACGGCTTCCTCGAGGAGCAACCGATCGGGCTCCGCGTGCAGCGGCCCCGTCGGGTCGAGCACCAGGTGATCGACCCGCGCGAGCGTCGAGCCCCGCTCGTGCGCCGCGAGCTCCCAGTACCGCGGCACGCCGCCCCACGCCGTCCACCGCTCGATCGTCTCGCGCGGTGGAGCCCGGCCCAGCGCGTCGCCGAGGTGAGCGACCGACATGGGCGGGAGGTCCAGGACGACCGCGGCGCGACCGAAGAGCGGGGCTTCGCTCGCCAGGACGAGCCCTTGCATCATGCGCTGGCTCGAGCCAGCGATCGCGACGACGAGACGCGCCTGCTTGGCCTCGTGGTCGAGCCAACGCTGGAGCACGCTCGGCAGCTCGGGCGAAGCGAGCATCAGGTAAGGAAGCTCGTCGAAGACGACCGGCCCGCGCCACTTCGCACGCTCCGCGTCGGTGGCGAGCCGCCGAAAGAGCGAGAGCCAGTCCGGATACTCGACCTCGGAAAACCCAGGCAGCTGCGGCGCGATGGCCAGCGCCATGGTGCGGCGTTGAATCGCCGCCGCCGACAGGTCGGCGACGGTGTACAGCCCACCGTGCCGCTCGACCCACTGTAGGAGCAGGCGCGTCTTGCCGATACGGCGGCGCCCGTACACCACGGCGAGCCCGCCCTGACGGCGGTGGCAGAGCGCGGAAAGCCGCTCGAGCTCGGTGGAGCGGTTGATGAACTTCATTCTGCAGAGAAGTATAATTCAGGAACGCATAATTCTCCAACGGGGCCGGCCGAACCTCGGCCGGGCTCCGCCCCCCCCCGGGACGAAAGGCGGCTCAGTACAGCGCGCCCATGATCTGCTCCCACACCTTCGCGTCACGGAAGATGCGGACCAGCTCTGGGTCCACGTGGCCGTCTTTGACCTCGAGCTCGAGGATGTGCAGCGCCTTGTCCACCGGCACCGCGCGCTTGTAGGGCCGGTCGCTGGCCGTGAGCGCGTCGAAGATGTCGCTGATCGTCATGATCTTGGACTGCAGGGGGATCTCTTCGGCCCGCAGGCGGTTCGGATAGCCCGTTCCGTTCAGGCGCTCGTGGTGGGCGCCAGCGATGATCGCCACCCGCGCGAAGGTCTTGCCCCACGGGATCTTGGACAAGAAGCGATAGGTGTGGGTGACGTGGCTGCGGATCTCGTCGAACTCTTCGGCGGTCAGCGAGCCGCGCATCACGCTCAGGCTCTTGACCTCTTCGGCGGTGAGCAGCGGCGCCTGGCCGCCCTCGAGGGTGGCGAAGGTCTGCTTGGCCAGCTCTTCGATCTTCTTGAAGTCGCCCGCCGCGAGCACCGTCGGCTCGTTGGCGTGGTTCACCGTCGCCAGCGCGCCGTCGAGCTCGGCCAGCCGCTCTCTGAGCTCGTGGTCGAGCCCCGCCAGCTCTTCGGGCTGCCCCCCGCGCTCGACCACCGCCAGCTTGCGCGAGAGCAGGTCGACCTCGATGCTGCGGCGCACGAAGTCGAAGCGCTGCTTCAAGAGCTCGAGCTCGTGGGGGTAGAGCTTCTTGGCCTTGATCAGCACGTGCTCGCGGACGCCGATCTTGCCGAAGTCGTGGAGCAGCGAGGCATACTCGATCTCGTTGATGTCCTCGCGCTTCCAGATCACGTCTTTGTAAGGGCCCGTGTCGGTGCGCTCGACGGCGTGGGCCAGGCCCACGGTCAGCTCGGCCACTCGCCGCGAGTGACCGCTGGTGGTCGGGTCGCGCTGCTCGATGGCGTCGACGCTGGCCCGGACGAAGCCCTCGAAGATGGACCGGATCTCGTCGTAGAGCATCGCGTTTTCCAGGGCGATGCCCGCCTGGGACGCGAGGGTCTGCATCAGCTGCTCGCTGCGATCGTCGAAGGGCACCACCAGCCGCTCGACGTCTTCGGGCGAGAGCAGCTTGTTGCTCGCCTCGCGCTTCTTGTTGATCAGCTGCAAGACGCCGATCACTTCACCCTCTTTGGTGATCAGCGGCGTGCACAGCATGCTCTTGGTGCGATAGCCCACCTTCTGATCGAACGAGCGATCGAAGCCGAAGGGCGAGTCCTTCGGCATGTCGTACACATCGTCGATGCGGATGCTCTTCTTCTCGAGTGCCGCCCAGCCCGCCATGCTGCGCGGGCTGATGGGCATGGTGAACTCCCGCGAGTCGAACTGGACCGAGTCGTTCTGGCTGGTCTTGAAGCGAAGCAGGTTCTTGCTGATGTCGTGGTCGCTGCCCTCGACCACGTACATGCTGCCGGCGTCGGAGCCGGTCACGAACCGGCTCTTCTCGAGGATCAAGCCGAGCAGCTTGCCGATCTCGCGCTCGGTGGTCAGCGCCCGGGCGATCTCGATCAGCTCGCCCAGCTCGTAGCGGTAACGGTTCAGCCACTTGCCGCGGCTCTCGCTGCGGGCCTTGACCTCCATCAGCTCGAAGGCCTGGTGCAGCGCCACCGCCACCTCCGGCGCGCTGGGCTCGGCGGCGACGATGGCGGCCAGGCCCAGGTTCAGGGCCTGGGCCAGATCCGGATCGCCGGGGCGGCCGAGCAGGATGAGTCGCGTCTCGTAGGCGGCGATCCGATCGGCGTAGGGCGTGATCAGCTCGCGCCCCGAGTCCCAGACCGAGGCCGGGCAGAGCAGCACGCTGGCCGTGCCCCGGCGCACCATCACCAACAGAGGATGGGGGCGGGTGATGACCGCGCCCTGAGCCAGCGGGTGGCGACCGAGCGCGTCTGCCAGAGTGGTCAAGCCGCGCACCGAGGCCTCGGCGCGGGGCGACAGCGCGCGCAGCTCGCGGGGGGTGCTCTCGGGTTCGGACTGGACGGTCACCGCTGCCCTCGGTCGCGGAGGCTCGCCCGGGAGGGCGCGTTCGTCAACGCGGCTCGGTGTCCGGGGATTCCTCGTCGGCCAGGGCGGCTTCCTTGGCCTGGCGTTTCGCGTCCCTCAGGCGGGCCTGCTCGGCGTCCAGCGCCTCGTACGCCACCACGATGCGCTGCACGATCGGGTGGCGGACCACGTCCACCTCGGTGAACGAGCTGAACGCGATGCCCTCGACCGAAGACAACAGGTCGCGTGCCTCGCGCAGGCCGCTCCGCGCGCCGCGAGGCAGGTCGGTCTGGGTGATGTCGCCCGTCACCACCGCCTTCGAGCCGAAGCCCAGGCGGGTCAGGAACATGCGCATCTGCTCGCTGGTGGCGTTCTGGGCTTCGTCCAGGATCACGAAGGAATCATTGAGGGTGTTGTGCGTGAGGAGGAAGTCGTTCGTCACGTAGAGCGAGTCGCGAGCGGCCACCTGAATGCACACGCAGTCCTGCTCGCCTGCCGGCTCGATGGCGTCGAGGTAGCGCATGGGTCGCCCGCCACCCGTGGCAGCGTACTTCTCTCGCTTTCGCTCCAATTGGAACGGCATGATCCCGTCAGGCAGCCGCAGATCGACGATGAAGGCGTCGGACCGGTGGGGGACGGGGCGCCCGTTCGCCCACCCCGGGCGGCGGCCCTCCGCCGGACGCGCGCGCCAGTACGCCACTCCCCCGAGCGACCGAACCAAGAAGACCACGGCGTCCCGCAGCTCTGGCGATGTCGTGCAGTAGTGGACTCGACACGATCGGCCCACTTGCGTCACTGGGCCGCCATCGGTGTCGAGAAGCCCCTGCAGCAGAGCCAGTCGCACGCCCGGTGAATTGAAGAGGTAGTCCTTGGGGACGAACTTGGTCGCGGATCGCGCCCCGCAGAGCCGCAGCTCGCGCAACGTCACGGTGACCGGGTTCGGGATCCGCAGGCCGCCTCGGCCTCCGGCGGCGTGACGGAGCACGTAGTCGACCCGCGATTTGGCCACCAGCTCGATGCCCTCGAGCTTCGCTTGAAGTGCGGCCGCGAGCTCAGGATCGCTCGTCGCGAAGGATGGTGTGGTGCTGCCGGTCACGCAGCCGTCGCCCAGGAGAAGCCCGAGGGCGTAGGGGTCCATGGGGACGTCGCGCGGAGCGAGCTTGGCAGGTGCGGACAAAAGCGGCAGCTCGTAGCGATGCTGGTGGGCTCGTCGCAGGCGCCCGATCATCTCGCGCGTCTCGAGCACACGCGGTACGCCGGTGCGGGCTCGATCCTCCGGAGTGAACACGGTCCAGAGGTGCTCGCCACAGCACAGCGTGGACGCTCCGTCCTGAGCGGTCACGCGGAACACCTCCTTCTTCCCTTGCGGGTAGACCCCCAGCACCTTGGTGGTCCGCCCGTTCGAGCCGATCACGGAGTCGCCCGGGCGAAGGCTGCCGATGGGCCGAAAGCCCTCCGGGGTCAGCACCGACGCGAAGTAGGGTTGAGCGCGGCCCCGCATGAAGGCCAGCGGCGCCACCTCGATCTGGCCGCGTGCGCGCAGCTGCTCGACCTTCTCGAAGTCGAGCATGTCGTTGAGCGCGTCGTACAGCGGACGCAGGTAGGGGTTCACCTTCTCGGCCAGGTCGCCCGGCAGAAACCCGAGCTTCTCGCCGGCCTCGACCGCGGGGCGCGTCAAGACGATGCGCTTCACCCGCTTGGCCATCAACGCCGACGCGGCCATGGCCATGGCCAGGTAGGTCTTGCCCGTGCCCGCCGGGCCGATGCCGAAGGTCAGGTCGTGCTTGC
The DNA here is from genome assembly GCA_016191785.1 of Myxococcales bacterium. Classification (GTDB taxonomy): domain Bacteria; phylum Myxococcota_A; class Polyangia; order Polyangiales; family Polyangiaceae; genus JADJKB01. The sequence goes on along the minus strand of JACPVJ010000179.1, from coordinate 77,781 downwards.
GGATCGCCTCGATGTAGCTGCGCTGCGCCGGGCTCTTGGGCATCACCGCGCGCCGGCGCGGCGAGACCAAGATGGCTTCGTCGAGCAGATCGACCAGCGAGGTGTCCGGATCGAGGCGCAGCTCGCGCAGGGCGCGCCCGACGTCGCTGGGCGTGATCTCGTGGCCGCGGCTGACCAGCTCGGCGGCGTCGGTCAGGAATCGCTGGGCGACCAGCACGTCGTCCTCGTCGCCGGCCACGTGGATCACGTTGCCGCGCAGGCTGACCTCGGCCCCGCTCTGGCGGGCGACCTCGGACAAGAGCACGTTCTGCGGTCCAGACAGGGCCAAGAGCACCGAGGTGCTCTCGACCTCGATGCTCGCGGTGCGCCGCGAGGCGGATTCCAATACGCGCGACTGGCTCAAGCTCGGGGGGACGCTCTCTTGCCCTGGAGCATAGACCCAGGGGCCCGACGGCGCACCCGGGGCCCCCCTCTTTTTTGGCCCTTGTCGGCCGGGGCCGCTAACCACCCGGCATGCGCGCTTGGCGAAGATGGGTCGGGATCGGTGCCGCCACCGGCATCGTGCTGGCCCTCGTGCCGGTGGTGCGCGGAAATGTGGGGATCGGGGCGCTGCGCAAGGCCGAGCCCCGCTCGCCGGGGTTGGTCCTGCCCAGTGAGCACCTGGCCGGGCTCGATCTTCTGCGCATGGACGTTCGTCCGCGGCGGGTGACCACCCCGCTTCGGGACGGGAAGGTGGCCGAGCTGACGGTGGATCCGGTGCTGCAGCGCGCAGCCATGGCCGAGCTCAAGCGCTACAAGGTGCCGGAGGGTGGCGTGGTGGTGATCGAGCCGTCGACCGGCAAGATCCTGACCTACGCGAGCTACGTGAACGAGGGCACCAAGTTCGACGTGAACCTCCGGGCCGAGGCGCCCGCGGCGAGCGTGTTCAAGGTGATCACGGGCGCGGCGCTGATCGAGAAGGCCGGCCTGAACGCCAAGACCGAGCAGTGTTATCACGGCGGCAAGAGCGCGATTGCCGCCGACGAGCTGCAGGACGACGAGCGGCGCGACAAATGGTGCGCGACCCTGGCGATCGCCATGGGTCGCAGCTTGAACGTGGTGTTCGGCCGCCTGGCACAGAAGAACCTCACGCCCGACGACGTGACCGCGATGGGCGGCGCCTTCGGCTTCGGCGCGCCCATCCCGTTCCCCGTGCAGAGCGAGAAGCTGCAGATCGACATCCCGGTGGACCCTCTCGAGTTCGCCCGCGCGTCAGCCGGGTTCTGGCACACCACGCTCTCGCCGCTGGGCGGCGCGCTGATCGCGCAGACCGTGGCGAACCGGGGCGTGACGCTCGAGCCGCGGATCGTGCAGGCCGTGTACCAAGAGAACGACAAGGTCTGGGAGGACACCCGGGGCCCGACCCTGCTGCGGCGCGCCGTCAAGCCCGAGACCGCCGCCGAGCTGAACACCATGATGCTCGAGACGGTCTCGAACGGCTCGGCCTACAAGAGCTTCCACGACAAGCACGGCAAGCCCTACCTCCCGGACATCGCCGTCGCCGGCAAGACCGGCACCCTGATGCGGCAGAAGAACGGGCGCTTCTACACCTGGTTCGTGGGGTACGCCCCGGCGGACAAGCCCGAAGTGGCCATCTCGGCGCTTGTGGTGAACACTCCCACCTGGCAGATCAAGGGCCCCGAGCTGGCCCGGAACGTCCTGCGCGCCTACTTCGCCAAGAAGGGCGCCAAGGGCGTCACCGCGCCCTGAGACCTGTACATCCGCGGGGGTTGGACCGGACCGCGATCCGTTGCTAGAGTGAACCTCGTGCAAGTCGTGCTCCGGAAGCTGGGTCGTGGCTCCCGGGCCGTCACCGGTCGGCTCGTTCGTGCTCCACGCAAGGGGTCCGTCGTAGTCATCGAGTTCTCGGATGGCATGCACGAATACGTCACCACGCCGGTCAAGCGCGTCTTGCGCCTGGCGGCGAAGGACGTCTTCTACATCGAGACCGTCAACAGTCGTTACCGGCTCGAGGTTCGCGACCGAGAGCGCGCGCTGGAAGACGCCTCGAGCGGCTGAGCGCTGCGCATTCTCGCCTCGCCCTCCGCGCGCCGGTCGCGCGGCGGTCGTAGGTCTACCGGCCCGCGCCGGGCCCTTCAGACTAGCGCCTGGCGGGGCCCCTGGTGTATGCGAGCCGGGCCCGCCGAAGGCGCGGGTCACGGAAGGACAGAGCAGTGGGACGTTTCGATCGCCGGAAATCGATGAAGATGCGCCGCAAGAAGGCCCAGGTGGCCCTCAAGGCGCGCGTGAAGCGCAAGGCCGAGACCAAGAAGGCCGCGAAAGCCGCGACCCCGGCCCCGAAGAAGAAGAAGAGCGCGAGCTGAGATCTCGCGTCAGCGGATGACCTTGGTCGCGAACTGCACGTCGCGCGGCGTGTCGTCGACCACCGGCGGCGGCAGCGGCTCGCCGAACAGACCGAGGTCACCCGCGGCGCGCGTCTCGCGCACCAGGTGCCAGCCGCCGTCGTCGCGCCACAGCTGGGCCAGCCGCGTGGTGCGTAGCGTGTCGTCGTTGACCCGGACCCAGGCGACGTCCACCTGAATCGTGGCGTTCATTTCGTCCTTCATCGCCAGCCCCGCCAGCTCGATGTCGACGATCCGGATGTTCTTGCCCCACTCGGCGCGTCGCTCGAGAAAGCTCTGCTGAGCGCCCTTGGCGGCGTGCCCCAGCGCGACGTCCATCCGGCCGAAGCGCGTGGCCAGGTTCAGCTCGCGGGCAGAGTCGGTGACCCGCTGCGATTGGCTGGGCGGCGCGAGGCAACCGCCCAAGAGCGCGAGACCCAGGACGACGAGCCCGACTTTGGTGGCCATGGGTCGGGCTGGTATCAGGTGGCCAAGGGCAGGGCCAAGAAGCGGGCGGGTCAGAGCGGGGTGCCCCCGCCTCGCCCGGCCTCGGCCGCGGTGCGGCCTGCGGGCGGGCGTTCCCCCCCATGCGTCCGGCCTCGCTGCGCTCGGGCGGCCGCGGGGGGAAAGGCGCTGCACCGTGCGGCGGCCCGTTGCGAGAGCGTGGGTGCAGGGTGCAGGGCGAGCGCAAGTGCGATGGGCGATGGGCGATGGGCCATGGGCGATGGGCGATGGGCGTAAAGGCGACTGCTTGCTCGGCCTCTTTGATTCTGCCGCCGTGCTCGCCGGCGTCGAGGCCGCGGTCCCCAAGGGGATTCCCTCCGGTCGCCGCGCGCGACGAGCGCGCGCGGTGCTCGGGCGCTCCGTGCCCTCGCAGCCTCGACTACGGCTGTCCCCCGTCGGGGATTCCCAAGGGGCTTGCGCGGCGGCGCCTCCTTGGCCGTCGGCTGCGCCGACAAGGAGGAATCATCATGCTGCGTATTTATCCGCTCGTTCTCGAAGTCTTGCGTGAACTCCGGTCCCTCATCGCTCAGATCGAGCGCAGGGACTCCGACCTCACCCGCCAGCTGAGGCGCTGTGCCTCGTCCATCCCGCTCAACACCGCCGAGGGCATGTACTCGCGGGGCAAGAACCGGCAGGCGCGCTACCACTCCGCTCTGGGCTCGGCCCGAGAGGCCCTCGCCTGCCTCGAAGTCGCCTGCGCTCTCGGATATCTCCCCGCTCTCGACCCGGCGCTGGTCGCGAAGCTCAACCGAATCATCGGCACCTTCGTCCGCCTCGTCGCCACCTGACCTCTCCAAGCCCGGCGCCGCTCCCACCGCGGCGCTGGGCGCGTTCAGGCCCGCTCCCGCGCGCCGTGCCGAATGCGGTCGGTGAAGGCATCGAGAGAACTGAGCGACGGCTGCCCGAGTTCGCATCCTGCACCGGCAAGTCACCCGCAGGCGCCACGGTTGAGCGCAACTTTCCGCCGCGCTTGCGCCGCGCTGCTACAGCCTCCAGGCTTCAGACTTCAGCAGGAGACAGAGTGTGTGGATTACGTCGAAGGGACATCGCAGACGCTTCGACCAGAACCTCCCGCCTCTCAAAGCTGTAGCCTGGAGTCCGAAGCCCGAAGCCGCGAAAGTTGCGCCCGAAACGGCGGAAGTCGAGTCAGACTCGACGCCCTCGATGCCTTGCAGAACGGGTGGACGAATTGACCCACTGGCCTCGGCTGTCTTGGGTCATGCCGCTCTTGGCAGTCTCGCTCTCGCTCGGTTGCGGCCAGGACTGCCCCGGGATCGGAGTCGGTCCGGTCAGCGGAGAAGTGCGCGCCAAGTCCGGCGCACCGATCTGCGCTGCGCAGATCCGCGTGACCGCTCGGGGCGTCGACGAAACCTACGAGTGCCGCAGTGACGGAGGTACTCCCTCCGAGCCATGTTGCACGTTCCGCGTCCTGGGCGGCCCCGGGGACGCGAAGTACACGATCGAGGTCACCGCAGACGGGTACGTGCCCAGCACGACCGTGGTCTTCGTTCCGGAAGACGAATGCGACAATCCGGTACCCCAACACGTGATCGTCGAGCTGTCGCCCCAGTGAGCCGGCTCCCCGAGCAACCGCGGTGGCTCGCGGCGAGGCTCCTGGAGCGACCTTCCGACCGAGCCGGCCGCCGCGGCAGCCTTCAGAACGCCGACGCGATCACCGCATACGTCTGCCCGCCGGCGATGGCCCGGTCGCCGAAGCCTCGGGCGTAGCCCAAGCGCAGCGTGCCGTGGGCGTGGTAGCCGAGCACCAGGTCGACCCAGAGCTCGGCGCCGACGCCCAGGTGGTACTGGTCGAACGGGTCGTCGAGATCGAGGGTGTCGTAGGCGCCGCCGTAGTCGGCGAACACCGTGCCCGAGAGGGTGCGCAGGAAGATCGGCAGGGTCGACAGACCGCGGTCGGCGTAGAGCAGCGGGAAGCGATACTCGGTGTTGACCAGGTTGTACTGCGAGCCGATGAACGCCACCGGCTCGTAGCCGCGCAGCACGAAGCCGCCCTGGCGGATGCCGTCGGTGTAGGCGTCGAGCAGTGGCAGATCGGTGACGAACCCGCCGGTGTAGTACAGGCCCCGGCGCGGATAGGTGCCGACCGCGGACGCCCCCGAGGCGGCGACCGCCAGGGTGTGGTGCCCGCCCCAGGGCATGGGCAGATAACCGGTAGCGCGGGCGAAGACCGCGGTCAGCGTGTCGTCGCTGCCGGTCTCGCGGGCCGCGACGTCCAGGTTTGCGCCGATGCTGAAGCCGCGCTCGGGGCCGATGCCATAGAGCGTGCCGTCGGCGTTCGAATAGCCCCAGCCCAGGCTCAGCATGCCCATGAAGCCGCGATGGGGATCCCGGGTGACGGTCGCGTACGGATCGGCCGCGGTGCCCACCGGCAGCTTCGAGTCGTACTCGCCCACGGTGTAGGTCAGCGCGATCGACTGCGCGTCCCACTCGCCGGGCTCGACGTACGACAGGCCGGTGGCGACGCCGGTGAAGGTCTCGGTGAAGATCGGCTGGCGATCGCCGTACGAATAGCCGCGGCGGGGCGCCGCCGATCGGAACGCCGAGAGCGTGAAGTCCATCGGCAAGCGACGGTAGGCGTAGACCAGCGAGCCGCTGGGCTCGCCGCTCTCGTAGGGCGTGAGCAGCGTGGCCGCGAAGGCGTGATGTCCGACCACGTCGGAGCCCCGGGTCGTCACCTTGATGGTCTCGCCGAACGACCCCGGTCCGAGCTCGATCTCGTAGGCGTGAGGGCGCAGCGTGGGCAGGGGACTATACGGCTCGACGCGCCACCGCTTCGCCGGCGGCTCGGGATGAGGCGTCGCGCGGCCGTCGGGCGGGTCCAGGGGCTCGAGCCAGCTGGCTGGATCGAGGGGCATCGAGAACAGGTCGAAGCCGTCGGAGGTGTAGCCGAGATAGGCCAGCGTCTTGCCGTCGGGCGACGGGGCCGGGGCGTACGCGCCGGTGATCACGTTGGTAACCTGGCGCAAGCGCGCCGTGGCCATGTCGTAGGCGTAGACGTTGGCGATGCCGGTGCGATCCGAGGTGAAGTAGAGGTAGCGATCGTCTTCGGACCACGCGGGCTGGTGGTCCAGGGCCACGTCGCGGGTGACCTGCCAGAACTTGCCGGTCTTCACCTCGACCACGCGGATGTCGCGGTAACCGCCGCGCGTCCACGCGCTGTACGCCACGCGCTTGCCGTCGTGGGAGAAGCGCGGCGAAAACGCCTGCTCGTAGCGCGCGCTGGGCACCAAGATGCGCTCGCTCACTAGGGCGCCCTCGGGGGTCAGATCCGCGATGCGCAGCGTGGTGGTGCCGGCGCGCTGGGTGACGTAGGCGATCTGCCTGCCGTCGGGGCTGACGTCGGGCTCGCGGGCGCGCCGGCCGGTGGTGAGCCGCTCGCGTGAGCCCCGCAGCCCGCGCTCGGAGCGGGTGCCCTTGGGTTGCCGGAACAGATCGGTGAAGTAGTAGCGGCGGCGGCTGGGCGCGGTGGTGTCGAACACGAACGAGCAACCGGGATCGAAGCTCACGTGGTTGCCGGTGGCGCGCGCGGCCAGCTCCGCGTCGCCCTCGTCGGCCTGGTCCCGGGCGTCGAGCGGCACGCGGTAGAACCCGGCGGGGCGGTGCCCGTCGTCGGCCAGATAGATCAGCTCTTCGCGGGCGCCTTGCCGCGCGCACTCGGGGACCCAGCGGGGCGGGCCCGCCACCCGCCCCCGGTGCGTGAGCCGCGTGCCCTGGCGCAGGCCGCGGCGCTTCACCTCGGCCACCTGCCGGTCGTATTTGGTGGTGAGGTGCTGCTTCCACCCCTCGAACAGCTCGGGGTAGGTGCGGCCGGTCGCGCGGCGGATCGACCGGTTGATGCCCCAGGGGATAGGGTTCTGCCCGTAGTCCGTGGCCACCGAGCCGTAGGTGTCGGGGCCGTAGACGCTGGCGATCCACCCGATGAAGGCGCCGCCGTACAGGTACCAGAGGTTGCCGCTGGGCCAGCGCCGCGACGAGTGGCTGATCTGGTCGAGGCGCGCGAGCCGGCCCTCGAGCACGTCGGCGCGCAAGATCATGTCGAAGTGGCTCGAGCGCAGCCGGCCGCCGCCGGTGTGCTCGGTCTCGATGGCCACCGCCAGCCCTTCCAGCACCCACCGGGGCTGCACCTGGTTGGGAGCGTAGGTCTTGCCGAACACCGAGTTGAGCAGCGCCGGAATGCCCGAGATGCTGTCGGTGTGCAGCACGTGGGCGTACTCGTGCGTCACCAGCTCGCCCATCCAGTCGTCGTACTCGCCGAGCGGCGACATGTCGTCCGGCGCCGACGCGAACAGGCGCACGGTGTTGTACGGCAGCGCGGTGGCCGAGCCGTTCGCGCTGTCGCTCGCGTCGGTCAGCACCACCTGCGTGACCTCGCTCGGAACGCCGCCGAGCTGAGGGGCCAGGCGAGCGTGGATCGCCTCGAGCAGCGAGGCGGTGCGCTGCGCGGGCTCGCCCAGGCCGCTGTGATAGGTGACGCGGAAGTGCGGCGTGGAAATCGTGTACCAGTCCAGGTACGGATCGCCGGCGCGCGCCTCGAGCGCCGTCAGCGCGAGCGCCGCCCCGAGCGCAGCACACGCAGCGTGGCGACGTCGAACGCTCATGACGCGGTCCGCTCGGAGCGAGCGAACCTCACAGGTCGTCGTGGAACAGGGGCTCGCGATTGCGGACGTAGCGGTACACGAGCTGCCGGCCTTCCGGCGAGATCTGGGTGAACTTTGCCCCGAACCCCGGGGGCGCTTCCACCCCGGCGGTGGAGTTCGGCGCTTCGCGGATCCACTCGACGACGGCGAGCGCTTCGAACTCGTAGCCGCCCGGCAGCGCCACCTTGATCACGACGTTGCTGCCGATCTTCGGGATCTTGTAGGTGGCGACGAAGAGGCCGCCGGAGTCGATCACGTCGTTGCCGCTCAGACCCTTGTAGAAGTTCGACGGGCTGTGCGCGCCGAGATCGGCTTCCATCCGGGGGACGTTGGGCGGCGCCTGCACGCCCGGGACCTGCGCGCCCGCAGCCACGGGCGACGAACCCAGGGCCGGCGCGGCGACGGGCGGCTGCTGCCACGCGGCTTGCGCCGCCGGCGGCTGAGGTGCGGCGGGCGGTTGCCCGGCCCACGGGGCGCCCTGCGCGGCAGGCGGGGGCGCGCCGTAGCCCCCCGGCGGGAATTGCTGCGCAGCGGGCTGCGGTGCAGCTTGCGGGTACGCGGGCTGCGGTGCGGCCTGCGGGTATGCGGCTTGCGGATACGCGGCCTGCGGCTGCGGCGCGGCCTGGGGGTAAGCAGCCTGCGGCGCGGCCTGGGGCGGCGGTTGATACGCAGCCTGGGGCTGGGGCGCGGTCGGCGCGTAGGCAGCCTGCGGGTGCGCGGCTTGGGGCGCTGCCTGCTGGTACGCCGGCTGCGGCGGCTGGCCGGGCTGCATCACCAACGTGCCCGCGAGCGCGTTGGGCACCGCGGGCACGGTGGCCGCGCCAGCGCGCGGCGGGGCTTGGACCAGTGAGTGGATGGTGCCCAGAGAGCCCGCCACGGCTTCCATTGCCTGATCGACCGCGGGGTGCTGCCCCGCCGACCCCTGCAGCATCGACAGCCCGCGTCGCGCGGCGTCGAGCGCGAGGGTGGCTTGCTCGGCGAGGGCGCCACCTTGGGTGGCCTCGATCTTGTGCAGCGCACCCATCGCCATCGCGATGGGCTCGGCGACATCCATCACGCCGGCCGGCACGCCGGGGCTCTGCAAGACGGACAGGCCTCGGGCCAGGCTCTCGCGGGCGGTTCTTGCTGCACTCACCGGATCGGTCATTCGGTTCCTCCGAGCGGCGGCCAGTCTACACCGCACGCGTACGGGAAGCGACGAGTTGCGCCAGGGCCGTGGGCGCCAGCGTTTCCCCTTCCGGCCCGGCCGCGCGGAGCACGCGGATTGCCCCATCGCTCGTGCGGATCACCACGGCCGTCGGGGGGGTCCCGACGGCAGCTGCCTCGCCCGGCTCGAGCGCAGCCGGATAGGTCGAAGTTGCCTCGGCGCGGGTGAGGAACAGGTCTTGGCTGCAGAGCTCGAGGGCGACCCCGGGCACCGGCGAGAGCGCGCGGATCCGTCGGAGCACGCGGGCGGTGGGCCAGGTGAAGTCCACGCGCAGCTGGTCACCCTGGGGCTCCGGGGCGAAGGTCGCCTGCCCTTCGTCCTGGGGCGCGCCCGGCGGGACTCGCCCTTGGGCGATCTGTGCGACCACCGACCGCAGCGCCGCCAGGCCCGGACGATCGAGGGCCCGGGCCAGCTGCCACGCGTCGCGATCGCCGATGGCGAGGGTTCGGGTCTCGAGCACGTCGCCCTCGTCGTAGTGCTCGGTGAGACGGTGCACGCTCACGCCCGTCTCGGCGTCGCCCTGGTCGATGGCCCAGAAGAAGGGGTTCGGTCCGCGGTGCCGCGGCAAGAGCGACGGATGCACGCCGATGGCGCCGAGCCTGCCCCGCTCGAGCCAGCGTACCGGCAACTTCCGGGACCAGAACCAGCTGACGATCAGATCCGGTGCGAGCTCGGCCAGGGCCGCGTCCACCTGCGCGTCGAGTCGGCGGCCGAGCGCGCCGGCGTCCAAGATTCGTGTCCTCGACCCGAGCCTGCGACGCCCCGGGGCCTCGAAGGGGGCGATCACGGCGAGATCGACGGTGTGGCCGTCGGCCTGGAGGAGCAACGCTGCGAGCGGAAGGCCGAAAAACACGATCTGCACGGGGCCCATCGTGCCGCAGAAAAGTTGTTACTGAAATCGCTGCCCTGGTAACCCCCAAGCCATGGACAGTGGGGCCAAGACCCGCACCTTCAAGCCGGCCCTTCGTGGCGCGACTCGGTTCGACCCGACCGCCGCCCGGCGCCCGGTGCTGGTGTTCGAGGACGTACACAAGGCCTATCGCGCCGACGCGCCGGTCCTGCGGGGGCTCTCGCTCGAGATCCAGCGCGGCGAGTTCGTGTTCATCACCGGGCCCTCGGGGGCCGGCAAGAGCACCCTGCTCCGGATGCTGCACGCGGCCGAGCAGGTCGATTCCGGCCGGATCCTCTTTTTGGGCCGCGAGGTCGGGCGCCTGGCCGGCGACTCGGTGCCGTTCCTGCGTCGCAACATCGGCGTGGTCTTCCAGGACTTCAAGCTGGTCCCGAACTGGTCGGTCCTCGAGAACGTCGCCTTGCCGATGGAAGTCCTGGGCGTAGCCCCGCGGTTGATCAAGCAGCGAGTGGGCGAGGTGCTCGAGCGCGTGGGCCTCGGCGGGCGGGGTCCCGACCGCGCGGGTTCCCTCTCGGGCGGTGAGCAACAGCGGGTCGCGATCGCGCGGGCCATCGTCGGCGAGCCGGCGCTGGTGCTGGCCGACGAGCCCACCGGCAACCTGGACCCCCAGCTGGCGATCGACATCCTGGGCCTGTTCGAGGACATCAACGAGACCGGCGTGACGGTGCTGTTCGCCACTCACGATCGCACCTTGCTCGACGTGCGTCCGCGTCGGGTGGTGGTCCTCGACGAGGGCAAGGCCATCGACGTGCCCGACGGGCTGGACGACGCGGCCGAGGGCTTCGGCCGAAAGGTGGCATGAGGCGATGACTCCGATCGAACGAGCCTGGCGCGGCAGCCGCAACGACTGGCGCCTGCACCTGCTCAGCATTTTCAGCGTGGCCGTTGCCTTCGTGTGCTTGGCCTCGGCGGTGCTGGTGGTGGTGAACGTCCACGGTATCCGCACGCGCTGGGCCGAGACCGGCCGCGCCAGCGTGTTCTTGAAGCCCGACGCCACGCCCGAGCAGATCGACCAGATCCAGAAGGCGCTGCGCGCCACCCCCGGCGTCACCGACGTGCGCCACGTGTCGAGCGAAGACGCGCGGCGCGAGCTGACCTCGCAGAAGGGCGACGACGTGCTCGGCGCCCTGCCGGCCGAGGCGTTCCCCGCGTCGCTCGAGGTGCGGGTCGCGGACGAAGCCGCGGTCGAACGGGTCGGCAAGCTGGCGTCGCAGCTGCAGGCGCTGCCCGCGGTCGAGTCCGTCGAGACCTATCAGTCGTGGAGCGAGCGGCTCGGTACGCTGCTGCGCGGCGGCGTCACCGCCAGCATCGTGCTGGCGCTGGTGGTGCTGGGCGCGGTGGTCAGCGTGGTGTCGTCGACGATTCGCCTGGCGCTGCAGCGCCGCCGGATCGAGGTCGAGATCCTCAAGCTGGTGGGCGCCACCGACTCGTACGTGCGCCGGCCGTTCGTGCTCGAGGGCGCGGCTCAAGGCGGCATCGGCGCGGCTGCGGCCCTCGCGCTGCTCGCGGTGCTGTACGGCATCGTGCGGGGCAACTTCGACAGCGAGCTCGGCGTGATGCTCGGCATGGCGCCGACCTTCCTGCCGTGGTTCGTGTGCGCCGGTATGGTCTTGCTCGGCGGGCTGCTGGGCGCCGCTGCGGCCTACGGCAGCCTCCGCCGCCTGCTCTTGGTGTGACGTGAAAGCGAAGCTCGTCTTCAGCATCTTGCTCGGCGCTTCCGCCGCCGCCGCGCTGCCGGGCGCCGACGAGGTCGTCGCGCCGCCGCCGGCGGTCGCGTCGCTGCCCGCGCCGCTCACCGAGGTGGACCGCGCGCTCGACGAGATCGACCGGCAGGAGCGCGAGCTGAAGAAAGAGCTGGCCGGTCTGGGTCGAGAGGCCGACGGCGCCCACGCTCGCACCATTGCCCGAGGTCGTGCGTACGTGCGACTGTCTCGCGCCGGGCTCTTGCCGGTGGGGAGCGGCTTTCAGGCGCTGGTGGACCATGCGGCCAAGGTCGAGCGCGTGCGGCGTGCCCTGGGTCGTGACCTCACCGACGAGCGCCGCCTGGCCGAGCGCCGCGTCGAGATCGGGCGGCACCTCGAGAAGCTGAAGCAGCGCCGGGGACCGCTCGAAGTGCAGCAACGCGCCCTTGCCACCGCTCGCGATGCGCTGCTCGAGGCGCAAGATCGCGCGCTGGCCTTTCAGCGCGCCTTCGAGTCCAACGGGTCGGGCTCCCACACCGCGGTCTACGGCGCAGGTGTCGGGCCCAGCGATCCGGCGGATCTGGCCAGCGGCTTCGGCAGCATGAAGGGTCGCCTGCCGTTTCCGATCCCCGGTCGCGCCGAGCTGAAGAGCGCGCGACGGCCGGGCACCGAGGGCACGGGCATCGAGATGCGCGCGCCGCGAGGAACGGCCGTCCGTGCGGTCTACGCCGGGCGAGTCGCCTTCGCCGACGACTACACGGGCTACGGCAAGACCGTGATCTTGGACCACGGGGATCGCTACTACACGGTCAGCGCGAACCTGGCGGACATCACGGTGAAGGTCGGCGACGACATCACCAGCGGGGCGCGCGTGGGCTCGGTCGGCGACATGGGCCAGGGCGCGCTGCTCTACTTCGAGATCCGGAAGAGCACCGAGGCGCTCGACCCCGCGGAGTGGTTCGGGATCTGATACGGTTCGCCCCATGACTCGTGGGCTGGCGGTGGCCATGGTGATCGCGCTCTCGTCGCCGGCGTGGGCGCAAGCGCCCAGCGCGCAGCCAGCGCCGCCCCCGACAGCGCCGCCGGCGCAACCGCCGGCTCAGCCCTACCCGTATCCGTATCCGTATCCCGCGCCGCAGCCGTACCCCTACCCGGCCCCGCAGTACCCCTACCCGTACTGGCAAGCGCCGGCGCCGCGGCCGCTCCCCGCCGAGATGCCCTACGACCCCGAGAAACCCATCCCCCAGGGTTACCAGGTCGAAGAGCGCGTCCGGAAAGGCGCGGTGATCTCCGGCGCGATCATCGCTGGCGTGCCCTACGCCATCGGCGTGCAGGTCGCGGCAGCCTCGGGCTTCGACAACAAGAGCTACTGGTTGCTCGTGCCGGGGCTGGGCCCGTTCCTGACTCTTTCCACCCGGAAAGACGCCTGCGACGAGCGGGACTCCGACGGAGATCGGCCGCTGGAGTGCGTCGGGGACGTCTTTCTCTCGATGCTGCTGGTCCTCGACGGCCTGATGCAGACCGGCGGCGGGGTTGCGCTCACCGTGGGCCTGACTGCCAAGAAGCAGGTCCTGGTGCGGCAACAAACCTCGCTCAGGCTCGCGCCGATGCGGGTGGGTCGGAGCCACGGCCTCGGGCTCGTGGGCAGCTTCTGAACAAAAGTCGCAACTGCCGGCTACGGGTGGCCGAAGGGGGGCACGAACCCACCCCAAGGAGGAACATTCATGAGCACCCGCGTCGATTCTGGAGGTCCTAGCCCGTCCGTGACCAGCAGCCCCACCGCTGCCCGCGTCACCCCCGCGCCGGCGCGCCCCTTCAAACAAGTGATGGAAGCCGGGGCGAACGCCGTGGTCAGCGGCGCAGAGTCGGCCGTCCGACGCCTGCCGGGCGGTCCGGTCTTGGCTGCCGCGTTCCGGTCGGGCCCGGGGATCGGCCCTGGTAACGACGGCACCCGGCCCGAGGGCTCGGCGGGCACCGCGGGCAGCGCATCGGGGCTCGGCGGCGCCAGCGGCGCCGGCGGCGAGGGGTCGTCGGCGGGGAACATGGACGATATGCTGTCCCGGAACGCCGACATGAACATGTACTACCTCGAGCTGCAGGAGCGGATCAGCGCCGAGAGTCGCGCGTACACCACGCTCTCGAACGTGCTCAAGACGCGGCACGACACGGTCAAGAACGCCATCGGCAACATTCGCTAGGGACCTTCCCATGGGCATCGACGGCATTGGCAAACCCCCCCCGCCTGGCGGTCTCGGACCGGCGGGCGGGGTCCGCCCCGGAGCAGCGTCGCCGGTTCGCGAAGCCTTCAAGGTCGAGCGCGCCGCCGGCCCCGAGAAGGCAGCCGGCACCGAGGCGCTCTCACGGCTCGAACGCGGCGAGATCAGCGTCGACCAGTATCTGGACGCGAAGGTCGAAGGCGCCGTCGCGCACCTCGACGGCCGCATCAGCGGTGAGCAGCTCGAGTTCGTGAAGACCGCGCTCCGCGACCAGCTGCGCACCGATCCGGTGCTGAGCGAGCTGGTGCGGCGCAGCACGGGGTCGCTGCCCGAAGACGGGTGAGGTAAAGCCCGGGGGCCGATGAGCCGCCCCGGAAATCGTGTGTACACCTTGCTGGAGGCCGCCGTAGGCGGTACGCGGGTCTCCGATTTCGGTGCCGCTGGAGCGGCACTGGTCGAGGTGCAACGCCGCGGCCTGCCGGTGGTCGAGAGCTGGCTCGTCGACGCTGGCGCGTTCCGCGACGCGGTCGCCGCGCACCTTCCGCCGGGCCACGATCCGGCCTCGCTCTTGCGGGGCATCCACAAGCAGAGCGGGCACGAGAAGGCGGCGCGCGCGCGTGAGCGGCTGCTCGACGCGGCGCTCGGTGACGAGCTTCGTGCCGAGCTGGCTCGGCTCGAAGCGGGGGAGTGGGGCTTCAGCGTGCGGTCGAGCGCGACCGTCGCCGACGCCAGCGTCGCCGGCATCGCCGGGCTCGACCGGGCGCGCCACGGCTTGGCCGACGCTGCCGCCCTCGAGCGCGGCATCCTCGAGCTGTGGTCGGCCGCGGTGGAAGAGGACGTGCTCACCCGGTTGCGCGACCTCGGCCTGCGCGACGTCTCGATGGCGGTGATCATCCAGCGGCTCTCGGGGGTGCACGCCACGGCGCTGATCTCGAATCGAGAGCGGGGCGACGCCTCGTTCTTGCTGCAAGCCGAGCCGGGGCTGGCTTCGCCGGTGGTTGACGGCGCGCGCCCCGCCGACCTCTTGCGGGTCGCCGCCGACGGCAGCGCCCTGGCCCGGCGTCTGGCGACGAAGCCGCGGAAGCTGGTGGTCGTCGGAGGTCACACCGCCGTCGCCGCGGTCACCGCGCCGAGCGCGCCGGTGCTCTCGGACGAAGCGCTGATCGCCTGCAGCGCGCTGTGGAAGAAGCTCGACCCCGGGCAGCCGGAAGAGCTCGAGCTCGCGTTCTTCGACGAGAAGAGCCCGCGCGTCGTGCAGTCACGGGGCTTCGGCGGCGCGGGCTTTCCCAAGGCCGGTCGCCACGACACGGTCTGGTCGCGCACGGGCCTGGCTGACCTCTTGCCGGGCGTGCCCACCCCGCTCTCTGCGTCGCTGGTCGAAGACTTCGTCGACTCGAGCTTGAAAGAGACCCTGGCCGAGCTCGGAGCAGAGGTCGAACGCGACGCGGTGCTGGTCGCCAGCGTGCACGGGCGCCACTACCTGAACGTCTCGGCGATGGTGCCGGCGCTGTCGGGGGTGCCCGGCATCGAGCCGGCGGTGGTGGTCGACTTGCTGCGCGGCGGCGACAAGGCCGACCTGGCCCGCACCCTCGACGTGCGCAAAAAGGGTGGGTCGCTGGCCGCCCTTTCGATCGCGGCGGCCCGCTTGGCGTTGGGCGAGCGCCGGCTCTCGGATGCGCATCTGAAGTTCGAGCGCGACGCCGATCAACACCGCCGCTGGCTGGCCGAGATGGACCTCGCGATCTTGCCCGACGACTCGCTGGTCACCACGCTGCGCGAGTCCCACGGCTTTCTCGAGTCCACGGGGCGCATGCTCCTGTCGTGCTCGCTGGTCGCGCTGGCGTCGCACCTGGCGCTTCAGGCCGCCTTGTCGCGGGTCGTGCCCGAGGCGGCGCCTCGGCTCGCGTACGCGCTCACCAGCGGCCTGTCGGAGCTCGAGAGCGCGCGCCCGGCAGTGGCCCTGGCCCACGTGGCCGAGCTGTTTCGCGCCGACCCGGCGGGCGCCGCGGCGCTGGCGGGCGCCGGCACGCTCGCCGACCTGCCCGACGGTCCCGGGCGGCGCGCGCTGTCGGGGTGGCTCGACGCGTTCGGCGAGCGGGGGCTCTCGGAGCTCGAGGCCATGAACCCACGTTTCGGGGACGACCCCACGCCAGTGCTGCGAATGCTCTGCGCCGGGCTCACCGCGCGCGCCGCGGATCCCGATCAGGTGCTCAGCCGAGTGCGCGTGGCCGCGGACCGCGAGCTCGCCGCGGTCGAGGCCCGCGCGGGCGTGGTCGAGATGGCGCTGATTCGCACCTTGACCGCGCGCGCCCGGTCGCTCTGCCGCTTGCGCGAGCGCATGCGCGTCTGGATGGCGCGTACCGTCGCGATGACACGCACCGTTGCGCTGGACGTCGATCGGCGCCTGCGCCGCCTGGATGGGGCGTTGCCCGAAGGCAGCGCGTTCTTCTTGAGCCACCACGACCTGCTCAGCGCCACGGGCCGCACCCGAGCCGATCTCGGTCCGCTGGTGCGGATGCGAATCGCCGCTCGCGACCGCGAGCTGGGCCGCGAAGATCCCCCCGACACGTTCATCGGAACCCCCCCGCGCGTCGCGCCCCTGCCGTTCGATTCGCGCCGCCTGGCCGGCGCAGCGGCCAGCGGTGGAGTGGTGACCGGGCGGGTGCGCGTGCTCGACTCCGAGGCCCGGGGCGCCGAGCACCTCGAGCCGGGGGACGTGCTGGTCGTGCGCACCCCCGACGTCGGCGCCGCGCCGCTGTTCTTCTGGGGCGGCGCGCTGGTGGCCGACGCGGGCAGCGCGCTCAGCCACGCCGCCGTGGTCGCGCGCGAGGTGGGCGTCCCTGCGGTGTTCGGCGTGCTCGGCGCCAGCACCACGCTGCGAGACGGCGAGCGGGTCCGCGTCGACGGCGACCGCGGCGAGGTCGAGCGCTTGGACCCATGAGCCCCGCTCTTCGCGTGTGGTGCGTGCAGGCCGGCGGGCCGCGCTCCGTCGCGGCGATCCTTGCAGAGCTCGGCGACCCGGCTGCGGTCGACGAGGGCCGCGTTTGGGTCGACCGCCAACGGGTGCTCGACTCCGCGCAGGTGCTGGCGGTCGGCTCGCGGGTCGAGGTGCACGCGGCGCGCACCGGCAGCGACCAGGCGGCAGTGGTGGCAGAGCGCGACGGGCTCGTGGTCGCCTACAAGCCGGCCGCGCTGCCCAGTGAGCCGGACCGCACCGGTCACGCGAGCCTGGTGACCGAGGTCGCAGAGGTCCTGGGCGTGGCTCGGGTTCACGCGGTGTCGCGCCTCGACGTGGGCGTGAGCGGGCTCGTGCTGGTCTCGGTGGGGCAGGCGGCGCACCAGCGCGCCGCCGCACTGCGCGAGGCCGGCGGCATTGCCCGGCGCTACGTCGCGATCGCCGAGCGCGCGCCCTCGGATGCGGCGCTGACGGCTCCGGTGGACGGGCGTAATGCCCGGACGCGCGTCGAGATCGTGGCCCAGGTCGGGCCGCATCGTCATCCGAGTGGCAGCGAGGTGAGCCCAGTGCTCTTGGCGCTCTGTCCGGTGACGGGACGCAAGCACCAGCTGCGGGTCCACGCCGGACCACTGCTCGGCGACCGCGCCCACGGCGGCGTGCGCCGGCTCACGCGGGCCGACGGCGCGGTGGTCGAGCTGCCGCGCATCATGCTGCACGCCGCCCGGCTCGAGGTCGCGCTGCCGGGCGGCGAGCCGTGGATCGTGACCGCGCCGGTGGCCGAAGATCTGGTCCGGGTCTGGTGTGCCCTCGACGGCGACGCCGTCGACGTCGATCGAGCCGCGGGTTGATGCTATGGCTCCCGCGCGATGCGAGCGCTCTGGGCCTTCTGCACGGCAGGTGCCGTCGCGCTCTCGTGCTCGGGGGCACGCTTCGCGGGGTCGGAGCAGGGGCCCGCGCTCAGCCTGCCCACGCGCATCGCCGAAGGCAGCGATCAAGACGCGGGCGTGGGCGACGCGGCGCCCGACGGTCGCCAGCTGATCGGCGCAGCCGAGCACGGGCAGCGGCACGGCTCACAGCCCGACCCCGAAGCGCTCAAGGAGACGCGGCACTTCGTCTACCAGGTGATCTACGACCGCGGCACGGTGCGCATCGAGGGCGTGCGCGCGGTGCGCTTCAAGCAGGCGGTGCCCGCGCCGCGCAAGATGGGTCGCTTCGCCATCGAGCTCTGGCTCGGGCGCGAGCTGATCGAACGCGTGCGCTTCGACTTTCCGCTGGTCGCCGCCGAGGACCCTCGGAAGAAGAAGGCGCATCCGCTGCACGAGCCGCCGAGCTTCGCGTCGGGCGTCACCGCGTCACTCGAGGTGCTGGTGCCGGCGAGCGCCCGCGCCACCCGCGCGGTGCTCGTCGACCGCGCAACCGGGAGCCATCAGGACCTGCCTTGGCCGCCCGATGCCCCGCTCGGCCCGGTGGCCTTCGAGTTGCCCCGTGCGGCGGGGGAAACCGCCGATGCGAGCGCCGCCGCGATCCCCGATGGGGGCACCGAGGCCGGCGCGGACTGATTGTGGCGCCCGGGGCCCGCTTCGTGCGACGCTAGCGCGCCATGAATTGTGAGGCCTGCGGCCACGCGAACATCGACGGCGCGCGGTTCTGCGCCAAGTGCGGAGGGCTCCTGCCGACCCACGACGAGGGTGTCGAGGACAAGCTCATCGGCCAGGTCATCGGCGGGCGCTACCGCGTCACCGGCGTGCTCGGCGAAGGCGGCATGGGCATCGTCTACATCGGCGAGCAGCAGATGGGGTCGACCATCCGGCAAGTCGCGATCAAGACCCTGCACCAGCACCTGTCGAAGGACCCATCGGTGCTCGCGCGCTTCCATCGCGAGTGCGGCACGGTGGCCCAGCTCGAGCACCCCAACACCATCAAGTTCTTCGACTTCGGCTCCACCGCCGACGGCACCCTGTACATCGCGATGGAATTCGTGAAGGGCAAGCCCCTGAACGAGATCATCGAGCAGGGTGGCCCCATGATCCCCGAGCGCGTGCTCAAGATCATGAAGCAGGTCTGCGGCGCGCTCGACGAGGCCCACAAGCAGGGCATCATCCATCGCGATCTCAAGCCCGAGAACATCATCCTCACGGACCGCGCCGGCGAGGTCGACTTCGTGAAGGTGCTCGACTTCGGCATCGCGGCCCGCAGCGAGTCCGCCGACGCCCAGAAAGAGGCGAAGCTGACCCAGCAGGGCATGGTGCTCGGTACGCCGCCCTACATGAGCCCCGAACAGTTCACCGGCAAGGCGCTCGACGCCCGCAGCGACATCTACTCGCTGGGCGTGATGACCTACGAAATGCTCACCGGCAAGCTGCCCTTCGAGGCCGACACGCCGTGGCAATGGGCCACCCAGCACATGACGGCGCAGCCGCTGCCGTTCGAGGTCACGGCCCCGGCCAGCTCGGTGAACGACCACATGCGCAAGGCCATCTTGCGAGCGCTCTCGAAGAACCGGGACGAGCGGCAAGAGACGGCCAAGGACTTCTACTCGGATCTCTCCCACGGCGGTGGCATCACGGTGGCCGAGGACCCGCCGCGCGAGAAGCTCCAGGTCCAGGGCACGGCGGCGATGGCCGCGGCCCCGGACTTCGGCGCGGTGGCCCCCGGCCCGGTGTCGCCTCCCCAGCCCATGGCTCCCATGGTCGCGCCCATGGCGCCCATGGCGCCGGCCGTGCACGTTCCTCCCGCACCGTCTGGGGCGCGGGGTGGCAGCGGGGGCAGCAAGGGCCTGATCTTCGGGCTGGCCGGGGTCGGGGCCTTGCTCCTCATCGCCATCGTGGTGGTCGCCGTGAAGAGCATGAAGAAGGACGACGGCGGCGATCAGCCGCTGACCAACCCCTTCGGCTCGTCCACCGGGGCGACCACGGTCGGGCCGGTCGACACCGGGACGCCGAACACAGGCGGTGGCGAGCCGACGGGCACCGGGGCCACGAGCGCGGCGCCGCAACCCTCGGTCAAGCCGACCACGCCGACCCCAGGCACCGGCGGCAAGCCGGGGATCGACCCCGCCAAGGCCTGCGACGCCTGCATTTCCGCAGCTCAGGGCGGAAACATCGGTGGAGCGTCGGCGGCCTATTCGAAGTGCACCGACGGCGCGAAGAAGTCCCAGTGCTCGGGCATCGCCCGGGGGAAGGCTCCGGGGGCGGCCAAGGCGGCGGCCTTGAACGGGAACTGCGCGCAGGCCAAGGGGACGATCGCCGCGGCCAAGGCCATGGGCGCCGACAGCCCGGCGCTGAACAACTCGCTCAACGGCTCGAGCTGCAAGTAGTCGATTTGGAGCGTATTTGCGCTCTCCGGCGCGGCCAGCGTATCCTTTTTGCCACACCCATTGCTTGACGAGCCAGAGAAAGCGGGTCTAGATCTGCCCATCGCTTCTGACTCGAGCTGGGGGCTCTCTCAGATTCCACTCCTAAGCAAAGCAATCAGTGCGATGTCGACCAGAATGACCTGGCCCGAGCTTCTCCGCTCGGAGCAGTTCAAGGGCCTTTGGGTAGCGCTAGACAACTGCCGCTACGACCAGGCGACGCTCAAGCCCGTGGAGGGCGACGTCGTCGATTCCGACGAGGAGCTAGCGGAGCTCTGCGGACGCCTCCAAGAGGGGGGTCGCAGCGCGTGCGCGATCCTCTTCTGCGAGGACGAGGTGCTCGTCGAGACCCGGCGCCCCTCGGTGCCGCCCTCCGAGCGGCAGCGCCTGGCCCGCTGAGTCGGCTCATTTGACGATCGGCTTGAGGATGGCCTTGCCGTCCTTGATCACGACGTCGAAGTCGATCTTGCGGTTCCCGTGCTGCTTGCGGAGCTTCTCTTCCGCGGCCCGCAGCTGCTTGCCCAGCGAGTCCACGCTGACCGAGGTGCCCTCTTTGGTCTGACGCTTCGCGTCGACCAGCCGGGTGTGCAGCTCGCGCAGGCGGTCGTCGCTCAGGCTGGCGGCGGGACCCGGGGGCCGAGCGGCGGCGGGGGGGCGGGCGGCCACCGGCGGCGGAGCCGCGGGGCGCGCCGGTCGGGCGGGCGCTGCGGGTGGCGCCGCGGGACGGGGCGCCGGCGGTGGCTCGGCGGCCCGCGGGTTCGATGGGGATGGCGGCATCGCGGGGCGTGGGGTGGACGCGACCCCGGGTCGAGTCGAAGGCACCGGGGGTGGCGCGGCGCGCGACGGGATCGGCGGTGGTCGGGGTTTGTCGTGCGACGGTGCGCTCGGCGCGGGCAGCGGTAACGCGGACGGCGGCGGCGTCATGCCCTTGGGCAAGCGCGGGCGCGCGCCGGCCATCGGTCCCATCGCGGGTGGCGCCGCTGGCTTGGCGCCGACCGGGCGTGAGAGCGGCGGCCCCGAAGCGGGCGGGGGAGCGACCGTCGCGGGTCGGCCTGGGCCGACCGGACCCTGGGGACGCTTCGAGATCGGCGCGGCGCCTCCGCCGAGCAAGTCGTCGATGTCCAGATCGAGCCGCTCTCGCACGAACTTGGAGGGTCGTGCGGCGGCCGGTGCCTGCGTCTGCCGCTGAGCGCCAGGCGGTGGCAGCTGAGTGGGCTTGATCCCCAGCATCTGATCCAGGCTGTCGCGCGGCACCGGCGGCAGCGTCGCGGGCTCGGACGACGGCGGCGCCTCGACGACCTCTTTCTTCGCGGCCTTGCGCTTCTTGGCGGCGATCGCCAGCGCGTCCTCTCCGAAGGCCTTCTCGGCCTTGAGCATGTGGCGCTTGTAGGTGCCGTTCTCGATCTCGCGGCAAATGCGCGCCCAGTATTGCTGGAACGTGTTGAAGCGCTGTGTGATGACGTTGAACTTGAACCGCTTGGCGGTGTTCCGGAACTTCACCCGTCGCAAGACCCAGATCCGACGCTCCACGTCCTTGCGCGGGACCGTCGGCTCGAGCTTCTCGATGCCCAGGAAGTACTGCTCGTAGAGCGCTCGCAGTCGCTCGACTCGGGTGTCGAGCTCGCTGAGCTCTTCATCGAGATCGAGCTCGGCTTCCTCGGCCACTCAGGCTCCCGCGAGCGCAGTGATCTGGAGGTTGTCGAAGCACACCTGGACTTCCCAGTCGTTGAAGCCGAGGTGCTCGTGCCCTTCACCTTTGAGCGGCGCAGGATCGGTGAACGAGATGAGCTCGATGTCGTCCACGAACCACCGCACGGTCTTGCCGTCGGCGCGCTCGACCTTGAAGTGATAAACGGTGTTCGCGACCACCGGGCGCGCCTTGAGGTCGCCGCCCGCGCTCACCTTCACCTCGGGCCGGCCGGGCGCGTGCTCGTCGATGCGGGCCAGCACGTGGAACTGGTTCTTCCACCCGCCGAAGATCGCCAGGTAGCTGGTGGCGTCGGTGTACGAGGTGCCCTTGGCGAAGCCCTTGCCGTCGCCCCAGATCTCTACCTTCAGGTCGCCGTCCGGCGAGGTGGACACGGCGTCGAACTCGATGCGCGCGTTGGCGGGCAGCTTGCGACGGAGCCAGACCGGGTGGTTCTTCGCGCGCTGGCCGCACAGCCGCCCGCCCACGATCCGCCACTCGGGGTTGGTCGCGTTCCACTCGGCGCCGAGCTCGCCGCGATCGAAGGCGTCGTAGTAGACGCCGGTGACGGGGGCGTCGGCCGCCCCGGCGGGCGCCTTCGGAGCGGCTGCGGCGACGGCGGCCGGCGCGGCCGAGCCCGGCGGTGCGGGGGCCGCCGAGGCCGCCGGCGCGGGGGTGGGCGGCGCCTCGATGACCGGGGCGAGCTTGGCGCGCCCGGGGGGCGGGGCCAGCTCCGGAGCAAGCGTGGTCTGGTCGGGATCGTGGAGCGCCGGGGCGTTCAGGCGCCCGGCAACCGGCGGGGCCTTCCGTGCGCCCGCGTCCACGCGGTGCACGAAAGGATTCGCCGACGAGCTCGCGGACGGCATCGGCCGGTTCGGATCGAGCCGACCGGTGGGCTGGGGGTCGGGCGGCGGCGCGGCCGGGGGCGGCGGGGGCTGCGCCGCGATGGCGGTCTGTGCCGGCGCGGGCGGGTCGTCGGTCGGGACGCAGGCGATGGCAAGCGTCGATAGCGCGATGAACGAAGCGAGGCGCGTCACGACCCGCATGCTAGCACCTTCGCCCGGGCTTTGTGGCCCGACGTTTTGCGCGGTATGGGAGGCCGCGCGATGCATCCCGTCCTGTTTCAGCTGCCGCTGCCCGCGTGGACCATTCCGCTGTTCCCCGCGCTCTTGGTGCTCGCGGCGCTCGGCGCGCTGCTCGCGCTCTTCGGCTACCAGAAGCGCGCCGGCGATCTGCTGGTGATCGGGGTGGTGCTCACGGCGGCGGCCGGGATCAGCGCGTTCAGCTACCGCGGGCAGGTCACCACGCTCTCGCCGCTGCCCATCTACAGCTACGGCGCGATGCTCTGCGTCAGCATCGTGGTCGGGTGGTTTCTCACCCTGGGCCTGGCCGAGCGCGACGGCCTGCCGCGCGACAAGATGGCCAACTGCTACTTCGTGACGGCGGCCTCGGCGCTGATCGGCGCGCGGCTCTTGTACTTCGTGACCAACCCCCAAGAGTTCGACGCGTTCCGTGACCTGTTCGCGTTCCGGCGCGGTGGGCTGGTGGCCTACGGTGGGTTCATCGGCGGGTTCATCGGATCGTTCGCCTACCTGCGCAGCCAGAAGATCCGCCTCTTGCCCTGGGCCGACGTCGCCGTCCCCAGCTTGGCCAGCGGCCTGGTGATCACTCGCCTCGGTTGCTACCTGTTCGGGTGCGACTTCGGCAAGCCGCTGGGCGAGGCGGCGCCGGCGTGGCTGAAGAAGCTCGGCAGCTTCCCCCGGTGGACCGAGGGCACGCTGCTCGAGGGCTCGGGGTCGCCGGCGTGGATCCAACACGTGAACCAGCGCGGGCTGTCGCCGGACACGACGCACTCGCTCCCGGTGCACCCGACGCAGCTGTACGAGGTGCTGATCGGCGCGGCGCTGCTGGCGCTGGTCTTCCTGGCGCGCAAACATCGCCGATTCCGCGGGCAGGTCTTTTTGGCGTTCACCCTGGGCTACGGCTACCTGCGCTTCGCGGTCGAGATCTTGCGCGACGACGCCGAGCGGGGCGAGCTCGGGCCGTTCGTCGGCACTCACGTGTTCTTGCCCGCCGCGCTGCTGATCTTCGCCGCGGCCTACATCTACGGTCCGTCGCGCAGCGTTCGCCCGCCGAACCTGCGCTGGGCGACCGACGCCCTGGCCGTCGTCCCACCGGTCGCGCTGTACTTCGTGCTCCGGCCCGCGAGCTTCGCCGACGCCGCGTCGACCCAGCTCTCGACCTCGCAGTGGATCGGGCTCGTGACCGGCGTCGCGGCCGGTGTCGCCTGGTACACCCTCGACGAGGCCGCGAAGAAGCACCCCGAAGCGGCCATGAGCCTGGGCCTCGGCGCGGCGTCCGTGGACGATGAGCCGGCGCCGGAGTCGGCCGACGAGCCCGAGCCGCCGCCGCCGGAGGCAGCGCCGAAGAAGAAGAAAAAGAAGAAGCCTCAGCCCAGCTCGAGCTGATAGCGCGCCTGCTCCGCGCCCTCGACGCGCACGATCAGTCGCTTGGGCTCGAGATCGGCCACGGCGAAGCAGGCCGCGGGCCGACCCGGCGCGTCCTCGTCCAGGTTCTCGATCAGGCTCTGCAGGGTCACGTAGGGGATGCCCGAGATCACGTCCAGGTGATTCCAGTGCGCGTGCCCGTTGAACACCGCGACCACCTTGCCGCTCTGCTCGAAGAGGCGCCGCAGCTCGCGCCGCTCGGCCACGCGGCAGATGTGGGGCGCCTTCTCGAACCAGCGGTTCCCCGTCAGATCTTGCTCGCTCGCCGGGTGGTGCATCAGCACCACCGCGGGCCGTCGGGCCGCCGCCAGGTCTCGCTCGACCCACTCGAGCTGCGCCTCGGGCAAGCGCACGCACACGTCCTTGGTTTCGAGGGTGTTCAGCACCACGAAGTGCACGCCGCCCACGTCGCGGCTGAAATGGAGAGGGCCGGAGTGTCGCCAGAGCCCGCGGAGGTCGTCCTCCGAGAGGTGGATCTGGTCGTGGTTTCCGGCCACGTGGATCAACGGCGCCGTGAGCTGGTTCGCGATCCGCAAGAACTCGCCGTAGCGGGCGCGGTCACGCTCGGGGCTCTCGTCCTCGAGCACGTCTCCCAGGTTCACGACCAGCTGGGGCTTCTCGACCGCGTTCATCCGTTCGACGAACGCCCGCGTCAGCGTGCCGGCCTCGTGGCTCAGCTTGCGCAGCTTGCCCGCGAAGAACGCCTTGGGTCCGAAATGCTGATCGCTGAACAGGGCGAAGCGCACGCCGCCGAAGGTAGCGCTGGACGAGCCCCGGTTCCACGCTAAGCTCGGCGCCTCATGCGGGTGCTCTCGGGGCTGGGCGTGGTCGCGCTTCTGACGGGTGTGGTGCTTGCGGCGTGCGGCGGTGACGACGACGGGGGCGGCTCATCGTCCACCGGTGGCGCCGGCGGCGGCGACGCGGGTGGCACCGGCGGCGGCGCGGGCGAAGCGGGAGACGTGATTCAACCCTTGGCCGCGGTGTGCGTGAAGTCGCCCGCCGTCGCGGCGCCGGCCGGCGACGCCAGCTGCCCGGCGAAGAAGCCCGCGGTCGCCGACGCCCTGGACGACGCGCTCGGCAAGGCCGGCATCGATCGCTGCGGCTACGGCTTTTCCGACGCGACGATGGCGATCTGGAAGCCGATCTTCGCCAGCGACGCCTACCAGCTGCCGAGCTTCCGCCCGCTGCACCAGGGCCTGCTCAGGATCCCGGGCTTCGCCCAAGAGACCGAGGGGTACCTCGACGCGGCGCTCGACGGGAAAGAGACCGTGTCGAGCGTCGTGCTCGCGGCGTCGGTGCGCAAAGGTCACGCCATCGACGCCTGCGCCAAGCTCGACGGCTGGGAGTCGACCCTGGCCGAGGCGTCGCCGCTGGCCGCCGCGCTGGCCAAGCTCGGCGCGGGCGACGTCGCATCGCTCAGCGCCCAGACCAAGGGCGTGCCCCTCGATCTGCAACAGGCGCTGGTGCCGGTGCTGGGCACCTTGGCGTACGCGGCCAGTGAGGTGCGCGCGGCGGTCGCCACCGACGTGTCCGACGAGCTCGATTTCTTGAGCCGCGTCTACAGCTTCGTGATCATCCCCACCGAGCCGTTCACGGTGGACAAGACCACCGTCGAGTACCTGAAGAAGGTGGACGAGAAGCGCATCGCCACCGCGGCGGCGCTGGTGGCCCGCGCGGTCGAGGCGGCCGACCTCGGCAAGTTCGCCGGCACGTCGTCTTCGCCCATCGCCATCGACACGCCGATCGGCGCCGTGGTGATCGGGGGTCCGAGCGCAGACAGCTATCTCGGCGGTCACCTGGCCGAGAAGAGCGCGCTCTTCCTCGAGCTCGGTGGCGACGACACCTACGAGGTTCCGGTCGGAGCCGGGCGCCGGGATCTGCCCGTCGGCGTGGCCGTCGATCTCGGCGGCAAGGACCACTACGGCTACTCGATCGTGCCCGACTCGCTCGACACCGCCACTCGACCCCCGTCGGACGCGGCCGGGCGCTACGGCCTGGGCGGCGCCATGGGGCAGACCCTGTCGCGCGTCGGCCGCCAGGGCAGCGGCATTCTGGGCGTGGGTCTGCTCTGGGATCTGGGCGCCGAGGCCGACGTCTACGCCTCGCTCGCGCTGTCCCAGGGCGCGGGCGCCATGGGCCTGGGCGTGCTCTTCGACGGCGGCGGCGCCGACAAGTACGTCGCCGAGAACACCAGCCAGGGCTCGGCGATGTGGGGCATTGGCGCGCTGATCGACGTCGCCGGCAACGACGAGTATCGAACCTTCTACGCCTCGCAAGGCTTCGGCTACGTGCACGGCGTGGGGGTCGCGGTCGACGGCGGCGGCGACGACACCTGGTTCGCCGACCCGGGCGATCCCAAGGTGGGCGGCGACTCGCTCTACCCCTCGGCGCAGCTGCCGAAAGAGGGCAACACCAGCATGTGTCAGGGCGCCGGGTTCGGTCGCCGCGACGACGCCAAGGGCCTCTACATGGGCGGCGGGCACGGCGTGCTGTACGACCGCGCGGGCAAAGACGCGTACACCGCCAGCGTGTTCGCCCAGGGCTCGGGCTACTGGCTCGGGTTCGGCCTTTTCACCGACAAGGCGGGCAACGACACGTACAAGGGCCTCTGGTACGTGCAGGGCGCCAGCGCGCACTTCGCCCTCGGCGCGCACTTCGATCGCGCGGGCGACGACGTCTACAACAAGGACTTCCCGATCCGCGCCACCAGCATCGGAGTGGGGCACGACTTCTCTGGCGCGTTGCACGTCGATCTCGGCGGCGACGACGACTACACCGCGCCCGGGCTCTCGCTCGGTTGCGGCAACTCGCAAGGCGCCGGTGGCCTGATCAACCTCGGCGGCAACGACAAGTACACGCCGGCCGGAAACAACACGTACGGCTGCGCCTCGCTCGGACACGGCGGGCCCTACACCAGCCGCGACGACATGCCGACCTACGGCATCTTCGTCGACGCCGAGGGCACCGAGACCTACGCCCTCCCGACCGGAGCGCCGGCGGCCGCCGACGGGGCCACCTGGAGCCTGCACGTGTTCGAATCCACCACCGGCGCACCCAAGACCGAGCACAGCGGGGGCGTCGATCGGGCCCCCGGCACGGTCAGCCTCCCCTGACTGCACCGGGTCGTCGCTCGGTTTTCTCCCGGGTTTCCCTCGGGTTCCGCGGGTTTTTGCGCTCCGCGTGACGAGCTTTACCCCGCTGCCCGTCTAATTGTAGCCTTCCGCGGCTCGAGTCGCCGCGCGTGCGAAACGGCACGAGAGGCGCGAGCGAGGAGTTGTCATGCGAAACGGGTTCATCCTTGGTTTGGTCGGAGCGGTCGTTCTCAGCGGCGGCGTGGGTTGCAAGAAGAAGGACAGCGACGCCCAGACGGCGGGCTATCAGCAGCAGCCGGGCGGCTACCAGCAGCAGCCGGGCGGCTACCAGCAGCAGCCGGGCGGCTACCAGCAGCAGCCGGGTGGGCAGCCCACCGCTCAGCCAACGGCGCAGCCGACCGCGGCTCCGACCGCGCCCCCCGCGGGCGGTGGTCAGGCTCAGCCGGTCGATCCGATGCTGGCCGGCGCGGCCACGCAGGTTCTCAACCAGATGGCGACGCAGCACGCAGTCCCGGGCAGCAAGCCGGTGGGCTCGGCGCTCGCCGGGAACTTCCAGCAAGGCCAGGTCCTCGAGTCGCAGATCCAGCTGCAACCCGGCAAGTGCTACACGGTCGTCGCGTCGGGCCTCCCGGCCGTCACCGAGGTCAACGTGAAGTTCGTCGCCGTCACGCCCATCCCGGGCTCGGCGATGGTGCTCGCGAACGATCAGGACACGGGCGCGCAGGCGGTGCTCGGCAAGAAGCCGAACTGCTACAAGAACGCGTTCCCGATGGCCGTTCCGGTCAAGATGGTGCTCGAAGTCGCCGGCGGCTCGGGCATCGCGGCGGCGCAGCTCTACGAGAAGTGAGGCTGCCCCCCCTCGTCGCCGCTCCGCGGCGCCGGTCCCCCCCAGAATCGCGCTCCGCGCGATTGGGGGGGACGCTTCATTTAAGGCCCGCGCACCCCTCGGCGCGGCGCCCGAAGCGTTGGGGGCAAGGCGTTGCCCTGCAAGGAACGACCGGGTGACGGCCAAAACGTGACGGGCACGGCGTTACCCTGCAAGGAACGACCGGGTGGCGGCCAAAACGTGACGGGCACGGCGTTGCCCTGCAAGGAACGACCGGGTGGCGGCCAAGTCGTGAGGGTCACGCGGCGTGCCCCCCATGGATTGTCCCCGCTGCGGCCGCGACCGCCCGGTTGCGTGCGGCCGGCGTGGCGAGGCGGCCAAGTCGTGTGGGTCACAAAGCGTGACCCCGTGATCGATCGCGGCGCGGTCAGAACGGAGGGTACCACTCGCTGCGCTGCGCCGGAGGGGGCTCGCGACTCGGCACGTCGCTGCTCGCGGCCTTCAACCGTGATCGCGATTCCTCGTGCGTCGTCAGACCCCAGATGATCATCCCGATGCCCGTCCCCAACAGCGCGACCGATGGGATCAGGATCGCCGCTCGCGCCTTCTGGCAGGCGTCGTTCCCTGTGCTGCAGTCCAGGGTCGTGGCGGTCGTGACCGTCACCGGGATCGTCACAACGGTGATCAGACCGCCCCCGACCATCGCGGGTATCCCTGGGTGGCGCAGTTCTTCCACGTCTCGTCGGAGAACGGTGACCCGCCGCCCGTCCTCCGTTTCGAGCACGAGGTGCTCGGATGTCGCCTCGGCGATCGTCCCTTGGACCTTCCCGCCCCGGTGAAGGTACGCGGTCGCGTGCGTGCCGCAGCCCGCGGCGGCGAGCGCCAGGGCGAGGGCCGGCACCCGACGGTTCATCCCGACGAGAGTCTTCCACGACCATCGTCGGGATCGCCTTTCCGTCGCGCCGCGCGGAGGGTCGCGCCGGCGTGCTTCGCCCTCGGACGATCGCCCGAGCGCGCGACTCGTCAAGGCCCGCACTTGCCGCTGCCGTTGCACGTCTGCCCACCACCACACGGTGTTCCGGCAGGCGCGTTGGTGAAGCTGCTCGCACCGCTGGCGCACAGGTCAAAGGTGCAAGGGTTGCCGTCGTCGGGAAGATCCGCGTCGTCAATCTTGGTTACCGCGGTGCCTTGCCCGTCGCACACATGGGCCACGCAGTCGTGCGCCTTGTTCCCCGAGGTGAGGTGCCCGGTGGGAACGAAGGCGAAGCCGCAGACTCCCGCCCAGCACTTGGCCGCCTTGCACTCATCGCCGGCCGGGCAGGTCGAGGCGTCCTGGCAGCCGACGCATCGGCTCTTGCAGGCCGAGGAAGGACAATCTCTCTTGCAGCTGAGCCCGCTGCCGCAGGGTGTGCCGTCGTCGGCCGCCCAGCCCTGGAGAGCGCCGTCGAAGCAGGACACCTGAAAGCAAGGCTCGACTTGCGGAGGGGCGTCGGAGTCGCTGAATTGCTCGGTCGACCCCCCGTCGCCCCCGCACGCGAAGCTGCGGCAGTTGCCGGGTGACGGGTCGGGCTTGATGTACACCAGGGGGCCCAGCGGCTTCGTCCCACAGGCGCCACTCTCGCAGGTCCGCATCAGACAGAGGTTGTCCGGGATTGCGCAGTCCGACGGCTGCGTGCAGGCGCACGCGCTCGGTGCGCAGTCCGGGTCGGAGCAGTCGGCCTTCCCGTCGCAGTCGTCGTCGACGCCGTTCCCGCAACTCTCGGGCAGCGTGCCCGCGTCGCCGCAGCATGCGTCGCTCGCGCAGTCCGAATCCGCGCAGTCGGTCTTTCCGTCGCAATCATCGTCGATGCCGTTGGCGCAACTCTCCGCTTTGGGCCCGGCACCGGAGCAGCAGTGGTTCGCGTTGCAGCCCGGGTCCTTGCAGTCCGCCAGGCCGTCGCAGTCGTCGTCAATTCCGTTGCTGCAGTCCTCGTTCAGCTCGCAGTTACACTCCCCGAAGCAGTCCGGGTCCGCGCAGTCGGTCTGCCCGTTTTTGTCGTTGTCGGTTCCGTCTGCACACGTCTCGGTCTCGATCGGTGCAGCCCCGCCCGTCGAGCCGCCTGTCGCCGAGCCGCCCGCCGAACCGCCCGTCGCGCCGCCGGACCCTCCTGCCGACGCATCGGTCTTCGGCGCGTCCACCTCCGTCTGCCCGCAGGCGGCGAAGACCGCCAAGGTGCCGAGCGTGAGCACCAGGCCAGCGCGCGTTCGAACACCTTGCCGCACGTCGACGACTCCCCCGAGAGAGTACCACGTGCCGCTCTTGCTCGTGACGTGCCCGCGCTCATCCCTTACCCTGAGCGCATGCGAAGCGTGATCGCGGCGGGCTTCTTGTTTCTCGGACTTGCAGCGTGTGGCTCCGACGACGACTCGGGCTCGAGCTCGTCGACCGGGGGCGCCAGCAGTGGCGGGAGCGCGGGCAGCGGCGGCAGCGCCAGCGGCGGCGGCGGCGCGGGGGGCAGCAGCGGCAGCGGGACCGGCGGCGGCGGGACCGGCGGCAGCGGAACCGGCGGCAGCGGAACCGGCGGCAGCGGAACCGGCGGCAGCGGGACCGGCGGCAGCGGGACCGGCGGCAGCGGCGGCGCGAGCTTGGCCTGCCCGGCCCTGCCGGCGCCCACCGGCGCGGTGATCAACGCCAAGCCCTCGGACGCGGGCAACCTGCACTCGATGGTGATGGGCGCCGCGGCGGGGTCGACCCTCGTGCTCGCCGACGGGACGTACGCCATCACGTCGACCCTGCAGCTGGGCAAGGCGGGGGTGAGCCTGCGCTCGGCGTCGAACGACGCGAGCAAGGTGATCATCGACGGCAAGTACGCGGTGAACGAGCTCGTGGCCGTGAGCGCCAGCAACGTCACCATCGCGCACGTCACCCTCACGCACGCGGTCGATCACGCCATTCATGCGTATCCGCCTGGCGCGGGCCAAGACGTGAAGAACCTGGTGGTGTACGGCGCGCGCCTGATCGACAACGGCGAGCAGTTCATCAAGGTGAACCCCAACGGGTCGACGCCGGGATACATCGACGAGGGGCGCGTCGAGTGCTCGGAGTTCGTGATGACTGCCGCGGGGCGGCCCAAAGTCGAGAGCTGCTGCGGGGGCTGCTACACCGGCGGCATCGACGTGCACGCGGGCTGGAAGTGGGTGGTCCGGAACAACCGCTTCGAGGGGATCTATTGCGACAACGGTGGCCTGGCCGAGCACGCCATCCACTTCTGGAAGGGCGCCCGCGACACCGTGGTCGAGAACAACACCATCATCGACTGCGCGCGGGGCGTGGGCTTCGGGCTCGGCGGCGGCATCGGAGATCGCGCGTACCCGGACAAGCCCTACGGCGGCGCCAAGCTCGCGCACTACGACGGTGTGATCCGCAACAACGTGATCTGGGCGAATCACGCGTTTTACGACACGGGGATCGAGCTTCACATCGCCAAGCAGCCGCAGGTCTTCCACAACACGGTGCTCCACGGCAGCGGCGCCACCAAGTTCTTCAGCTCGATCGACTATCGGTTCGCCGAGACCTTTGCCGTGATTCAGAACAACCTGACCCACAAGATCACGCAGCGCGACGGGGCGCAGGGCACCGTGGACCACAACCTGCAGAGCACACCGCTCGCCTATCTGGTGAACGCGGGCAAGGACTTTCACCTGACCGCCGGCGCGGCGAACGCCATCGACAAAGGTGCGAGCGTGACCGGTGCGGGGGTGGACCTCGACGGTCAGACGCACGACCAGGGCGCACCGGACCTCGGGGCCGACGAGCTGAAGCCCTGACTCACGCGCACTCGGCCAGCACCCGGGCCAGCTCTGCCACCGAGGTCACGCCCAGCTTCTGCATCCCGCGCTGCACCCGGCGAGACGCGGTGGGCTCGCTCACCCCGGGCTCGCGGGCGATGATCGAGAGCGACGCTCCCCGCGCTCGCGATCTCAGCGCCGCCACTTCGTCGCCGCTGAGCGGCGTCGCTCGCGGGCGCGCGATGACCCAGCGCTGGTCGCCCGCGTCGATGCGCTCGACCAGCGTCCACGCGCCGCTCGAGAGCTGGCCGAGCGCGGGGCTCGCGTTGCCGCTCGCGGCCGACAGCTTCCGCGCGAGCTCGCCGCGGCTGCGCACGCCGAGCTTCTGGTACGCGCTCGAGAGCTGATTCGCTACGGTCCGCGTGCGGGTCGCCCGCTCGGCGGCGATCTGAGCGTTGGGCTTGCCCGCGAGGGCCGCCTCGACCACCGCGCGCTCGGCGGGCGTGAGCCCTGCGGCGGGGATGGCGACGCCGGGCAGACGGATCAGGAGGTGGCGGGCCCCCGACAGACGGAGCAGACGGCTCATGTGGTTCAACCAGTTGCAGGAAACATGCCCCCGTTGAATCTGGACAAACCACGCAGAATCGCGGTACTGGCTCAACCAGTACGCGGCCCGGCCCTTCGCGCTGCGAAGCCCACTTCACTCGAGGGCGTGGCGCCGGCCCCGGAGCAAGATCAAGAGGAAGAGGGGCCCGCCGATCAGCGCGGTGACCGCGCCGACGGGCGGCTCGGTCTCGAGCCAGCGAAAGAGCGCACGGGTCAAGAGGTCGCACGCCGTCAGCGTGGTCGCGCCGAGCAAGAGCGACGCGGGCACCACGATCCGGTGGTCCGGCCCGAGCAGGCGGCGGACCGCGTGGGGGACGACCAGCCCCACGAAGCCGATCAATCCGGTGAGACTGACCACCGCGCCGGCGATGGCCGACGCCGCGAAGAACACCCGGCGCTCGAGCCGCGGCACGTCGATGCCGAGGTGACCGGCCGGCTCGCGACCGAGCGCGAGCAGGTTGAGCCGGCCCGAGTCGAGCACGATGGGGATCAAGCCGACGGTGACCCAGACCGTGCAGGCCACGAGCTGTGGCGTGGAGGGCACGTCGAGGAAGCCCATCAACCAGAACAAGAGCTCTTGGGCCTTCGACGCCGAGACCAGCGTCTTCACGAAGGTGATCACGCTCGCCGCGATCGCGTTGACGATCACTCCTGCCAGCACGATGGTCGTGCCGCTGACCTCGCCCCCCGCGCGGGCGATGGCGTAGACCAAGAACGTGGCGATCAGGCCGCCGGCCATCGCCGCCGCCGGCACGATGGCCGCCCCCAAGATCGAGAACGCGCTGGTGCCCGCGACGATCGCCAGGGTCGCGCCGGCCGCTGCGCCGCCCGACACGCCGAGCACGTACGGGTCGGCCAAGGGGTTGCGAAGCAGGGCCTGGAACGCCACGCCCACCACCGAGAGCGCGCCCCCGGCCAGGCACGCCAAGAGCACCCGCGGCAGCCGCGCCGACCACAAGATGGTCGCGTCCAAGCTGTCGGGCTCGCGCACCGCGCGCCAGAGGTCGATGGGCTCGACACCGAAACGCACGGCGGCGACCACGGTCGCGAGGAGCGCGATCACCAAGAGGCCGAGCGCGAGCGAGCGAGACATCGAGGCGAAAGCCGACGGCCTACTGAGCGGCTCGCCCGCGCGAGACTTCGCCCTTGGTGTTGCGCTCGTGCAAGATCCGCAGCCCCTCCAGCGTGAGGTTGTCGTCCACGCCCTCGACCGTCTCGCAGTGCTTCACGATCAGCGTGGCCAGACCGCCGGTGGCGAGGACCCGGCAGGGGAAGCCGAGCTCGGCCTGTAGCTTGCGGACCAGCCCGTCGACCAGTGAGGCGTAGCCATGCACGATGCCCGACTGCAGGGCGTGGGTGGTGTTCTGACCGACGACCTGGGGCGGCTCGGCGATCTCGATGCGCGACAGCTTGGCGGCCTTGCCGAGCAGCGCGTCGAGGCTGACCCGTACCCCGGGCACGATCACGCCGCCCAGGTACTCGGCCTTGGGCGAGACGCAGTCGAAGGTGGTGGCGGTGCCGAAGTCGACGATGATCGCGCCGCTCTTGAAGCGCTCGAAGGCAGCCACGGCGTTGACGATGCGGTCTGCGCCGACGTCCCGCGGGTGATCGTACAGCACGCTGATGCCGGTCTTGGTGCCCGGGCCGACCACCAGCGGGACGCGCGCCACCGCGTGGCGAATGGCCTCGGACATGACGTCGGTCAGCGGAGGAACCACGCTGGCGACGATCGAGGCCTGGACCTTGCGCGGGTCGTCGGTCCGCAGCGCGAGCAGCTGCTGCAAGAGCACGCCGTACTCGTCGGCGGTGCGCGTGTGGACCGTCGCGACGCGGAAGGTCTGGACCAGCTCGTGGCCCGAATACAGCCCGAACACGATGTTGGTGTTCCCGATGTCGACGGCGAGCAGCACGGCGGGCGCAGCGTACCATCAGGGCGCGACGACGCGCACTCTCTGCACCATGTCGCCTTGTGCCAGCCGCTCCCAGCCGGGCTCTGCGCGTCCGATCAGCGCGTAGTCCCCGTCCAGGTGCGGGAACGCGGCGAGGGTCACGAAGAACTGGCTCGACCCGGTGTCGCGCCCTGCCAGGGCCACGCCCACGCTGAGCGGGTCGAAGCTCACCGGGCTGGTCTCGCACGCTAGTGGGTCCTTGCCCGCGCCCCCGTAGCCGTCTCCACCGGGATCGCCGAGCTGAACCACGAAGCCTGGGACCACGCGGTGGATCCGGTTCTTCTCGAAGAACCCCGCGCGCGTCAGGGCCACGAGGCGCGTGGTCGCGACCGGGGCCAGCGTCGGATCGAGCGTGAGCTTCACTTCGCCCGCGTCGGTCTCGAACACGAGCGTGGTCTTCTCGGTGAGCGGCTGCTCGAGCTCGGGTGGGCTCGGGGCCGGGCCCTCGGCCTTGCACACGCGCTTCTGCTCGCCCATCACCCGCAGCGCCTTCTCGGCGTGCTCGCGCAAAGTCGGATTCGCGCTCTTGCAGAAGGCGTCGAGCCGCGGCTTGAAGCTCAGCACCTGAAGCGCGCCTGCTGCGTCGGCGAGCGCGGCAAAGACCTCGATCGAGTCCGGGGGGCGCTGCAGGGTGAAGGCCGTGGTCAACGCGTCGACCACCATCGGGTGGGGCTTGATGGGCTCGGGCGTGGCGCCCGAGTCGGCCGGGTCCGGTGCGGCCTGCCGCCGCTCTGCCGCGCGATCCGGATACGACGCGATCACCTGGGCCGCCGTCGCGACCGTGCCGGCGTCGGGGGCGCGCAGCGCTTTGGCCAAGAGCTGCTCGGTTCCGGTCGCTTCGGGGTGCGCGCCGAGCTTGTCGAGGGCGGCCTGCCGCACCACCGCCGACTTGCTCTCGCACAGCTCCTTGAAGCGGACGAGGCGGGTTCCGGTGAGCTTGTCCCGGGCCAGCACCTCGAGCAGCGCGAGACGCCCGGTGGCCCCTTCGGCGTCGGGATCGCAGCTGACGAGCTTGGGGTGCGCGATGGCGCTGCCCGCCAAGATCGACGCCGCTCGACAGCGCAGGGTGATCACGCGCCGAGCGAGCGGCGGCTGATCTTTCGGCGGCTCGAGGCTCGCGATCTGCTCGAGCACGGTCTTGGCGTCCCGGGCTGGAAGCACCAGCGACTCGAGGGCCACGACCAGGGGGGAGAACGCCGCCCCGGTCAGGGTCGCGAGAGCGTCGGGCTTGGGCAAGAGGCTCGGGAGGCTCTTCTGCAACGCCACCTGCCCGGCCTTGCCCACCCGCGCCAGCTCGCGGGCTGCGTCCGATCGCTCGCTGACGGTGAACGCCTCGCCCTCGAGCACCTTGACCAGCGACGGGACGGCTTGATCCCCCGACCGCCCGAGGGCGCGCACCGCGTACGAGCGGCGCGGCCCGGCCGGACCCGCCAGCGCCTCGCTCGCGACCTCGTACAAGCGCATGCGGATCGCGTCGCTTCCGGCATCGATCCGGGTGAACGCCAAGAGCGCCGCGGCGACGGGCTTCTCCGGTCGGCTCGCGGCGTCGAGCAACGCCACGATCGAGGCATCGTCGATCCGCTTCTTGCGCGACGCCATCCGGCCCAGGGCGAGGGCCGCCGCTTCGCCCTTGTCGTCGATGTCGAGCCACGCGCGGAGCGTGGCCTCGGCCTCGGGACCGCCGCAGCGCCCCAGCGCGTCGGCCAGCGTGGCCCCGACGTCGAGACCGACCTTGGCCCCGCTCGGGGTCGCTGCGAGGGTGGCCGCGCGGCTCACCAGCGCGCGGACGGTCGCGGCCTCGTTCCCCTTGCAGCCGTAGCCCAGCCCGTACGCAGACCAGGCGACCACCTCGGGATCTTCGTCGGAGAGGAGCCGCTTCAGCCCTTCGAGCGCCGCGCCATCGGCAACGCGCGCCAGCGCGCGGGCCGCGTGCCGCCGCACCTCGACGTCTCGGCTCGACAGGTCTTCGGGCTTGATCTCGCTGCTCGCCCGCTTGTGCTCGGCCATGGCGATGCGGCGCAGCGTGGCGGCACGATCACTGGTGACGACGGGGCCCGCGCTCGACGCGGGCGCGGCATCCGCGGTCGGTGACGGACGAGCCGACGGCTTGCAGCCGGCGCACAGGGCCACGGAGGCGAGCAGGGCCGCGGTGGCACGCGTCACGGCTGCGCTGCTCCCCAGGTTGCCAGCCGATCGACGAACGAGCTCACGCGCTCGCGACCCACGCGCGCGATCCGATCCAGCAGCGGCGAGGGTGGCGTGCGTGCGGCGAAGCCCTGCGCGGGCAGTCCGGCCGCCTCGAACGCGGCCAGCGCGCGCCGGAGGTGAAAGTCGCAGGTGACCACGCCGAGCCGGCGGTAGCCCAGCTCCCTCGCCAGCGCGACGGTGTAGCGCGCGTTCTCCGCGGTCGAGAAGCTGAGCAGCTCGAGCACCAGCGCGCTCGGCGGGACGCCGAGGCCCCCGAGCGCATCGGCGAAGACCTCGGCTTCTGCACGCGCCGTCCAGCGCCGGCCTCCACTCACGATGATGCGCGGGGCCACGCCTTCGGCGAAGGCCTGCGCAGCCCGGCCGACCCGGCGCGACGCCGCGTCGGTGAGCGCATCGCCGGGCGCGATGCGACAGCCGAGGACCACCAGCGCGTCGAGCACGACAGGACACTAACAGCTGGCCCTGGGCGGCGGAATTGCCCAACATGGCCCGCCCTTCGGGGGCGGGTTAGCATGCTCGCGAGATGCGGAAACCCGCGGCCTTTGCCCTCGCGCTCGCCTCGGTGGCGATGCTCGCGGTCGGTGCGTCGTCGCGGTGGGCGCTGCGCGCCCCGGAGCCCGACGCGGCTCTGCCCAGCGCGTCTCCGCCGGCGCCCGTGCCCGGGCCCAGCGCCGCCGAGGGGCCGTCGTGCGCGGCGCG
Source organism: Myxococcales bacterium (assembly GCA_016191785.1). Classification (GTDB taxonomy): domain Bacteria; phylum Myxococcota_A; class Polyangia; order Polyangiales; family Polyangiaceae; genus JADJKB01. The sequence continues at coordinate 40,573 of JACPVJ010000179.1, read as the reverse complement.
CTCACCCGAGCTCCCGAGCGGCGAGGTCGCCCGGCTCAGCTGCAAGCAGGCACGGCAGATCGTCGACCACGTTCGCGCCCGACTGGCGGTGCCCGCCCCGTCCCTCTCCGGGCGGTCGCCGCGAGCGGCCCCGCCCGCCGACCCGCTGGTGCAGAGCATCGCCGACTGGCTCGACCCTCACGGTCTCTGGTCCGCGGCGCCCGACAGCCCGATCAGGGCCGCCATTTTTCACAACGCCGCCGAGCTCGTCCGCGAGGTCGAGGTCGACCCGAGCGCCGACAGCGATTGCAGCGCGTCCCGCGAGGTCGGACGCGTGGCTCGCGACTGGGTGGGCGAGGTTCGGCGCGAGCTCGATCGCGCGCGGCGATCGGCCCCCCGCGTCGCGCCCGCGCGAGCGCTGTCGCTCGCGACCGAGAGCGTGTTCGAGGACGATCCGGTGACGCGCCCCGCCCGGGTGTTCGCGCGCGATCTGGGGATGCGCATCGGGAGCTTCGAGGCAGAGTTCGGTGACACGCAAGCCACCGCCGAGAGCGCCGCCGCGCGCCTCGCGCCTGACCAGTCCCTCGACGCGTGGTCTGAAGCCGTCCTGGCGGCGCTGGTCCGCGCCTACGTTCCCGCGGTGGATCCCCACGGTCAGTGGGCACCGCTCGATGAAGAATGGTCGCTCTATTCCGCCGATCCTGCCCTGGAGTCCGAGCCGCGCGCGTGGGGGCGCATGGTGCGGACGGCGCTCGGGGTCCGCATCACCGACGACGCGCGGCCGCCCCTCGTCGAGGGCGATCTCGTGCTCGCGGTCGCCGGCGTCACCACGGCGGGCCTCAGCGTCGAGCAGGTGGAACAACTGGCGCACCTCGAGTCGACCGACGGCGAGACCCGCCGCGACGTGGTCGTGATCCGGCCCGGTGAGCTGCGGGTGAAGACCCTCCAGGTTCGCATCGGAGAAGACGAGCCCGGGCCCGGGTCGTCGGGTCTGGTGGCGCGCCGGGTGCCCTACGGTTCGGGCGAGGTCGCGGTCGTGACCGTCCCGGATGTTCCCGACGAGCTCGGAGAGGACCTCGAACGGGTGATCGCCGACCTGGCCGATCGCGGTGCGTCGGTCGCAGGGTTGCTGCTCGATCTGCGCGGCAACGGTGGCGGGTCGCTGGACGGCGCCGCGCGCGCCATCGGTGTGTTCTTGCCGGGTGCGCCGGTGTTCCCGCTCAAGCGGCGCGACGGCGCCCTCGAGCTCGAGCACGCGCCCGCCCCCGCGAATGGCCAGGTGTGGCGGGGTCCCGTCGCCGCGCTGGTCGACGGCTACACCGCCAGCGCCGCCGAGATGATCGCCGGTGCGCTCCAGGCCTATCGTCGAGGTCCGGTGATCGGTGCACGGACCTTCGGCAAGGGCTGCGTGCAAGAGTACTTCGACGACCCGTCGGGCGCGGGCGTGCTTCGGCTGACGACCATGCTCTTCGCGCTGCCCGACGGCGCAGCGGTGCAGGGCGTCGGGCTCACCCCGACGCTCAGCCTCGAGCTGCCGCGGGTCGCCGAGCGCGAGGGCACCCTCGCGGGCGCCCTGGGGCCGTGGCAGGGTCCCGACGTGCGTTCGCCGCAGGCGATGGGCGGGCCCGCCTGGCCGAGCCACCACGGGGCCGTGGGCGGGGTCGACGACGCCTCGCTCCGGGCCGCCCTAGTGCGGCTGGGCGCTTCGCCGCCGCGCCGGTCGGTGGCTACTCGTGCGCTCCGCGGCGGCCGGCGCCCCGCCTCGGATTGAGCTTCTTCTTCGCGAGCTGGCTTTGCCCGGCAGAGCCTGCTACACGCCTAGCGTTTTCGTCCCACTCTCGAGGAGCCCCCGACTGCCCGCTGATGACCGTTCTCTTCGGCACCCGGATGAAGCCAAGAGCAAACGTGCCGTCGCCGACGCAGAAGGCGTGACCCGCCGCAGCGAATCTCGGCCTCGGGACGGAGCCCGAGTGGCGCCCGCCGTTCAGCCGGTCGAGGCCGCGCCGGGCCCGACTCGACATCCGGTCGACCTCGGGGACAAGCGACTGGACGCAGACGCGGTCAAGGTCGTGCGCCGCCTCTTGCGCCACGGGTACGAGGCCTACGTCGTCGGCGGAGGCGTGCGCGACCTCTTGCTCGATCGCAACCCCAAGGACTTCGACATCGCGACCAGCGCTCGTCCGGACGACGTGCGCACGCTGTTCCGCAACTCGCGCATCATCGGGCGGCGCTTTCGCCTGGTGCACGTGCTGTTCTCGGGCGGCAAGGTGATCGAGACGGCGACCTTCCGCCGGGCCCCCGACACCAGCGAGCGCGAGGGCGAAGATCTCCTGATCCGCAACGACAACGTCTTCGGTGATGCCCACGAAGACGCCGCGCGCCGCGACTTCACCATCAACGCGCTGTTTTACGACGTCGAGAACAAGCAGGTGATCGACTGGGTCGGCGGCATGCCCCACATCGAGGGGCGCGTCGTCCACACCATCGGCGACCCGGTGGTGCGCTTCCAGGAAGATCCGGTGCGCATCTTGCGCGCCATCAAGTTCAGCGCGCGCCTCGATCTGGGCATCACGCCCGACGTGTACGACGCCATCGTGCAGTGCCGGGGCTCGCTGGCCATGGCGGCCCGACCTCGCCTGTTCGAAGAGCTGCTGCGCCTTTTGCGCGAGGGCGCCGCTCAGCGCAGCTTCTGGCTGGCCTGGGAGACCGGCGTGCTCGACGTGCTCTTGCCCGAGCTCTCGGCCTACCTATCCGACTCGGAAGAGGACGATGGCGTGGTCTGGCGCCTCTTGCGCGAGCTCGACCTGCGGACTCGGGAGCGCGGCGAGGCGTTCGACGACGTGGTCCTCTGGACGCTGCTCTTGCTCGAGCCGCTGCGCGAGGTCACTCGCGGCGAGAAAGACCGGGTCGGCGCCGCCGCCGACTTCCTCGAGCCTATCGTCGATCGTCTCAACGTGCCGCGGCGCGTCGCCGACGCGGTGCGCCGCATCGTGGCCATCTATCCGAAGCTCGAGGCGGGCCGAGCTGCTCGCTTCGCCAAGACGCCGCTCTTTGCGCTAGCCGACGAGGTCCACCAGATCCACCGCGCGGCGCTGGGCCACCCCCGCAGCACCCCCGACGACGCCCCCCGCGCCGACTCGTCGGAGCTCTTGGGTCCCAAGCGTCGCCGGCGGCGCCGCCGGCGCTGATCAGTTGGTGTTCATCTCGACGCGGACCAGCTTCTTGCCCAGGAACAGGTAGTCGCCGTGGCCCAAGGGCTTCTCGCTCTTGAGGCGGATGTACGTGCCGTTGCGGCTGCCGTGGTCGGTCAGCACGAATTTCCCGTCCTTCTCTTCGACGGTGCAGTGCTTGGCCGACATGAACACGTCACCGGGGAAGTTGAGGTCCCCGTCCTCGCGGCCGATGTCCAGGGTGTTTCCCCGGGCGCACACCGTCATGCCCACCGCGCCGCCCTCGAGGAGCTGGTTGAGCCGGAAGGCGCTCGGGTATTTCGGCGACGAGTAGAAGAAGGTCCCTTCGGCGTCGTTGCCGTCGGAGGCCTTGGGTGTGGGGTCCAAGCGGAAGAGCTGCTCGCCCGCCATGAAGGTGTCGCCCGGCGCGATCTCGACGTCGCCGCGGATGCGGAAGAAGACCCCGTTGAGCGAGCCCTCGTCGCGGACCACCAGGCTGCCGCCGCGATAGAAGAAGTTCGCGTGCTTGGGTGACACGAAAGGATCGTCCGAGAAGTCCAGGTCGAGCCCGTGACCGGCCAGGTGCTGGTCGGCCTTCAGGTGGTACGACAGGCCCTCTTGCTCGCCGCCGTGCCGATCTTGACCGCGGATCACGACGATGCGGGCCCGCTCGGGGTCCTGCATGTCGCTGAAGAAGTTCGCTTGGAGGTGCAGGATGTGGTCCGGAACCGGGGTCCCGCAGCGCCCGCAGAACTTGTGCCCGCTGGGCACGGGGCTCATGCACGATTCGCAGACGTAATTCCTTGCTTGATCCATCCGTTCCTCCTCCGTCATCCCCACGGGGATGCGGCCAACGTCTACCGAGACTCGATCAATTTCGCCCGCCTGGGAACCGGCTTCCGGTACTTCGTAGGCGAGAGTCTGCTCGTCCTCGAACACCGGCTCGGGTGGCGCGATCGACGGCATGCGGATCCGCATCGACGGCATACCCGGGAAAAGCCGCAGATCGTGGCTGCAGGCGGGGCACGCACTCGTCCCGAGCGGGCTCACGACATCGCACTGCCCACAGACGATTCCGAGCTCGAGAGCGGGCTCACCCATTCAGACGTCCACACGCTAGGAAAAGCCGGCCCCGAGCGCCAGCATCGACTGGGCCCGCCGGTGCGGGCTCTCAGTAAATCACCGTGAACCGGGCGTCGGAGTCGAAGTACCCCCCGCGGCTCACCACCCGGAAGAACACCGTCTCCTTGCAGGTCTCGACGTCCACCAGACCGAAGTCGCGGGAATCATAGGGCAATAGCCGGTTGTCGCTGACCAAGAAGTACTTCCCGGCCTCGACCGTCTGGTCCACCGGAGTCGGCTGCACGCCGTGCCCGGCCGTTGACCCACGCATGTGAGAGACCCCCGCGACCGCCTCCACGTCGCAGTTCTGCTCGATCTCGGCCCCGGTGCTCGGGTGGTTGACCTTGAACTTGTGGGGCTTGCAGGCGTGCTCGGTCTCGGCGCCACGGCCGTTGACCGAGACCTTGGCGCCCTCGACGTGAACCTTGTCCCCGGGGTCGCCGATGATCCGCCCGATGACCATGCGCTCGGGCGCCTTGGGCTCGGGGCAGGTGACCAGGTCGCCGAACTTGGGCTTGGTCCCCCGCCACAAGATGACGAAATCTCCGCCCCGAAGCGTGGGGGCGATGGACGCCTCGAGATACGGGTCCCCCTCGGGAACGCGCCACCAGCGGATGGCGGTCGCTCGGAGGATACCGATCAACACGCCGAGGATGAGGGCGGTCCAGAGCAGAAACTTTCCGAGCTTCTGCATTGCGCCTCAATGGTAGCCGAAGGGCCGCGCGAGGCCACATTTGGGGGGAGCGCTATCGACGCTGCGCCGAGGCAACCCAGAGGTGCTCGACGAAAACCCGGGCCACCGCCGTCCAGTTGAACCGTTCGACGATCCGTCGCTGCCCCTGCTCGACGGTCCGCCTCGCCAAGGCGTCATCTTCGACCAGGCGCACCAGCGAGGCGGCGAGCGCGGTCGGATCCTCGGCGTCGCAGACCAGGCCGGTGACTTCGTGCTGCACGACGTCGAGCATCCCACCCGAGCGGTTGACCACCACCGGCGTGCCACAGGCCAGGGCCTCGAGCAGCACGATGCCGAAGCCTTCGACCGCGCCATCGGGGAGCTCCTTCGACGGAAGGCAGAACACGTCGACGGCGGCCAGCACCTGGCGCTTGCGCGCTTCGCTGCACGAACCCAGGAAGTGCGCGCGGTCCGCGACGCCCAGGTCCGACGCCAGCTGCTTCAACGCGGCCGACTGCGGACCGTCGCCCACGAGCACCGCGTGCCACCCGGCGGCGTGGGGCAGGGCGGCGATCATCGCGCGCACGTTCTTCGATTCGACGAGCCGTCCCACGAAGCCGACACAGTGGGCGTCCGGCAGGCCAAGCTCGCGTCGACGTGCCTGGCTTCGATCGCGATCGAAGCCAGCGAGCGAGCCCCCTTCCCCTGCGAAGCTCTGAAGGTCGATGCCGCAGCCCGTGACGACGGCATCTCGGCCGGTCTTCCGCACCAGCTCGGCCGTGTAGCTGCTATTCGCGAACGCCACGTCGGCGGTCGCCGCCAGCCGACGAATGCGCCCCCCGTGCGACAGCACGAGCCCCGGCAGTCGCGCCGCCGCGCGCTCGAGCCGCCGGAAACCGGGCCGCTGCCAGGGCGAGGCAAGGAGCGCCCGGCGGAGCTCGAGGCCGTGAAACATCGCCCCGAGCGGCAGGTCGCCCTGCCGCGCGACCGCGAGCGCCGCGCTGCCGTAGTGATCGGGGTGCATCAGCAGGATGGCGTCGCAGCGCTCCCGACCCACCAGGCGCCTCATGCGGGCGCGAAGCCGAGCCTCTTGCACGGCCCGAGACGCGAGCCCGTGCGCTCGCGGGGTGTCGTCCGCGTGGACGACGTAGTCGTGGTCGTGCCCGAGGGCACCTGCCGCCGGCGCGAGGACGTGCGCGCGCACGCCGAGCGCCGTCATCGCGTTGGCCACGTGATGGGTCATGAGCGACACGCCGCCCACGGCCGGCAAGAAGTCGACGCTGGCGATGAGGCACGTCTGCACGGGGCGCCAATCTCGCACTCGGAGTTCGGTCGGGCAAGCCAGGTTCGGCCCTGTGATAGCCTCCGGCCACCATGCGTTCGCCCGCGGTTTTGCTCCGTGACTTCCAGCTGGCACCACTCCAGGCCGCCTTCGAGCGGCTGGAGGTCAGGGCGCGCGCCGCTCAGCTCGCCCAGCTCGCCAGCGCTCCTCGCTACGCCGACGAGCGGTGCCTCGCGCGTTACGGCTACCGCTGCACCTCGCAGAACGACGAGGACGGCATCATCGACGAGATCTTTCGGCGAATCGGCACCACCAACCGGCAGTTCGTCGAGTTTGGCGTGCAGACCGGCGTGCAGAACAACACGCTCGCGCTCTTGCTCGGAGGGTGGAGCGGCCTCTGGATCGAAGCGGACGGCCAGGCGGCGGCCACGATCCGCGGCAGCTTTGCCGAGCCGCTGGCGTCCGGGCAGCTGCGCCTGATCGAGGCCTTCGTCACCGCCGAGACGATCGACGAGCAGTTCGAGCGGGGTCGGGTGCCCGCCGAGCCCGATCTGCTCAGCATCGACATCGACGGCAACGACTACTGGGTCTGGAAGGCCATCACCCGCGCCCGGCCACGGGTCGTGGTCATCGAGTACAACGCGAGTCTCGGGCGTTCGGCCAAGGTAGTGCGGCCGTACGATCCCCAGGCGCGCTGGGACGGCACGCTCGCCTTCGGCGCGAGCCTGGGGGCGCTCGAGGCACTGGGCACCGAGAAGGGCTACTGCCTGGTGGGCTGCAACATCACGGGCGTGAACGCGTTCTTCGTCCGCGCCGACTGCGTGGGCGAGGCGTTCCTGGCGCCCTACACCGCGGCGCGCCACTACGAGCCGCCGCGTTACGGGACCACGGGAACGGGCCACCCGGCGCGCTGGGCGCGATTCGACCCGGTCTGAGCTCTGCGGTTTCGCGTGGCGGCAGTTCGGCGGTGGGCAACGCGGTGCCGGCCAGCAAACTTCCGCGTGGCGGCAGTTCGGAGGTCGGCAACGTGGTGCCGGCCACCAAACTTCCGCGTGGCGGCATTTCGGCGGACGGCAACGGGGTCGTGGCCGGCGGAGCTCCGCATGGCGGAAATCCCGGTTGGCGGCGGGTCTGATCTTCCCACGCGGTTCGGCGCGAGCCACACTGCCGCCCGCGAGCGCCCCGCCATGTCGGATCTCACCGTCAGCTTCGATTTCGATCAGCAGCCCCTCAGGTTTCGGTCGGTCTCGGAGAACGACCACATCCTGAAGGTGATGCGCGAGCTCGGGACGTTCTACGAGTACGACGTCCTCTTGCGGATGCGCGAGCGGCTGCGAGCCGGCAATCGCACGGGGTCGGCCATCGACGCCGGCGGCTTCATCGGCACTCACACCGTGTTCCTCTCGAAGCTCTGCGGGCTCTCGCCCGTGATGACCTTCGAGGCCAACCCCTCGACCTACGCGGTGCTGGGGGAAAACCTCGAATCGAACGGGGTCAGCCCGAGCGTGATCGCGGTGAACAAGGCGCTGGGCGCTGCGCCCGGCCACGCCGAGATGGTGCTCGGCCCCGAGGGCAACCGCGGCTCGACCCAGGTCGCCACCGGCGCCGGCGGCTCGATCCCGCTCACCACCATCGACGCCGAGACCGAAGCGCGAGGCCTGAAAGACGTCTGCGCGATCAAGATCGACGTCGAGGGCATGGAGCTCGAAGTGCTCCGCGGCGCCGCCGGGGTCATCGCCGCGCAGACGCCGGTGCTCTGCGTCGAGGTCCACACCCCCGAGAACCTTCGCCAGGTGCTCGGCCTGCTCGGCCCGAGCCGGTACTGGATCGTCGACTGCCTGGGGTACTCGCCGACCTACATCATCGAACCGACCCAGGCGTCGGAGCGACGGCGTCGCCTGGTGAACGCCATCTGGCTCCAGCGCGCGAAGCTTCCGCAGTCGCGTTCGTTCTTGCGCAAGCGCCTCCGGCGCCTCGCCCAGCGGCTCTCGACGGGGCGGTGGGAGCCGCCGTCGGCGCCGAACAAGAAGTGAGCGAACCCCTCGCGCCGATGGGCCGCTACTTCGCTGGGCAGCCGCCGATGGGCGGAAGCTCCGAGGCGCTCTGCCCTTCGGCGATGGCCTTCGCCGAAGCGAACACCGAGCGCCAGCGGTCGAGGCGTGTGAACTCTGCGCGGCCCACGGTCTTGTCGCTGCCGTCCATCACCGCCGCCGAGATCACCCCGACGACCTCGTTCGAGCCGTCGGCCAAGATCGGGCCGCCCGAGTCCCCGGGGCAGATGCTCGCGTCCAGGCGGAACCGAGCGTCGAGCACGCGATCGATCTTGCCGCCCGAGCGGTGACGGCGCGAGATCGCCTCGGACGAAAGCGCGCAGCGCCCGAACCCCACCGGGCTCACGTGCTCGCCGAGGCTCGGCGCCGCGTCGAGCCGGGGTTTTGCCGTGGCCACGCCGATCAGCTTTCGCTCGAGCACCAGCACCGCGATGTCACCCTCGCCGGCGGCGTGCCCGCAGGGGGGAGCCACCACCGCCCGCACGCCCACGTCGCCCCAGGGCAGGTCGTCGCCGCCGAGCTCGACCCGAATGTCGCGGGGTCGCGCGTTCTTGTCGGTGAAGTCGCCGTACTTGTCGCGCTGCGCCACGCAGTGGTGAGCGGTCAACACCTGGTCCTCGTCGATCAGCGTGCCCGAGCAACTGGTGCTGGCGACGACCACGCGCACCACGAAGTCGTCGTCGCGAGCCAGCGCGAACGGGATCTCGGGGGGCTCGAGCCGGCTCTCGTCGTCCGGGCCCGCGGCGGGCCGAGGGGACGGGTCGCTCTTCACCCGGAACGAACGCAGGTTCGCGCACCCCGCCGAGCTCACGGCGACCAAGGCGGCGGTGAAGGTCAGCGTTCGGATCATCGGAGGTCCAAGGTCACTTCGCGCATCGAGACGCGGTACGCGAGCTCGGAGCGGGCCGGGTCCCGGAGCGGATCGTCCACCCCGCGGCGCACCAGCTCCGAGAGCAGCCGCTCGCGCCGCTGCGCCCGGCCGAGCAGCGCGGGCGAGCAGTGCACCACGGTGCAGGTGTCCAGCATGCGTCGCTGGGCCTCGAGGGCGGGCTCGGCGAAGCCGAGCTGCCACAGGGTGCGCGCCCGGGCGTCCGCGATCGGCGGAAGATCGCGGATCGAGCGGGGAGCGCGGGCCAGTGCCGCCTGGGCCAGGCCCGGGGCAGAGTGCTCGAGATACGCGTCCGCGAGCGCTGCGAGCGCGGCGGCGTCTTCGGGGTGCGCGCTCACGCGGGCCTCGATGGCGGCCACCTCGGGACCGAGCCGCTCACCCACCAGCGCCGGGGCCACCCGCCCCGACGGGGACACCGCGGCCCACAGCCCACCAAGGCCGACCAGCGCCAGCACGGTCCACCGAACGTGTTGCATCGACCCTGAATCAGTTGCCGACAACGGGCCCGTCAGAAAGTTCCCGCTCGGCTTCTGACCCATCGAGCTTAATACGTCTTGGGTCGGAGAAAGCGTTCCTCAGGGCGCGACGACCAGGTCGTCTTTGTGGACGACCACCAGATCTTCCGCGCCCGCGGCCAGCCCGAGCTCTTTGCCCTTGAGGCCGGCGGCCCGGGCCACCTCCGGCGCGCCGAGCCGCGTGAGACCTCGCCCTACCTCGGCGCCCTGGGCGTCGACCAGCCGCACCGCGTCGCCGGCGTGGAAGTCGCCCCGGACCCCGAGCACGCCCACCGGGAGCAGGCTGCTCTTGCCCGCCGCCACCGCCCGAGCCGCGCCCGCATCGAGGATCAGCACGCCGCGCGGGCGCAGGGTGTACGCGATCCAGTGCTTTCGGGCCCGGAGCGGCTCGCCGATGCAGGGAAACAGCGTGCCCACGTCCCGGCCGTGGACCACGTCCGAGAGCACCGACGCGCTCTTTGCCGAGGCGATCACCACCGCGGCGCCGGACCGCCGGGCTTTCTCTGCCGCGTCGACCTTGCTGGCCATGCCGCCGCTTCCGACCTGCTCCCCGCTCGCGGGCACGCGGCCGATGGTCGTCTCGCCGGTCATGACCGAGATGCGCCGGCCGCGGGGATCGAGCACGCCGTCCACGTCGGTGAGCAGCACCAGGAGATCGGCGCCGACCAGCGGGACCACCATCGACGCCAGCTGGTCGTTGTCGCCGAACCGGATCTCGTCGGTCGCGACGGTGTCGTTCTCGTTGATGATCGGGACGGCGCCCGCCTCGAGCAGCGCGGCCAGTGCCTCGCGGGCGTTGTTCAGGCGCTCACGGTCGGCCAGGTCGGCGTGCGTGAGCAGCACCTGTGCCACCGTCAGCCCGAGCTCGCCGAACGCCTCGTCGTAGCGCCGCATGAGCACGCTCTGCCCGGCCGCGGCTGCGGCCTGCAGCTTCGCCATTTCGCGGGGGCGCGTGCGGTAGCCCAGTCGCTTCATGCCGATGGCGATGGCGCCGCTCGAGACCAAGAGCACCGAGCGGTCCGCCGCGCGCAAGCGCGAGATCTCGCTGGCCAGCGCCCGCGGCGCGTCGCCGTCGGCGGACAAGGCTCGCGACCCGATCTTCACCACCACGCGTCTGGCGCGGGCAAGGGCAGCGCGTTCCTTGTTCATCCGGGCGGGTACGATGCGGCGAGCGGCGTGGCAACGTCAAGCCGAGCGGTCACTTCTTGCCGCCCGCGGCCGGCGAGAACGTCACCGGGAAGCGGGGCGTCGCGTCGTCGCTCACCGGAGTCGGCACGTGCCGGTCGCCGACCAGTGGCGAGCGCTCGGGAGCCAGCATCAACACGGTGACGGTGCCGCCGATCCCGAAGTGACTCTCGGGATCAGAGCTCAGGCGCGCCGCCATCGCTCCGGCACGGTCCGGCGTGCCGATAGGGCGCGACCGCCACGCCACAACCGCCCACGTCGCGCCCATCGCATCCGCAGAACAGGTCCGCGCATGGCGGGATCGACTTGACGCAGCGGTGGGCCGCCTGCTTGCCGCAGCCGGGCGAGCCATACACGACGATCTCATCGATCGGGCACAGCTTGCCCTGCGCTTCCCACTGCTTGCGGCGGTCGGCTTCGGCACGCGTGCGCTCGGCGAGGACGGTCTCCGGGTCCGCGCCCCAGCACTTCACGCTGGCGTCCGGCATCCGCGCGCAGCCGAACGCCTGGCCTAGCGCGATGCTGGTCGCGCCGCGGACCTGCGGCACGTCCTGAGGTTCGGCTCGGTCGGACCAGCAGGAAACCCGCCCGTCGCGCCGGCGCACGCACGCCTCGCGGAGACCGACGGCGACCTCGACGGCGTCCGACACTCCCCCGACGGGCTCTCCCAGAGCCCAACCGAGCGGGGTTGCGTCGCCGCCCCAACAGGCCACGCTCCCGCTCTTTCTGAGCACGCAGCCTCGGTACCAGCCATGGCTCACCGACGAGATATCGCTCGCGCCGGCCATGGTAGTGGGCGCGGCCGTGCGGACGTAGCCGAGCGGGCCGCCCCGAGTTTCCCCCCAGCACGCCACCGTCGTGTCGCGACGGAGCACGCAAGTCGAGCTCGAACCGGTCACGACCTGTTCGGCGTCCTTCAAGTCGGGAACGCGCGCTGGGGTGAGCAGCTTGTCGGGCGAAGGCGTCCCCAGCACCATGGCCGTGTTCATGCCCCAACACGCGACGCTTCCGTCCGCCTCCAGTGCGCAGCTATGGAACGACGCAACGCTCACGCCTTTCGCAGGCCCGAGTCCAGCCACACGCACCGGTGCGCGCGCCGCGTTGGTGGTACCGTCGCCGAGCTCGCCCGAGGCGTTGAAGCCCCAACACCACACCGAGCCGTCCTTCGTGCGCGCACAGGAGTGGTACTGGGTCACGCTCACCTCGACTGCGTCGCGCAGCCCGCAGACCAGCACCGGTCCGCCGGGCGCGTTCGCCTCCACCCCCAATTGACCGGAGGAGTTGTCGCCCCAGCACACGACTCGCCCATCTCGCCGGACGCCGCACGCGTGGGTCTCACCGGCGGCGATCTGCTCGATGTCGGTCAACGTCGCCGACTCGGCGGGCGGGCAGGTCCCCGGCGGTTTTCTCGTCGCGGGCTGCCCCGCGCCGCTCGTACCTGCCGCGTCTCGAGCTTCGGTGGCTGAACGACGCTTCCCGCACGCGAGCAGCGACAGGCCGACGAGCAGAACGGTCGCTCGGAGCATGACCCGCATGTTCGCCGCACGCGGGACCCACCGCAAGCCGACATGCGCGGCGCGCCCGTAAGTCATACAAGCGGCGCCATGGGCGCGAAGGGCGCGGGCCTGGGGTCGTGATGGGGTCGATCGGGGGTGGTTGTCGTCTCCAGCGGGTCAGCCTCGTGCCCAAGAAGGGTGAGCGGAGCGAACGACGGTCAGACCGCTTCGCAGGCCCCGGGCGTGCGCTGCGCTGCAGCGAGCGGCGTCCAGGTAGCGCGTGGAAACCTCAAGCCGAGCGGTCACTTCTTGCCGCCGGCGGCCGGCGAGAACGTCACCGGGAAGCGGAGCGTCGCGTCGTCGCTCAGAGGTGGGTCGAACTTGGCAGCGCCCACCCTCCGCATCACGCACTCGATCATCGCGGGTGGCAGCGTGCCGCTCAATGGCTTCGCGGTCGCGTCGGCGACGTCACCCGACGGCGCAACCGCGATCTCGATCCTCAGCTCTCCCGCCGTCTGGGCGTCGAGCGCCAGCGCGGCGACGTAGCAGGCTCTGAACCCCGCGCGCAGGCCGGCGACCACCCGTGCGCTGTTGGTCGGGGCGGTGTCGCCTTTGTCCAGATGCCCGATGTTGACGGTACCCTTCGGCAGCGCCGCGGGCGGGGAGCCCGGCAGCTGCGCGGGCCGAGGCGCTCCCGGAGGGACGTTCGGCGGCATCCTCGGCTCTACGTAGCCGGCCGGGGTGACCCACGCGTCGGCCTTCTTGCCGTCCTCGGTGACGTCGACCACCACCCAGCTCAGCGAGGGGGTGAGCTCGAACAACAGGTACACCAGGTCGCATTTGCGCGACCCGTCGCAGAGGATGTCGACCACCGCCAGCGCGTGCTTCTCGTGACGGCGAAGGGTCGGGCGGCGCTCGGCGCGGAACTTCTTGCCTGCCTGCCCGGCGAAGCTGCCGCACTCCTTCGACCAGCACTCGCTGGTGCTGCCCGCGCGCTGCGCGGCGTGATCTCCCGCGTTGGCGGCGGCCAGGTAAGCCTCGATTGCACGGACGAGCTCGGGGCTCACTCCGGGAGGCGAGTCGACGGGCGCGGGCTCTGCCACCTGCGCGGTCGGCGCCGAAGGCACCAGGGTCACGGGCGGATCGCTCGAAGCGTCTGCCGCGCTCGCGGTCGGCGGCGGCGCCGCCCGGGGCCCGGGCCGCGGCGATTCGGCGGCGCAGGCCGCGAGCCAGAGCGACAGCACGAACAGCGACCTCGGGGAGAGCATCCCCCGTCCCTAGCCGGGCGAGCGCGCGCCGGCAAAAGCCGAGTTTCGGTCCCGCCCGAAGGCTTTCGATCGACGCATGGGAGCACTATCTTCGGCCCATGGTGTTCCGGGAGGGTGCCGCCGACCCGTCGTCGGTGGAGCTGTCAGTGATCGATGTCGAGATCGAGATGCGCAAGGCGCTGCTCGAGCTCGGCCCCGACGACGTGGCGCGGTTGCGGGCGGTGGCTCCGAAGCTGGGTCCGCTCATGCCCGAGCTCGTCCGGCGAACCTACACCGAAGACCTGATGAGCTTCGCGCCCCCCGCGGCGCAGCTCGATCGCGTCACGAAGGAGGGCCGGCTCGAGAGCGTAGCGGCGAAGTTGGTCGAGGCCTTCCGCCAGCAGCTCGAGTCGCCCATCGACGCGGCGTACACCCGTCGCCGCGCCGAAATTGGGCGCGTTCACGCCCGCATCGGCCTCGAACCCAAGTGGTACCTGGGCGCGCTGAACCTGATGCAACAGCGCATGAGCGATGCGCTCGGCCAGGACCCGGAGTACGGCGCCGACCCCGCCAAAGCCTGGGCCGCGATGCGCTCGCTGATGAAGGTCGTCTTCTACGACATCATGGTGGTGCTCGACGCGTACATCGAGAGCTCGGTGGGGCGCACGGCGCGCAACGTCTCGACCGCGGTCGCCCAGAGCCCCATCGGGGTGTTCATCACCGACAAGCGCGGCGTCATCGAGTACGTGAACCCGCACATCGAAGAGCTGACCGGCTTCAGCGAGCACGAGCTGATCGGCCAGACGCCACGCCGTTGGAAGTCGGGGTTGGTCGCGACCGAGACCTACGAGCGGCTCTGGTCGACCATCTCGAGCGGCAGGGTCTTCGAGAGCGAGCTCAGGAACCGCCGCAAAGACGGCTCGCTCTACTGGGTCCGGGCGCGCATTGCGCCGCTGATGAACGCCCAGAGCCAGCTGGTGGGCTTCGTGGGCATCCACGAGAACGTCACTACGCAGAAGAACATGGAGACCCAGCTTCGCCAGGCCGAGCGGCTGGCGTCGGTGGGCACCCTCGCGGCGGGCGTGGCCCACGAGATCAACACGCCCGTGCAGTTCGTGAACGACAGCATCTATTTCTTGCGGACCGCGGCCACCGACTGCTTCGCTTTGATCGAGAGCCTGCAGGCCGTCCGAGAGCTGGCGGCGCGGGGCGAGACCGGCCCCGTCAGCGCCATCGTGCGCTCGCTGAAGGAGTTCGCGCACCCGGCGCAGAACGCGATGGCACCCGCCGACCTGAACCACGCCATCCAGAACACCCTGACCATCGCCAGCAGCGAGTACAAATACGTCGCCAACCTCGAGGCCGACTTCGGCGAGCTGCCGATGGTCAACTGCTACATCAGCGACTTGAACCAGGTGGTGCTGAACCTGGTGGTCAACGCGGCTCACGCCATCGCCGACGTGGTGGGCGAGAGCGGCGAGAAGGGGACGATCCGCGTCTCGACCCGCGCGGTCGGCGACCTGGTGGTGGTCGCCATCGGGACACCGGCAAGGGCATCCCCGAGGACGTCGCGCCCCACGTGTTCGAGCCGTTCTTCACCACCAAGGGCGTCGGCAAGGGCACCGGCCAGGGGCTGGCGTTGGCCTGGGCCGTGGTCACCCAGAAGCACGGCGGCAAGCTCTCTTTCGAATCGAAGGCCGGCCAGGGCACGACCTTCTTCATCCGGCTGCCGATTGCGGGCGTGCCGCCCGCCCCCGCGTGAGGCGGCTCACCCGCCGTCGGGGCAGGCGGTGATCCCCGCCGTGACGCTGCCGTCGACCTTGTAGGGCGCGGTGCACTGCCCCGCCCGCTTGAAGAAGAGGTCGAGCCCTTGGGGCAGGGGCTGGCAGATCAGGTCCTTGTTGCAGTGCGTGTTGCAGTCGCAGAGCTGGCCGCACGCGCCGCGGTCGCCCCAACCCGGGCTGGTGACGGCGCCCGGGTAGTAGATGCAGGCCGCGTCGGCCTTGTTGCCCGCCTTGTTCCAGCCGCACGAGGTCTTGCCGTCCCCGGTGGCGCCGGCCGTGCAGCGCTCGGCGCAGATCGTGGTCGTGGTGCCCGACACCGGCAGGTCGAGCTTCTCGCAGAACCCGCGGCAGCTGGTGCTGCCCTCGGTGCAGGCCTTGCCGACCGGATCGCCAGTGGCCGCCGCTGCGGCGCAGAGCCCGGTGCCCGGATCGCAGCTCAGCGCGCCGCCACAGTCCTGGTCCGAGTTGCAGGTCGGCAGGCAAGCGCGCGCGACCTCGCCCAGGCCCGGCACCACGATCGGCGCACAGCCCATGTCGCTGCGCCCGTGGCACTTGTTGGCCTTGTTGGCGCCCGGGTCACCGAACTCGCACGCCTCGAGGCAATAGCGCGTCTTCGAGGCCTGATCGGGGAAGCCGATGCACTTCGCGTTCGGCTTCAGCTTGCCGCACACCGTCGCGTCGTCCTCGCAGGGCCGAGTGCAGAGGCCGCCCGCCGGCCCTTGCCCTTCGATCTTGCCCGAGCTCGGCGTCACGCAGGTCAGGTCGGCGCCGCAGTCCGCGTCGCTGGCGCAGGCGCTCCCGAGCTTGGCGTTGGCACCCACGTCGCACGCGCAGGGACCGAAGCCGGCGCCCGACGGCCGACAGGTCTCGGTGCCGCTGGCGCCGCTGTCGCAGGTGCAGGCCCGGGTGCTGAGCGGGTCGCAGCTGCAGTCCCAGGAGCCGGGCTTGCAGTCCAGCTTGGGCGCGCTCGGGCCGTCGGATGCCGCGTCGCCCGGCGGTGGAAGCGAGGCGTCCGAGCCGGGGCCGGTCACGGGGCCCGAGTAGCTACCCCCGAACGAAGACTTCCCGCGGGGCACGTCACCAGGCCCGGCGTCGTCGGAGCACGCGACGAAACCCGGCAGCGCGAGCCCGCAGAGCCAGAACAAGATCGGGAGTCGGTGGGTGAACATCGTCTCGGCTCACTCAAAATGAGAGATACACTTGGCCCAGCGTGCCTTGCGCCTCGGGCACCTTCTTCTCGTCGTCCTTCTTGAGCAAGAAGTAGCCGCCGACGCCCAGGCCCACGAGCAACGCGGCGCCGCCGAGCAGCCACGGCGTGAGGTTGCCGCCCGAGTCGGAGGGGACCGCCTCGAGCGTCACGCGGGTGACCTTGCTCTCTTTGGGCTCGAGCAAGAAATCCGAACGGAACGGGCGCATGCCGCTCGCCGACACGTGCAGCGAGTGGCTGCCGGGCTCGAGGTACCCCTCCCACTCGCCGCTGCCGACGGCCCGACCGTCGAGCACGATCTTCTGGCCCTGCCCGGCGGTGACGCGCAGGCGCCCGCGAGCGCTGTCCTTGAGCAGCTTCACGTCCAGCGTCTTGGTCTCGCCGCCGTCCAGCTTCACGCTGGCTTGCCAGACGGCGAAGCCCGCCTTCTTGACCCGCACCGCTCGGCTGCCCTGGTTGACGCGCACGGCTCCCGAGAGTGGCGACGTGCCCAGCTCTTCACCGTCGACCAGGACCTTCGCGCCAGGTTGATCGACGACGATGGTGAGCTCGGCCACCAGCGCCCGCACCATCTTCTTGAGCTCGATGGCGCGCGTGCGGGCCTCTTCCGTCAGCTTCTCGTCGCCGGCAGCCAGGTAGCGATCGAGCAGGTCGAGGACCTTGGTGTAGTTTCGCAGGTTCTTCTCGCACGCCGCGATGTTCCAGAGCAGGCGCGCGTCTTTCGAGGCAGCGTAGGCGCTCTCGAACTTGAGCTTGGCGCCGGCGTTGTCGCCGTCTGCGAACAAGATCTTGCCGATCTCGTAGTCGGACTTCGCCTTGCCCGTCAGCTCTTCGGCGAGCGAGGCCGGCTGGGGCGCCGCCGCCGGTGGCGGGTCGGGCTGTGCGATCGCGCCGACGGGGGTCGCAGTGATCAGCGTGGTGACCAGCACGGCCGAGAGGACACGATGAGAGAGAGGGTGGTCGGACGACATGGCGATCACTGAAGCGGCATCTCCATCCCCGAAGGCTTGGCCGAGGGCGTGGGTTTCGGCGGCGGGGCGGCGGGAGGCGCAGCGCTCGCCACCGAAGGGCGAGGCGCTGCCGGTGGGGGCTTGCCCGCGGCCGGCTTCGGCCCGGCAGTCGCGCTCGGGGGTGCGGCGGCATCGGGCACGTCGACGTTCGACGCGGCGGGCATGGGAAGCGGCGCCGTCGGCGCGGCCGCGAGCGGGGCGTCGGTCGGTGCGCCGAACGAAGGTCCGCTGCTCGACGCCGGGTTGGCGCCGGGGGTTGCGCCTTGCCGAAGCGACACGCCCAGCCCGACGACGCCCACCAGCGCGACGCCCGCGATGCCTGCTGCCCACAGCCTGCCGCGCCCCGGGCTCGATGGCGCTTGGGTCTCGGCCCACGCCGCCGCGGTGTTAGCCCCGGCAGCGGGCGCCGTGGCCGCCGCGGACATCACCAGCGTGCCACCGGTCGGGACCGAGCCCGCCGGCGCGACCTCTGCCGCGCTGCCCGACACCGCCATGGCCCGCGTCACCGACACCCGCGCGCGCTCCGGCGCGAAGGGCAAGAGCGCCTGCGCCAGCTCGCCGACGTTGGAAAACCGCGCGCTCGGATCTTTGTGGAGGCAGCGGTGCACGACCGCTTCCAGGCCCTTTGGCAGCTCGGCGCACAGGCTGCCGAGCGGCGCAGGCTCTTCGGTCAAGATCGCTGCCACCAGCTCGCCCATGGTCTCGCCGGTGAACGGCGGTCGGCCCGCCATCAGCTCGTAGAGCACCGCGCCCATCGACCAGATGTCGCTGCGGGCGTCGGCCGACCGCGCCGACTTGGCCTGCTCGGGTGACATGTAGAACGGCGAGCCCATGATGGCGCCGGTGCGGGTCAAGCCGTGCTCGACCGTGGCCGGGTTGCCCATGCTCGAGATGCCGAAGTCGAGCACCTTCACGATCGGCGAGCCATCGGCGCGCTTCGAGAGGAACAGATTGGCCGGCTTCAAGTCCCGATGGACGATGCCCCGGGCATGGGCCTCGGCGATGGCCTCGCAGGCCTGCAAGACGTAGTCGAGAGCGGCCTCCACCGGGAGCGGACCCTTCGCGACCTCGTCGGACAGATCGCACCCGTCGAGCAGCTCCATCACGATGTAGGGTGCGCCGCCCTCCAGCCGCCCGACCTCGATCACCTTGGCGACGTGCTCGCTCGAGATCTTCACCGCCGCCTTGGCCTCGCGCATGAAGCGGGCCACGACGTTGGCGTTCTCGGCGCCCTGGGCCGACAAGAACTTCACCGCCACGTCGCGCTCGAGATCGCGGTCGTGAGCCGCGACCACCACGCCCATGCCGCCAGCCCCGAGCACCCGCGTCACCTCGTACTTCCCGGCGATGACGTCACCGGGAGCGACGGGCGCGGTGATGTCCGTGCTGCCGGCCATCACTTCCCCGTGCAGGTGCCAGCGCAGCTGGCCGTGCGGCAGTCGCCGATCGCCTGGAACAGCTGCGCCGCCGCGGTGCTGACCGCCAGCTCGGCCTGGCACGGCGTGTCGCAGGCCTTGCCGCGGCAGTGCACGCGCTCGGCGCAGGCCACGATCTTGGCGCAGGCTGGGTTCGCGTCGCAGGCGGTAACCGCGGTCTCGCACGACCTGCAGGTGCAGTAGTCGCACTCGTCCAGCGCGGCGCGCGCGCACTTGCGACAGACCTGGAAGCGCTCGGCCTGGGCCGTGCACTCGGGCGCGGGCTCGGTGCGGCCCTGGTTGCCGGGGCAGGGTTTGAAGGCGAAGCCCTCGCCGCACTTGGCGTAGTCGTCGATGATGGCGTCGCAGACGCCGGCGCCGGGGTAGCAGCGGGCGAAGCACTTGGCCGCCGTGTCGTCGCTGCACTTCGAGCTCGCCACCGCGGTGCAGAGCCGGTCGCACTCTTTCGAGCTCTGCTCGGTGTACGTGCCGACCGACGACCACGGGCCGCAGGTCGGGATCTCGATCTGCTTCGAAGCGCAGGGGCCCGTGGCCAGGCGGACCGCGGTCACGCTGCCTTCCGTGATGCGCTTGCACGCCTCGCCCGGCAGCATGATGCGGCTGCCCGCGACGTACCAGCCGAACAGCTCGCTCTTGTCGAGCGGAACGTAGCAGTCCTTGCGGCCGCAGATGCCGGCGTCGCCGAGCTCGGTGACCAGCCCCAGGTTGATTTTTTCCGGGTCGCCGCTCGGGAGCGCGATCGAGCAGTCGCTGGTCTTCACCGCGACGTCGAAGCCTTGATCGAGGCAGGTGACGGTGTCGAAGCACGTGCCCGTCGAGGCGTCGGTGCCGTCGCCCCCGCCGAAGACGTCCCCGGTGCCGTAGCCGGGGAGCGGGTTGTCGGTGTCCTCGACGCATTTGCCCGCCACGCAGCTCTCGCCCTCGGGACACTTGCTGATGGGCACGCCGCCGGTGTCCTTGACGTTGCCCTCGCACAGCCACTGAATCGGCACTCGCAAAAGCGAGAGCCGCGCCGGCGGTACCTGAGTGACCACCCGACGCAGCGTCCGGGGCACGCCGTTGCTGAATGACCAGACGGTGACCGTGGCGGTGGTGGTCGGGTCGTCGTTACCGACCAGCGCCAGGGTCGCGGGCAGGAGGTGACCGCCCGGCCCGATCTTGAACGCATCGGTCGGCGGCCGGAGCGCGCCGTCCGAGAGGACCTCGATCTGGATCGAGTCCACGTCCTTCGGGATGGCCATGTCCGCGTACAGCGACAGGACCATCCGGCCGGGCTCTTCTTCGGTCTTCGAGCAGCCGAGGGCGCCGATCAGCGCGAGCGCAGCGGCTGCGACAAGCCAGCCGGATTCGGTGCCCGCTCGGCGCATCGGCTGGTCACGCCCCGGGCTTGCAGTTGTTGTACGCGGTCGTGCACTTGGTCTGCATGCAGGTCTTGCACGAAGCGTCCGGAGTCGCCTTCGGGCTGTTGCAGGTGCCGTAGCAGAGCTCGCCGGTACACTGTCCGCCTCCATCCTGACCGCACGCGCAAATCTCGACGGCCTTCCACTTCGTGGCCTCGGCGCCCGTGCAGACTTGCTTCGGATCGCCGCCGGCCAGGATCTGAGCGCAGCTGATGCAACCCGTGCCGCCGCCCGTTCCGCCGGTGCCACTGCCGCCGGTTCCGCTGCCGCCGGTTCCGCTGCCGCCGGTTCCGCTGCCGCCGGTTCCGCTGCCGCCGGTTCCGCTGCCGCCGGTTCCGCTGCCGCCGGTTCCGCCTCCGCCGGTGCCTCCCGTGCCGGTGACCGGGTTCCCGTCGCAGTCGACGGTGGCCTTCACGCCGAACAGCGTCGCGTCGAGACAGCCGGTGCCGACCAGGCTCTCGACCGCGCCGCAGGTCTTGCCGTCGGGCAAGCAGCAGCCGGGGAGCGTCTTGCCTTGCCACGTCACGCTCGGGCAGTCCGGATCGGTGTTCGAGGCGTCGCTGTCAGCCGGCGGCAGACACTCTTGCCCGATGCTCGGGATCTTGAAGCCGCAGGTGTCGTTGGTCTGGCAGCACGATTCGGCGAGCCCCGCCGCTGCTGCTGGCGGCGGTGGGCACTCGACTCCCTTGCAAGTGGCGCCCGAGTCGCCTCCGCCAGATCCGCCGGTTCCGCCACCGGTCTTGCCCCCGAAGTAGCGAATCACCTCGCCACTCGAGTCGCCGTCGTCGCCGCTGCATGCCACCACGACTGCGAAGGTGAGCCCCAGAACACCCCATGCCCGCGGTCCGCGCCCGCCCGATCGCTTCACACCACTCAAGCTAGCAGCGCAGCCGCGCGTCGCGCAAGTCGG
Organism: Myxococcales bacterium; assembly: GCA_016191785.1. Taxonomy (GTDB): domain Bacteria; phylum Myxococcota_A; class Polyangia; order Polyangiales; family Polyangiaceae; genus JADJKB01. The sequence goes on along the minus strand of JACPVJ010000179.1, from coordinate 19,217 downwards.
CGCCGGGCGCGCGGGCTGACATCGCTCATTTCTGAGTTTCGCGATCGGAGCCCGCGGTGATAGCGTTTTCGCTCATCGGGCGGGGCAGGGGTTCCGCCAGCGGAGGGTCGCCAAGTGAAGCGAGTTTTTGGAGGGTTGTTGTTGGGGTCGGCGGCGTTGCTCTTCGCCGCGGCGTGCGGCAGTGACAGCGAGGGCGACAAGTCGTGCACGTGCAGCTGCAGCTGCGCCGGCGCCGCCCCCACCACGCTGAGCGGCGTGGCCGATGCCGATCAGTGCCGAGCCGACTGCAAGGCCTCGTGCTCCGGCGAGTGGGACGGCAAGTACGACTGCAGCTGACGTTGCCGTGGTGTGGTAGGTCGGCTGCAGCAGCGCCCGGTCAGACCCGCGCGAGCCCGGGCACGTGGGCGAAGTGGACGTCCCGAGAGTAGAGCGCCAGGCCGTGTTCGATGGCGAGGGCTGCAATCCAGAGGTCGTTGGTCGGAATCGGCGTTCCGGCGCGGCGCAACGCTCGGTGGATCTCGGCGTAGCGATGTGGGACGGGCCCGTCGACGGACAGCGTCGTCACGCCGTCTTGGGCGAGGAACCACTGCAAGCGTGTCTCGTTCTGCGCCGGCCGCTTGCCGCCCAGGAACCCCGCGCGCAGCTCGCCCAGGACAATCACCGGCACGTGGATCTCTTCCGCCGCCTCCAAGCGGTCCAGCACGTCGTCGTCTTGCGCCAAGGCATCCGAGAGCCGGTTCGTGTCGAGGAGCAGCTTCACTTCCAGAGCTCCTCGTCGATGCGGCGGTGCTGCGCGAGGAACTCGTCGAGCTGCGCCGCTTCTCGCGCCGACCACGAGCCCGGCATGCCGCGCAGGCTGCGGCGCTTGACGGGCTGCCCCACGCTCCGGGCGAGCGCCTCGAGCGCCACTTGGTTCACGCTCCGACCCATCTTCTTGGCCCGAGCTTTGAGCGCACGATCGAGCTCGGGCGGGATGTTGCGGATCGTATATTGCATGCACCAAACGCTATCAAGTGCAGGCATGGCATGCAAGCATGCGGCGACCGGCTCGGGTGACGCCGGGTGGTCGCCGAACCCGCGGGGACACCGCGCGCGGCCGGAGCACTCGCCTGTCACGCTCTTGCCGCCCACACCGACGTACGCGAGCATGACGAAATCCATCCACGGTCGCGGGGGGTGGGGGGTGCCGATCCTTGGGCTCGCGCTGGGGGTAATCGGCTGTAGCTCCTCGGCCGCGCGCAAAGCCTCTGTGGTGCAGACGGCGGCCCCACTCGCGCCCGACCGGGTCGCGCCGCGGTCCGCGGCGCCAGCAAAGCCGCCGGAGGCCGCGCCGCCGGACCCTCCGGGCCTCGTGACATTCCTCGGCGATGGGACCTTGCTGGTGGCCGGCACGCGATCGCTGCTCGCCTGGTCGTCGGTCGGCAGCTCGGGGAGCTCGCGGCGCTTCGCCTTGCCCGAGGGCCAGCCAACGCTGGTCACTTCTCCTGCCCACGCCGGGGTGGTGATCGCGCTCTCGCAGCGCGTGATCTTGCTCACCACGCCAGATCTGGCGCTCGCGCACGACGGTGCCGGTGCCGCGCTCGCCGGTGTGCCCGCGGTGCACCTCGAGCGCGAGCGCGTGCTCTTGACCCAGTCAGGGTCCGAGGTCGTTCGACTCGACACCCGCGGCGCGCCGGCCGGCGCCAGCGTGGAGACGGTCACGCCCGTCCTCCATGGCAAGCGGCTCAGCGTGACCTTCGTCGCGAGCGCGCCGGACGGCAGCGATCGGGCGAGCGCACTCTTCTACGACGGGGAGCACGGGAACGTGCTCGGCGCGGGGTTGCCCTTCCGGCTGTACTCGGGCTCGGCGCCGCGCGCCGGTCACAGCGGCAAGGTCGGCTTCTCGATCGAGGGGCAAGAGGTGCTTCGCTGGGATCTCGAGAAGGCCAAGGTCGAGCGCCGCGGCACCGTGCGCTGCGGCGCCGATCGTGAGCTCGGGAATCCGACCCCGAGCCCGAGCGCAGATCTGCTCGCGGTGACCTGCGGTGACGATCTGGTCGTGCTCGACGGCAAGACCCTCAAGAGCCGCCGACGCATCCCCCGGGTCGTACCGGGCTGCGACCAAGGGCCGAGCTTGAGCGGTCGAGTGCTCCCGGACGGGAAGACCCTGGAGCTCGAGGGCTGCGGCGGCATCGCCAAGCTGGATCTCCGAGCGGGGAAGTACACCTGCGGAGACTCCGAGGGGGTGATGGGCGCGCCCTATCTCGACGCGCCTCCGGCCCCCGGCGCGCCCGTGAGCCTCCCTGCGGGTCGGCGTCCCGTCCCCGCTTGCAGCAAGAGCGCCGACGAGCAGCCGTATTCCCTCGGGCGCACCGGTCGCTACCAGGTCGTGTACGGTGAGCGAATGCGCGTCCTGCACGACGCCGTCGTGCTCGAGCTCGAGCCCGACAGCCAGGTTCCGGTGCTCTCGCCGGACGAGACGTTGCTCGCCTACGCCCGCGCCGATCACGTCGTGGTGCGCGGCTTGCCCGACGGAAAGGTGCGCGCGCTGCTCCGCCTCGACGCTCCGTGAGCGCTGAAGCGCATCGCCGCCGGCGATGCCTCACGTCCCGGCCGACAGCACGCGTACTCCCGGGAAGTGGGCTCGCAGTCGCTCGAGGTCATCGACGTCGCTGGTGAACACGGCGTCGCCACGGCTCGCGGCGCTTGCCATCACGATCGCGTCGACTGCGGTCGCGCCCGGCACACGCGCAATCGCTTCGCCGGCGAGCTTGGCGCATGCGTCAGTCAGGCGATCGATCACGAGCATTGCGAGGATCCGGTCGCGCCAATCCGAACGCCCGCGCCACCACTCTGCCAACACTACCTGGGGAACGACGATGGCGTCTTCGCGGGACCGAGCTCTGGCCAAGACGTCCGTCATGCGCTGCCGACGTCTCTCGAGCGCGACCAGAGCCCCGGTATCGAACGTGATCGTCACGCAGCTTCTCGCTTCTTGGGGCGGCGCCGCACAGGCGCTGGCGCGAGCGGCGTCGAGAGCTCGTGCTCGAGCCGCGCGAGCCCTTCGGGCGAAGGCGCCGGGAGGGCCTCGAGCACGCGGTCCATCGCCTCGAGCCTGCTTGCATGTCCGATGAGCTCGGCGAACGCGGCGGAGAGGTTCCGCCCATGCCGGCGCCTGGCCAGCCGCCGCACCACCTCGAGATCCGGGCTGGAGAGCGAGGTCGTGACCTTCTTCGTGCCCCCCATGGGGGGACGCTGCGCCCTTTTCATACCGGCTATCATACCGAGGCCCGATCCGCGGGCAACTCGCGACACGGGCGCGTCGCGTGCGCGACGCGCTGCGAGGCTGACGCTTCAGTAGACCTTCATCGCCTCGTCGATCAGCGCGACGATCTCGTTCAGCTCGGGGTCGGTGCCGGCAGGGTTCGCGGCGATCGCCAGCTGCTTGGCCAGGGTGAGCTGACCGGCCGTGGTGGCGGGCTTCTTGAGCGCCTCGGCATACGCGATGATTGCTTTGGCCTTGCCCAGGTACTTGGGGGGCGTCGCCAGCAGCGCGCCGAGCGTCGTCTTGGCCGACGTCTCTTGCTTGGCGTGCCCGGTCGGTAGCTGCCAGCGCACCACCACCTCGACCGGGTCGCTGCCGTCGAACGCGGACGCGGTGCACGGCGCGACGATCTGGTTGAACACCATCGCGTCGTCCGGGGCCAGGTGCTGCGGCTCGATCACCTCGGGGTTCGTCGAATACTCCTCGCCGTGGAACTTCTGGATGCCCATGTACCAGGGCAAACGCAGCTCCACGCCCACCGAGCGCGCTGCGATGTCCATGGTCTCGTCGAAGCGCTTGCCGAACATGTTCTTGGCTTCGGTCGCCGTGTCCAAATACACGTACGCGCCCCTGCCTGCGTCCGTGACCGTATTCATCAGCGTGTCGTTCACGCCGGCGCCGACGCCGATGCCGACCAGATAGATTCCGTCGCCGTCGTTCAGGGCCGCGCCGTCACCGATGATCTTCTCCTGAGTGACCCCCACGTTGGCCATGCCGTCGCTGATCAGCACGACGCGATTGAGCTTGCTCGGGTCGAAGCTCTTCTGGGCCAGGGCGTAGCCCTTCGAGAGCCCGCCGTGCAGGTCGGTCCCGCCACCGGCGGACAGCGCCTTCGCTAGCAAGACCACCTTGGCGTCGCTCGGGCCGGTCGTCACGTGGGTATCCAGCATCACTTGCTGCGACGTGTTCCAGGTCACCACGCTGACGATGTCGCCTGCTTCGAGCTGTGCGGCGATGGCCAGCACGGCCTCGCGTTGCAGCTCGATCGGCTCGCCAGCCATGGATCCAGAGGTGTCGAGGACGAAGGTGAGCACCATGGGGCGCCGCGGCTTCGTCGCGGCGGGCGACGCCACGCCGATCTGCAAGTCGTAGCTGCCGGCCGCGTCCCCCGCGGCGAGCTCGGAGACGATCGAGAGCTTGCCGGCGTCGGCCGCGGGGTAGCCCACGTTGTAGTAGTTCAAGAACTCGTAGGTCCGGAGGATGTGCGGTGGAACCTTCTGGCCCGAGTTGATCAGTCGTCGCGCGATGGCGGGCGACGCCATCGAGTTCGAGTCGTCGGACGAAAGGTAGAACACGGCGTCCTTCGTTGCGTCGAGCGCGGCGCAGAGGTCCGCGTCACCGGCCTCTGCCTCGGCCCCGGCGTCCAGTTGAGGTCCCGTGTTCGGACCGCCGCCGGCGCCGGCGCTGGTGGTGCCGCCCGAGTTGCTGGCCCCGGCGGCTCCGCTGTACCCGCCGCCCCCGCTGCTTCCGCCGGACGAGGGGACGCTGCCCCCAGCCCCGCCGAAGCCGCTGGCGCCGGCCGAGCCCGTCGGCGCGCTGGCGCCGCTATCCGAGCCACACGCGGCGAGCGCCGCCCCCACCACGACCAGAATCGCCGTACCAAGCAAGCTCGTGCGCATGTTTCACCTCGCGTGCATGCACTGAGCAACGTGCGTGCCAGGCCGAGTGGCACAAGCTGGCATGCGGTGGGCTCGGCATTCCCTGCGCGTCCTTGCGCCAGCGGAACAGCTTGCTCCCACGGGGGTTGGCCCTATCGTCTTCCGGGTGGAGGGTTCTGCTCAGCAGGCGTCTCGCTGGCACGCCGAGTCCGCGGCCCGCGTGGCCGAGCGGCTCGGGACCTCGGTCGCCAGCGGCCTGACCGGTGACGAGGCGGCGGCACGGCTCGCTCGCCACGGTCCCAATCGGTTGCTCCGGCGCCCGCCCAAGCCGGGCTGGAGGCTGTTCCTCGAGCAGTTCAAGAGCCTGCTGATCGTCGTCTTGCTCGTGGCGTCGGTGCTCGCGGCGGTCGTCGGTGACGCCAAAGACGCGATCGTGATCCTGGTGGTGGTCCTGCTCAATGCGTTCCTCGGCTTCCGCCAGGAACACCAGGCCGAGGCGGCGGTCGCGGCGCTCGAGCGCATGCTGGTGGGCAAGGCCCGGGTTCGTCGCGGGGGAACCGTCGAAGAGCTCGACGTCGAGCAGATCGTGCCGGGGGATGTCGTGCTGATGGAAGGCGGCGACCGGATCCCCGCCGACGGGCGCGTGGTCGAGAGCCACAGTGTCGAGGTGGACGAGTCTGCACTCACCGGCGAGTCGCACGCAGTGGACAAACGTTCCGGCGACGTACTGGCCGCCGAGACCCCGCTCGCCGAGCGAGTGAACTTAGCCTTCATGAACAGCGTGGTGACCCGTGGGCGCCTCGAGCTGCTCGTCACCGAGACCGGAATGAACACCCAGATGGGGAAGCTGGCCGGTATGCTGGAAGACGCGGGGCCCGCCGCCACGCCGCTCCAGGTCGACCTCGACCGCCTGGGCAAGCGGCTCGCGCTGGTCGCGGTCTCGGTCGTCAGCGTCGTCCTGGCGATCGACGTGCTTCGCGGCGAGCCCTTGCTCAAAGAGGTGATGGACGCCATCGCGCTGGCGGTGGCCGCCATTCCAGAGGGGCTGCCTGCCGTGGTCACGGTGACACTTGCCCTGGGTATGCAGCGCATGGCGCGCAGCCGCGCGATCGTCAAGAAGCTCTCGGCGGTCGAGACCCTGGGCTGCACCACGGTGATCTGCTCCGACAAGACCGGGACCCTGACCATGAACCAGATGACGGCTCGCGCGGTCTGGTTCCAGGGCCAGCGTCTCAGCGTGTCGGGTGAGAGCTACAGCGATCAGGGTGAGATCCGCGGACAGGGGCCCGGGGCGATCGACCTCGGGCCGCTCGCGCTGACGGCTGCGCTCTGCAACGACGCGCAGATCCGTGACGGATCGCTGGTCGGCGACCCGACCGAGGGCGCGCTCTTGGGGCTCGCCCTCAAGGCCGGCGTCGACCCTCGCAACCTGGCTGAGCGGCTGCCCCGGGTCGAAGAGATCCCCTTCGACTCGGCGACCAAGCTGATGGCGACCTTCCATCGAGACGCGGGGCAGGTTCGTGTGTTGGTGAAGGGTGCGCCCGACGTCCTGCTCGCCCGGAGCACCAGGCTGCACGCCGCGGACGGGGTCGAGCCCCTCGACGACGAGAAGCGTCGCGGGATTTCCGTCGAGTCGGAGCGCATGGCCAGCCAGGCGATGCGTGTGCTCGCCGTGGCCGACCGCCGCATCGATGCCTCGGAGCTCCAGCCCGAGAACGCGAGCCGACTGGTCGCCGAGCTCACGTTCTTGGGGCTGATTGGCATCGTCGACCCACCCAGGCCCGAGGCCCGGGTCGCGGTGGCGCGCTGCGCTCGAGCCGGGGTGAGCGTCAAGATGATCACCGGCGACCAGAAGGCCACCGCGGTGGCCATCGCTTCCGAGGTCGGCGTCACCGGGCAGGTGCTCACCGGGTCCGAGATCGAGGCGATGAGCGACGCCGACCTGATCGCTGCTGCGCCGAGCGCTGGCGTCTTCGCTCGGGTGTCACCCGAGCACAAGCTGCGGATCGTGCGCGCGCTCCAGGAAAGCGGCCACGTGGTCGCCATGACGGGTGACGGTGTGAACGACGCGCCGGCGGTCAAGACCGCCGACATCGGGATCGCCATGGGCAAGACGGGCACCGAGGTGACCAAAGAGGCCGCGGCCATGGTGCTTGCCGACGACAACTTCGCGACCATCGTCGGCGCGGTCGAAGAGGGGCGGACCATCTACGACAACATCGTCAAGTTCGTCCGCTTCCAGCTCTCGACGAACATCGGCGCGGTGCTCACCGTCGCCGGCGCGTCGTTTCTCGGGCTGCCGTCGCCGTTCACCGCCATCCAGCTGCTCTGGATCAACATCATCATGGACGGTCCGCCGGCGATGACCCTGGGCCTGGATCCGCCGCGACCGGGCATCATGAACGAGCCGCCGCGCAAGCGGAGTGACGCCATCCTCACCTGGCGGCGGTTCCTCGCCTTGCTCTTCTACGGGTCGGTGATGGCCGTCGGCACGCTGCTCGCGTTTCGACATGGGCTGGCACAGGGCGGCGAGCGCTACGGGCTGACGCTGGCCTTCACCACCTTCGTGCTGTTCCAGATCTTCAACGTGTTCAATGCACGAGCGGAGCGCCACACCGCGCTGACGCGAGCCAGCCTGAGAAACTCGCGCCTGTGGCTGGCTCTCGCCGCCGTTCTTCTCTTGCAGGTCGTGGTCGTGACGTGGGCCCCGGGCCGCTTGGTGTTCGGGACCGAAGCGCTGTCGCTCCGCGACTGGCTGCTGGCCGGGGCCATCGCCTCGGGGGTCTTGGTCGCGGAAGAAGCTCGGAAGCTGTGCGTCAAGCTGGTGCGTGTGAGCGCGCCCGCCGTGGCCCGCGCGAGATGAGTCAGGATGCCAACTCGCAACGAAGGGGCCTGAAGCGCACGGGTTGCGCCGGCTCCGTGTCCCTTTCACGCGGGCCCATCGTCGCCATGGGCAGCTTTCCGTGGTCGAACAGCCAGGCACGCCCCGGGGCCGACAGATCGAGGAAGAGCCGCCGCACGCTCGGCTCGAGGCTGTTCTGCGCGACCAAGAAGCTGACGCACCCCGCGTCCGCAGGCCCTTGCAGCATGGCCGAACCGCGGTAAGTCGCCTCGGGCTCGTCCGGTCCCGAGACCACGATCCGGTAGTCGATCGCAACGAGTCGCCTCGGGGTCGACGCGCGCTGACGTGGAGTGCACGCGACGGGTGAGGAAGGAGGCATGGCCAACGCTTCCGCCGCTCCGAACGCGCCCGAAGCGAGCACCGGGAAGAACATCGCCTCGGGGTTCGGCCGCGCATACTCGACGGCGAAGCCCGGCCGGCCTTCCCACGAGACGAGCGTCGTCGACACGCCGAAGTCCGGTCCGCTGACGCTGCCGACGCTGAGGACGCGGTGCGCCGGGCCAGCGGCATCGTGGAGCACCGCCTGAAGCGTGTTCCCGCCGGCTGCGATGCCGATGTCTTGTCCCTGGAAGCGGACCATCTCCCCGGCGGGACCCGCGGCCAGAACATCTCGAGTGACCCGACCATCGGCGAACAGCGTGTGCTCCCGCCAGCGCACGTACACGCCGCCCGCTGTCGTCTGGACGCTGGCCCAGGGGTTGCGGCGGCCCCTGCCGATGATCTCGGACTTGGCGAGAGGCACGCGAAGGTGTTGCCGCACGAGCTGGTTCCGCTCTGCGGCCTGCCAGGCCAGGCTCAGGACTTCCGCGCCGTCGGTCGGGTGCTCGAGGCGCATGGCCGCAACGCCCAGCTCGTTCGCGTCCGTCCAGAGGCCGGAGCCTGCGGGCTTGCCCGCGGGCGCGGCGAACATTGGGCGCGAATCCACCCGGAGGCGCGGCGCGTCCAAGCCGCGGACGACGGATGCTCCGCCCTTGCCCGACGACGCGATCGCGAGCCACGCGTTCGTGGTCATCCCAAAGGTCGACGGGCGCGGCGCGGCGGGCGTCTCTGCCCAGGTCTGGTCGCCGGTGACGCACCGGATCACTCCGCCCCAGGCCGGTCGCTCTCGTTCCTTCCGTCGCGTCGAGACCGGCGTGATCGTCGGGGCGGACGTGGGCGGCGCGTCGTCGGCACCCCAGCCCCGTCGCGTGAGCGAATCGCCCACGAGGCACCCCGCGTGAGCGCACACGGTTGTCATCGTGCACGCGTTGTCTGCGCAGACCGGGAAGCCGAGCTTCGTCACTCGACGGAAGTGAGCGCCCGCATCGAGCGTCTCGTCGACCGCGCCGTTGGCAAACACGCGCAATCCGCGGCTGCCCGCCCAAGAGTGGGACGCTGCTGTCTCGAGCCGCACCGGCGAGGTCTCCCAGAAGCCATCGGCGCGGAGCACCCGACTCACAGGCACTTTCCGGCCGTGGACCACGGCGACGCGCCCGTCCTCGGTCGAGCTCAGGGAAACGAGCTCCTCGACCAGGTCGCACGCGCGCGCGCCGGTCTCGACCCGCGCGAACCCGAATGCGTTCTTTCCAGGTTCCGCGCGCCGCAAGTAGAGCTCGTTGCGCCACGGCTCACAGGTCAGCGCGAACGCGACCCCACCATCGGCAGAGAACGTCACGCCGCCGACGCGCTCCGTCTGGGCCATCGGCCAGTCTTCCAGACCGGTGCCGTGCGCCCGTCGAAGCAGCAGCCGATTGGGCGAGCAATCTGTCGATGCCGGACCGCACGTCGGCTGCAGCACGATCGCGCCGCCGCGACCCGCAACGATCTTGGGTTTGCTCACCCCGCGGAAGAATCCCGCTGACGGTTTCGACGCCGAGCTCGGGAGCTTCAACCGACCGCGGTGCGCGCGCGGCTCCGGCCGCGCGGGCATGGGCGCGGGAGCCACTGGCGGCGACGCTCGGGCTGGCTCCGTCGGCCTCGCGATTCGCTGTTGGGTCGAAAAACGACGACCGCCGTCACTGCTCCCGAAGAGCCGAACGGCCTCTGGTTCGACGCATGCCAGAGACAAGAACCGCCCAAATGCGGCGACGGAGAAGTCCCAGCACGGCTCGAATTCGCCGGGTGAAGCACGCTCGCGGAGCGGAGCCGCTGTGAAGGGGCCGCCGAGGGTGCCTTCCACCAGCTGCCACGCACTTCCGCCGCGGATTTCGAAATACCGGTCTCCTGCGATGACCGCGTGACCCCGAGCGAACGCCGAGAGGTCGGGAACGATGGTCCCGGCGCGAACGGGTCGCGGCTGCTCCGGAGAATGATCCAGCGGGCCGAAGACCTTCGCCTTCGCGTCCCACGCGCGGCGTCCGCGAGCCCCGGCGACCTCGAGCCCGCCGCGGGCGCTCTGTTGGACGCGAAACGCTCCGAACGGCTCGACGTCGACGCTCTGCCAGCTGGCACCAGAGTCGCTCGAGCTCTGGATCGACTCTGGCACGACGATGGCCAGACCGTCCGCCCCATCGAACCCGACGTCGGCGATCCGCGTGCCCACCACTGCCGCCGCGAAGTGCCAGCTCTCGACCGCCGCGAGCACCAGCGCCCCGTCCGCCAAGAGCGCGAGCACGGTCTGGCCTCCGAGGCGTACCTTGACGGCTCCGTCGGGTGGACGCCGCGTGGTTTCGAACGGTCCGAGCGGCGTTCGAGCGAAATGCCCCGCGCCTGTGGAGGTCAGGAAGACGTAGCCCGTGTCCGAGCGAACCGCGTCGCTCAGCACGTCGCCTGCGAAGGCATGACTTGGAGTCGCTCGCCCGTCAGGACTGACCACCCAGCGTTCGCCCTCGGCCGTCACGTGCAGCACACCGCCCTCGACCGGGAGCGCAGCCAGCGAGAAGCGCGCTGGTCCAGGGTGGTACGACCACGTTGCTGTGGAGCGCTGGGCCTCCCGCGGCTCACGCGAATCGGCACGGGGGTTCGGCTGCCCGCCTTGCCCGGCAGCGCACGCCAGGGCGAGCGCCGACAGTGCCATTCCCCAGTAGCGCCCTCGCATGCCTCGGAGGGTAGCGCGAGCGCCGGCCTCGCGCGCCTGCGCGAACAGGCGCGCTACTTGCCCGAAGCCGCCGGACTGGGCGCCCCCGAGCCGGCGGCGGACGCCGCGGGTGCTGGCGGCGCCGAGGCCCCCGCCCATGGCGTCTTCCACAAGTAGATGGTCGAGAAGGTGAGCGAGCCGAACGCCAGCGCTGCGAAGCCCCAGCGGATCAGGCTCTTGAACACCAAGGCGATGCCAGCGAGAAACAGGGCCACGGTATAGAGCACGCTCACGAAACCGAACTGATCCCCGGTCTCGTTGGCCTTGCGTCCGGTATCGAAGGTCTGCTCGGACTTCGCGAACCCGTCGTTGCCGTCGCGCAGCATGGTCGCGACATAGGCCTTGTCCGCCGCGAGCTCTTTCTCCAGCGTGGGCGCGATCAACTCCACGGGGATGAACCGCTCGTCCCCGCGACCTTCCTTGGTCCGGTACTTCGCGGGAAGTCCGGTGACGCGGTAGCCCTCGTCGCTCAGCTGCTGAGCGTAGATGTACGAGGCGATCACCAGGGCCCGCTCCTGAGTCGCGGTGTCTTTGCTGTAGACGGCCTCCACGATCTGCTTCTTCGCTTCGATGTCGAGCGAGATGTCGCGCATCAGCCGGGTCACGCCCTGGTTGTAGTGCGCTGCGGCTCGCGTGGCTTGGGTGGCGGCTTCCCCGTAGGCCTCTTGTTGCTGCCCGCCCCACAGGTCACCCTGATAGCTGGCCCAAGCTCCGCCCACCGCGCCGAGCCCGAGCAACAGCGCCGCCACGAACTCGAATGCGTCGAAGGACTTCTTGTCTTCCTCGCTCATGGCACGCCCCGTTGCCGTCGCGCGGTTGGATCTCACCCCGGTGCGGGGCGGTCAAGCTCAATCCCCGAGCTTGGCCTTGCTCAGGGACACAGACCCACGACCGGCACGGGGCTGGTCTGTGTCTGGTCCGTGCCATCGGCGAGCTGGCTAAAGGCGTTCTGACCCCAGCACCGGAGCGTGCCGTCGGACATGACCGCGCATGTGTGATAGTGGCCTCCGGCCACGCCGACCGCGCCAGAGTCGAAGACGGCAACTGGGTCGAGCTGGTCGTCGGTCGTGCCGTCGCCGACCTGTCCGGTGAAGTTGTCCCCCCAACACCGGAGCCCACCGGCGGTCGTCACGGCACAAATGTGGAGCCAACCAGAGCCGATGTGCGCGACAGAGCCGAGCCCCTGAACGACCTTCGGCGTCGTGCTGCCGGCGCCCTCGCCCCAGCACCAGACCAAACCGCTCTGCTCGAGCGCACAGGTGAAATCGTGGCCCGCGGTGAGCTCGACGGCCGGTGTCGCGAGCGCGAGCACGGGCGTGGGAATCGACTTGTCCTCCGTCGTCCCATCGCCGAGTTGCCAGTGGGAGTTGAGCCCCCAGCACCAGACCACGCCGTCGCTGGTAGCGGCGCAGCTGTGACTGCTGCCCACGGTCACCTTCGTGGCAGCCACGCCGATGGCCACCACCTTGGTGGGGACGTGCCGGTCCAACTTCGTTCCGTCACCGATCTGACCTCGGTTGTTTTCGCCCCAGCACCACGCGCTGCCGTCGGCTTTCACGGCGCAAGTGTGCTTGTGGCGCGATGCGATTGCGGTGGCGCCCGAAGCGAACGTGGTCGCGGAGGCTGGGTCGCCGTCGCCGAGCTGGCCGGTTTCGTCGGACCCCCAGCAGCGAACGACTCCGGCCTTGGTGAGGGCGCAAGCATGATGCCAGCCGGTAGCCAGTTGTTCGACGTCGGCTCCAAGGGAGGGCAGCATGACTGGGTGGGCGCTCTCGGTGAAGCCGTCCAGGTCGGGGGCATCTCCCCAACACCACGCGGTGCGGTCGACCTTCACCGCGCAGGTGAAGGTCCAGCCCCCACTGACCTGTCGTGCGCACCCCCCAGAACCGCCCGCACCAGCGCCACCTGCGCTGGCGCCGCCCACACCGACGCCGCCCCCCGCACCGCCCGCACCCCCAGCGCCGCTGCTCTGATCCGCTCGGTCGGCGCCGCAGCCCACGACGGTCGCACACACGAGCGCCGCCCAAGTCCGCCCGCTCGATACCCCAAAAGAGAGCATGCGCGGCTCCAGTATTCCCGGTTGGGCGGGGGTCAGCAAGCCAGCGCTGCGGGCTCGTAAGGGGGGGCGACTACTTGCTCACGCGCTTCACGTCGTTCTGCGTGGTGTCGGTCCAGTAGATGTGAGTGTCGTCCACCGCGATCCGCGTCGGGTACTTGAGGTAGCTCGCCACGTTGAACACCGGGCCGCCGCCGACCGGAACGCGGTAGAGGGGGATGCTCGTGCCGTTGTTGTCGACGTTCCAGTACACGTGTTTGCCATCGCTCGCGATGTCGAGCACCCCGCTCGCGCTGGCGAGCTGGGTCGCCGTGCCCCCGGCGACGGGCAGCGCTTGGATGCCGCCGCCACCAGCGAAGTAAGCCGTCCCGCTGACGACGGTGAGCTCGGTCACCTGGGGAACGCTCGAGAGCTTCACCGGCGCCGAGGCGCTGCCGAGGTCGTGCTTCCAGAGACCACCCGGAGACGCGGCTTGCCCGAAGTAGAGCGCGCCCGCCGCGAAGGCGAGCCCGGCCGTGTACTGCTGCCCGCTCGCCAAGGTCACCTTCGCGCCGCCCGCCAGGGGGACGGACTCCACCGTGCCGTCGAAGCCGGTGGACCAGAACAAGTGGGTCGGTGAGATCGCGAGGCTCTTGAGCTTGAAGACGGCGGCGGTTCCGTGGGTCGTCACCCCGCCGCCGGTGATCGACACCGAGCGGATGGCGCTGGCACTCAGCGTGGCGTCGATGAAGTAGACCCGCGTCGCGTCGACCGCGATGTCACCCGGGCCGGCCTGGGACGGGAGGGTCGCGAGCGACGTCGGCGTCCCGCCGCTCTTCGCGACCTTGTAGATGCCCGTGCCCGCCGCGAAGTACACGTTCGTGGCGTCGAGCGCGATGGCTCCGGGCGAGGCGACGGTGCTGGCGACCTTCGTCCACTGGCAGGTGCCGTTGTTGCACCCGCTGTCGCAGACGCGGCCGCACGTCCCGCAGTGGTTGGAGTCCGAGAGGCTGACCTCGCAGCCGTCCTTGGGGTCGCCGTTGCAGTTGGCCCACGCGCCCGAGCAGGTGATCTTGCACGCCCCGGCCTCACACTTGCCGAAGCCGTGGAAATTGAGCGACCCACCCGCCGGGCACACGCTGGCGCAGGCGCCGCAGTGGCCCATGTCCGTCTGGAGGTTGACGCACGTCCCGCCGCAGTCGGTGAGCCCAGCTCCGCAGCCCCCGGTCCCGCCGGCTCCCCCCGCTCCGCCTGCAGCCCCGGAGCCCGCGGTTCCCCCGGAGCCGCTGGCGCCGCCGGATCCGGAGGCGCCACCCGAGCCCGCCGCGCCACCCGAGCCCGCCGTGCCTCCCGAGCCCGCCGTGCTTCCCGAGCCCGCCGCGCCGCCACTGCCGCCCGGACCACCTCCGCCGCTGGGGGAGCCCCCGCCCCCAGAAGGGGAGGACCCTCCCGAGCCGGACCCACCGCAACCCGTCGCAAGCGAGAAAACCAACGCAATGAAGAGCGCGCGCATCGTGCCACAGCGTACTTCCACGGCGCGGATTTCGATCCCTGAAAGATCCTGAAGAGCGGGCGGCACGGCGGAGCCCCGGTCACGGCGCCGAGCGACGACGGCCTGTACACGCTCGTCCGATGAAGTACTCTCCGCGACCATGGAAAAGCTCTCTCTGCGGCTTGCCCTGCTCGGGCTCCCACTGACGCTGCTCACCGGTTGTCCCGATCGCAATCTGGTCCGTCCGGCTGATCCCAACGCGGCTGCTGCCCGCGGCTCGGAGAGCGTGTTCGTGATCGAAGCAAAAGGGCACCCGCTCGTGGTCGACTGGCAGCCCGAGCACCGCGGCGATCTCGAGGTGGCGATGCGCGAGGGTGTGGCGGTCGTCGCCTACGACCCGCGCGGGCTGCGCCTGCTCAAAGACTGCCACATCGACGGCAACTACGGCTTCATCGGCGTCAACACCAAGGAGCAGGTGGTGCGGCTGGAGTCGGCTGACGAGGTGAAGGCCAACCTCCCGGCGGCGGGGCTGGGTATCTTGGCGAACGTCGGCGGGGAGCTCGGGCGCAGCCAGCAGCTCGACGTCGCCATCGTGATGGTCGGCAAGAAGAAGACCACCTGGGCGAACGCCTCGAAGAAGGACCTCAAGGGGAGCTGTCAGGGGGCGACTCACTTCGTCCGAGGCGCGACCATCGGCGCGTTCGCGATGAAGACGGGAGCGAAGGGGAAGGCTCGCACCGTCGCCGAGTTGTTCGGGAGCGGCGTGGCCGCCGACATCTCGCGTAGCAAGAGCGTCGAGAGCATGGACGGAGCGCTCGACGCCTGCCGAAAGGCGTCGCCAGAGGCCGAGGGGCCGCCGGCCCAGTGCGGCGCGTTGATTCGGCTGGAGCTGGTACGCCTCGACGAGCGCAGCGCCCCGCAGGGCGGGGCCGGAGCCGCAGCCGGAGCCGCGCCGAAGGCGACGCTCGAAGCCGAGGCCTGCCCGCAGGGGTTCGTCTTTGCCGACGGCAAGTGCACCAAGCCGGAAGCGGCGAGCACACACGTGTGCAAGCTGGAAGACGTGCGTGACTGCAGTGTGCAGTGCGAGAAGGGGAACGCCCAGAGCTGCGACACGCTCGGGATCATGTTCGCGCTGGGGCAAGGCGTGACTCAGAGCCACGACGAAGCGGCCAAGCTCTTCGCCAAGGCGTGCGAGGCCGGCTGGGCAAACGCGTGCTTCAACCTGGGTATCGCCTTCGAGAACGGGCGCGGCGCGCCCAAGGACGCTGGCAAAGCGGTGAAGCTCTACGCCGCGGCGTGCAAGGAAGGGTTGGCCGTCGGCTGCAGCTCAGCCGGCCGTTCCGTGCTGTGGGGCGTGGGGGTGCAGAAGGATGAGGCCACCGGCGTGCGGCTGCTGCAGATGGGCTGCAACGGCGGAGACGAGGCGGCGTGCAGCGATCTCGGCGTGATGGTTCTGGGCGGCGTGGGCGGCCTGACGAAAGACGAGAAGGTCGCCGCCGGCCTGTTCAAGCGCGCCTGCGACGGGAACGTGGCCATCGGCTGCACGAACTACGGCTACA
The DNA here is from genome assembly GCA_016191785.1 of Myxococcales bacterium. GTDB lineage: Bacteria > Myxococcota_A > Polyangia > Polyangiales > Polyangiaceae > JADJKB01. The sequence continues at coordinate 3,272 of JACPVJ010000179.1, read as the reverse complement.
TGTTCGAGTTCGGTCGGGGGGTGCCGCAGAACGCGGTGGTTGCCGCCGCCATCTACGACAAGGTCTGCGACTTCGACCCGGCGGGGTGCATCTGGCGCGGAGTGATGCTCATGGCAGGCCTCGGCGGGCACAAGAAGGACGCCAAACAAGCTGGCGTGGAGTTCCAGAAGAGCTGCAACAAGATGCAGCAGACGGGTACCGCCGGCAGCTCGGGGGAGCTGATGGCGTGCATTCTGAGCAACGAGCTGTATGGCGCAAAGAACCGGCTGGACTCGCAGATGGCGGACGCCGCCGTTCAGACCTGGACGGAGACGTGCAAGGCGGGGACGGCGCGTGACTGCACGCAGGTGGGCGTGGTGCTCCTGGCAGCGGATCAGAAGGAACAAGCGAAGAAGCTCGTCGCCCATGGCTGCAAGACCGGCGACCCGTGGGCCTGCGAGCTGGCGAAGCACCCGGCCTTGAAGTAGGGCGAGCGCTCACCGCCTGGCCGTTCTGTGGGGCGCCTAGCGCGCCGCCGAGAGCGGGACCAGCTCGACGATGGGCGCCTGCACCGCGAGGGCGGCCTCGACGATGGCGTCGGTGGTGCTCGCGTCCGGCAGGCTCACCACCAGCCGCGCGCTCTCGCCGGCCAGCGTGACCCCGAAGCCAGCGGTCTCGAGCTCTGCGCGCAGCTCTGCCGCGTGGCGCGTGACCGAGACCAGGTAGCGGTCGCCCGGTTGATCGAGGGCGGCGAGGGGGCCGCGCGCCACGACGGCGCCCGCCTCGATCACGATCACTTCGTCGAGGCCCGCCCACAGGGTGTGCTCTGGGCCCGTGCGCGGCAGGGCCCGCGACGAAATCAGCAACTGACGGCCGGCGCGTGCGCGCTCGACGGCGCGGCAGACCAGCTCGACGCCGCGATCGTCGAGGCCGCTCACCGGATCTTCGATCGCGAGCACGGCGGGTGAGTCGAGCAACGACAAGCCCAACCCCGCCGCGCGCTTCTCGGCCGGGGTCAGCGTGCTCAGGCGTCGCGTGGCCAGGTGCGCAAGATCGAGCTCGGCGAGCAGCGTGCGCACCCGATCGGCCGCCTCGCGACGGCTCAGACCGCCCAGCCGAGCGCCCTCGGTCAAGTAGCGCCCGAGCTCCCAGCTCTCGGGGAGCGTCAGCTCGGCGCGGCACACGCCGAGCACACCCCCGGCGACGGCGCCCTCGGCCGGGTGCCCCGAGACCAGCGCCCGCCCCGCGACCAGGTGCGCGCTCCGGTCGAACAACGCAAACACGCCCGCCACGTTACCCGCCAGGCCGGCGCTCGGGCCCGAGCTCGAGAGCGTGAGGCCCTCGATCAGCGGCACGCCGTCGCGATCGATGCGCGCGCCGTCGAGCTCGAACAGCGCCGTCACGGCTTCACCGGCGTCAGCTCCATGCGGGCGAGGGGCTTGTCCGGCGCGTGCACGGCGAAGGGCGCCAGCGCCCGCGCCAGATCGACCAGCTGCCCGGGCAAGATCTGCTCGACGCCGGCCTGCGCGCCCACGCCCTCGACGCCCAAGAGCTTGCCGATCAGCGACTGATCCGGCGGCGGCAGCTCGAGGAGGGGCGCGTGCTCGGGCAGCCCCGCCAGCTGGCGCGCGTGGGCCAGCGCCTGGCGCAATCCCCCGAGCTCGTCCACCAGCTTGCGGTCGAGGGCTTGCTCGCCGGTCCAGACGCGACCCTGTCCGACCTTGTCCACCGCCTTCTTGTCGAGCTTGCGACCCTGCGCCACGCGCGACAAGAACACGTCGTAGAACTGTCCGACCTTCTTCTGTAGCTCCTTCTTCTCTTCCTCGGTGAAGGGGCGATAGATGCTCTCGGCGTCGGCGCGCGGCGCCGTCTTGTAGGTCTCGACGGTGACGCCGATCTTCTTCAGGAGCTCGGCCACGTCGGCCTTGCCGTAGAAGATGCCGATGCTGCCGGTGATGCTCAGCGGGTTCGCGAAGACGCGGGTCGCGGGCGACGCGATGTAATAGCCGCCGCTGGCCGCCGACGCGCCCATGCTGACCACCACCGGTTTGACCTTCGCCGTGAGCTGAACCTCGCGCCAGATCACGTCGCTCGCCATGGCCGAGCCGCCCGGCGACTCGATGCGCAGCACCACCGCGCCAATCAGCGGACTTTCCCGGGATTCTTTCAGGGTCTTGGCGATGGTGTACGAGCCCGCCAGCTTCATGCCCAAGAGCGGCACCGTCTTGCTCTTGCCGTCCACCATGTCGCCGTCGACGTAGACCAGCGCCACGCGCTGACCCACGCCGAACCGCGCTGGCGCGCGGGGCGCGCGCTCGTCGTCGATCAAGATGGTCGAGCGCCCGACCAGCTTGTCCACCGCGTCGTCGACCTCGTCGTCGAAGGCGTACCCGTCGATGAAGCCCGCCGTGTACGCCTCGGACGCGATGAACGGACCGCTGGCGATGCGCTTGCGCAGGTCGGCCACGGCGATTCGCCGGCCCCGCGACACGCCTTCGACCAGCTGCCGCTCGTGCTGTTGCAAGAGATCGATCTTGTCCGCGCGCGCGACCTCGGTGGCCGAGTCGCGAGTCAGCCGCTCGGGCGCGCTCTTGTGCTGACCGATGCGGACGAAGTCGGCGCGGATGCCGAGCTTGCCCAGCAGCGACGAGAAGTACATCGCTTGGGACTTCAGCCCGGCGAAGCGCAGACCACCGGCCGGGTTCATCAGCGTCTTGTTGGCGGCCGAGCACAGATAGAGCTCGGCGCCGCCGGCATCTTCCAGGTGGCAGAGCACGCGCTTGCCGTTCGCGCGCAAGAGCTGCACTGCGTCGCGCAGCTCTTGGACGTGGGCCATGGACCCCGCGGGCGCGGAGCGCAGCTCGAGGACGACGGCGTCGACGGTCTTCTCTTCCGCCAGGCCCCAGAGCTGCTTGAGCAGCGCCACGTGTCCGCGCGTGCCGGGGGTCTCTTCCAGCCGGATGCGCACCGCGTAGCGCGGCCCTTCCAGCCCCGAGGCCTCGCGGAAGCCGCGCATCGCGACCTCGGTCTGCACGCCGAACGAGCCCTTCTTGCCCAGGCCGTTGCCGGTGACGGCGCCGCCGGCGAGCTCGGCGCTGCCGCCCGCGCCGCTCATGTGAAACGCCATGTTGGCGGACGCGAGCCACGCGCGCCGATTCGAGTCGTTCGGGCGGCTCACCGCCATGTCCCCGCGCAGCCGGCCCAGGTAAGGCACGTCGATGCCCAGCGTGGCGCGGGGCGTCCAGTACCCGTCGCGCACGTCGACGTACTTGCCTTCGAGGCCGAGCTCGAGG